>NZ_LFBU01000001.1:2046276-2728368 GCF_001045555.1 Marinobacter subterrani
AGGCGGTGTCTACCGAGCCGTTGTTGAACTTGCCGGCAAAGTTGGTGATATCGGAGGGCACCACCGTCGCCTTCACATAGTTCACCATGTGAATGGCATCCTTCTGGTAGTCCAGGGTCGCCATCCGCTTGCCCGCCAGTTCACCGGCGGTATCAATGCTGCGATCATTCACGAACAGGTAACCGGCACCCACCGGCACAATACCCAGCACCTCGTAGCCGTTCTCTTTCATCAGGGGGGCGGCCTTGGGCTGGACCAGGGTGGCCAGCAGGGTCTTGAGGTTATCGTAACTGGGAATGGCCCCGACGGCGCTGATGGTGCCGGTAAACCGGTTATAGGGCCGAGTACGGAGATCGGTCGCGGCGACGGCATCACACTGGCCGGCATTGAAGTCACCAATCGCCACGCCTTCGTCGGTGTAGGGCCTGAGCTGGAAATCCACGCCATGGGCTTTCATCTCCAGGGCGTAGTCCTCCATGAAATTGTAAAAGTCACCATTGGCGCCAATCACATCGAACACGCACATCTCGATGGCCTGCGCCGAGGCCAGGGGCGCAACAGCAGCCAGGGTCACGGCGGAAAGGGTCTTGCGGATCATAACGACCTCCGGGTCATTGTTGTCTTTGTATCAACGGGGAAGTGTTTGCACGGCCTGCCTTAGAGCAGGCCGTCGAGGCTCATGGTTTCTACGTTTTCGGTGTTGCGCTCCGGGGTCATCCTGCCGAAAAAGCTCTGGGGTGTCCGGTAGCCGTAATGGCGGGTCCAGTACTTGTCGGAGGAGAACCGGATAACACCGGCGGCCACCTCATCCACCAGGCGGTACTCGTCCCAGACCTCGATCCGGCCTTCGGCCTCGGCAAACCGGGCAATAACGTCGGCGAGCACCTCCGGCCGGCCAAAGGTTTCAGCCGCCACGGCCTCGACCGCCATGGAGGCCCGGATGCCGGCCTGCACGCCGAGCTCGGAACTGTTTTCGAGCACAGCCCACGGATCCGGCGAGAGTGCCGGGCGGGTGTCTGGCAGCAGCAGCCACACCAGTGCGCGGATGGCATTGGGCAGGCCACCCCATTTTTCGTTGTCTACACAGCGGGCCGCGCGTTCGGCCTGGGGGGCGATGTTTTTGGGAATGTCTGCCCGGGCGCCGGAGTTGGCGTCGTTGACAATGGCCTGCATACCGGTGAGCAGGCCCAGCAGAAAGGTCAGCTCGTCCTGCTCATTGAACAGGAAGGGGCATGCCAACGGTTCCGCCGCCGGGTCGAACTCGTAGGCTGCCATTGCCCGCTGAAACGCCAGGTAGCGGCGCTCGGCAACCCTTGCGTTGAGTCTTTTGGCTTCTTCCCGGGCGTCCTTGGCGGCCGGCACCCGGCCTGCAAAATCTGCCCGGAGGTAGGCCAGCTCGGCTTCCCAGGCCCGGTATTCCATGCAGTTGGCCGCCAGCAGCATCAGCAGCGATCCGGTGCTGTAGGGCGCATCGGTAACGCGGGAAAAGGAATAGAGCAACGGGTCGACGCCCTCACCCAGGGAGCAGGCCATTTGCGGGTCTGACATCTGCATGACATAAGGCGTGGCTTCGGTCTTCGAATAACCGGAGAGGACAACCCCGGTGGTGGTGTAAATGGGGTTTGCCGAACAGCCCGCAAGGGCAGCAACGGCCCCCAGTGAGAGAGCCTTGAGGCGTACCGCCGACATGAGCGGTGCGAGCCTTCGCAGTAAGGAAATCATAATTCACCCTGCACTTCGTTGTTTTTGTAGGTCCGATCCAACGAACGATTTTTGTCAACGGGTGCAAGAATGCGGCGAAAGCTGTCCTACAAAAATGGCTCGAATGCCGATCCGGTTATGCCGATCAGGCCAATGGCCCATAGAGGAAAGCGGTAAGAGGGGATTTATTTGATTTAAAACAGGGACTTTTCCAAAACGTTCATCCGGACTTCAAAGCCATCATCGCCATCACCTGGTCGGTCAGGCCGTCCAGTGTGAGGCCGCCCCGCCCGGGGTTGTACCAGGTAACGGTCCAGCTCAGGGCACCGGTCAACATCCGGCGCACCACGAACGGATCGGCTTCCAGCGCACCCTCACTTTTCAGGGCTTCCAGCACCTCCAGCCAGAGCGCTTCGTAAATATCACGCAGCTCCAGCACCTCAGCCTGCGAGGCCGCCGAGAGGCTTCGCCATTCGAACACCAGCACCGCCATGGCCTCGCCCGTCTGGCCGTTGATCGACTCCAGCTCGGCACGAACCAACCCACGCAGTTTGTCCCGGATTGAATCGGCAGCTTCCAGGGCTGCCTGCATCAGCGCAGTATTCAGTCGGATGGTTTCCACCATCACCGCCTTGAGGATTTCCTCCTTGGTCCGGAAGTGGTGAAACAGGCTGCCAGACTGGATGCCGACGGCCGCCGCCAGATCGCGCACCGTTGTGCGTTCATAGCCTTTCTCACGGAACAGCCGGGCCGCCTCGGTAAGCAGGCGACCACGGGCGCCATTGGGGTCGGACACGAGATTTTCGGCAATCAGGGACTGGAGGATCTGGTTCTGGCTCACTAACGCTATCCGGTTGGCATTTGAGGCCCTTGATTCTACCTCAAACTTGCCTGTTTACAAACCAAGCGCTTGCTTGGTATTGTCAGTTTCATCATCAGGCAATTCCGCCAGACTCCGACATCGATCCGGGTTGGCGACCGCAGATAAGGCAGAACACCATGGCTGATTCCCCGAAAACGGTTCGCATCGGATGCTCCGCGGCATTCTGGGGCGATACGGAAACCGCCGCCGCGCAACTGGTACGCCAGGGCACGATTGATTATCTAGTGGCGGATTATCTGGCCGAAATCACCATGTCCATCATGGCCGGCCAGAAAATGAAGGACCCGACCCAGGGTTACGCCCGTGATTTCGTGCAGACGGTCATGGGGCCCCTGCTGGGCGACCTCAAGGAAAAAGGCATCCGGGTGCTCGCCAACGCGGGCGGCGTGAATCCGGTCGCCTGCCGCGATGCCCTCCAGGCCCTCTGTGAAAAGGCAGGCGTAGAGATGAACATTGCCCTGGTGCTGGGCGACGATCTGCTGATGAAGAAGAAAAAGCTCGCCGATATGGGCATCACGGAGATGAGTTCCGGCCAGGCGATGCCACCCATGATGGTCAGCCTCAACGCTTACCTGGGTGCGCCGGGCCTGGTTGCGGCGCTGGAACAGGGCGCCGATATTGTGATTACCGGCCGGGTTGCCGACAGCGCGCTGGTGCTGGCGCCTTTGGTGCACGAATTCGGATGGAGCTGGCAAGACTACGACAAGCTGGCCCAGGGTAGCCTGGCCGGGCATCTGCTTGAGTGCGGTGCCCAGGCCACCGGTGGCAACTTCACAGACTGGGAAGCCGTGGCCGGCGGCTACGCCGATATGGGCTTCCCCATCGCGGAAGTCAGCGCCGACGGCGGGTTTTTCATCACCAAACCCGACGATACCGGCGGCCTGGTCAGCCGCGGCACCGTGGCAGAGCAATTGGTCTATGAGATTGGCGACCCCCGGGCTTACCTTCTCCCGGATGTGACCTGCGATTTCACGGGCGTTGAGCTGGAAGAAGCCGGTACCAATCGGGTTAAGGTTCGGGGCGCCCGAGGGCTTCCACCCACGGACCGCTACAAGGTATCGGGCACCTGGCCAGATGGGTTCAAGTGCACGGTCACCTTCCTTCTGGCTGGCATGAACGCAAGGGCCAAGGCACAGACAGTCGCCCAGGCCATTCTGACCAAGACCTCACGCATCTTCAGCGAGCGTGGCCTGCCCGATTACAGTGAGACCAGCATTGAGCTTCTGGGCACTGAAACCACCTATGGCGCCCACGGCCGTGGCGAGGACTGCCGGGAAGTGGTAGTGAAGATCAGCACGGCCCATCCCAAGAAAGAGGCCCTGGTGCTGTTTTCCCGGGAAATTGCCCAGGCGGCCACGGGTATGGCGCCGGGAATTACCGGAATTGTCGGGGGGCGGCCGACGGTGTGGCCGAAGATCCGGTTGTATTCGTGCCTGGTGCCGAAAACGGAAGTCGAGGTATCCGTGGACCTGGGTGGCAAGCGGCAAACCGTTGAGGTTGAGACCGGCGGCGGTTTCGATAGTAGCGACCTCCGGCCCCAATTGTTCACTCACGCGACAGGCGCTACGGATACCACTGTGCCGCTGGTGGAACTGGCCTGGGCCCGGAGTGGCGACAAGGGCGACCACAGCAACATTGGCGTGATTGCCCGAAAACCGGAGTATCTGCCGTTTATCGAGGCAGCCCTGACCGAGGCGGCGGTTGCGGACTGGATGGCCCATACCCTGAATCCGGAAACCGGCCGGGTCACTCGCTGGGCCTTGCCGGGATTGCAGGCGATCAATTTTCTGCTGGAGCACAGCCTTGGCGGCGGCGGTGTGGCCAGCCTGCGGATTGATCCCCAGGGGAAGGCGTTTGCCCAGCAACTATTGGAGTTTCCGGTCCCGGTTTCTGCAAAGGTCATCAACAAGTAAACAATGGAGCATGCACTGAGGCAGGTAAGGCTTTCCGAAACACGCTGTCAATACGTCCCTGTACGCTTGAGCGCAGCATCCCTGCTGCGCACAGTTCCGGAAAGCCTTACCTGCCTCAGCGCCCGAACTTCGATAAGGGTCATCCAGAAATGAGCTATCAATCTGTTTTTCGTCCGGACTTGTTTAAAGGCCATGTATTTATTGTCACCGGCGGTGGTTCCGGCATCGGCCGGTGTACGGCCCATGAACTTGCGGCCCTGGGTGCGCGGGTTGCCCTGGTGGGCCGTAAGGCCGAGAAAGTGGAGTCTGTAAAAGCAGAGATCACCGAAGACGGAGGCGTTGCCTCGGCTCATGTCTGCGATATCCGGGAAGAGGAATCTGTGAAAGCCACCGTCAAGGCGATTATTGCCGAACATGGCGGCCTGAATGGTTTGGTGAACAACGCCGGTGGCCAGTTTCAGGCACCACTGACCGGGATTAATCAGAAGGGCTGGGAGACCGTCGTCCGCACCAATCTGACCGGCGGCTTTCTGATGGCTCGGGAAGCCTACACGCAGGCACTGTCGAAAACCGGGGGTGCCATCGTCAATATCGTGGCCGATATGTGGGGCGGCATGCCGGGCATGGGGCACTCGGGCGCCGCCCGGGCGGGAATGGTGAACTTTACCCAGACAGCCGCCGTTGAATGGGGCGCTTCCGGCGTTCGGGTGAACGCAGTTGCTCCGGGCTGGATTGCCTCCAGTGGCATGGATAACTACCCGGAACACATGAAGCAGTGGATCCGCAGCCTTGGCGATAACGTGCCCATCAAGCGGATGGGTACCGAATCCGAAGTCAGCTCGGCCATCTGCTTTCTGCTCAGTCCGGGGGCGGCGTTTATCAGCGGCGACTGCCTGCGAATCGACGGCGGCGCCTCCCAGGGTGGTCGGGTCTGGCCGTTGCCGAAGGCCAGGAACAACGAGCCCTACAACGGCTTTCACCGGGCCATAACCCCGAAAGTTCTGAGCGACGACTGAGGAGCCGCACATGCAGGTACTTGAATCCACCGTCAGCTCCCAGTCCGCAGACTTTGGCAACAACGCTGAAGCCATGGAAGCCCACATCACGACGTTCCGGGACGTTGAACAGAAGGTGCTGGATCTGGCAGAGGCCGCCCGGGAGAAATTCACCAAGCGGGGCAAGCTGTTGCCCCGGGATCGGATCAACCGGTTGCTGGATCGCGGCATGCCCTTCCTGGAGCTCTGCTCCCTGGCCGGCTACAAGATGCACGACGACAAGGACGGCAGCCAGGCCGGCGGCGGGATTATCGCCGGCATTGGTTATGTCAGTGGCATCCGTTGCCTGATCGTTGCCAGCAACAGCGCCATCAAGGGCGGCACCATTACCCCAGCCGGTCTGGACAAGACCCTGCGGCTGCAGCAGATCGCCATGGAAAACAAGCTGCCGGTTGTATCCCTCTCCGAGAGCGGCGGCGCCAACCTGAATTATGCAACCGACATTTTTGTGCTGGGCGCCCGGGGCTTTGCCAACCAGGCCAGGATGTCCGCTGCCGGCATTCCCCAGGTCACGGTGGTCCACGGCAACGCCACGGCAGGCGGTGCCTACCAGCCAGGCCTGTCCGATTATGTAATCGTGGTGCGCGAGCAAGCCAAGATGTTCCTCGCCGGCCCGCCATTGCTGAAGGCTGCCACCGGCGAAATTGCCACCGACGAAGAACTCGGCGGCGCGGAGATGCATGCCACGGTGGCAGGGACAGCGGAGTATCTGGCCGAAGACGACTCCGACGGCATCCGCCAGGCAAGAAACATCCTCGAGGCCCTGCCCTGGAACGAGCAACTGCCGCCCCGGCGCGAGCTTCAATGGGAGGAGCCGCTCTACCCGGCTGACGAACTGCTGGGCGTGATCCCGGCAGATGCCAGGAAACCCTACGACGTTCGGGAAATTCTGGCCCGTATCGCCGACAGCTCAAAGTTCATGGACTTCAAGAACGAGTTTGACGACCAGACGGTGTGCGGCACCATCCGGATCGAAGGCCACTCGGTTGGCATCATCGGCAACAACGGCCCGATCACACCGGCAGGCTCCGCCAAGGCCGCCCAGTTTATCCAGCTCTGTGACCAGGCGGGCACGCCCCTGCTGTTCCTGCACAACACCACCGGTTTCATGGTGGGCACCCACTCAGAGCAGAACGGCATCATCAAACACGGCTCGAAGATGATCCAGGCCGTGGCCAATTGTCGGGTGCCAAAGGTCGCAATTGTGATCGGCGGTTCCTATGGTGCAGGTAACTACGCCATGTGCGGGCGGGGGCTGGACCCAAGGTTCATCTTCGCCTGGCCCAACAGCCGAACGGCGGTCATGGGCCCGGCACAGGCGGGCAAGGTGATGCGCATTGTGGCGGAGGACAAGCAACGCCGCGGCGGCGTGGAGCCGGATCCGAAGACACTGGACTTTCTGGAACAGGCGACGGCCAAGAAACTGGAGGAAGGCTCTACGGCGCTGTTTGGAACAGCCCGGTTGTGGGATGACGGGCTGATTGATCCGCGGGATACCCGGCGGGTTCTGGCTCTGGTTCTCGACGTTTGCCGCGAGGCCGAGGCTCGGCAGTTGCGGCCTAATACGTTTGGGGTGGCCCGCTTGTAGGCCTTTTCGGCTTGGGTGGGGCCCGCCTCTTGGCCTTCGAGCTTTGGGGCTGGAACCGGGGCGGAGGGCTTCCCAAAAAACGCCCGTAAATACGTCCCTGTAGGGCTCGGTCGCGCCATCCCTGGCGCTCCACGTTTTTGGGAAGCCCTCCGCCCCGGTTCTGGTCGACCACGAGTTATCGTTTTAAGAGAGAAAGCTTTTCCACTAATCAAGAGAACAAACACGTAGGTCGGATTTGCCAAAGGCGTAATCCGACAAAAATGCCAGGGCACTCCGCCAATCTGTCGGATTACGCCTTCGGCTAATCCGACCTACAGAGACAACAAAACTGTCAGCAGGTAGCAACAAACTTGCAGACAGCAGCGAGAGCGGGGGCAGGCTTTCAGAAAATGTAGAGGGCCAAGGATGGCCCGAAACAAGCGCACATGGATGTGCTCGTAGCGGTTTTCTGAAAGCCTGCCCCCGCTCTCGCTGACCAGATTAGCGAACGTGCTCTAACAGCACGTAGGCACGAACTTTCTTAACAAGGAGAACAAGAACGTGAAATTCACACCCGAACACGAAGCCCTTCGAAAAACCGTCCGCGATTTCGTGGAGAAGGAAATCAACCCGCACTGCGACGAATGGGAAGCCGCCGGGGAGTTCCCCATTCATGAGCTGTTCAAGAAGCTCGGCAACCTGGGAATCCTGGGCATCCAGAAACCGGAAGAATACGGCGGTATGGGGCTGGATTACAGCTACAACCTGGTGGCGGCGGAAGAACTGGGCATGGCTCATTGTGGCGGTGTTCCGCTGGCCATCGGGGTGCAGACCGATATGTGTACCCCGGCCATTTCCCGGTTTGGTTCCGATGAACTCAAACGCAGCTTCCTGGCCCCGGCCATTGCCGGCGACATGGTGGGATGCATTGGCGTCAGCGAGGTTGGCGCGGGTTCCGATGTGGCGGGGATGAAAACGACCGCCAGGAAAGACGGTGACGACTACATCATCAACGGCTCCAAGATGTGGATCACCAACAGCCCCAAATCCGACTTCATCTGCCTGCTGGCCAACACCTCGGACGACAAGCCCCACAAGAACAAATCCCTGATCGTGGTTCCCACCAAAACACCGGGCATTTCCTTCAGCCCGCATTTGAACAAACTGGGTATGCGTTCCTCGGAAACCGCGCAGATTTTCTTTGACGACGTGCGCGTGCCGCAGCGTTATCGCATCGGCGCCGAAGGCACCGGTTTCATGATGCAGATGCTGCAGTTCCAGGAGGAGCGCCTCTGGGGTGCCGCCAACGTAATCAAGGCACTGGAAAACTGCATTACCAAAACCATCGAATACTGCCGCGAGCGCAAGACCTTCGGTCAGCCGCTGATCGACAACCAGGTCATTCACTTCCGCCTGGCAGAACTGCAAACCGAGGTCGAGGCCCTCCGAGCCCTCACCTACCAGGCCTGTGAGCTGCACGTTGAGGGTAAGGATGTGACCCGTCTGGCGTCCATGGCCAAGCTCAAGGCCGGGCGCCTGGGGCGCGAGGTTACGGACAGCTGCCTGCAGTACTGGGGCGGCAACGGTTACATGTGGGATAACCCGATTTCCCGGGCACACCGGGATGTGCGGCTGGTGTCCATCGGCGGTGGTGCCGATGAAATCATGCTCGGGATTATCTGCAAGATGATGGGGATCTTGCCGGGCAAGAAGCGCGACTGAGGGGTCAGGCTTTGGTGCATGGCCGGTGGCCCGGTAGTTCTGTCCAGGACACGCCCGCAAGTACATCCGTGCAGGGCTCGATCGGGCCATCCCTGGCCCTCAACGGTCCTGGACAGAACTACCGGGCCACCGACCCCGAACTTGGTTTGTCGGATTACGCCTTTGGCTAATCCGACCTACGGACCGACAGGCTCTGAAAGCCTGATGGCTCCATACCTGAAGACTGGAGTTATGTATGGACCAGCTACCACATTGCGAAACACTGCTTCTGGAAAAACAGGGCCCTACCCTGTTTATCACCATCAACCGTCCGGACGTTCGAAACGCCATGAGCCTGCAGATGGTGGCGGAACTTTCCACGGTCTTCTCCCAGATCCAAGAAGATCTTCACATCCGCACCGTCGTGATCCGTGGCGCCGGTGGTCACTTCTGCGCCGGCGGTGATATCAAAGACATGGCCGGTGCCCGGGGACAGAAAGCGGCCGAAGGCGAGGCCGATCCGTTCTACCGCCTGAACCGGGCCTTCGGCCAGATGATCCAACAGGTCAACGAATCCTCGAAAGTGGTCATCGCGGTTACAGAAGGCGCGGTCATGGGCGGTGGCTTCGGCCTGGCCTGCGTCTCCGACATCGCCATCGCCGGACCATCAGCAAAATTCGGCATGCCGGAAACCTCCCTCGGCGTCATTCCCGCCCAGATTGCGCCGTTTGTGGTTGAACGGATCGGCCTCACACAGGCCCGGCGGCTGGCTTTGCTCGGTTTGAGAATCGATGCGAACGAGGCTTGCAGTCTTGGAATCGTCCACCAGACGGCAACTTCGAATGCTGAACTGGAAGAGATGCTGGCTGGCGCTCTGGATCGAGTTCGCCAGTGCGCACCGATTGCCACCGCTGAAACCAAGGCGTTGCTGCATCGGGTTGGCCATGAGCCGATGAGCGGTCTGCTTGACAGCGCGGCTGAGAAATTTGCGGAAGCTATTCGGGGCAGCGAAGGAACCGAGGGCACCATGGCCTTCATGCAGAAACGCCCACCAGCCTGGGCAGAATCCAACGACTGAATTACGGGGGAGCGAGTGGGTGTGGGGTGGCTTTCAGGAAATGTCGGCGGCCATGGATGGCCGACGCCAAGCGCACATGGATGTGCTCGTAGCGGTTTCCTGAAAGCCACCCCACAGCCGCTCGCGGACTGGCACCAATAGATGAGACCAGCACCATGTTAAGAAAACTGTTAATAGCCAACCGAGGCGAAATCGCCGTCCGGGTCATCCGCACCGCGAAAGCCCTGGGTTACCGCACCGTGGCTGTCTACTCCGAGGCTGACGCCAAAGCCGTGCATGTGGAAATGGCCGACGAAGCCGTCTGCATCGGCCCGGCACAAGTATCCGCCTCCTACCTGAACAGCGACGCCATCCTCGACGCCGCCCGCAGAACCGGCGCCGACTGCATCCACCCGGGTTACGGCTTCCTCTCCGAGAATGCTGCCTTCGCCACTGCCTGCAAAGAAGCCGGCCTGGTCTTCGTTGGCCCGCCAGCAGCTGCCATCGAACTGATGGGCAGCAAGCGGCGATCCAAAATCGCCATGCAGGAAGCCGGTGTGCCCGTGGTGCCCGGCTACGAAGGCAACAACGCCAGTGACGATGAACTCATCATCGCAGCCAAAGACATCGGCTACCCCCTGATGATCAAAGCCTCCGCCGGCGGCGGTGGCCGCGGCATGCGACTGGTTGAGAGTGAATCCGAACTGGCCGAAAACATCAAACGGGCCCGCTCCGAGTCGAAACAGGCCTTCGGCGACGACGAACTGATCCTCGAGAAGGCCGTGATCGAGCCCCGCCACGTGGAAATCCAGGTGTTCGCCGACAGCCAAGGTAACGCCGTGTACCTGGGCGAGCGGGACTGCTCCGTGCAGCGCCGGCACCAGAAAGTAGTCGAGGAAGCGCCCTCCCCCTTTGTAACACCGGAACTGCGCCAGGCCATGGGCGAGGCCGCGGTCAAAGCGGCGCTGGCCTGCAATTACGAGGGTGCCGGCACCGTCGAGTTTCTGGTCGACAAACACCGGAATTTCTATTTCCTGGAAATGAACACCCGCCTGCAGGTGGAACATCCGGTCACCGAGCTGATTACCGGCCAGGATCTGGTCGCCTGGCAGCTCAGGGTCGCCGAAGGACTCCCTTTGCCCCTGGCCCAGGACGATATCCACCTGAACGGCCATGCCATCGAGGTACGGCTGTATGCCGAAGACCCTGCCCACGGCTTCACGCCCCAGACGGGCCCATTGCTCGAATTCAAGCCGGCCGCGGGCGAAGGCCTGCGATTTGATACCGGGGTACGTTCCGGAGACGCCATCACACCCCACTACGACCCCATGCTGGCAAAAGTCATTGCCTGGGGCCGGAACCGCGATGAAGCCCGGCGCCGGCTGATCCGGGCCCTGGAGGACACCACCATATTCGGCGTCACCACCAACCGCCATTTCCTGAGCCGGATCATCGCCAATGAGACCTTCGGTGCCGGCGAGGCCACCACCGCCTTCCTGCAGCAGGCGTTCAGCGATGATCCCTCCCTGCAGCCCCAGACTCTGGACATTCGCCAGCTGGCCCTGGCCGCCTGCGTGCTCGACCATGGCATGTCAGGCCAGAGCGCCTGGAGCAATGCCCCGGCTACCATGACGCCAATCAAGCTGGCAACCGGCGACAGCACCGTTGAGTTACTGGTCACCCGCAGCGGCAACCGGCTGTCGGTCAGCATGGGCGAAGTCCGGCACACCCTGGAGCTGGTAAGCCAGCGCGATGGTCTTTTGTGCATTATCGACAACGGGGTTCGTCAGACTTGCCAATACCATCGCCAGGGCAATTCCCTATATTTGCAGGCGTTCGGGCAGTCCTGGTCGGTGCGGGACATTACCCACCAGCCGGCAACCGGCCCCAAAGGCGTTGGCAGCGGTCGCATCCAGGCAACCATGGATGGCGCCATTATTGATGTACTGGTCGAGGCCGGCCACAGTGTTCGCCAGGGCGATACGCTGGTGATTCTGGAAGCCATGAAAATGGAGCATCCGGTGAAGGCAGACCGCGACGGCATCGTCGGCGAGGTCCATGCCCGCAAGGGTGACCAGGTAAAACGCAGCCAGTTGCTGGTGGAAATCACTGCGGACCAGAATGCCGAACGGGAGAGCACCGCGAAACCCTGAGCCGGGCAAGGAACCCTCATGAACCAAGACAACGTATCCGTACTGGACATAGCCCGCAGCCTGCCCCGTGTCATCCGGCGCCTGCCGGCCATTACCCGGGGCCTGTACTACTATTCGCTGAAAAACGAGAACCTGGAACTGACCCTCGGAACGCTCATTGAGAACAACGCCCGGAATGTTGGCAGCCGGCCCGCCGTTCTTTTTGAGGACCGTTCTGTCACCTGGCAGGAATTCAACGGCTGGGCCAACCGCATCGCTTACTATCTGCAGGCCCAGGGGCTCACCAAAGGCGACGCCATTGCCGTGTTTCTGGAGAACCGCCCGGAGCTTCTCGCCGTCGTAGCGGGCGCCGCCAAACTGGGCGTGGCCTGCGCCATGCTCAACACCTCCCAGAAAGGCAAGGTACTCGAACACAGCATTCACCTGATTGAACCGAAAATGGTGGTTGTCGGCGAGGAACTGGTCGAGGCCTTCGACGGCATCAAGGCAGGGCTCAGGACCGAGCATCCGCACCCCTTCCAGTTCCTGGCGGACACCAACACCCTGAACGCCTTCGGCGATGCACCGGATGGCTACACCAACATGGCGGAGCGGGTGAGCACCTTCAACAGTGGCAACCCGGCGCTGAGTGACCCACCCAGAATGGGCGACACCGCCGTCTACCTGTTCACCTCCGGCACCACCGGCCTGCCCAAGGCGGCCCCGGGCTCCCACCGCAAGTTCATCAAGGCCTACGGCGGGTTCGGCCTGATGTCGCTGGCGATGGAGCCGAAGGATGTCCTCTACTGCACCCTGCCCCTGTACCATGGCACCGCGCTGCTGGTGTGCTGGGGCTCCGTGCTGGCCGGCGGCTCTGCCATTGCCCTGCGCCGAAAATTCTCCGCCAGCGCCTTCTGGGACGACATCCGCTACTACCACGCCACCGCCTTCGGTTATGTCGGCGAACTCTGCCGCTACCTGCTCAACCAGCCGCCGGGCGCCCAGGACCGGAACCACAGCCTGACCAAAATGATCGGCAACGGACTGCGCTCCTCCATCTGGCGAGAATTCAAGGATCGCTTTGGCATTGAAACCGTGGCGGAACTCTATGCCTCCAGCGAGGGCAACATCGGCTTCAGCAACTTCTTCAACATGGACAACACCGTCGGTTTCTCCACCGCCCCTTACAAACTGGTGAAATTCCATGACGGCACGAGGGACCCGGTAAGGAACGAAAAGGGTTTCATGAAGGAAGTTGCCAGGGGCGAACCTGGCCTGCTGATCGGCGAGATCACCAAGAAGTGGTCCTTCGAGGGCTACACCCAGAAAGAAGCCACGGAAAAATCCATCCTCCGCAATGCCTTCAAGAAAGGCGATGCCTGGTTCAACACCGGCGATGTACTGAAGGAAATCGGCTGCGGTCACCTGCAGTTCATGGATCGCATGGGGGATACCTTCCGCTGGAAGGGCGAGAACGTCTCGACGACGGAAGTGGAGAACATCCTCGACGGCTCCGGGTTGGTCGAGGAAGCCATCGTCTACGGCGTCGAAATCCCCGGCACCAACGGCAAGGCCGGGATGGTGACCCTGGTGCCCCACAGCAATGGCCGTGAGTTCGACGTTAACAGACTGTTCGCCTACCTCCAGGACAACCTGCCGGCCTATGCTATTCCGGTGTTCGTCCGGGTAACCCACGCCATCGAGAAAACGGGGACGTTCAAGTACCGGAAGGTGGATATTCAGAAAGCGGGCTATTCACTCGGTCATTCCAGCGAAAAAGTTTATGCCTGGCTGCCTCGTACTGATGGCTATACCCTGCTGACACCGGGGCTGGTTGCGGAGATTGATAGTGGGAAGGTCAGCTTTTGATATTGGCCGGTTTGTTTGGCCCTAGCCTGACAAATACGGGGGACTGCATTGGTGGTAACCCCCTCCCAAAAAACGCTACAAGCACATCCATGTGCGCTTGGCTCCGCCATCCATGGCTCCGCACATTTTTGGGAGGGGGTTACAACCAATGCGTTCAGAAAACTCAGATATATCGAGGTGAAATCAGGCCCACAACTCTTCGTATACCCGGAGCTCCGGTACGCCGTGTCGGGCAGGCCTTCCCAAAAATGTTGGAGGCCATGGATGGCCGGAAACAAGCGCACATGGACGTGCTCGTAGCGGTTTTTGGGAAGGCCTGCCCGACATGGCGTTGCCACCAGGCCTTGCAGGCTGGGTTAAAGCTCAGGAGCCGACTTTAAGAACTACCTTTCCGGTAGCCCGCCGCTCAGTCAGCGCCCCCAGGGCCTTGGCGTAGTCTTCAAACTCGAAGACCGCGCTGATTTGCGGGTCAATCTTGCCTTCGGCGTAGAGCTTCATCAGCTCCATCATGTTCTGGGCACTGGCCTCCGGTTCGCGCTGGGTGAAGCTGCCCCAGAATACGCCAACCACCGAACAGCCTTTAAGTAACGTCAGGTTTGCGGGAATTTTCGGAATCTCGCCAGCGGCAAAGCCCACGATAAGGTGCCGGCCGTTCCACGCCATGGCGCGCAGGGCCTGTTCGGTGAAATCACCGCCCACGGGATCGTAGATCACATCCACGCCCTTACTGTGGGTGAGCTTTTTGACGGCGTCTTTCAGAGGTTCTTCGGAGTAGTTAATCAGCTCATCGGCGCCCGCCGCCCTGGCGACAGCGAGTTTTTCAGCGGAACTGGCGGCGGCAATGACGGTCGCGCCCATGGCCTTGCCCAGTTCAACCGTGGCCAGGCCGACGCCGCCACTGGCACCAAGCACCAGCAATGTCTCGCCGGGCTGAAGCTTTGCGCGCTGCTTGAGCGCGTAATAAGAGGTGGCGTAAACCATGGTAAAGGCCGCAGCCTTTTCATCGGACATTCCTTCGGGGACGGGCAGCAGGTTCTGCTCGGGAACAACCACCTCTTCGGCAAAAGCTCCGTATCCGGTCAGGCCGGCCACACGGTCGCCCACTTTGAAGCGGGTCACTTTCTCACCCACACCGATCACTTCACCGGACATCTCGCCGCCCGGGGAAAACGGCATGTTGGGTTTGAGCTGGTACTTGCCTTCGATGATCAGGGTATCCGGAAAGTTCAGGCCGGCGGCCCTGACACGAACCTTTACGCCGCGTCCTTTAACGTCCGGGCTGGGGACTTCCTCAATCACCAGCTTTTCGGCCGGGCCGTATTCCTTGCAGAGTATGGCTTTCATGCTCGCTCCATTTATGTCTGATCGGGTTCCAGGCGTTGATTACCTGCTTTTTGATACCCGTCAAGCTAAACAGAGTCCCGGCATGAAGCAAATAAAGTTCTCTTATCGAGCCCCATCAGCCCTGCTTATTTTCGCTGGCAACGCGATCAGAGCATGGAACCGGCGAAAAAAAGCGCGCCCAGAAGACACAGGCCGGCGACAATCAGCCCCGCCTTCAAACCCGGGGAGAAGGCCTGAGGCGTCTCGCGCACGGTTCTGGCCTCGTCATGATTGACCAGTTTCTGGTCATGGCTGGAGTTGCGGATAAGCTCGATCATCTGCTCGCATTGGGCCGACGTGAAGGACGCCGGTTCGAATCTCTGCAGCCCCTGCGACTCCAGAAACCGCTGCACGTCCCTGGAGAGCGGCACGTACTTCATTGACCAGTTGCTGAAGGTACGGTCAGCAACGGGCTCCTCAATCAGGGTCACAACATTGCGGTGCCGGTCATCCTGCAGTATCCGGTCGTAGGTCTTCCTTACCTCGTCTTCGTCCCCCTCCAGATACTGGAAGAACCGGTTGTTGCCGTAATACAGCCCGCCCACCAGTTTTCCTCTGGCATTATTCTTTCGGGAGGTCATCAGGATCCGGGCAACGTGGGGCTCAACACCTTTTTCCACCGGTTTGGCTTCGAATGTGGCTTCACTGGCATAGGCCAGACGCATCAGGGACATAACAACTCCGTACAACAGGATAAAGGTAAGCGGAATGCAAGATACGTCCAGATGTGTCGTTGTGGATCACAGTTGCACCGATTACAGGCTCCACATGCCGCGCCATGGAGATGAACTCACGCGCATTTTCCGCTATTCTGCGCGCGCGGAAATCCGCCGCCAGCCTTTTTTCTGCTCATCGTTCAGGGCCTGACATGCTCGACATCATTTACATTCTTGAAATGATTGGAATCGTTGCCTTTGCCATTTCCGGCATGATTGTCGCGCGCTCCAAGAATATGGATCCGGTCGGCGTGTTTACCATCGGGTTCATTACCGCCCTGGGCGGCGGCACCCTCCGGGACATGATCCTGGACAATCACCCGGTTTACTGGATCAAACATCAGGAGCAGCCCATCCTGATTCTGGCCATGGCCATTGTGTTCAGTTACTGGCGCCGGGCGGAGCGGATTCGCGAATCCGGCATCGTCTTCCCGGACGCCATCGGGCTCGGGGTCTTTTCCATACTGGGCGCCCAGCTTGCGCTGGACCTGGGGCATTCTTGGTTTATCGCCTCACTGCTCGGGGTGATGACCGGCACTTTCGGGGGCGCGCTTCGGGATACACTGTGCAATGAAGTACCCTACATTTTCCGCAAGGATCAGATCTACGCATCCATCTCTTTCGCGGGATGCTGGCTGTACTTCGTGTGCCAGTGGCTGCTGGACAACGAAACCCTGCCCCTGACCATCGGCCTGCTGTTTATTACGATTGTGCGGGTACTTGCGGTGCGGTTCGACATCCGGCTGCAGCGGGACCCTCACGGCCACTGAGCGCACTTCGGGCACGTGACAAATTGTCAATCATCCCTTGGCCTTGGACCTCTCAGCCGGTAAGATTGCCGTTTTTTCACGCAATTCTCGAATTCCGTTCAGACCAGACTTCCAAACACCAACTTTCAGCATCCTGTGAGGCAGACACCCGTCATGCTTGAACGACTGTTCCAACTCCAGGCCCACGGCACCACCGTTCGTAAAGAAGTGGTTGCGGGCATTACCACCTTCCTGACCATGGCCTACATCATCGTGGTCAACCCCAGCATCCTGTCGTCCACCGGCATGGATTTCGGAGCTATCTTCGTGGCCACCTGTCTGGCTGCGGCTATCGGTACGCTGATCATGGGCCTGTGGGCAAACTACCCGATCGCCCTGGCACCCGGCATGGGCCTGAACGCCTTTTTCTCGTTTACCGTGGTTGGCAGCATGGGCTACAGCTGGCAGGTGGCGCTGGGTGCGGTCTTCCTGTCCGGCTTCCTTTTCTTCATGCTCAGCATTTTCAGGATCCGGGAATGGATCATTAACAGTATCCCCATGTCTCTGCGCTTCGGCATTTCCGCGGGCATCGGTTTCTTCCTGGCCCTGATCGCCCTGAAAAACGCCGGCATTGTGGTGGATCATCCGGCGACGCTGGTCGGCCTGGGCGAAGTCAAGACTGCGGAGAGCCTGCTGTTCTTCGGCGGCTTCATACTGATCTGCGCGCTGTCGTTCAGGCAGGTGACCGGCGCCGTGATGATCGGCATCCTTGCGGTGACCGGCATTGCCATGACCTTGGGCATGGTGGAATACAAGGGCCTTGCGTCCATGCCGCCCAGCATCGCGCCAACCTTTTTGCAGCTCGACCTGGCCGGCGCCCTGAACGTGGGCATGATCAGCATCGTCTTTGCCTTTCTGTTCGTCGATCTGTTCGACACGTCAGGAACGCTTATCGGCGCCGCCCAGCGCGGCGGGCTGCTCGACAAGGAGGGCAAGCTCCCTCGTCTGGGCCGGGCCCTGATGTCGGATTCCATCGCCACCATGTCCGGCGCGGCTCTGGGCACCTCCACCACCACCAGTTACATCGAATCGACCGCCGGTATCTCCGCCGGGGGCCGGACCGGGCTGACGGCCGTGGTGGTAGCCGCCCTGTTTCTGGCCAGCCTTCTGCTGTCGCCGATCGCCAGCATTATCCCCGCCTACGCCACGGCGCCGGCTCTGTTGTACGTGGCGGTTCTGATGACCAGCGGGCTCAAATTGATAGACTGGGACGACGTAACCGACGCTGCCCCGGCAGTCGTCACGGCGCTGATGATGCCGCTGACCTTCTCCATCGCCAATGGTATCGCGCTGGGCTTCATTACCTACGCGCTCATGAAGGCAGCCAGTGGCCGCTGGTCGGATCTGAACGCCAGTGTTGTGATCATTGCTGCCATCTTCATTCTCAAATTCATGTTCCTGGACGTGGCATAACCCGCGTCCGGAACCATTACCGGATCTGTTATGGATTATTTCTCGGAGAGCATCAAGAAAGCCATTCGTACCGTGCCGGACTGGCCGAAGCCCGGCGTCGCCTTCCGCGACATTACCACCGTGCTCCAGGACAAGACCGCGTTCCGGAAGCTTATTGATGCCTTTGTGCACCGCTATCATGGCGAGGAGATTGATGCCGTGGCCGCGGTTGATGCCCGCGGGTTCATCATCGGTTCGGCCCTGGCCTATGAACTCAATGCGTCGCTGGTGCTGGTCCGCAAGAAAGGCAAACTGCCGTTCGATACCCTGGTCGAAGATTATGAGCTGGAGTACGGCACAGCTTCCGTCGAACTGCACAAGGATGCCTTCAAGCCAGGCGACAAGGTGGTGCTGGTGGACGACCTGATCGCCACAGGCGGCACCATGCTGGCGGCAAGCCGGCTGATCCGGCGCATCGGTGCGGAGATAGTGGAAGTGGCCGCCATGATTGATCTGCCCGACCTGGGAGGTTCCCGGAAGCTGCAGGAGGAGGGGCTTCAGGTTTATACTGTGTGCTCGTTTGAAGGGGATTAACCAACCGTACACAGGGAGCGACCCATGCCGGATTACCAACACCACTGGAAGGACGGGACACCTGTTCATCTGCCCCTGGGCAAAATCGTCTGTATTGGTCGCAACTACGCGGAGCATGCGAAGGAACTGAACAACCCGGTACCGGATGAGCCGCTGCTGTTTATCAAGCCAGCCACCTCTGCCGTTCACCTCACCCGCCCTGTGGACTTCCCCAGAGACCGGGGCGAGGTTCACTTCGAAACCGAGCTGGCCGTGCTCATCGGCCGCCCCCTGACCAACGCTTCCGCCAGCGAGGCCGAGGCCGCCATTCTCGGTTACGGCCTGGCGCTGGACCTGACCCTGCGGGATCTGCAAAGCAGGCTGAAGGAAAAGGGCCAGCCCTGGGAAAGGGCCAAAGCCTTCGACGGTGCCTGCCCGCTCTCGCCCTTCGTGGCGGCCGAGAAGTTTACCGGTGGCAATATCCACTTCACGCTGGATATTGATGGCAGTCGCCAGCAGACCGGCGACACCCACGACATGCTCAACCCGGTAATCCCACTGATTGCCCACATCAGCAGCCAGTTCACACTGCTGCCCGGCGATGTGGTGCTGACCGGCACACCCAAAGGGGTCGGCCCGCTGAAGTCTGGCCAGACACTCTCGCTTGAACTGGAAGACCTGCTGTTCGTGGAGACCAAAGTGGTTTAACGTGCAGGGCCGGCTAAACCCAACTCCGGTCAAGGGCGTACATCTGTTATGGCAAAGAAACCGGTAACCTCCCGAAGTGGTCGCTTTTTCAAACTCGCAGGCATGACTGCGTCTGTCGCAGGGCAGTACGCAGGCCAGCGCGCGCGCCGGCTATTCCGAACCGAAAATGACGAAGGCGCCCAGAGCGAGAGCTACACCCGCATGGCCGACCAGATTGCCGACACCCTGGGCGAGCTCAAGGGCGCGGTCATGAAAGTCGGACAGATTGCCTCGCAGACCCAGGATTTTCTGCCCAGGGAGTTTTCCGACGCGCTGGAGAAACTGCAGAAAGAAGCCCCTCCGATGCCGTTTGAGGTGATCGTTGAGCAGATTGAGTCCGAGCTGGGCAAACCGGTTTCCGAACTGTTCGAATACCTGCAGGAAACGCCCTACGCCGCCGCGTCCATCGGCCAAGTGCATCGGGCGCGGCTGCAGGACGGTACCGATGTCATTGTGAAAGTCCAGTACCCGGGCGTTGACGAATCCTGCGATTCCGACCTGAAGCAACTGCGCATGGCCCTGAAACTGGGCGGCCTGTTGAAGATGCCCAAGGAGTCGGTTGACCGCCTGTTCGCGGAAATCCGGGAGCGTCTCAAAGAGGAACTGGACTACGAAAACGAAGCCAACAACATCGACCTGTTCCGGAAATTCCACGAGGATCAGCCCTGGATACTGATTCCTTCGGTTGCCCGGAGCCACTCAACCCGGCGGGTGCTCACCCTTGAGCTGGTGGAGGGCGACCATGTCAGCAAGGTCAGCCGTGACCGCTATGACCAGGACACCATTAATCTGATTGGCCACCGGATTTTTACCCTCATGGCGGACCAGCTGTTCCGCTTCCGGTGCATTCATGGCGACCCCCACGCCGGCAACTTTGCCTACAGGCCCGACGGCACCATCATCATGTACGACTTCGGCTGTGTTAAGAAGCTCAAGCCGGAGATTGTCGAGGCTTATCGCAACGCGTTGGTTGCCGCCCTCAACGAGGATTATGAAGCACTCGACCGCTATCTAATCGACCTTGGCGCCCGGGTCGGCAGCCAGCCAGCGGTCGATGAAGCCTACTATGCCATGTGGCGGGACATCCTCGTTGTGCCCTTCGAGCACGACGAGCCCTACGATTTCGGGGAGTCGGAAATCCACAAACGGGTAGCGGCCAAGACCAGCACCGTGTTCAAGTACCTCGACTACTTCAAACCGCCGGTGGAGAGCATTTTTATTGACCGGATGATCGCCGGCCACTACTGGATGCTGAAGCGGCTGGGGGTTCAGGCCGCGTTCCGGACCGAACTACAAAAGTACCTGCAAAAAGCGCCGGGATAAGGCCCATTCCCGACGCTTTTGCCTGTATCTCTGCGACCCGTATTCCAGCTAGGGTTTGTTCTTCAGAAGGTCCCGGATCTCCATCAGCAACTGCTCCTGGGCCGAGGGCGCGGGTGGTGCCGCCGGGGTTTCAGCCTCTTTCTTGCGCAGACTGTTCAGCGCCTTCACCGCCATGAATACCGCGAAGGCGACAATCACGAAATCAAACACCGCCTGCAGGAACACACCATAACGTATCGCGACAGCCTCAACGCCCTCACTTGCCGCCTTGAGAGTAATCACCAGATTCGAGAAATCCACACCGCCGATCAGCATTCCAATCGGTGGCATCAGCACATCGGCCACAAACGACGTCACAATCTTGCCAAACGCCACGCCTATGATAATACCCACCGCCATATCCACGACATTGCCCTTGACGGCAAACTCCTTGAACTCTTTCATAATGCTCATCGCACTCTACTCCTTGAATGTCAGACCCGGTTGGCCCACAGACGTCGGGGGCACGCCATCTAAGACGTAACTTGAGTGTAGTGTATGGAGAAAAAAAGAATAAGAAACGGTAGTGGGTATACTGAGTTAGCGCAGGCAGGCAACCCACTCAGCAGTGCCCTCGCAGGCGCCCTTGCGAATTACCCGGGCCCGGGACACCCTCGGCGGCTCGCCGGGATCGATGAGGGTGATGGGCACGTCCCGGTCCACTTCATAGACCAGTCCGGCGGCTGGGTAGACCTGCAGAGAGGTGCCCACGATCAGCAAGTGATCCGCCGTGCGAACAATCTCGGCGGCTTTGTCCAGCATGGGCACTTCCTCGCCGAACCAGACAATATGCGGGCGCAACTGGGCGCCCCGTTCGCAGGTGTCACCGGGGTTTATGTCCCGGTAACCGATGTCATACACCAGATCGGGATACCGTGAGCTGCGGGCCTTGGTGAGCTCACCATGCAGGTGAATCACGGTACTGGCACCGCCGCGTTCGTGCAGGTCGTCGACATTCTGGGTAATCACCGTTACCCGGTAGCGCTTTTCCAGTTCCGCCAGCAGCCGGTGGGCCTGGTTGGGCTGTGCAGATTCCAGCTGGCGCCGACGGTCGTTGTAGAAGCGCAGCACCAGTTCCTGATTCCGGGCAAACGCCTCGGGCGTGGCCACATCGTAGACACTGTGCTGCTCCCACAGGCCGCCGTTGTCCCGGAAGGTGGAGAGGCCGCTTTCGGCGCTGATTCCGGCGCCTGTCAGTATTACGATATGATCCTGCATCAGTCGAATATCTTGCCCGGGTTCATGATGCCGTTGGGGTCGAAAACCCGCTTGATCCCCTTCAGATAGGCAATCTCCGCCTCACTGCGGGTGTACTTCAGGTAGGGTTTCTTGGTCATGCCCACGCCATGCTCGGCGGAGACACTGCCCTGGTAGCGCTCGACAATCTCGAATACCCACTTGTTGACCTGCTGGCATTTCCCGAAAAAGTCTTCCTTGGCCATGTCTTCCGGTTTGAGGATGTTCAGGTGCAGGTTGCCATCGCCGATGTGGCCAAACCAGATGATCTCGAAATCCGGGTAGTGCTCGGTGACCACCTCGTCGATTTCCTGAAGAAACCCGGGAACCTTGGACACCACCACGGAAATGTCGTTCTTGTAGGGAGTGCGCGGGGCAATGGATTCGGAAATCCGCTCCCGCAGCTGCCACAGGTTCCGGGCCTGGGTTTCACTCTGGCTGATCACGCCATCGAGCACCCAGCCGTTCTCGACGCACTGCTCGAACAGGCCCATGGCGTCATCCATAACCTGATCGGAGACTGCCTCGAACTCCAGCAGCGCGTAATAAGGCGCCTCGGTTTCGAACGGTGCCTGCACCTGGCCATGAGCCAGAACGTGGCCCATGGCCTGATGGGAGAAGAACTCATAGGCAGTAAGGTCAATCTTTTTCTGGAAGGTCTGCAACACATCCATGGTGTTGGTCAGGTCATTCAGGCCCAGGACCAGTACCGTCAGGTTCTCCGGCTTCCGGGAAAGCTTCATGGTGGCTTCGGTGATAAACCCCAGGGTGCCTTCGGCACCGATAAACAGATGGCGAAGATCGTAGCCGGTGTTGTTCTTTTCCAGATCCTTGTTCAGGTCCAGGATGTCGCCCTTACCGGTTACCACCTTTAAACCGGCCACCCAGTCGCGGCTCATGCCATAACGGATCACCTTGATACCGCCGGCGTTGGTGGAGAGATTACCGCCGAGCTGGCTGGAGCCGGCGGAAGCGAAATCCACCGGGTAATAAAGGCCGTTTTCCGCGGCGGCATTCTGCAACTGCTCCGTCACGACACCGGCCTGGCAGCGCACCGTCCGGTCACTGGCATTGAAATCCAGAATCCGGTTCATGTTGTCAAACGCCACAACCACCTCGCCGTTGGCCGCCACTGCACCAGCGCTCAGGCCGGTCCTGCCGCCGGAAGGCACCAGCGCCACCTGACTGTCGTTGGCAAACCGTACCAGCGCCTGCACCTGCTCCGTGGTCTTGGGCAACACAATCGCCAGCGGCTTGGGCGGGTAGATCCGGGTCCAGTCCTTGCCGTAGGTGTCGAGGTCTGCCGGATCGGTCAGTACCTTGCCGGGGGCATCGCCGGCGGCCATCAGGTCTTTCAGGGAAGCAATGATCTGTTCGGAATTCATGGAATCGTCGTTCTCGTAAGGTTCTGGCCGGGGATCTTGCAACAGGAATCACAGACAGTTGATTCAGGCAAACCGGCGCGCTGTGAAAGTCTGCGTTTATGGTATCATACTGCCCCTGTTCTGTGAGCCAGCCCTGACGATCACTGGCCACGGGTCATTTCACGTGACGAAAGGTTCGGAAGCAAGCCCATGTCAAATACGTCTCTTGAGAAGAGCAAAATCCGGATTCTGCTGCTGGAAGGCGTGCATCAATCTGCCATTGATACCCTGAACGCTGCGGGCTACACCAACATCGAGTATCTGACTCACTCACTGGCTGAGGACGACCTGATCGAGAAGATTGCCGATGCGCACTTCGTCGGGATCCGCTCTCGCACCCAGTTGACCGGGAAAGTATTTGAAGCCGCCAAGAAGCTGGTGGCCGTGGGCTGCTTCTGTATCGGCACCAACCAGGTTGATCTGCAGGCGGCCACCCGCAAGGGTGTTGCGGTCTTCAACGCGCCCTTCTCCAACACCCGGAGTGTGGCGGAACTGGTTCTGGCCCAGGCTATCCTGCTGCTGCGGGGCGTGCCTGAGAAGAACGCCAAGGCCCATCGCGGTGAATGGCAGAAGTCCGCCAAGGACAGCTATGAGATCCGGGGCAAGAAGCTTGGCATTATTGGCTATGGCAACATTGGCACCCAGTTCAGCGTCCTGGCCGAAGGCCTGGGCATGGACGTGTACTTCTACGATGTGGTCTCCAAACTGTCCATCGGCAACGCCACCCAGGTGGGCACCATGCAGGAGCTGCTCAACATCGCCGACGTGGTCAGCCTGCATGTGCCAGAAACACCGGCCACCAGGTACATGTTCAAGGCTGAGCAGTTCGCCCAGATGAAGCCGGGCAGCATCCTGATGAACGCGTCCCGCGGCACGGTCGTCGAGATCGATGCCCTGGCGGATGCCCTGAGCAGCGGCAAGCTGCTAGGCGCGGCCATTGATGTATTCCCGGTTGAGCCGAAGTCCAACGACGAGGAATTTGTATCTCCCCTGCGGGAATTCGATAACGTGATCCTGACCCCGCACGTGGGCGGATCGACGATTGAAGCCCAGGAAAACATTGGCCGTGAAGTGGCCGAGAAGCTGGCCATGTACAGCGACAACGGCACCTCTGTCTCTTCCGTGAACTTCCCGGAAGTGGCGCTGCCCTCGCACCCCAACCAGCACCGTCTGCTGCACATCCACGAGAACGTGCCGGGCGTGATGTCCGAGATCAACCAGGTATTCTCGGAAAACGGCATCAACGTGTGTGGCCAGTATCTGCAGACCAAGGAAGACATCGGTTACGTGGTGGTGGATGTCGACAAGGCCTACGGCGAGCTGGCACTGGAGAAGCTGTTGCAGGTCAAGGGCACGATCCGCTGTCGAGTGCTGTTCTGATCAGAACCGGCAGGTCAAAAAAACCGGAGCAGATGCTCCGGTTTTTTTATGGTCTGCTTACTGCATGGGAACCAGCGTCAGCTCAACCCGGCGGTTCTGTTCACGACCAGCGGGGGTCTCGTTTGTGGCAACGGGGTAACGTTCACCATAGCCCACTGCCCGAGTGCGCTTCGGCTCGATACCCTGGTTGAGCAGGAAGTCCCGCACTGACGCCGCACGCTGCTCGCTCAGCAACTGGTTATAGCTGTCTGAACCCAGGCTGTCGGTGTGCCCTTCAATCTGGATCATGGTCTGGTCAAATTCCTTGAGTACCAGCGCGACCGACTCCAGGGTGTCTCTGAAAGCGGGCTGGATGGAGGACTCGTTCAGATCAAAGGTGATATTGCCCGGCATGATCAGTTCGATCTGATCACCGTTACGCACCACCTGCACACCGGAGCCCTGAAGCTTCTGACGCAGCTGGGCCTCCTGGCGATCCATGTAATACCCGATACCCCCACCAACGGCAGCACCGCCAGCGGCACCGATCAGTGCGCCCTTGCCCCGGTCACTGTCGCTGGATGTCGCGGCACCGATAGCGGCACCACCAATGGCCCCGATAATGCTGCCAGTGGTCGCCTTGGAGACTTCTTTCTCACCAGTGTACGGATCGTATGTCATACAGCCGCTCAAACCGGCAGTAGCAACGGCAAATGCGATAATTGTTTTCTTCACAAACTTCTCCTGTAACTTGTGATTAACACAGCCCCCTGGGGGCTTCTGACGCTTCAATTGTGAATGTATCTATGATGGTATTGAATACCGTTGCCTGCAAATCCTGCGCTTCGTTCACAAGATGATGACGACCGTCAGGGATTTTCAGTTCCTCCACAAAGGAAAATTTATTCCTGATAATCCGCAAATTATGCTGCCAGTCGACGGTAAGATCCTTTTCACCCTGCACAACCGTAACCGGAAAGTCGACCGGCCGGGCGGCTTCAATGTGCGGAACCCACTTCCGCAGGGCTGCGACCCAGTCGGCGTGAACCGCGCGCGCCTGAAGCGGATCGTGTTCACGCAGAAACCGCAGGAACCGGGTGTTAGCACTGTTCGCCGCGAACACACGGCGCCAGCGCGAGATAAACGGCCGCGCCAGGCTGTGAAGCACTTTGGCGCCAAGCCAGCCCGCAGGCCGTATTAGCGGTGCCAACAAAACCACTTTCCGGAACTCGGAGGTGCTCTGGCTGTGATGATTGGATAACAGGTAGTCGATCAGAATCGCCCCACCGGTGCTCTGCCCGACCGCAAACCACGGCCCACGGACGTTGCCCCGGACCTGCGCCAAAACATCTGCCAGGACACTCTGGTACTCCAGAAAACTGCCAATGGCGGCCGGCGTGCCACTTGACAGGCCATGGCCCGGCTGATCGTAGGCCAATACGTCGAAGCCCTCTGCAATACAGCGTTCAATCAACTGGCTGTAGAGCCCGACGTGGTCAAAATAACCGTGCAGGATAAATACGGTGCCCCGCTGGCCCCGGGATTCCGGCAGGCGGAAATAGTGCGCCATGACCTCGTGGCCGCCGGCTTTAAGGTAGCCCTGATGGTAGGCGACCTCGGGGTGTTCAACCCAGAGGTCAAGGCCGTAAAAACGGCAGTAGGCCACCATCTCATTGCTGAGCTTACGGTGAGTGGCGGGATCAAACGGTTCAAGCCTGTCCAGGAGCGAGTGCCTGTCCCAATCCGGTATTTCTATGGTATCTGTTTTCCAGTACACGTAGAGTTAAACGCCTGTCATGGATGAGTTACTGATTTTCGGCTCTCAATCCTAACCCATAGCGGGCCTAACCCATAGCGAGGGTATACCAAAGATGTTGCAACAGCTTCTCGAGACCGGGTTGCGCCAGACCATGATGCGTCTGGTTCGGCCGGTTCTCCACCCGGCCATTCCGGTGTCACTCCAGAGAAGAATTGTCAGCCAGGCGTATCGCAGTTCGACACCGCCGCGGGGGGCCCGGTTCCGGAAAACCACCGTTGGCGCAGTACCGGCAACCCGGGCAACTTACGGGAGCAACCTGGACGGAGCAGTGCTCTACCTGCACGGCGGCGGCTATATCATTGGCTCCTCAACCACACATCGCGGAATCACCGGGCATCTTGCGAAAACCAGCGGTTGTTCCGTTGTGACCCCGGATTACCGGCTGGCGCCGGAGCACCCCTTTCCGGCCGCGCTGGATGACGCCGAGGCCTGCTGGACCGGCCTGCTTGAAGAAGGCTACAAGCCTGAGCAGATTGCCGTCGCCGGCGATTCAGCGGGTGGCGGGCTCTCCATCGCCCTGGCCATGCGGCTGCGGGACAAGGGGCTGCCCGTGCCGTCCTCGCTGACGGTGCTATCACCCTGGGTTGACCTGACCCAGGCACATCTCTACTCGCCGGAGTGTGAGCCGGTAATACAGGCCGCCTGGACCAGCAAGGCCGCCCGACTCTATGCCGGCCGGGAATCCTTGACCAACCCGCTGATATCGCCCGTTTTTGGCGACCTGAGCGGCCTCCCGCCATTACTGATCCAGGTAGGCAGCCAGGAAATCCTGCTGAACGACGCGGAGCGCCTGGCCGAGGCGGCAAACCGGGATGACGTTGAAACCAGGCTCGAGGTATTCAACAGTCTCTGGCACGTATTCCAGGTGCACAGCGGCCAACTGGATCGCGCAACCGCTGCCATGGAAACCGCCGGGGACCACATCAGACGTCATCTGGCAGGCTGAGTTCGCCCTGGGCGAGCGCCTCTTTCCGGGGCCGTGGCCACTGTTTGATATGCCATTCCAGTTTCGATGCCCGGCTCCGGTCGCCGGCGACGGCACTGAACACCAGCTCAAGGGGTCCTTTGCCGCGCAGGCTCCGGGCGCCTTTCGGGGTACCCGCCTGGTGCTCCTGAAAACGCCTGTTCACGTCCGTGGTGATGCCGGTGTACAGCGCCCCCCGGGCCGTCCGCACCATATAGACAAACCAGTTATCCGCCATGAATGACGGCCTCCTCCCGGGCCTTGACCTTTTTCTGCTGGAGCCAGAGGCCGGCCATAATCAGCACCAGGCCGATGTAGGTCGAGGACAGAATCTGCTCACCCAGTATGAAATGGATGAACACCAGGGACAGGAACGGGGAAATGAAGATCAGGTTGCTGACCTTCGAGGTGTTTTCGGCCTTTTTCATCGCGTACGACCACAGGACAAAGGCAATGCCCATCTCGAAAACGCCGACATACACTGCCGCCGCAAGCGATGTACCCGGGGTAAAGGACAGGCCCTCGGTCCACCAGCAGATCAGGAAAATAACCGGCAGCCCGAACAGAAAGTTCAGAAACAGGCCAACCACCGGGTCCCGGGCATCCCGGGTCGCAATGATCCAGTAGGACGCCCACACAAGGGTACTGGCGATGGCCAGTGACACCCCGAGCGGATCGGAAAAGCTGAGGGAGGTGACCGCGCCCCGGGTAGCGATCACCACTACGCCGGCATAGCAGACCAGGCCGGCCAGGATATCCAGCGTGCGCAGACGCTGGCCAAGAAACGGTACCGACAGATAGGCCAGCACCAGCGCCCAGGTGTAGTTGAGGGGCTGAGCTTCCTGGGCCGGCAACCGGTCAAAGGCGCCGAACAGCACGAAATAATACAGGCACGGATTGATCAGCCCCATGCCAAAGGACTGCACATACTGTTTCCTGCTCAGGGAAAATACCAGGTGCCACCGGCCCTGGAGCATCAGAATGACAGCCATGACCACCACTGACGCGGTGCAGGCTATCAACAGCATCTGGACCGGCGCCAGCTCCCGCAGGGAAAGCTTGAACGCGGTGGCCACCGTCGACCACAACAGCACGGTGCCAAGACCGTACAGCATGGCCTGTTTCTGGTTAGTCATTCCCGGACTCCTGAATGCAGCAGGTCCTTCATGGTGTTACTCCCCCTTACCCCTGGTCTGGCCCTTGATCAGTTTCGGCGACAGTGTAATTCAATTGCGTCCTGTTACCCACGGCTGCGTGTATTCTTGTGGTGCCTTGTATAGCACTAACAAACAAGGATTAAGTGAACTGGACGGCGGACAAGGCACTGCGCAGACCGGAAGATTTCCAGGGGTTCCGGATCCGGACCATGACCTCAGATATCGCCGAAGAAGCCTATCGTGCCTACCGCGCCACAACCAGGCAGATTCCCTATTCACAGGTGTACAGCGATCTTCAGTTGCAGAAGATTGACGGCCAGAGCAATCCCGTTTTCGCCATTGAGGAAATGGGTTTCTACGAGGTCCAGAGCACCCTGACCATGGCCCGGCCCGCCCAGTTTGTCTCATCGGTGGTATCCAACCTGGAGTGGTACAACAGTTTGCCGGACAACCAGCAGCATTGGCTGGATAACGCGCTCAGGGATGTCGCGGAGATTGCCTAGGAAACCCAGGAAGAGCTCAACCAGAGGCGGCTGCAAAGCATGCGGGAAGACGCCCGGATGTCTGTCGTTCGCCTGACCGATGCCGGAGACTGAAGCCACTTTGTCCGCGTCATAGGGGCATCAACGGCCTGGCCTATTCAGGCACCAGCCACTCCATAGCATGGGACAGGTTCAGGATATCCGGCCCGGCAACCTCATTCATCAAGTCCGAGAACCGGCTGTCGAATCCCCAGGGCGGATTGATCACCAGCATTCCCGAGCCGGTCATGCCCCTTTCCGGTGGCTCGCGCAGGTGTACCTCACTGCACAGCACCTTGCGGATCGCGCTGACGCGGACCGCCTCTTTCAGTTGCGCCTGCAGGCCACTGGTCAGCACCGGATACCAGACAAGATAGACCCCATGCCGGCATTTCTGCCACGCTTTTTCGAGAGTTTCGGCGACTGCCCGGTACTCCGACTTGATTTCGTAGGACGGATCAATCAACGCCATCAGTCGCGGCTGCTTCGGGGGCAACTGCCGAAGCAGGCCCGCGAGGCCATCCTGCCGCAGCACACGAACCGGTCCGGCTGACGCCCAGTCTGCCAGTTGCTCGCCCTCGGAGGGGTGGAGCTCAAACAGGGCCAGGCTATCCTCCGCCCGGAGAAAGTGCCGAAACCAGGCAGGCGACCCCGGATAAACCGTCAACGGCCCGTTGCCGGCATTGAACTGTGCCAATAGATCCAGCACCGGCAGCCAGTCCGGCCCCAGCTGATGGCGGGCCGTCCAGAGTTTCTGGATGCCGCTGTCCGCCTCGCCGGTTTTCCGGGCTCTTTCGCTGCGCAAATCGTAGAAGGCGCTGCCGGCATGGGTATCAAAACAGGCGATGGCGGATGCTTTCGCGTTCATCATGGCGCGAACCAGTGCCAGCGCCCCATGCTTCTGGACATCGGCGAAGTTCCCGGCGTGAAAGGCGTGCAGATAGCTCAGCATAAAATAACGGCTCCATGGTTACCGAACCATTAAGCCCGATCACCGCGGCGCAGTGCAATAGGGCGCAAGATCCTGACAGACCAGCATTTCCGATGTGCTGATTGCAATTCAGCCATTAACGACCACTCTCTGGTCTGATCACAGGTTTGTGCCGTACTCCAGATTCAGGAATAGCCGGGCCAACTGGTATCCTTGCCTGACATTTTCCGGAGGACAGCCGCTTGCCAGACCGCAAAAAGGACACCCTTGATCAGCTCTACAGCCTTATTGCCAATGAAGAGGACGCACGGGTCTGTAAGGATATTCCGGAGGAGGCCTGTCGCGAGGTTCCCCGCAATTTCTTCCTGATTCTCGCCAGCAATGTGCTCACCAAACTGGGCGACCTGTTGACCAGCCCGAAGACGGTACTGGCCTGGTTGATGAGCACCATCGGTGCACCCGCGCTGGTGGCCTGGCTGGTACCCATCCGGGAATCGGGTTCACTGGTCCCGCAAATGGTGATCGCGGCCTGGGTGCGTCGCAAAGCCGTTCGCAAATGGTTCTGGATCCTGGGCAGCTTCGGCCAGGCGGCCAGTGTTGTCGCCATGGCGGCCAGCGTCTGGTTTCTTGAGGGCTATACCGCCGGCTACGGCATTATCGCTGCTCTCATTGTGTTTTCTCTGGCCCGGGGATTCTGCTCCGTGTCCATGAAGGACGTTCAGGGCAAGTGCATCCCGAAAACACGGCGGGGCAGGCTGGGAGGACTGGCATCGACCATTGGCGGTACCGCCACCGTGATTCTGACCGTCCTGCTATTCTGGGAGCGGGGTGACCCGACGATTGGGTTTTACGCCGTGCTCTTGTTGCTGGCCGCCTCGCTCTGGGTAATTGCCGGCTTTCTGTTTGCCGGGGTGGAAGAGTTCGGGGGAGAGACGGGCGGCGGAGGCAATGCCATCAATGAGGCTTTCCGGAGTCTGTCCCTGCTACGGGATGATGTTCCCTTCCGGAACTTCGTGATCACCCGGGCGCTTCTGCTGTGCTCGGCTCTGGCGTCGCCGTATTTCGTGGTCCTGGCGCAGAAAGAGTCCGATATTGGCTGGATGCTGGGCATCTTCCTGCTGGCCAGCAGCCTGGCCAGTTCCCTGAGTGCCAGTTTCTGGGGCTGGGCTGCGGATACCTCAAGCCGGAAGGTCATGATCCGGGGTGCCGCGATGGCCAGCGGCGTTTGCCTGATCGTTGGATTCACCGCCCTGTGGCTCGGTACCGATATCGGCAGTGTCTGGTTTTACCCGATCGCTTTCTTCGTGCTCAGCATCGCCCACGCTGGTGTGAGGCTCGGGCGGAAGACCTATCTGGTGGACATGGCAGGGGGCAACAAGCGCACTGACTACACGGCGGTCAGCAATACCGTGATCGGTTTCCTGCTGCTGGCCACCGGCGGCCTGACTGCCCTGGTTTCAATGATTTCCGAGGTGGCCGTGATCATTGTGCTCGGCCTGATGGGCCTGGCCGGCATGTTCAGTGCCATTCGCCTGGAGGAGGTGACGGAGGATTGAGGAGCGCCCCTCAGGACGGCGCCTTGCCGTCATTCAGGGCCAGGGCGCCTTTGACGATCCGGTAGATGATCCAGATGGAAATGCCGAGGAGAATGAACCAGCCGATGATCAGCGGCGTGGTCACAATTCCGATCACCGTCCAAAGCACCCCGATCCAGAAGGTGCGAATCTGCCAGCGGAAATGGCGCTCCACCCAGGTGTTACGCACGTCTTCCAGTTTGACGTAATTGATGATCACGCCCACCAGGCCGGTGATGCCGCCGACAAAAAATGACAACGCCTGAAGGATATAGACCACGACCGCCAGGTTACGGGTCTTATCCGGTTGGCGGGACGCGGGATCAGAATCCGCTGGAATAAACTCCGGTTCGGTCAAGGCAGGTCTCCTGTTGGGCCGTTAGCCGAAGTCTACCACAGCCTCTCGGGCCGGAAATCCCGGAGCGGTCAGTGATTGTCCGGACGGTAGCCGAGACGGAACCCGCCCCAGTGCTTGCCATTGACATACACCGGCACCGACAGATCATGCATGATTTCGCCGGTATCCCGCCGGTAGGTTTGCAACAGCATATTCTCGGTATGCGTGCCACAGCGAATGCCGGTGCGGTCGTTAAACAGCCGCTTGCTCCGGCTCTTGACCAGGTCCACTTTCGGATCACCGGTGGGCGCATGGGCAAAATCCCGGTTATGCGTGGGCACATAGCCATCCGGCGCGGCGGCAATGGCAAAGACAATGGCCTCATGGGCGTTCTTCACCTGTTCCTGGACGGTCGGCAGGAACTGGTCGGTAAACTTGTCAAAACTGCTGGAATACTTCGGCGGATGGGTATTCGGGATTGGCGTCCGGGTCTTGTCGAACAGCGCGCTTTCGGAAAGTTTGCCATCACGGATCGCCTGCTCGAACAACTGGCCAATCTGGTCAGCACCGGCCCGGGCCTGTTGATAGAACGGGCGGTGATAACTCGCCTCGCTGTTCAGCGCGAAGGAGGCATTGGCTTTTTCCGCCAGCTCCATCAGGGTGGCCGCCTGCTCTGCCAGGGAGGCGACGCTGGAGTCGCTCTCGGAGATCTGGTCCCGAACCGTTTCGATGGCCGAGAACACCTGTGCCAGGCTCTGCTCGTTGTTCTGGTCGATTTCGGCAATCCGGGCAACCTGCTGCTGAACGCGATCCGACTGGTCGCGGATCTGCTCAAGCCGCTCGCCGACACTCTCCACAGAGGTCAGCCCTTCCTCCACGCTTCGCGCCAGATCTTCAATTCGCGACACGATCAGGGCCGTATCCGACCGGATTTCCTCAAGGGTTTCCGCCACTTCACCGGTTGCCTGGGCCGTGCGGCCCGCCAACTGGCGTACCTCATCGGCTACCACGGCAAAGCCGCGACCCTGATCACCCGCCCGCGCCGCCTCAATGGCCGCATTCAGTGCCAGCAGATTGGTCTGCTCGGCTATGCCCTGAATGGTCGAGGTCACGCCCTGGATCTTGTGGGACTTCTCGTTCAGTTCCTGGATCAGCCGCAGGTTCTCACCGGATTGCTGGTGTACCGCCCGCACGCTGTCGATGGCCGAGGTCAGCGCCTCACGCCCCTCGATACTGACCTGCTTGTTCTGCAACGCCATGGTGGCGGCATCCGTGGCCTGCTCAGAGGACTCCCGCACGGTCTCGGTAATCTGGCCGGCGTAATCGGCCATCTGGGCGGTTTCCTGCACCTGGCGATCCAGCCGGAGCTTGAGCTGGTCGGCAGCAAACGACACCTGGGCGGCAGAAATGGCGTTCCTGTCGGCACTGCCCGAGAGGGTTTCAACCAGGGCGCGGCCGGCGTTGGCATCGGAAAGCAGTTGCCGGCACTGGGCCTGAAGCGGGTTGTCTTCGGCCAGGGTGCCATCATTCAGGGCCTTGAGCCCCCGTTCCGTCGGCTCCAGTACCCGGATAATCAGAAAACCAGCGGCGGCCACAAGGCCCACGACCAACCCAATCAGCATTGATGCGCTATCCAGACCTAACAACGGCGCCACCCCCGCGCAACCAACTCCGAGAACAGCCGCAATCGCAATCCCCCACAAAACTGAAGCCCGATCCAGTAACCCCATAGCAACCTCGTAGTTATTATCTCTTTTGCATACATTTTTATTGAAGGCCATTGCGGAGACTAAAGAATTGACCTGAGTTAATAACTCATACTTTAGTGGATTTATACCGGTTATCGGCAGGTAAAAAAGTATCTGAAACAAAAAACCGCAAACCCTACCCACTCTGTTACCGAGTGAGCCGGGTTTGCGGTGTTCAGGTGCTTGGTGTGGCGGCGGAATCAGGCGCCCACAACACCACCGTCGTCGCGGGTGACGATCACGGTTGCATCACGGGGACGCGGATCGCTGGCATCAGGCCAGTTTCCGTCCGGGTGCTGAATGTTCACAAACATGGTTTTCACATCCGGCGTTGAGACGACACCCGTCACTTCACAGCCTAACGGGCCAACAAAGAACCGTTTTATTTCGCGGGTCTCCGGGTTGGCGGCCAGCATCATGTTGTTCTGGTACGGCGCGGCGTCCGAGCCATCGGTCTGGATCCAGAGGCGACCGTTGTAATCGAACCAGAGGCCATCGGGGCTGTTGAAAATGTTGTCGTCGGTCAGGGATACGATGACCTCGCCATCAACCACGGTTTCGGTGCCCTGCTCTCCAGCGAACACGAAGATGTCCCAGTCGAAGCTCGTGGCTGCATGGTCGTTGCCTTGCTCGCTCCAGCGAATGATGTGGCCGGTATTGTTGAGCTCATTCGGGTTCGCTGCATTGACGCCTTCGAAGCCAGGCTTACCGCGATTGGAGTTATTGGTAAGCGTGAAGTACACCTGCCCGGTGTTCGGGTCGACCGCACCCCACTCGGGGCGATCCATCGTCGTGGCGCCGGCAATGTCTGCTGCCAGCCGGGTGTTCAGCAGTACATCCGCCTGATTCTCGAAGCCGCTGAAGGCCACCACGTCACCAACGGTTGTTCCCACTGCGGCATCAACCTTTGCTTTAAAATCTGCATTTTCCAGATCCAGAGGCAGCCAGTCTCCGGAGCCATCGTCGTTGAAACGGGCCACGTAGAGGCTACCCTCGTCCAACAGGTAGCCACCGGCCGTCGCCGCATAGTAGGGCTTTGCAGAAACGAACTTGTAGATATACTCGAAGCGCGAGTCATCACCAGAGTAGCAAACCACCGGCTGGCCTTCCTTGACCGGCGCGAAGATCACACCTTCATGGCCAAAGCGGCCAAGAGCGGTGCGCTTTTGCGGCTTGCTTTCCGGGGTGAACGGATCAATCTCGACCATGTAGCCGTAGGTATTGGCTTCGTTGCGGTAATCGTCTGCAGCCGTGGCGCCAACCGTGCTTATGTTGAACCGAACATACTGATCCTCAGCGCTGTCCGCCAGTTCCCAGTCATAGCGACTGGCACTTCCCACGCCAAGACGTGTCTGTTCCCGCGGCTGGGTGGCGTCGCCGTTGGCGAAATAGCCTGCCCAGTTCTCTTCTGCAGCGAGATAGGTTCCCCAGGGTGTCGGGCCCATGGAGCAGTTGTTCAGGGTGCCACGGGTCTCGGTGGCATTCGGGCTGTATTTGGTGATCAGTTTGTTGTAACCGCGAACCGGGCCACGGATATCCATCTCGGTGTTGCCAGTGATGCGACGATTGAAGGGGCTGCCGAAAACGATGTCCCAGGTACCTTCGCTATCCTGTTTGATATGTACAACTGACACGCCGTGCGCGGCGATTTCCTTTCGAACCTCGTCTGCCGGGCGAACGCCTGCGTTGTCAGCAGCAGCGGTCGGTCCACTGGCGTGCAAGGCGTCCTGGTTGATGTATTCATGGTTCATCACCAACAGGCCTTCGGCGGAACTGTTTCCGCCAGCCTTCTGATCGATCGGGAAGAAATGCATGCCGTCGTGGTGCATGCCAACCTGCTGCTCCTGTTCGGCACCGGTATTGGTTCCGTCGGCGCGATACGCGGGATAGGAGCCGGTAATCGGGGTGCCCCACGGCAGGAAGGCTTTGGCCGTGTATCCCTCAGGAACAACAACCTGATTGGCATTGGAGGTTGCAACAGCCTTGAATCCGAGATCGGTTTTCGCAACATTGCCGCTGGTTGCAGGGCTGGAACTGTTATCGCTGCCACAAGCCACCAGACCCAGGCCCATGACGCTGGCAAGCGCGGCGCCCACGCTGCCTTTCATCACGGTACGGCGCTGCATGCGCGCGGCCAGAACCTGATGGAAAGGGGTATTTCCGGAATGGTTAACTACCGGTTCGTAGTTGGGATCCAGGTAATTGGGATCAAGGTCGTGCTTTGCCATGGTAATGCCTCTCTCAAAGAACTGCAGGTCGGTGTTGTCGAGAGGCCAGTTTCGGCAGGAAATATGACAGTAAGCGTACGTTTGAAAGACAAACTTGTTAACATTATTTTACAGAGCCAAGGGCCGGCTCGGTATAAGGATCGCCCCGCGCAACATGCTGCAACGGAGCGATCAGCCAGTCATTTACTGTTTTGTGGCGTCTTCGTAGCCCTCTTCAATGGCATCACCCGCCTCTTCGGCGGCATCCCCCATCTCATCGGCCGCATTTTCCGCGCCCTGTTTCATTTCGCCCATGGCGCCGTCGGCCTGGCCTGTGGCTTCCTCGTAGGTCTGTTCGACGGACTCACCGGCTTCCTCCATCATATCGCCGGCGTTATCTGCAGCCTTTTCGACATCCACACCTTCGTTGTCTTCAGAACTGCAGGCAGCAAGGCCGAGTGTCAGTACCATCAAAAGCGCACTCATTGTGAGCTTGTTCATACCATATCCCTCTGTTGGTAAGTATCTACAACGGGGAACAGAGTACGGCGAGGCCCGGGACAAAGGCAATTACCGGCCGATTACCCTTTGGTTAGCCGGCGCTGTCGGTCAGCAACCGGCCATTGATGGTAATGACATGATCGAACGGAAGCAGAGTGCCCCGGCCCAGCAGCAAAAAGTCCTGCCCGGCCCGGCTGCACAGGTCGCGGATAACATCGTGCACCTGGCACACCTGACCCGCGCTGTCCCGGTAGATCACCTCGGTCAGTTGTCCTGACCCCAGATACTCCCGAAGCATGCCCTGAACGGAGTACGAGGCCGTAGCGGGGGATACATTTGGCATGGCTGATTCTTCCCTGTTGTCGAGCTCTTGTTTTCCCCAAAGTCTGGCTCAGAAACCGGGATTTCGCCAAAACAATGACATTTGTCATTTTGCGCCAAGCTGCCTCTCCTGAGTGCGCACTCATTGCATTGTCTGATTGTCCGACATAAATTTCAGTGACGTGCATCGAACGGGAGAGAACAATGAACGCCAACAGTCCTGATAATCTGCAATCCCATAAAGTGGCCTCGCCTGCCGAAGAAGAGGCGACCGGCAAATGGAAGGACCCGAAACGCTATCTGTGGCTGCTTGGCCCTGCCCTGCCAGGCATCGGCCTGGCGGCCCTGACCGGTTACGCCCTGGCGCCGAAAAAACTGAAAGCTCTGGCCTGGACAGGCCCAGCTTTGGTGCACGGCATTATCCCGGCCCTGGACCGGGCCATTGGCGAGGATCAGAGCAACCCGCCGGAATCGGCTGTGAACCCCCTGGAGCAGGACAAGTATTACGACCGGATCGTGAAGGCTTTTATCCCGACCCAGTACGCCATGACCTTTCTCGGCGCCTGGCTGGCCAGCCGTAAAAGCACGCCGCTGGATGACAGGATCGGGCTGATGCTGACGGTTGGCGGGATCAATGGAGTGGGCATCAACACAGCCCATGAGCTTGGCCACAAATCCAACAGACTGAACAAACTGCTGGCAATGGCAGCCCTGGCCCCCACCGGCTATACCCACTTTGTGGTGGAGCACAACTTCGGCCACCACAAGCGGGTGGCAACGCCGGAGGATCCGGCCAGCAGCCGTATGGGTGAGAGCTTCTGGAAGTTCCTGCCACGCACGGTCATCGGCGGTATCAAGTCATCCATCCGGATTGAAAAGGCGCGGCTGGAGCGCAAAGGGAAAGGCTTCTGGAGTCTGGACAACGAGTTGCTGCAGGGCTGGGCCATGAGCGCCGGGTTCTTTGGGGCAACCACACTGGTTTGCGGGCGACGGGCGGTGCCGTTCCTGGCGGCCCAGGCGGTGTATGGCGCCAGCCTGCTGGAGAGCGTGAATTACATCGAGCACTACGGCTTGCTGCGCCAGAAGGACAAGAATGGCAAGTACGAGCGCACCCAACCGGAACACAGCTGGAACAGCAACCATGTTGTGACCAACCTGTTCCTGTACCAGTTGCAGCGGCACTCGGACCACCATGCGCACCCGCAACGCAGCTACCAGGCACTCAGACACTTCGAGAAAGCGCCGCAGTTACCGGGTGGCTATGCCTCGATGCTATTGCCCGCATACCTGCCCCAGTGGTGGTATGAAACCATGGATAAGCGCGTGATTGATCACTACGAAGGGGATCTGAGCAAGATCAACTGGGATCCGGACCGGAAAGAGGAACTGATGGCCAGGTATGCGGACTACGCAGCTGAGGTCGCCGCCGAGGCTGAGGCCAGGCGTAATTCTGAAAACTCCGAAGCGGCCTGATTCTCGCCGCCTGCTTCAACTCTGGCCCCAGCCTTCCCGGTACTGTGCAGGCGGCCAACCGATGACGCCTTCCGGGAGCCGCCGTAAACCCATCCATGGGGGCTTGAGCGCAGCATCCATGCTGCGCACACTCCCGGAAGACGTCATAGGCCGGCCGCTTCTCACTTTGGAGAAATAGTCAGGTTAGCTTGAACGCTTCAACCAAAACTCACCTGATGCACCAAAAGTAGCTATTTCCCTTTGAATACGGCTTCCCGCCTTTCCAGGAAGGACTGAATTCCTTCCTTTACATCGTCACTGGCCATGACCGGCTGCAAATCCGGAAACAACCGCTGCTTCGCGACTTCCTGCCCTTCACTGACCGCGATCTTCGAGGATTTCAGGCTGCCCTGGACACCCAACGGGGCGGCTTTCGCAATCTTCTCGGCGATTTCCAGCGCAACCGCGAACTGCTCACCCGGCTCCACCAGTTCCTGAATCAAGCCCCACTGGTATGCCTGCTCGGCATTCCACTCATCACCCGTCAGCAGGTACCGCTGGGCATTGCCCCAGCCGATTTCCCGTTGCAGGCGGATTGTTGCTCCACCGCAAGCGAAGATGCCGCGTTTCACTTCCAGCTGGGCGAAGCGCGTGCCTTTGGCCGCGACGCGAACGTCGGAGTTCAGCATCATTTCAACGCCGCAGGTGAAACAGATACCCTGGGCGGCGAAGACCACCGGTTTGCTCAGCCCCTGTCCGGTAATGTGGAACGGGTCCAGCTCGCCCTCGCCCGGCTCTATGCCTTTGCCGTTGGCAAAGACACCCGCCCAGTCGTCGAGTTGCAGGCCGCTGGTGAAGTGGTCGCCTTCGGCATGCATCAGCCCGACCCGCAGCTCCGGGTCGTTTTCCAGCTGGTAATAGGCCGCCGCGATCTGGTGATACATCTCGCGGTTCATGGCGTTCATTTTTTCCGGGCGGTTCAGCCCGATCAGCAAGATGTGATTTTTCTTTTCAACGGTTACCAGTGACATCGGATTTGTCCTCATCTTTGGGCCCCCAGCCTGCCCGTTATGGTGTCAGCACGATCAACGGGGAACGCCTTCCGGGACACGCTACGAGCACGTCCCTGTGCGCTCGGCTGTGGCCATCCTTGGCCACAGACGGTCCCGGAAGGCGTTCCCCGTCGCTCGCGCTCTGAATCTGGCAGTTATACGGGAAAGTTTCTTTTTACCTATGAGTAGCCTCTGCGCGGAGTCCCGCCTCCTTGGAGAATTTCACCGAAATCTGGACACGGTCGGCCGGCAGGCCTTTCCGGGACCGTTGAGGGCCAGGGATGGCCCGATCGAGCCTACAGGGACGTACTTGCGGCGTGTCCCGGAAAGGCCTGCCGGCCGAGCGTGCAACCACCCGAAACATCAGGCTACAAACAGAATCAGAACCAATCGGCTTTCATGTTCAGGCAGGTATCGTCCTGATTGCGCAGCAGCACCAGATCCTGGGCCACGGCTGGCAATTCCCAGTGGAAAAAATACTGGGCCGCCTGCAGCTTGCCCTGGTAGAAATTGCGCTCATCATCGGTGTTGGCAGAACCCAGGGCGTGGGCCGCAGCGTTGGCCTGGCGCAGCCACATCCAGGCAACAATGATGTGCCCGAAGAGGTGCAGGTAGCAGGAGGCATTCGCCAGGGTTTTGTCGGGGTCGCCTTCCATCAGGGATTTACCCAGGCTCTGGGTGACTTTCACCGCCTGTTGCAGGGTTTCACTCAGGGACAGGGCCCATTGCTGGCAGCGATCGGTGGTGGCTGCCTGCAGGTCTACCTGCATGGCCTGCATCAACAGTTGCAGGCCGTGGCTCTGATCCTGCCAGATCTTCCGGCCCAGCAGGTCGAGGGCCTGGATACCGTTGGTGCCCTCGTGAATCGGGTTCAGGCGATTGTCGCGCCAGCATTGTTCTACCGGATACTCCCGGGTGTATCCCGCGCCACCGTATACCTGGATGGCCAGGTCGTTGGCCTTGGGACCGTATTCGGAAGGCCAGGCCTTGATCACCGGTGTGAGCAGGTCCAGCAGCTTGCCGGCTTCCAGGCGTTTCTGTTGGTCCGGATGGGTGTGCTGGTCATCCATCAGTCGGGCGCCATAGAGACACAGGGCCAGGCCACCTTCGCTGTAGGCTTTCTGGGCCAATAGCATACGCCGGACATCGGCATGATCAATGATGGGTACCTGTGGTGACTCAGGGTCTTTCTCGCTGACCTTGCGGCCTTGCAGCCGGTCCTTGGCGTATTCCAGGCTGTGCATGTAACCGCGATAGCCAATCACGGCAGCACCAAAACCCACACCAACCCGCGCTTCATTCATCATCTGGAACATGTACTTCAGGCCCTGGTGGGGCTCGCCAACCAGGTAGCCATGGCAGGGGGCATCGTCGCCGAAACTCAGGGCGGTGGAGGTGGTACCCCGGTAACCGAGCTTATGGATCAGGCCGGCAAGACTTACGCCGTTGCGTTCGGTGGGGTTGCCTTCGTCGTCCACCAGGAATTTCGGCACGATGAACAGGGAGATGCCCTTCACGCCTGCCGGCGCACCTTTGATCTTGGCCAGCACCATGTGGACGATGTTATCGGTGATGGACTGCTCGCCACCGGAGATATAGATCTTGGCGCCCTTGATCAGGTAATGGCCTTCTTCGGTGGGCGATGCGGACGTACGGATATCCGCCAGGGAGGAGCCTGCATGGGGCTCGGTCAGAGCCATGGTGCCGCTGAAGCGGCCGCTGAGCATGTTCGGCAAAAACGTGGCCTGCTGCTGCTCGTTACCGAAGACGCGAATAAGATTGGCCGCGGCGGTGGTCAGGAACGGGTAGCCGGCGGTGCCGGGGTTGGCGGCGGTAAAGAAACCGTTACAGGCGGCCATGACCGATTCGGGCAGTTGCATGCCGCCCAGCTCGTAATCATAACGTCCGGCGATGAAGCCAGCCTGGGCATAGGCATCGAAGGCTTCTTTGACCTGGGGCAGCATCTCGACCTGGCCGTTGACGAATTTCGGCTCGTCTTTGTCGGCGGCGCTGTTGTGGGTGGCGAACTTTTCCCGGGCCATTTTGTCGGCGGTTTCGATGACGGCATCGAAGGTGTCGCGGTTGTGTTCGCTGAAGCGCTCGCGGGTGGTGAGGTTTTCGGTATCGAGGACTTCGTAGAGTTGGAACGCCAGGTCGCGGCGGTCGATCAGGGTATCGGTCATTCTTGGTCTCCTGTTTGTTGCCGACAGCCTCTCACAACTGGTTTTTTCTGGGAACCGGCGTTTATGACATAATCATGGTGGTTCTCGCCATTGCCCGCTGGACACTGGGTTCGGCTGGTGTTCGCCGGCCGGGCACGAGCGCGGGGGCAACGTCCCGAGACACGCCGTGAATACATCCATGTAGGCTTGAGTGCAGCATCCATGCTGCACACAGTCCCGGGACGTTGCCCCCGCGCTCGCGCCCTCCTCTGGAGAATGTATGCAAACGGTTTCAGTTATCGGCTTCGATGGCGCTTTGGCCAGCGCTATTACCGGCATCATTGATCTTTTCCGGCTGGCGGGGGTTACCTGGGCGCGGATTAACAATGAAACGCCGGCACCTCAGTTCGAAACACGTCTTCTGACGAAGGACGGAGCGCCCTGCCGCTGTATCAACGGGCTGACCCTTCAACCGGACGGAGCCTGGAACACGCTGCTCCCGGGTGGCAACAGCAGTGACCTGGTGGTTATTCCCACCATTGGCGGGCCCATCAATCGGGTGCTGGCTGAAAATCCGGAGCTGATTGCATGGCTCCGCGATTTTCAGTCGGCCGACGCTGGCCAGGTTCGCTTGGCCAGCAATTGCACAGGGGCTTTCATGCTTGCCGAGGCCGGTTTGCTTGACGGTCGCCAGGCGACAACGCACTGGGGTTTCAGCCACCAGTTCCGGCATCGTTATCCGGCCGTAAATCTGCAGCCTGACAGACTGGTGACCGTAGATGGCCACATCGCCTGTGCCGGGGGTGGCATGGCCTGGTGGGATCTGGGTATCTATCTGGTGGAACGTCATGCCGGGGCACAGGTTGCCCGGGAATTGGCGAAGGCGTTTGTGATTGATGCCGGCCGGACCAGCCAGGCACCATATAGCGCGTTGCAGGCTCGGCGGTATCATTCCGATGCGGCCATTCTGAGGCTCCAGAACTGGCTGGATGACCATTACCGGCAGCCGATCACACTGCAGGCTCTCTCGTCGTTATGTGGACTGACCGAGCGTTCGCTGATTCGCCGGTTCAAGGCGGCAACCGGCGATACACCTACCGGTTATTTGCAGGTTCTGCGCATTGAGGCGGCAAGGCAGCACCTGGAGAACTCCAGGGTGGCAGTGGAGGAGATTACCCGGTTAGTGGGTTATGAGGATGTCAGCTCATTCAGCCGCCTGTTCCGAAAACACACCGGTCTGGCGCCTGGGGTATACCGCTCGAGGTTCGGGCGCTGATGCCGTCAACCGCCTTCTGGCGCGGGTTATGCATTTAAATTTTCAGAAGGCCAACTTTCGGCCGGTAATGTAAAGAATACCGACAGGTGTCACTATGGGGAGATCCACCATGAACGCGCCGATGCGACAAAGCCAGGCAGACATTCTCAGCCGGCTCTATGACATGAAACGCAAGCAGATCGAACACGCTCTTCAGCAGGGCAACAGCTTTCGTTGCCAGGTACTTGAGGCGGAGGCTGAGGCTATTTCCAACGCCCTGAGGTCGGTGCGCTAGCCACATGACCCAAACCGCCACCGATTGCCAATCTTTGTCAATCCCTGGCAGTTTTAAACAGCCAGCGAACTTGATAAATAACAAGTTGACTTGACCTTCCGGGCGGGCCACGTATCATCGGGTATCAAGTTTTACTGACGGAGCAACCATGACCGCAAGGTCCTTCGGCTGCAACAGCATTATTCGCCCACCCATTACCGCTGACATCGCGCGGCACAGGGGAAGTCTCCCTTATTTCCCGGACCCTCCAGTTTCCTGCTGATCCACTCTGCCCCGCCGGTCGTATCGGCTCCCTTGCGCGTTATGCAGGCTCGCCGGCCGGCGACTAGACTCAGGCGTACATGCCTTCGATACTCACGTAAAAGAAAACCAATAATGAGGTTGCGATGTCGCTACCGCTGGTTGTTTTCCTGCCCTTTTTGGGCGCTCTCGCTGCTCCCCTGTTCGCCCTGGGCGGACGAACAGCAATAGCCATAGCCTCGTCGGTTCCTGCCCTGATTGCCCTGGCAGTCCTTTTCCCCTTCTGGGAGACCCTCGCCAATGGCGATGTGGTAGTGCAGAGCTACGAGTGGCTGCCGACTCTGGGCCTGTCTTTCAGCTTCAGGCTGGACGGGCTGTCCCTGCTGTTTGCCCTGCTGATCCTGCTCATCGGGCTGCTGGTCATCCTGTACTCCCGCTACTATCTCAAATCACACGAGAATGTCGGCAAGTTCTATGCCCTGCTACTCTGTTTCATGGGGTCGATGCTTGGCATTGTCATGGCCAGCAATCTGCTGCTGATGATGATTTTCTGGGAATTGACCAGCCTTACCTCCTTCCTTCTGATCAGTTTCTGGACCCATAAACAGGGGGCCCGCCGCGGTGCACGCATGGCACTGGCGGTTACCGGTGGGGGCGGACTGGCCCTGCTGGCCGGGATTCTCATCATTGGCAATATCGTCGGCAGCTTTGAGCTGGACGCCGTGTTGGCCGCTGGCGATCAGATAAAAGCCCACGCCATGTACCCGGTAGCGCTGACCCTGGTTCTGCTCGGAGCCTTTACCAAGTCTGCCCAGTTCCCCTTTCACTTCTGGCTGCCACACGCCATGGAAGCGCCCACACCTATATCGGCCTATCTGCATTCAGCCACCATGGTCAAGGCCGGCGTGTTTCTGCTGGCGCGCCTGTACCCAGCGCTGGCGGGCACCGAGATGTGGTTCTACATGGTGAGCTTTACCGGCATGGCCACCTTGCTTCTGGGCGCTTATGTGGCCATGTTAAAGCATGATCTGAAGGGGCTTCTGGCATATTCCACGGTCAGCAATCTGGGCCTCATTACCCTGCTGTTCGGCATGGGCACCAAGCTGGCAGCGATCGCAGCCCTGTTCCATGTGATCAACCACGCGACCTTCAAGGCCTCGCTGTTCATGGCTGCGGGCATCGTCGACCACGAAACCGGCACCCGCGACATGCGCAGAATCAATGGCCTTTGGCGTTATATGCCCCACACCGCAACTCTGGCCATGGTCGCGGCCTCCTCCATGGCGGGTGTCCCTCTGCTCAACGGCTTCCTCAGCAAGGAAATGTTCTTCGCCGAGTCCCTGGCGCTGAATCTTCCTGGGTTGTGGGGATGGCTGCCGCCAATTGTGGCCATACTGGCCGGTATTTTTGCCGTGGCCTACTCAGCCCGCTTTGTTCACGACGTTTTCTTTAACGGCAAGCCCGTGGACCTGCCAATCTATCCACCCCACGAGCCCCCCAGATACATGAAGATCCCGGTCGAGATACTGGTGTTTGCCTGCATCATGGTGGGCGTCTTCCCGACGATCTCTGTTGGCCCGCTGATCTACGCCGCCGCGTCTGCAACCCTGGGCGAGGCCGTGCCCGACTATGAGCTTGCCGTCTTCCATGGCTTCAACCTGCCGCTGATGATGAGCCTTATTGCGTTCTTTGGCGGTTTGCTGATGTACAGCCAGCGCCAGCGCTTCTTCGATTTCCATGCCCGTTTCCGGGAGATTGACGAGAAAGCCGTGTTCGAGGCGGTTGTCGCCCGGTGTGTGAACCTGGCCAACCGGTTCACCGGCAAGATTGAAAGCGGCTCCCTGCAGCGTTATGCCATGTTGCTGGTAGTTGCCGTAATTGCCATGGCCTTCCTGCCTCTCACCAATCTGGGCCTGTATATCGGGGCATCCGGTCTGACCCCGGTGGACTGGCCCACAGCCATTGCCGCCGGCACACTGATCGTGTCTGCCATCATCACGGCGGTGATGCACCGGGAACGGTTCTTTGCCCTGGTCATGCTGAGTGTGGTGGGTCTCGTGGTATCGCTGGGCTTTGCCCGGTTTTCCGCTCCTGACCTGGCCATGACCCAACTGTCGGTGGAAGTCGTCACCATTGTGTTACTGATGCTGGCACTCTATTACATGCCGTCCTGGACCCCTCTGGAAACCACAACGCCCAGGCGTATTCGTGACATCGCCATTGCCCTCACGGCAGGCATCGGCATGACACTGGTGACGCTGGCCATGCTGACCCGGCCCTTCAGTTCAATCTCCTCGTTTTTCCTGGAGCACAGCAAACCGCACGGTGGCGGAACCAATGTGGTAAACGTCATTCTGGTGGACTTCCGGGGCTTCGATACCCTCGGCGAGATTAGCGTTCTGGCCATTGCTGCCCTCGGGATCTACGCCATGCTCAAGAACACCGCACTTACGCCACCCTCCGGAGACGGCCAGGGCCATCCATGGACCCGGGACGCCCACCCGATGATGCTGGCGCAGATCGCACGGCCCATGTTGCCTCTGGCCTTGATGGTGTCTGTGTACATATTCCTGCGGGGACACAACATGCCCGGCGGCGGTTTTATTGCCGGCCTGATCACCTCGGTGGCACTGATTCTCCAGTATATCGCCAGTGGCATGGTCTGGACCGAAGAGCGGATCTCCTTCCGCTACCATAACGTGATAGGTCTGGGCCTGCTGTTTGCCACCGTGTGTGGGGCGGGCAGTCTGGTCTTCGGGTATCCGTTTCTCACGTCCACGTTCGGCCATATAACCTGGCCCGTGGTGGGCGAGTTCGAGGTTGCCTCCGCCATGGTGTTTGATCTGGGCGTTTATCTGACGGTGATTGGCGCCACCCTGCTCGCACTGGTCAGTATCGGCCGGCTGTCGCCCCACTCCGCCATCAAGAGCAAAAAGGAGCCCGTGTAATGGAGCTGATGTTTGCACTGGTAATCGGCACCCTGACCGCAACGGGTGTGTATCTGCTGCTGCGCGCCAGAACCTTCCCGGTGGTAGTCGGCCTGACCCTGCTCTCCTATGGCGTCAACCTGTTCCTGTTTTCAACCGGCCGCCTGGTCACCGGCCAGCAGCCTATCATTGGCAGCGCTGAACACTATACCGACCCGCTGCCCCAGGCCCTCGTGCTGACCGCCATAGTGATCGGTTTCGCCATGACGGCTTTTGTTGTCGTGCTGTCTTTGCGCAGCCTGGCCGACCACGACGACGATCACGTTGACGGCCGCCGTGACGAGCCTCCGCTCCGAGAGATAGACGAGACGGAGGCGAACGGCCAATGAACGACTGGCTTCTTGCACCAATCCTGATCCCCCTGCTGGGTGCCATTGTTCAGGCCTTTATGGGCTATGCGCCGATCAGCCTGCGCCGAACGCTGGCCCTGGCGACCACGGTCCTGATCCTGGTTTCCGCGATTGTGCTGCTGATACTGGCAAATGACGGCAGCTACCGGATTTACGCGTTCGGGAACTGGCAACCGCCGTTCGGCATCGTTCTGGTACTGGACCGGCTTGCGGCCCTGATGCTGGTGGTTACTGCGGTTCTCGGCCTGCTCAGCCATATCTACGCGGTCGGCGGAGCCGATGAGGGCAACCGGCAGTTTCACGGGCTGTTCCTGTTCCAGTTGATGGGCCTGAACATTGCCTTTCTTACCGGCGACCTGTTCAACCTGTTCGTCGCGTTTGAAGTGCTTCTGATCGCGTCCTACGGTCTGCTGATGCATGGCGGTGGCACCGCCAGAACCGTCCCGGGCCTACATTATGTTGTGCTGAACCTGGTCGGTTCGGCCATCTTCCTGATCAGCGTGGGCATGATCTACAGCGTCACGGGCACGCTCAACATGGCGGATCTCGCGCTGGCGGTGCGGGGGCTGTCTGGGGCCGATCTGGAGATTGTGCGGGCCGGCGGCCTGATGCTGTTGGTGGTGTTCGGGCTGAAAGCCGCCATCCTGCCATTGTGTTTCTGGTTGCCAAAAGCCTACGCCAAGGCAACGGCGCCGGTTGCCGCACTGTTTGCCGTTATGACCAAGGTTGGCACCTACGCCATCCTCAGGGTGTACCTGCTGGTTTTCGGCGATAATGCTGGCCCCCTCGCCAACCTGGGCATGGACTGGCTGTTCCCGCTGGCCCTGATCACTCTGGCCATGGGCGTGATTGGCGCCCTCGGCGCCGGCAGCCTGAAAAACCTGGTGGCGTGGCAGGTCATCATTTCCGTAGGCACCCTGCTGGCACCGGTCGCTCTCGGGTCTGAAGCCGGGCTCTCGGCAGCCCTGTTCTACCTGTTGAGCACAACCTTTACCGTGGGTGGCCTGTTTCTGGTCTCAGATCTGGTGTCCAGCCAGCGCGGGAGCGCCGCTGACCGGATTATCACGGCCCCGAAAATGCGCAACCGCACCTTCCTGAGCGTACTGTTTCTGGTTGGCGCAGTGGCCGCCGCAGGGATTCCACCGCTGAGCGGCTTCTTCGGCAAGATTCTGATCCTGCAATCAGTACAGTCCGGCGCCGAAATGGGGTGGCTCTGGTCCGTCCTGCTGATTGGCAGTTTCCTGACCGTCATCGCGTACAGCCGGGCGGGCAGCATCGTGTTCTGGCGCACGGTGGATGGTCACCTCGAACGTCCTGCGCGGCTGAACGGGCGCGTGTCGGCGTCGGCTGGGGCCCTGATTGCACTGACCGTGACCCTTGTGGTGCTGGCCGGACCGATCACCCGCTACACTGATGCCACGGCGGCGCAGCTTCACAACACGGCGGCGTATACCGCCATACTGCAGATTCCCATGGTCGCGGAGGGTAACTGATGCTTGATCGACTGACTTTTCCGCAACCCTGGCTCAGCGTGCTCCTGTTCACTACCTGGCAGTTCCTGAGCAACGGGGTGTCCGGTGCCAGTGTTGTCATGGGCCTGGTTCTGGCGTGGCTGATTCCCCAGATCACCTCGGGGTTCTGGCCCGAGCGGCCGGTGTTCGTCAAAGCCTGGCGGGTGCCGGCTTATCTGCTCCGGCTGGTCCAGGATATTATCGTGGCAAGCTTCTCTGTCGCCCGGCTGATTCTCAGCCCACGACCGCCACGGCCAGTGTTCGTCGCCTACCCCCTGAGCCTGGAGCACCCGCTGGCAATCACCATTCTGGCCAGCACAATTTCGTTAACACCCGGAACGGTCAGTGCCGATGTCAGTGATGACCAGAAGACCCTGCTGGTCCATACGTTGGATGCCGACAGTGCCCAGGAGGTTATCGATGCCATCCACAACCGTTACGAGAAACCACTGATGGAGATGTTCCAATGATGACCGCCGCGCTCTACATCACCATAGGCATGGTAACGCTGGCTGCCGTATTGAACGTCTGTCGTCTGATCAAGGGGCCAGACGCACCGGACCGGGTCCTGGCACTGGACACGCTTTACGTCAATGCCATCGCGCTGATCATCCTGCTCGGGCTCGTTCTGGGCACCCGGTTATACCTCGAAGCGGCGCTGTTGATCGCTGTAATGGGCTTTGTGGGAACAGTTGCCATGGGCAAGTACCTGAAGCGGGGAAGTGTCATTGAATAGCCTGGCCACGGCAACAAGATTCCTGGGAGGACACGACAAATGAGCCTAATCTCTGAATACCTGGTTTCCGCCCTGCTCCTGCTGGGTGGGGCCTTCACCCTCATTGGCGCGCTGGGGCTGCTCCGCCTGCCAGACTTTTACACCCGCCTGCATGCCCCCACCAAAGCCACGACGCTGGGCGTAGGGGCCATCATGCTGAGCTCGGTGATCTATTTCTCCAATCATGACCAGCAACTGGGTTTTTCGGAAACACTGATTACGGTATTTCTGTTCCTGACAGCCCCCGTCAGCGCCAATATTCTTGCCAAGGCCGCCATGCATATCGGCGTAAAGCCAGTTCGCGGAACCCGGGGCAGGCCCTGGGAACAATGACTGAGCCGGTCGGCGCGGCCGGTTCCCTGGCGCGCCGAAATTTGTCATTGGACTTACGTAATTTTGCCGTATAGTAGGCCGCCAAACCCCCTTTCAGGAGACAGCATATGCTGCATGTGAACGAATATTTTGATGGCAAGGCCAAGTCCATTGCCTTCCAGACCTCGACCCTGCCGGCCACCGTCGGCGTGATCAGCCCGGGCGAATACGAGTTTGGCACCAGCAAGAAGGAGACCATGACTGTCATCAGCGGCGCCCTCTCCGTGCTGCTGCCCGGCATGGAAGAATGGATGACCTATGGTGCCGGTGAGAGCTTTGATGTTGCCGGACAGGCCAGCTTCAAGGCAAAAACTGATATCGATACTGCCTACCTCTGCACCTACGAGTAACACTCATTCGAACAGCAGGCGTGTCCACAGAGCGAAACCGGCCTTTCCTAAGCCTCGGTTCGCTCTGCATTTTTTTCAATTTCCCGGTTCCTGTTTCCCACAATCTGTGTCAGATTTAGTGCTGTTTCTCACGATAAGACCAACAACCGGGAAAGAGGACACACGTCATGGCACAGCCCCGCATTCTGGCTCCGGCTGACAACGCTCATCAGTACCCCCTGCTGATCAAACAACTCCTGCTCTCCGGGCCGCGATACAATCCGGACCAGGAGATCGTCTACGCCAATCGCAGCAAGTACACCTACACCGACCTGGTAGAGCGTATCCACCGCCTGGCCAATGCCCTGACCGACGCCGGCGTGAAACCCGGCGACACGGTGGCAGTCATGGACTGGGATACACCCCGCTACCTGGAGTGCTTCTTCGCCATACCCATGATTGGCGCTGTACTGCACACCATCAACGTGCGCCTGTCGCCGGATCAGGTGGTGTACACCATGAACCATGCGGAAGACGACGTGGTGCTGGTGCATGACGACTTCCTGCCGATCCTCGAATCCGTCAAGGACGAGATCAAAACCGTTAAAACCTACATTCAGTTGACCGATGAGAAAGCCGCAAAATCCACAACCCTGAAGGTAGCCGGCGATTACGAAGCACTGCTTGCGAAGGCCGGCACCGAGTTTGATTTCCCGGATTTTGATGAGAACAGCGTTGCCACCACCTTCTACACCACCGGCACCACTGGCAACCCGAAGGGCGTGTTCTTCAGCCACCGGCAACTGGTGCTGCACACCCTGGCCATGACCGGCTCGCTCTCGGCGTACGACGAGATGCCCCTGCTGCGTTCCACGTCGGTTTATATGCCGGTAACCCCCATGTTCCACGTACACGCCTGGGGCGTGCCCTACGCCGCGACCATGCTGGGCATCAAACAGATCTATCCCGGCCGCTACGAGCCGGAACTGCTGGTTGATCTGCTCAAGGAGCACAAGGTCACCTTCTCCCACTGCGTACCCACCATCATGCAGATGATGATGGGCACCGAATCCATCAAGACGGCCGATCTGAGCAACTGGCACGTGCTGATCGGCGGCAGCGCCTTGACCAAAGGCCTGTGCGACGCCGGCGCCAGACTCGGCATCCGCATGTACACCGGCTACGGAATGTCAGAGACCTGCCCACTGCTGAGTGTTACCCACCTCAAGCCCGAGGATCTGGAGCTGCCGCTGGAGCAGCAGACCAACAAACGGGTCAAAACCGGCATTGCCGTGCCCATGGTGGAGCTTGAAATTGTCGCCCCGGATGGCCAGCCGGTGCCACATGACGGCGAGGCCAAGGGGGAAGTCGTGGCAAGGGCGCCCTGGCTCACCCAGAGCTATTTCAAGCAGCCGGACAAGGGGGAGGAACTCTGGCAAGGTGGCTGGCTGCACACCGGCGATGTCGCCTCCATGGAGCCGGATAACACCCTAACCATCAAGGACCGCATCAAGGATGTGATCAAGACCGGCGGTGAATGGTTGTCTTCCCTCGACCTGGAAAACCTGATCAGCCAGCACCCGGCCGTCGCCGGTGCAGCCGTCGTCGGCGTGCCCGATGAGAAATGGGGTGAACGCCCCCACGCGCTGGTCACCCTCAAGCCCGGTGAGCAGGCCGATGTAGAGGATATTCAGCGCCATCTGGAGCAGTTCGTGGCCAGCGGCGAGATCAACAAGTGGGCGATCCCCGAACATATTGATTTCGTGGAGGATATTCCGAAGACCAGCGTTGGCAAGATCAACAAGAAGCTGATTCGGGATCAATTGAAGTAGAACCCGGGGTCAGATGGACGCCTCTGAGGCCGAGGGCCAAACCCGGGGTCAGATGAACGCTTTCATCTGACCCCTTTTTCAGTCTTACAGGCCAGAAAAGGCAAAATCCACCTCCGGCCTTCGCCCCCCGATGATATCCGCCAGTGCCGCCGCCGAGCCGCAGGAATGCGTCCAGCCCAGCGTACCGTGCCCGGTATTCAGGTACAGGTTGGCAAAGTGGCTTTTGCCGATGTACGGCACGTTGGAGGGTGTCGTCGGGCGCAGGCCGGTCCAGAACTCGGCCTGGTCCCAGTGGCCCGCGTCCGGCATCACTTCGGCAGTGCGCCGGACTATGCTGCGACAGCGGGTGTAATTCAGGTTCCGGCTGTAGCCGCTCAGCTCGGCCGTGCCGGCCACCCGGATCCGGTCACCCAGGCGTGAATACACCAGTTTGTATTCGTCGTCGGTGAGGCTGACGTTGAACGCCGCTTCCTCATTTTTCACCGGCACGGTTATGGAATACCCCTTGGCCGGATAGATGTTCAGGAAGATGCCAAGCTGCCGGGCCAGCGCAGCGCTGTAACTGCCAAGGCTCAGAACATAGGCGTCTGCCCGCAGTGTCTCATGGCGGCCATCAGTCAGGGTCTGGATTCCCAGAACCCGCTCACCGGCCCGCTCAAAATTCAGAATCTGGCTGCCATAGCGGAAGGCAACACCGGCCTCAACACAGCGCTGAGCCAGATTCTGGGTAAACATCCGGGCATCGCCGGATTCGTCTTCCGAGGTGTAGGTGGCGCCCGCGATCCGGTTCCGGATGGGCTTCAGGGCCGGCTCCAGCTCGATGGCCCGGTCGGCATCGATAATTTGCCGATCGCAGCCCAGGCTCTGCATAATCCGGGTCGGTTCCCGCGCGGCATCAAATTCTGCAGGATTGGTGTAGAAGTGCAGGATGCCCTTCTCGAGGTGATCGTATTCAATACCGGCGTCCTTGCGAAGCGCCTGTAACTGGCCACGACTGTAAGTGCCCAGATTCACCATCTGGCGAATATTATGCGCCGCTTTGGCGGAGGTGCACTCGCCCAGGAAAGACAGCGCCCAGCGCCACTGGGCAGGATCCAGTGTTGGCCGGAACAGCAGCGGGGCATCGGCCCGGGTCAGCCACTTCAGCACCTTCAGTGGTGCCGACGGATTGGCCCAGGGCTCGGCATGGGACACGGAAATCTGGCCACCGTTGGCGTAGCTGGTTTCGAGACCGGCCTGATTCTGTCGGTCAACCACCGTCACCTGGTGCCCCTGCTTCTGCAGAAACCAGGCCGTTGTTGTGCCAACAACACCCGCACCCAAAACCAGTATGTGCATTCTTGCCTCCGGTCAGTATCAACTGTGAGATTCGCTACTCGAAGGCTCTATTGTAGCGGGCTGGCAGGGCAATTGCGCCCCGACCATCAGCCACCGGCGCGTTTGACTTTCCAGCCTTTCTGTTCAAGCAGGGGCACCAGAAGATCGCGCTGGTCGCCCTGGATTTCCACCACGCCGTCCTTTACCGTGCCGCCGGTACCGCATTTGGCTTTCAGGGTCTTGGCGTAGGCCTTGAGGGCCTTTTCATCCAGCGGAATGCCGGTAACCAGGGTGACACCCTTACCCTTTCGCCCCTTGGTTTCCCGGCTGACCCGCACAATACCGTCGCCCGCAGGCCCCGGGGAATCACCGCAGGTGCACTCCGCCACCGGATTGCGGCAGCCGGGGCACATCCGCCCCGTCTCGGTGGAGAACACCAGTCCTCCCTCGGATCGCTTTTTCATTCTGTTTCTGTGCCTTTACCTGTGTTTCACAATGGATCAGTCAAGTCCCGGCGGATACTTGCTGAACATCTCCGAGACAACTTCATCGATCAGCTCCCGTCGGGTTTCCGGCGACTGGTCCTCATTCAGATAACGACGGCTGGCAGCTCGCCAGACGACCTGTTTGGTCTCGGCATCCGCCAACTCAACCACCAGCTTGCCTTCTTCAACTTCACGCACGGGTGGCGGTGCGGAAAGTGCCCAACCGAAATTCCCGCTGCCAAAGCCAAACCCAAGGCCTACCCCGGTCTGCTCAAGCCGGTCCTCCTCGACAATCTGCCAGCTCACCAGCAAATCGGCTTCGGCCAGAGGAACCTCCCGCAGCGCCTCCTGGCTCAGTTCTCTGGCAATCGCATCCTTGATCCGGCTGCCATCCAGCGACACGAAGGGCGAGGAATCCGCACCGGCCGATGGCGCAAACGCCCAGGATGAATAGTTTCCAAAAACCACAGACGAGTTGTAATCCGTCACCACATTGCTGGCGCAACCGGCCATGGCCAGCGCGACGATCGACAACATTACGAAACGCATCATGTTTTCCTTCCTCCACAGAGGGTGAATATCAACAATCCATGCACTGCTAACGGGTGGCCGCGCGGTTTGGATCCATCATGTTGCAAAACGGTAATCCAGCTTCTGGGCGTCACAGAAGGCACCAAACTCCCCGGCCAGGCTTTCAGGCACCGAGAGCCTGGCCTGGACCACACTGCCATAATCAATCGAGTCCAACACCGCGCCATGGACGTCACACCAGTGTCTCAGAGGTTGCTCGTCGGCGAAAGACAGGGTAACCCTTGCGTCTACCATCGGCTGTTGGACAACCCGGCCCACTGCCGAGAGCACACTCTCCGCTGCACCGGCATAGGCCCGTACCAGACCGCCGGCACCCAGTTTGATGCCCCCGAAATAGCGGATCACCATAACGAGGACGTCGCCCATATCCTTGTGCTGGATGACATTGAGGATTGGCTTGCCCGCCGTTCCGGACGGTTCACCATCATCGTTCATCGCCGCCTCGGCCGCCGAACCCGGTCGGCCGATCTGGTAGGCCCAGCAGATATGCCGGGCGTCCGGATGGTCCCTGTGAGCCTGCTCCAGCCACTCTTTCACTTCATCCCTGGAGCCTACCGGCGCCACTCTGGCGATGAACCGGCTTTTCTTCACTTCCGTTTCCCGCTCGAGGTATCCTGCCGGTACGGGGTAATCTTTTTTCATGGACAACGACCTATGGCCTCTGAAGACGAAAACACCAGCCCGGGCACCGCGAAACCGGCCAGAATCCGGAAAGCAGCCTGCGGTATCCGGTTTGACGAGGATGAGCTGCAGGAAGGCATCGACTTCTCCAATGCGGCCAAACTGAAGCCGGCGAGCGACGACACCGAAAACGCCGAAAAGCCGATGCCGTCAGCCCGCGATAAACACCGGAAGGCGCACCGTAACGCCTAGACCGCCGGACTCACCAATGGCTGCCGTGATCTCGCCATCGTGAGCGGAAACGATGTCTCTGGCAATAGCCAGCCCAAGCCCCCAGCCCGCTCCTCCCCGGGATTTGTCGGCGCGGAAGAACGGCTCGAACAGATGGGGCAGAAGCTCTTCAGGAACGCCGGGGCCCTGGTCCTCAACAACAAGGCTGAGCCACCCCTCCGAGACCGACACCGCAAGCTTGATGGCCCGGCCCGGGGGCGTATGGTCCAACGCATTCTGCAGAACATTGTCAATCGCCCGCTGTAACAGCCCCTCATCGCCCAGCACCGAGGTACCGGTACTGTCCGGCGAGGCAACAAGCCGGCAATCGACCCCCTGATGTTCCGCGTAATCCGCCGCTCCCTGAAGCACCCGGTTGATCACCCTGACTGGCTTGAGGGGCTCGCGCGCAATGTCACCACCGGCCTCGGTCACCCGATACAGAGTCAGAATCTGACCGGTCATGGCTTCAATCCGCTCATTCTGGCGCAGAATGCTGGCCATCAGGTCCTCATCCGCGCCGGCCTCGCTTGCCAGCTCAATGGCTACTCGCTGGCGCGCCAGGGGCGTGCGCAGATCATGGGAGATATCCCGGAGTAGATGCTTCTGGCGCTCCAGCAGGTTGCACAGTCTTTCGGTCATGGCATTGAAAGCCGTTGCCAGTTGGCCTACTTCATCGCGCCGTTTGGCAATCCTTCCGCTGACCCTCAAGGTGTTCTCGCCCCCCGCAATCGCCCGGGCGGTTGTTTCCATATGTCGAAGTGGCCGCGAGACCAGCCGGGCAATCCACCAGCAGGCAAGGGAAATCATGATCAAGGCCAGCCCGAGCTCTATGGCGCGGAAGAACTTCGGATCCAGCCAGCCAGAACCATGAATCCGGGGCCAGGCTACCAGACGGTACCCGTCACCAACGTCGAGGATCGCAGGCTTTTGCGGATACCAGCCGGAATTCATCCGATCCCGGATAAACGAAGGCAGCTTGCCGTCCTTCTCATCCTGCTCGATGAGAACCAGGTACAGCTCTAGGCGTTCACCCTCATCGCGCAGAAAGCGCCAGGCGCCGCTCCGGTCGCCGGCTTCACGGATGTCTATCGCCTCTTCGGCCAGTTCCCTGAGACCCACCTGTCGCTCTATGGCCTCACGCTCCCGATCCAGCAACATTCGGGTAGCCAGGTTGCTGACCACGACGGTCACAGCCATGGCGAGCCAGATTGAGAGGAATATCCGCCAGAACAAGGGGAACATGGTACGTTGCTTCATCCGGGTACCCGATAGCTGTAGCCAAGCCCGCGAACCGTCTCGATCCGGGGCGGATTGTCATTGCCCAGTTTTTTGCGAAGGTTGCTGATGTGCATATCAAGAGTGCGGTCGTACGCCTCGAGCCTGCGCCCCAGGGCCCATTGCATGAGGTCGGTTTTTCGCACCACACTGCCGGCGTGAGCGAGCAGAACCTGCAGAACCTCATACTCGGTGGCGGTCAGATCCAGCGCCTCATCGTTCTGGTAAATACGGCGGTGGCCGGGTTCCACCCGCAGGTCTCCGTGGGTGCGACTGGCATTGGCCTCGGTTTTCTGATCCCAGGCAACCCGCCGTAACAGAGCCTGCAAACGAGCCACCAGCTCCCGGGGGTTACAGGGCTTGGGAATATAGTCGTCGGCACCGACTTCAAAGCCTACGATGCGATCGGTCTCATCCCCCCTGGCCGTGAGCAGTGCCACGGGCAGGTGAGTCTCGGCCCGAAGCTGCCGCAATACCTCGAGGCCATTGATATCCGGCAACATGATATCCAGCACCACGATATCGCAGTGCTGGCCCAACGCCAGGGCCAGGCCGTCTCGGCCAGTGGCCGCCTCGCGGACGGTAAAGCCCTGATTGGAGAGGTATCGGGCCAGCAGCTCCCGCAACTCAACATCATCTTCAACCAGTAACACCCTGTTCTGCATGTCTGCTCTCCAACCGTTGCTGGGTGAAGTCTAACACGCCTCTGGGAACTGGCTGATTCGACGGGAATTCGTTTGCAGAACCTTTACAAACGCGGGGTTCTGATGAATCAGGGGTGATCAGAAGCCGACTTCTGACGTATGGTATCGGGTAGATCAAGGAGCCTTACCTGACCATGTCACCACCCGGATTGTCTGCACTTACCCTGGAAACCTGCACCAGTATCACCGCTATTCCTCCACAGGACTGGCAACGACTGGCTGGCGAGACCAACCCGTTTCTTCGTTACGAGTTTTTCCGGGCTCTGGAAGAGTCCGGCTGCACCTCGGCGGATACCGGCTGGACTCCGTGCCACCTGGTGTTCCGGACGGGCGGCAGAATCGCTGGCCTCGCGCCGGGTTTCCTGAAAAGCCATTCCATGGGCGAATATGTGTTTGACTGGGCCTGGGCCGATGCCTACCAGCGCCATGGCCTGGACTACTACCCGAAATTGCTGATCGCCATCCCCTTTACCCCCTCCACGGGGCCAAGATTGTTGCTGGAGCCGGCCCTGCGCGAACAACTGACACCAGCGCTGCTCCATGACCTGCTGGACACCCTGACCGAGCGGCTTGGCGCCCACTCCTGGCACCTGTTGTTCCCGGACGCGCAAGACCAGATGCTGCTACGTCATGACCAGGAACTGCACCGCCTGGGCTGCCAGTTCCACTGGCACAACCACGGCTACCGGAGTTTTGAGGATTTTCTGGCCGAGCTCAATTCACGCAAGCGCAAGTCGATCCGGAAGGAACGCCGCCAGGTGGCTGAACAGGGCATTGCGTTTGCCCGATACCACGGCCGGGATATTCCGGACGAGGTGCTCACCGCGTTCCATGTGTTTTACCAGGCCACCTATCTTAAACGGGGGCAGCGCCCGTACCTGACCAAACGTTTTTTCGAATTGCTGCGGCAACATCTTCCCGAGCACCTTCACCTCGTTATGGCGGTCCGCGAAGGCGAGCTGATTGCCGGCGCCCTGTTCCTGGCCGGCCAGGACACCCTGTACGGGCGCTACTGGGGTTGCCTCGATGAATACAACCACCTGCACTTCGAGACCTGCTATTACCAGGGCATCGAGCTGGCCATGGACCTTGGCCTTCAGCACTTTGACGCCGGCGCCCAGGGCGAGCACAAGCTGGTGCGGGGCTTTGAGCCGATCATTACGCATTCCTGGCATGGTATCCTGCACCCCGGGTTCCGCGATGCCATCGACAACTTTACCCGGGAAGAGGCCGACCACGTGCTCGGTTATTTCGAAGACGCCAAATCAGTTTTGCCCTTCCGGCAGCAGCCGCCGGATTAGCTTCTATACTGAAAGACCCAGACAGGAACTCGACGGGATCAAACACCATGGATACGGATGCGCTCTGGCACTTGTTCTCATCAGTGAATTTGCCGCTGCTTTTGGCCGCGGGGGCCCTGCTGCTGTCGCTGATTTGCCTCGGGCTTATTTCCGGCGCACGAAACCGCAGTCAGGACCAGTCGGCGAGCCTGCGCGAGAAGTGCGACACCCTCTGGCGAGAGCTGGATGACATACGGGTAGCTCAGTTCAACCGCCCGGGCGATGCCGGAAATGCCGGCGCCGCTTCGCCCTGCGAGGAAGGCCGGTACCGCACCGAGATGGAGGCGTACAGTCAGATCTGGCCCCAGGTGTGGCAGCTTTACGAGCGCCTGGGCCTGTTCCTGCGGGCCGTAGAGGCCGGGGAGGCCGCCGGTGAGTTGAGGTTGGAATCCCGGAACGCCGCGCTCGAAGCCCGGGGGTTGCTGAACAGAAACCGCCCGTTCTGCAGTGAATCCGTGGATGAGCTGGTAACCCGGTTGATCGACGCCGAAATCAAGGCCCACCTGGCCGCCTGCCAGTACCTGGACCTTCTCAAGGACGCCAGCAGTGCCTCTTCCAGCCACGACCGACGGGTTCTGCAGGATAAATGCCACAGCCTGCATGAGGGCGAAGCCCGGGAGCTGATGAATCAACTGGCGTCATCCATCCGACAACGGGCTATCCGGGGCAACTGACCCTGCGACGCTCAGCTTTCGGCAATACGGAAGCCGACCTTCATCGCGACCTGATAATGGCCCACCTTGCCGTTCACGATATGGCCACGGGTTTCCGTAACCTCAAACCATTCCATGTTACGAACGCTTTTCCCGCACTCCTGCAGTGCGTTTTCGATAGCATCTTCAATGCTTTTGTCGGACGAGCCGACGATCTCAACTTTTTTGTACACGTGATGGTCAGACATAAAAGCCTCCTGAAAATGGGGAGTGGTACCCCCTGAGCCTAGAAGACAAGCGGCACTCCGGCAAACCACAGCGCCGCTCCGTGCTCATCCGACAGATGCCGGAGATCGTACTCCTTCAGTACAATTCTTCTGCACCCCCGGAACTTACAGGCGATGGCTAAGTCTCGGTGGTCTGGCCACACTGGACAGGGTTCATGAAACGATTCTTCAGATACACCGGCTGGGTTCTTGGCGGCCTGCTGTTCCTGCTCTCGGGGCCAATACTGCTGGCCACCAGCGGCAGCCTGCAAGGCGCTGAAAGCTGGCAAACCGCCACCCGTGAGAGTGCGGGGATTGCCCCGCCACCGGAGACAGCTCAGGAAGCCATCGTGCAGGTCTATGGCGCCCGGGCCTGGAGCTGGCGCGGCTACTTCGCGGTACACACCTGGATTGCCACCAAGGAGAAAGGCGCCGACCACTACCAGGTTCACCAGGTTATCGGCTGGCGCAATCATGTCGTCAATTCCGGCCCGGGCGAACCGGACCGGCACTGGTACGGCGCCAGGCCGGAGCTCTACGCGGACATCCGTGGAGCCCTGGCAGAGAAACTGATTCCGCGTATCTACGAAGCCGTGGACTCCTACCCCTTCCCCACTGAATACCAGGCCTGGCCGGGCCCCAACAGCAACACCTTCGTGGCATGGGTAATCCGGCAAGTGCCGGGCCTTGATGTCGCGTTGCCGAATCACGCCATCGGCAAGGATTACCTGGTTGACCAGATCGTAGCGGAAGTTCCGGGTGGGGCCGGTTACCAGGTTTCATTCGGTGGCTATTTCGGCTTGCTGGCAGGTGTCAGGGAGGGGGTCGAGCTGAATGTTCTGGGGCTTTCGTTCGGTATTAACCCTCTGGCGCTGGGTATCAAACTTCCCGGCATTGGCGAACTCGCGTTGCGCAACACCAATCCAATGCCCTCCGATTCGGACCAGACGGCCGGAGCGGGGTGGGAACTTTAATCCACTGGAACCGGCAACTTACGCCAGAAAACGCACGATGGCTGCCGCCGCAATGCCGGCAGCGATGGCTGGCAGCGGCTTGCGCAGAGCCAGCATGGTTATTGCGGTTACCGCCAGAGCCGCAAGCGCCCCGGCGTCACCACCGACCGCCATCGGAACGATGATGGCAATCAACACCGAGCTGGCCATGGTGTTGATGAAGCTTTCTATCCGTGGATTGATTTTTACAAACGACATGATGAACACCCCGCCGAAACGGGTCACCAGGGTTACAGCCGTCATCACCAGAATCAGAAACAGGATGCCAGCGGTGGTGGTTTCAACGGTCATGGGCGCCCTCCTCACTATCGGCGGTCGGTTTGCGATCAAGCCAGAAGAAACCGATCGCGCCTCCGGCCAGGGCACCGACGACCACGTGGGTATTCGGCGGCAGCCATTTCCATGCCGCCAGCGAACCCAGCCCTGCGACAGTCCAGGCCACCAGCACCCTCGGGGATTTCTTACCGCCCAACGCCATGGCCAGCAGGAAACAGCCGAGGACCATATCCAGTCCGAGCGCTTTGGGATTCTGCAACAAGCCGCCGAAATAGACCCCCAGGCAGGTGCCTGCAATCCACGCCAGCCACAGGGCCAGACCACCGCCCAGGATGACTTCAAGATTGCGGCGACCATTCTGGTAGTCCTGGGCTGAGACGGCCCAGTTGGCATCCGTCAGCAACAGCAGAAGGCCATAACGCCTGCCGGGAGACATATCCTTCAGCATGGGATGGAGCGAGGCGCCCATCAGCAGGTGCCGGGAATTGATGGCGAACACCACGGCCATCAGGGGCAAAACCGACACCTCTCTGCCCCACATGTCGATGGCGGCAAACTGGGCGGCACCTGCGAACACGGTGGTACTCATGAGGATGGCTTCCAGCGGCAGGAGGCCTTTCTGGATAGCCGCCAGGCCAAAGGCAGCACCAAACGCCGCCACAAACAACGAGATGGGCAGAAGACGAAAGAATTCAGCACGCACTCTTTGCGGCTGAATCTGATAGGGATAGGCGCTGGCTGGCATGTCAGGAAGCTAAGCGGTAACCACCACAAAACGAATAGGTAAAAACCACCATACCCCAGTAAAGTTTTTCCCGAAACTCAAACCGTTAGAAGATTAACCCATCAAGGCCAGGAGAAATCGGCCGCCTCGCAGTTGACGTTAACGTAAAACGCCGCTAGTTTTATTTTCGTCCAGCCCCAAAAGGGCGCCTTCCGGCGGGAAACCCCCGATGGAAAAACGGACACCGAAATCGGAACGCCGGCCACAAGCCGGACGACAAGAACAAGATACCCGCTCATGCCGAGATCCGGCCCGGTGGGGGAGGATTTCACCATGCCCAGCAGCAACGCTTCCGCGAACGTATTCTGTCATCCCGAGTTCGACAACCACGAACATCTGTCTTTTTTCTGTGATCCTGAAACCGGCCTGAAAGCCATTGTTGCCATTCATAACACCTCCCGCGGCCCTGCCCTGGGCGGCTGCCGGATGTTTCCCTATGCCACGGACGAAGAAGCCCTGCGCGATGTGCTGCGGCTTTCCCGCGGCATGACCTACAAATCCGCCCTGGCCAACCTGGACCTGGGCGGTGGCAAATCGGTGATCATTGGCGACCCGCGCAAACAGAAAACCGAAGCCCTGATGGAAGCCATGGGGCGGCACCTGGAAAGTCTCGGTGGGCAGTACATTGCAGCGGAAGACTCGGGCACCAGCGTGCCCGACCTCAAGGTGATGGGCCGGCACACCCGCCACGTGGCCGGCATCGCCTCGCGCACCGGATTCGACGGCAACCCCAGCAACGGCGACCCATCACCGGCAACCGCCTACGGCAGCTTTATCGGCCTGAAGGCAGCAGTAAAACACAAACTGGGCCAGGATAACCTGAGCGGGCTGAAGGTGGCCATCCAGGGCATTGGCAATGTCGGTTTCCGGCTGGCCAAACACCTGAAGGAGGCAGGTGCCGAGCTTTGGGTGTACGACATTCACGAAGACAACATGCGGCGCGCGGTGAACCAACTGGGAGCCAGGCCAGCCACCGCTGAGAACATCCTGTTCCTGCCAGTAGACGTGGTCGCCCCCTGTGCCATGGGCGCAGTACTGAACTCCGCCAGCATTCCGCAACTGCAGGCCCGCATTGTGGCCGGCGCGGCCAATAACCTGCTGGAACACCCGGAGCATGACGCTATGCTGCGGAACCGGGGCATTCTCTATGCGCCCGATTTCGCCATCAACGCCGGTGGCATCATCGATGTGTTTTACGAACGTACCGGCGCCACGCCGGAAACAGTTCGCGCCCACGTCGATACCATCGGCGACACCCTGACCGAAATCTTCAACCGGTCCGACCGCTCGGGTCGCCCGACCGGGGAGATCGCCAACGAACTGGCGGAAGAACGGTTCAAAAAGCACACCGCCGGAGCCGGTCTGGCACCCGGTCGGTTGGCTCGCACCGGATAACCCAACACCGGCGCCCCCCTCCGGAAGCTGCAGATGACTGCAGCTTTCCGTTTAAACCCTGATACAAAAACAAATACTCCGGGAGATAGTTATGTCTGTTACTTCATCAGATTCCGCCAGCCATTCAGGAGCGCTCGAAGGCTCATCGGGCGCGCTTGAAGGTTCAAACGCGAAGCGCGGGCTCTGGTCATCACGTCTTGCCTTTATTCTTGCGGCCACCGGTTCCGCGGTTGGTCTCGGCAATATCTGGAAGTTCCCCTACATCACGGGAGAAAACGGCGGTGGCGCCTTTGTCCTGATGTACCTGATCTGTATTGCCGTGGTCGGCATTCCGATCATGATGGCGGAAGTCATGATCGGCCGGCGGGGCGGCCGTAGCCCGGTCAGCAGCCTGCGCCTGATCACCGAACGGGACGGCCTCCGTCCGGTCTGGAAAATGATGGGCGCCGTGGGCATCCTCGCCGGCTTCCTGATTCTCTCGTTCTATTCGGTTATCGGTGGCTGGGCAGTGTCCTACGTGGGCACCGCGGCCAGTGGCCAGCTTACCGGCCAGTCCGCCGACGCCATTGGTGCAATCTTCTCGGGGCTGCTCAGTGATCCGATGACCCTGCTGCTGTGGCACAGCGTATTCATGGCCCTGGTGATGGTGGTGGTCGCCCGTGGTGTCAGCTCAGGCCTTGAACGGGCAGTGACCATCCTGATGCCGGCACTCTTCGTGTTGCTCCTGATCGTGGTCGGTTACGCCATGACCAGCGGCGGCTTTAGCCGAGCGGCGGCTTTCCTGTTCCAGCCAGACTTCTCGAAGCTCACCACCTCCGGCGTTCTGGTCGCCCTCGGCCACGCCTTCTTTACCCTGAGCCTGGGTATGGCGGTGATGATGGCATACGGCTCTTACCTGCCCAAGAACATCTCCATTGCCAAAACTTCCATTACCGTGTCCATCATCGACACCGGCGTTGCACTGCTCGCGGGCATGGCCATTTTCCCGATCGTGTTCGCCAATGGCCTGGAACCCGGCGCCGGCCCGGGCCTGATTTTCCAGACGCTGCCCCTGGCCTTTGGCCAGATGCCCATGGGATCGCTGTTTGGCACGCTATTCTTCGTGTTGCTGATTTTTGCCGCCTGGACCTCCGGGATTTCGCTGCTGGAACCCATCGTCGAATGGCTGGAGGAGCAGAAGGGCATGAACCGCACCGTCAGTACTATCGGCGCAGGCCTTGTCTGCTGGGCGTTGGGTATCGCCTCTATTCTGTCTCTGAATCTGTGGGCTGATTTCGCGCCCCTGGGCTTCGTACCGATGCTGGAAGGCAAGACCATCTTCGATCTGCTGGATTTCTTCACCGCCAACATCCTGCTGCCGCTGGGCGGTCTGCTGGTGGCCATCTTCGCTGGTTGGGTAATGTCCCGCCAGGCCGTGGAGAAGGAACTGGCGCTGTCTCCGGGGGCGTTCCGCCTGTGGCATGGCACCCTGCGTTTTGTCACGCCGGTGGCGGTGGCGGCGGTGTTTGTCTATAACCTGATGTGAACCGCGTGAACATGGGGTCAGATGAAAGCGTTCATCTGACCCCGACTTGGCGGGTTGAGTGAATGTGGGGTCAGATGAACGCTTTCATCTGACCCCGGCTTCGTCAAAGTTGCTTGAGCGCCGCGGCCAGGGTTTCCCCGATACGGGCATTCAGCTTCAGGTCGACCAATGCCTCGGCCCGGGTACGGCCCAGGTTGAGCGTCGCCATGGGCTTGCCCCACTCGTTGGCATACCGGCAGAAACGGAACCCGGAATACACCATCAGTGACGAACCAATTACCAGCAGGCCATCACTGGCCTTGAGCACATCCAGTGCCCCATACACCCGGTCTTTGGGCACATAATCGCCGAAAAACACCACATCCGGCTTCAGGATACCCTGGCACTTCGGGCAGTCCGCCGGGCGGAAATCCGAGAAATCCACCTCCAGATCAGCATCGCCATCCGGTGCTGTATCCGCCGTATACTTCCGGAACCCGGGATTCAGATCGGCGCACCGGTCGTGCACCTCGTCCCGCGGACAACGGTAACCGCACGTCATACACACCACCTCATCCGCCCGGCCATGCAGATCCGTCACCGCGCGGGTTCCGGCTCTCTGATGCAGCCGGTCCACGTTCTGGGTGACCACCAGACTGCTGTGGTTGAGCAGTTCCAGGTCCGAGATGTAATGATGCGAAAGGTTTGGCGTGGCATTGCGCATCACCGGCCAGCCAATGAGGCTGCGACCCCAGTAACGTTGGCGGGTGTGGAAGTCTTCCATGAAGGCCTTGTGCTGAACCGGCTGCTTGCGCTTCCAGGCGCCGTCGCCGTCCCGGTAATCCGGAATCCCGGAATCGGTACTGACCCCCGCGCCGGTCAGAATCAGCAGCCTGGGATAGCGCTGGATAAACGCCGCCAGCATCTGCCCCGCCTCATCCGGCTCATGCAACACCGGCGGCTGCTCAGGATCGGGCAGGCGCTGACTGGAGCTGAACGGGCGGCTTCGATGGGTCGTCACAGGCATACAAACTCCGGTTTTTCAACCCGGCTTGCGGGCCACATACACGGTGTTGAACGATTCCCTGTTCTGGAACGGATTGAAGAAGGATACGACATGGCAGGCAACATCGATGAAGACGTCGTTCAACACGGCCATGAACTCGTCATCCTCGCCCTCGTTGGACCACATGGCAAACACGCCCCGGGGCTTGAGTTGCCGGGCCATGAGGCGGAGGTTATTGACGGTGTAGAAACTGGCGCTGGAGTCGTGCAGCAGGGCCCGGGGTGAGTGGTCGATATCCAGGAGAATGGCATCGAATTGTTTACCGGGGTTCTCCGGATCGAAACCACCGTTCTCGGGATCGGCAATCGCAAGGTCGAAGAAGCTGCCATGGACGTAGCGGTTCCGTGGATCGGCGTTCAGGTCTTTGCCCAGGGGCACGAGTTCCTGCTGGTGCCAGCCGATGACGGGCTCCAGGTATTCAACCACCAGCAGCTCGGCAACCCGCTCATGCCTGAGCGCCGCCACGGCGGTGTAACCCAGGCCCAGGCCGCCGACAACCACACTGAGGTCGTCACCCTCGGTTTCCCTCAGCCCGATATCAGAGAGGGCCACTTCGGCATCCACAAACATGCTGGACATCAGGAATTCCTCGCCCAGCTTCACTTCATAGATATCCCGGTCACCAATCGCCGGTATCCGCCGCCGGCGAAGAGTGATCTCACCAATCACCGAAGGCTGGCTGTCGATTTGCTCGAAAAGCAGTCCCATGTTGCGTGGCTCTTCTGTTCTATTCGAGTTCTCGGGAATCCCAAACTTGGGAGCTTCCCTCTTTTAGCCCGACACTCCGTGCAGGCACGGTTGGGAGGCTGTTTTCAAAACACGCTCCTTGCGGCACATCCCTGTGACGCTTGGGCTCCGCCATCCATGGCTCCGCACAGTTTTGAAAACAGCCTCCCAACCGTGCTCTCCCCTTACTCCCCTACCTACTCTGAACTTCGCTTGCCAAAACAGGACAGCAGAGTGTTTCGCATCTTTTCCGGACCCAGGTCGTTCATAAGCGCAATGTTCCGCTCGGGGATCCCGTCCACATCCGGATAGCTGTCAATCGCCGCTTCCAGGCTAGCTTCCCTTAGCAGATGCAACATCGGGAACGGTGAACGATTGGTGTAATTCTCCGCCGCATCCGGCTCGGTGCCCGCAAACTGGTAATCTGGATGGAAACTGGCAATCTGGTACACGCCTTCCATATCCAGGTACGACAACAAACCATCGGCGGCATCGAGAAATTCATTGTAGGGACCAAACTCCCGCAATACACCCGGATGGATCAACAGTGTGGTTTCAATCTCCGGCTCGTCTTCCAGCCGCTGAAGCTCCGAGTGCAGAGCCTGCAGCAGCTCGTCCTCTGATTCAGCTTCCGACACCACAAACCGCACCCGGTTCCGGACCAACTCCCGCTTGGCAAACGGGCACAAATTGTACCCGACAACCACGTCCTCGACCCATTTGCGGGTTGCGCTGATAATCTCTTTCTCACCCATGCTCTTGAGGTTTCCTTTATTCATTTGAAGGCCACTCAGAAGTACGAGCGGCCGGGCGGGGCTGGCTTCCCAAAACTGTGCGGAGCCATGGATGGCGGAGCTCAAGCGTCACATGGACGTGCCGAAGGAGCGGGTTTTGGGAAGCCAGCCCCGCCCGGCCGCCACCCCGAGGTCAAAACTCAAAGGTACCCCTGACTCCGAAGATAGTCATCATAGCTGCCACTGAAATCAGTAATGCCATCAGACTTCAGCTCAATAATCCGGGTCGCAAGCGAAGAAACAAACTCCCGATCATGACTGACAAAAATCAGGGTCCCCGGATAGTTCTCCAGCGCCAGGTTCAGCGCCTCGATGGACTCCATATCCAGGTGGTTCGTCGGCTCATCCATCAGCATCACATTCGGCTTCTGCAGAATCAGCTTGCCGAACAGCATACGCCCTTGCTCGCCGCCCGAGATCACCCGCACAGATTTGCCGATATCGTCCCCGGAGAACAGCATCCGCCCGAGGGTGCCACGCACCAGCTGCTCACCACCCTTGGTCCACTGGGCCATCCAGTCGCTCAGGGTGTCGTCGGAGTCGAAGTCGGCAGTATGGTCCTGGGCAAAATAGCCTACTTCAGCGCTGTCGGTCCATTTTACCTCTCCGGAATCCGGCTCATATTTGCCGGCCAGACATTGCAGCAGGGTGGTCTTGCCGATGCCGTTGGGGCCGATGATGGCGACCCGTTCACCCGCTTCGATCTGCAGGTTCAGTTTCGACAAGACACATTCTTCACCAAAGCCCTTGTAGAGATCTCTCAGGGTGACCGCCTGGCGGTGCAGTTTCTTGCCCTGCTCGAAACGGATAAACGGGCTCACCCGGCTCGAGGGCTTGACCTCTTCCAGCTGAATCTTGTCGATCTGGCGGGCACGGGAGGTGGCCTGCTTGGCTTTCGAGGCGTTGGCGGAGAAACGGCTGACGAACTGCTGCAGCTCGGCAATCTGGGCCTTTTTCTTGGCGTTGTCCGACAGCATGCGCTCGCGGGCCTGGGTGGCGGCGGTCATGTATTCGTCGTAGTTGCCTGGGAACAGGCGCAGCTCGCCATAGTCCAGATCCGCCATGTGGGTGCACACGCTGTTCAGGAAGTGGCGGTCGTGGGAGATGATGATCATGGTGCTGTTGCGGGCCACCAGGATATTTTCCAGCCAGCGGATGGTGTTGATGTCCAGGTGGTTGGTGGGCTCGTCCAGCAGCAACACATCAGGATCGGAGAACAGGGCCTGGGCCAGGAGTACCCGCAATTTCCAGCCCGGCGCCAGGGCACTCATGGGGCCGTTGTGCTGCTCCAGCGGGATGTCGAGGCCCAGCAGGAGTTCGCCGGCGCGGGCTTCGGCCGTGTAGCCGTCCATCTCGGCAAACTGCACTTCCAGGTCTGCCACGGCCATGCCGTCTTCCTCGCTCATTTCGGCCAGCGAGTAGATGCGGTCGCGCTCTTTCTTGACGTTCCACAGCTCCTCATGGCCCATGATCACGGTGTCGATGACCGAGCTGCTCTCATAGGCGAACTGATCCTGGCGCAATTTACCCAGCCGGACGTTAGGCTCCAGCATGACCTGGCCTGCGGACGGCTCCAGGTCGCCACCCAGGATTTTCATCAGGGTGGATTTGCCGCAGCCGTTGGCCCCGATCAGGCCGTAGCGATTGCCGTTGCCGAATTTGGCGGACACGTTTTCAAACAGGGGCTTGGCCCCGAATTGCATGGTGATATTGGCGGTGGAGATCAAGAAACAAACCTGTCGATGTGAGGCCGGCCGGGCGCCGGCGAAAAGAAAGCCGGCATTGTACAGGTTTGCAGGCGCAATCGTGAGACCGCAGAAACACGGATAAAAAGCGCTTGCCTCCGACGGGCTGTGCGGGCAGCATTCCGGTTCTGGTATACCCATTCATCCAACCACAGGACATTGATCATGGCACAGGCAACCGCACGCCACATTCTGGTAGACAGCGAAGCAAAATGTGAAGAACTGAAGAAAGCCATCGAAGGTGGCCAGGATTTCGCAGAAGTAGCCAAACAGCACTCCTCCTGCCCTTCCGGCCGCAATGGCGGCGACCTGGGCTCCTTTGGCCCCGGCCAGATGGTCCCCGAGTTCGACAAGGCGGTATTTAACAGCGAACTGAACACCGTGATCGGCCCGGTCAAGACCCAGTTCGGCTACCACCTGCTGGAAGTGACCAGCCGCAGCTGATGATTCCGGGCACCACACCGGGAATGCCCTGCACCGGTCGGCAGCTTCAGTTGCTGGCCGGTGTAACCTCACTCCTGATTGCTCCATTTCTGTTTGTTGGTGGCCCGGACTGGTCCTCAGGCCCGGTTTACAAATCGGCCTGGAATCTTGGCCACATCCTGCTCTTTGCCCTTCTGACCCTCACCGTAAAGCCCTGGCAATGGCTGTACGGCTGGCGTCTCTGGCTGGTGGTGACCGGTGTCCTGCTGGCCATGGGAATCGCCATCGAACTCCTGCAGTACGGACAGCACCTCGATATGGAGTGGCGGGATCTGCTCCGAAACCTGATCGGCAGCTGGCTGATTATAGCCTGGCGCCCTCTGCTCGTTTCGGAAAACCGGAAAGCCGCCGGCAAACAATTGATGGCCGCCATCACCGCGCTTTTGCTGCTGTTTGAACTTGCCTCTGTTGCGCAGGTGGTCGCCCGGCAATTCCAGATGACCCGCCAGCTACCCGCCCTCTACGATTTCCGGCTGGACAAGCCCTCAGCCTTCTGGAGCGGGCCACTCACCGCCTCGGAAGCCCACGCACTGGAAGGCTCCAAAAGCCTGAGAATCGATCTGGGCACGGAAGCCTACTCGGGCGTTTCGCTGGACAACTTTCCGTCCGACTGGCGCGGATTCGCCACCTTGTCCCTGACTCTGTTCAATCCCGGCACCCGCCCCCTTTCGATGACCCTTCGGATCAACGATGTGGAACATGACCGGAGCGCCAATGCCTACAATGACCGCTTCAACTCCCGGCTGGATCTGCAGCCCGGCGTCAACACCGTCACAATACCGCTGGCAGCCATAGAGCAGGCGCCGGAGCAGCGCTCCATGGATATGAGTGAGGTGCGCAGGCTCGGGCTGTTTGCCACGCGCCTGCCCGAGCCCAGGTCGGTTTACCTGCTGGCATTGACGCTTGACTGATCCAGCGTCCAGGGATTGGCGGTGATCGGCTCAGCCCCGCTCCCGGTCACCAGGATGGTTTCACTGCAGCCGATGCCCCATTGCCCCGGCACCCGCAGGCAAATCGGGAGATGGAACACCATGCCGGAGCTGAACTCCGTGTTGCCGCCCCGGGCGATGAACCCCGAACCCTCCACCCAGGACGGCGGGAACTGGGCGCCAACGGTGTAACCGAAAACGCCGGAAAAGAACACTGTGTCGGCCAGGGATGCCAGGGCTTTCTCTGCAGCCTGGGCGGCGGAGTCAAAGGCCACGCCCGGTTTTACTGCCGCCAGCAGGGCATCGACAATGCGCCGGCAGCCGTCGAATACCCTGCGCATTTCCCGGGTCGGCGTGCCGGCCACCACGGTCTGCATCATGGGCGCTGTGTAGCGCTGCCAGGCCGACCCGAACTCCAGAAACACCGGTTCGCCCTGCTCTATCCGGTAGCGTTTGTGGTTGGTGTGAATGATGCTGCTGCGCCGGCCGGTGGTAACAATGGGTTGCATGCTCATGAACTCACTACCAGCCTCAAGGAGCGCCCGGGCACCAACAGCCGCGATGTCATTATCCGTTAACCCCGGCCGAACCGCCGCAGCCGCCGCTTTCAAACCTTCTCCGGTGATACGCGCACTCTCCCGCAGGAACTCGATCTCACCGGCCGATTTGACAATGCGCAGCTTCTTGACCAGCCCCCCGCTATCAATAAACCGGACGCTGGAAAGCCGCGCCTTCAGGCCTTCCAGCACACCCTGGCGGAGCGATCCGTGCCAGGCATCAATGCCTACAATATCCGCCGACCCGTTCAGGACATCTATCAGCGGCGACAGCACCTCACCAATGCCTTCCCACCGGTAGCCGTGCACGCTGGTAACCCGGGTTGTCACCATAGCCGGCCCCATTTCGATGGAGGGCACCTGCAACAGCATCGTTGAGCCGGTGATCAGCAGGGCGACATGAACAGACACCTCAAAGGTGCTATAGCCGGTCAGGTAAAAAATATCGGAAGGGTCGGTGAGCAGCAACGCGTCCATGTCTTCAACGGCCATCCGGTCCCGCACACGGGCCAGCCGATGATCAAATTCTTCCGCACCGAAGGGGCATTCAGAGCCCCGCAGTTGTGCCGGAAGCGCTTTCTGATACGCGTTAAAATCCATGGTCGCACCTCCTCGGTTACTCTTACCAAGGAGCGTGGACCCTAATGTGCACTTTCACAACTTCTGGAAGACGTTCAGCCGTATTTACTGGCTTTTGGCGGCAGGCGCCGGTGAAAGAAACTGCGTCAACTGGCGCCCCACGGATTCAATCGGGTCGGTAATCGCCTGCTGGATGCTGTTGGTCACAACCCTCGAGAACGCCGCTCCGGCGGGGCTTTCCAGAAATTCCAGATACAGATTCATCTCCTGGTCACCGATCTTCTCGTAGGTGTAGAGATAACTGTCATACACCTGCTGGCCAATGACACCGGTCAGCATGCTGCGCTGGCTTTCGATGCGCTGGCGGAGCTGCTCGTAATTGGCCGAATCACTGCTGAATGCGGCCATCGCGGTTGCCAGCCCGAGCTGCACGGCGATGGACGTATCCACTGCGCTTTCAGTAGCCCGGGAGGCGCGGTCAAAGCGATCAAACATCTCCGCCTTGGCGGTGCCTTTGTACTTGCTGTTCAGCTCCGGAGCTCGGGCCTGGATCTCGGGCCAGACCGAAGGCGCCGAGGCGGCAATCTCGGCGGCCGAGATCTTCCTGGCAACCGGCGTTTCATACCAGTTCTGCACGGCTTCAAGCTGTGCGTCCGTCAGCTCTTTTTGCAAATCCGTAACAATCTGCTGCTCGATATCCGCGGCATTGAAGCTGTTGCTCACCACATTCCCGATGGTATCGGCCACCATTGGCGGCAACTGGCCACTGCGTTTCAGGCCATCCCGAATGCCCTGGCTCATCATGGCGGGGTATCGGGCAACAATGTCGTCCACCGGCGAGGCCTCAAGCGCCTGGCGGGCCTCGGTAGTGGCCTGGGCCGTACCGGCAAAAAGCATGGCGGTGACTAAAAGAGGTTTAATTAGGGGAAAGTGCTTCATTTACCTATCATCCCGAGTATGGCGTTGATTCCCTTATGCCATGGGTGTGATGCATGCAGCAAGCGATCCCGCGATCCCGGAGATGACGGTTTGGTAGGAATGCGGAAAAGACGGGGCCGAAAAGCCAAACGCAGCCGGACAGGCATCGAGAAATGGAAAAGCCGCGCCAGGTGGTACGGGCTTCCGGTACTGGGCTTGCTGATGGGGACCTGGGCCACCCTGCGTTTCAGCCTGCTGGCACCGGATCCACCCGCCAATCCGGAAAACCTGTGTGAAATCTTTCGCGAGCATACGGTCTGGTATGACTACGCCAGCGAATCCGAGCAGCGCTGGGGAACCCCCATCGCGACACAGATGGCGTTTGTCTATTACGAATCGTCTTTCCGCAGCCACGCCCGCCCGCCGCGCACGCTGCTATGGGGCTTTATCCCCTGGACCCGGCCGACAACCGCCTATGGCTACGCCCAGGCGCTCGACCCGGCCTGGCAGGAATACCTGCAGGCCAACGGTGAGGACTGGTTTACCGTTCGCACCGATATGGAATACGCACTGGATTTTGTCGGTTGGTACAACTACCTGAGCCACCAGCAGCTCGGCATCGCCTTCACCGCACCACGAAACCTGTACCTCGCCTATCACGAGGGCCGGGGCGGATATGTCCGTGGGAGCTACCAGCAAAAGCCCGACGTGACAGATCTGGCATCCCGGGTTCAAACCCGCGCTTTCCGCTACGACAATCAACTGAAAACCTGCGAACAGGAATTCCAGTGCTGGCGCTGGTACCAGTTCTGGCCGTTCTGTGGATGACGCCGGTTAAACCGCTGCCTTGATTTCCAGTTGAGGTTCGAGGGCCTGCAGCCGCTCCACCAGATATTCCATCACAATCCGGACACGGGCCATCTGCTGGGTGTCCTGGTTGACATGCAACCACAAATCCACACTTTCGCCATCCAGCGGATCGGAGAGGCGGCGAAGCTCGCGGGTGCCCTCACCCAGGTAGCAGGGCAACACCGCCAGTCCGGCGCCGGCCCTGGCCAGTGCGTGCATGGATTGCAGGCTGTTGCAGCGAATAACCGAGGTCACGCTCTTCAGGTGCTTCCGATACCACCGGCCCGTCGCCAGATGACTGAAGGTTTCGTCGGGAATAATCCAGAGACAACTCTCCGGATGGTTTTCGAGATCCATGTTGCGATTGCGCCGGCAATATTTCGCGGCGCCATATACCGCTGATTCGATGGCGGCAATCCGCTCCCCTTCCAGGGTCGCCTGGGGCTTGTTTTCCGGCCGAAGCGTGAGGTCCGCTTCCCGGTGGCTGAGGTTGGCCACGTCGTTGTCGGTGAGGATTTCCAGTTCAATGTCCGGAAATTCCCGCACCAGCTCCGCCAGGATCGGGCTGAGCAATTCGTTCATCATGGCGTCTTCGGCGGCCAGGCGCACCTTACCAACTGGCGCGGAGTCCTGACCGACCAGTTTGCGCTCAAGATTTTCCATCTCGACCGCCAGTCGCTCGGCCTCCCGAAACGCCGTTTCGCCCGCGGGTGTAAGCTGCAAGCCATCCCGGCTTCGTTCAAAAAACTGCACACCCAGCGACTCCTCCATCTGGTCAAGCCGCCGCAAAACTGTGGTTTGGTGCACACCCAGTAATTCTCCAGCCTTGGCGAGCGTGCCACCTATTGCCAGAGCTCTTATGTATCGAAGATAATCCCAGTCCATAGTTACTGCATATTTGCAACGCGAGTACGGATTTTAACGTATTCAAGCTGCAAATAAGAACCCTTAGAATAGTTTGTAAATTAAAGGTAGATCCCTAACTAACCCACCCAATGAATTGAAAAGGAGGAAGGCGCTATGACTCAGAACCATATCGCAACCGTAAACCCGCTGCCGTCCAGTATCCTCCACAACAGTGCTGAGGTCAGGCGCCAGTATACCCGTGCTGCGGCAAAGCAGGCGGTTCAGTTTTTCAGCCGCAAGATGCGGAGCTTCAACCGGAAAGCAGCAACCGTTGCGCCGGACATGACACAGATGCAGGGCGGCCACTGAGCCAACCTGTAAGCCTGACATGAGAGCGAGGAACGCGCAGGCCGGAAACACAGGCTGGGCGCGAGCCACAGGGATTTGAAAACGCCGGTGAGACCCGAGGGAGTCACCGGCGTTTTACGTTGGACCATCAGAATTCCCAGACCACTTTTTTCTTCTGGCTGAACCAGCCGTCCATTTGCTGGTTGTAGAAGTCTTCAATCACATTCCGTTTGATCTTCATGGTTGGCGTTAGCATGCCGTTCTCCATGGTCCAGGGTTCCATAACCACCACCACGAATGCCACTTTTTCGTGGGCTTCACACCCGGCGTTGACCGCATCCAGTTGCGCAGCCAGTTCCTGCTCCAGCACTCCCCGGTCCGCCCCGGCCAAAAGTTCCGCCCGCGCCTCATCAGACAACAGAATCATCATGCAGGGCTGCGGCTGGTTGGCACCGGCAACACAGACCACTTCAGCCCAGGGGTGGCTAAACCGGCTCTCAATGGGAACCGGCACAACGTACTTGCCTTTCGAGGTCTTGAACAGGTCTTTTACCCGCCCGGTAATCCGGAGCGTGCCGTCCCGGTCAATCTCGCCCATGTCTCCGGTTTTCAGGAAGCCGTCCTCTGTGACGTCCTCCCGGGTCTTTTCCTCATTCTTGTAGTACCCCAGCATCTGCCCGGGGCTCTTCACCTGGATCTCGCCAGCCTCGCCAATGCGATGTTCGACACCGGGATTGGCCATACCGACCGAGCCGGCCCTGGCCTGTCCCGGGCGATTGGCGTGGGAATAGCCGAAGTTCTCGGACATCCCGTAGACCTCCAGCAATTCCAACCCGAGGTTGCGGTACCAGTTGACGATCTCCGCTGACAGTGGCGCGGCTCCCGTCAGGGCGGCCCGGCAGTGGTCCAGCCCCAACTGTCTGAGAACCTTCTTCTTAACGGCGCCACCAATAATAGGTAGATTGAACAGCAGCTTCTGCTTTTTCGGCGGCAGCTTTGCGTTAATGCCAAGGTAGAACTTCATCCATAAGCGCGGTACCGAGAAAAACAGCGTCGGCCGTGCCCGCTGCAGGTCCGCCTGAAAGGTTTCCAGGGAATTGGCGAAGTACAGGTGAAAGCCGTAACACAGGGACTGGGTTTCCACCGCAGCCCGCTCGGCCACGTGGGCCAGCGGCAGATAAGAGAGCATGCGTTCATCGGAGGAGACCGGAAACAGTTGCTGCAGCCCGTCGGCCACCGAAATCATGGTGCGGAAACTGTGCATCACCCCTTTGGGCCGGCCAGTACTGCCGGAAGTGTAAACAATGGTCGCGAGCTTGTCCGAGGCTGGCAGCCTGGGCTCGGCAGGTGTCTGGCCAGCAATGATTTCGAGCCATCCGGGCGTGTCGTCCCGTGGCGACATGGGCAGGGAAATGATCGGCAGGTCTTCAGGAATGTGGTTCCTGATGTCGTTCCAGCCATCAGCGGTGCCATCGAGCTTGCCCAGGAACAGCAGCTTCGCCTCGGAGTGCTCAAGCACGTAGGCCGCCGTTTCTCCGTTAAGAGTAGGGTACAGCGGCACCGACACGTGCCCGGCGGCCCAGATAGCCAGATCCGCCAGAACCCAGTGCGCGCTGTTCTTGCCCAAAATGCCGATGTTGCTCGGCTCAGGCAGGTTCAGGCTGTTCAGGTGGGCCGCCATGCAGGACACCTGGTCAGCAGCCTGTTTCCAGCTGATATCCTCAACACGGCCATCGGGGTATGGCTGAGTCAGGTATACGCTATCGGGCGTTTCATCAGCCCAGTAGTAAAGACAGTGCAATGACGTCTGCTTGCAGGGATCTACCGCCATGAATGGCTCCTTTTTTGTTATTGTCCTTCAGAATCCGGGTCTGCCTCATACTAGCCGCATTCCCCGCCCGCTCAATAGCATTAAATGCCCGTGCGATTGGCCAATTCATCCTCCGGTGAGATCTGTCTCTCAGAACCTTGCGTGACTTCCGTCAAGTTTGATCTACAGTCAGGGGTGGGGCGTAAGAGAATTCATCACTGCAGGAGATGACTATGAGAACATCAGCCCGCTCTTCCCTGATCTTTCCGGCCTGGGGCGTCATCCTGGTAGGTTCCGGCGCATTTCTGTACTGCGCCTATGCAGGCCTGCTGGGAGCCTGAACACCGGTAACCAGCTACCGCTAACGGCGGAATTTCGTTTCCAGCACCACGGCCGAGTTGGTTCGCTCCACACCTTCAAGGTTACCGATATTGTCCAGAACGGCGCTCAGTTCCTCCAGGGACTGGGCCTGAACGATGGCGATCAGATCGTACTCGCCACTCACGGAAAACAGCTGCGCTACCTGGCTGATCTGCTCCAGGGCCATGTTGGTTCGGGCTGTCAGTTTCTGAACAACCTTGATGGACACATGGGCCTCAACCTGGCTGGCCGAGAACGCCCCACCCAACTGAATCGAATAGCCCCGAATGACACCACTGGCCTCCAGGCGGGCGATCCGGTTCTGCACCGTTGAACGGGACACATGCATCGCCCGGGCCAGCTCGGTGATGCTGGCCCGGGCATTACGGCGGAGCAGCATCAGCAGTTTCTGATCCTGTGAATTTATCATTTTGTTGTTTCCGCTTTTTATTTTGACTTGATTGTAGATCATATCACTCATTTTGAAGCTGCACTTTGTCGTTCTCTGAACTCATACTGGGCCCAAACAATGCTCAGGATGCCGGCCATGATTATCCGACCCATCACCTCCCGTGATCTCGACCCCCTGTACGCCATCGCCGTTGAATCCGGCCCCGGGTTTACCTCCCTGCTGCCAGACCGGGATGCCCTTGCCCGGAAAATTGACCATTCGGTATCGAGCTTTGGCAGAACCGTCACAACACCCGGCGACGAGCACTACCTTTTTGTGCTGGAAGACAGCATGACCGGTGAGATCCTCGGCACCACCGGGATTGACGCTGCCGCCGGCCTGAAGCGACCGCTCATTCATTTTCGCCGCAACACGATCATTCCTCACGCCCGTGGCCCCCGGATGAAGCACGCAGACGAGAGCCTGACCCGGTGCCAGCACTACACCGGCTGCACTGAAATCTGTTCCCTTTACCTGCGGCCCGGGTTTCGTCGGGCCAATGCCGGCAAGCTTCTTTCCCGGGTGCGTTTCCTGTTCATGGCCCTGCACCCTGGGCGGTTCTCCGACACCGTGATTGCCGAAATGCGGGGCGTCTCGGACCAGGCCGGCCATTCGCCGTTCTGGAACTGGCTGAAGCACCACGTTGCCGACCTGGACTTTGCCTCGGCCACGCAACTTGCCTGCTCTGCACACGCCGGCTTTGTTGAGGAATTCATTCCCGCCACGCCGTTCTATACTCAACACATGAACCCTGAAGCCCGGGCGGTTATCGGCCAGGTTCATGAAGACACCCGCCCGGCCCGGCACATGCTGGAACGCGAAGGCTTCCGGCATCGTGGCTTTGTCGATCTGCTGGATGGTGGGCCGACCCTGGAATGCCCGAAGGCGGAGATCGCCAGCGTGCGCAATACTCACATGGGCAAAATTGAGCTCCAGGCGGGAGGGGAGAAACTCCGGGAAAACATTGAAGGCCCTGATGCCATGCCGGCCATTCTTGCCAACGCCGGCTGCTCCGGCTTCCGGGCAACGGTAACCGACCAGGTTCACCGGTCCGGCGACTGCCTGATGGTGCCCGCCCGGTTAGCGGAAAATCTGGGCCTGGACGCCGGCAGCCTGGCCAGCTACCTTCCCCTGGCCGGAAGCCGCCAGCAGGCAGACATCGGACAACAGGCCAGCCAACCGCTGGCCCACGAGGAGATTCGCTATGCATTCTGACCCGGACACCCTTTTTGCCCGGCTCTGGGATTCCTACCGGCAGGTGACGCCCTCTGCCGAACGCATCCACAAAATCCTGGGGGCCGAGGAAGGCCAGGCCATCATCAACGACCACATAGCACTTCGCACCTTCAATCTGGACCCGGTGCGGCTGGAGGCCCTGGCTGAGCACTTTTTGAGCCTGGGTTACCAGCAAGGTGGCGAGTACCATTTCGAGGCGAAGAAACTCTATGCCCGGCATTATGAGCACCCTTCGGGAAACCTCCCCAAAGTATTTATTTCAGAGCTGCTTGTTGAGCAGTGCTCGCCTTCGTTGCAGGCAACGGTGTCGAAGCTGATTGCCCAGGTCAGTCCCGACGCGGTGACAGCCGATGATTTCCTGTACTCCGGCAGCCACTGGGCCATTGATTACGCTACCTACCGGGAACTCCTCGAAGAGAGTGAGTACGCTGCCTGGATGGCCGCCTGGGGCTACCGGGCCAACCACTTCACGGTCAGCATCAACCATCTGGAACATTTCCGCACGGTACCGGACATCAACCAGTTGCTGAAAGACCATGGCTACACCGTGAATGCATCAGGCGGGGAAGTGAAGGGCTCTCCGGAAGAGCTGCTGGAGCAGTCGTCAACCATGGCAGACCGGGTACCGGTCGTCTTTACCGACAAGACCGTGACGATCCCGAGCTGCTTTTACGAGTTCGCGCTGCGCTATGCCAAACCCGACGGTGTGCTATACACAGGATTTGTAGCGGCCTCGGCAGACAAGATTTTTGAGAGCACCAACGCCGGATCCTGACCCTGCCAGAACCCGGCTGGGAGCCATTGACACTGCCGGTTCCCCGACGGTCTGAGCTCTGCTTACCAGCCGTTACAAGCCGGTAACTTTTTTACAACGGTGACCACCGCATTATCTGACTACTTTTTAGTCACGGGCGGTGACTGACACAGCCCTCGAACGCCAAAACAATAAAACGGACAACGGGCGGAGGATCAGGGACCCCGTTGTTGAGGAGGAAAAATGTCCACATCCGTTAACCACCTCGACGAGCGGACGCGGGATTCCGCCGAGCTGCTTGAAGAGATCATGCCGACGGCCATTACCCTCGCCATGATGCTGCGCCACCGGAAGATGGCGGCCTGGCTGCGAACCGAATTTGATGGCTATCAGGATCTGGAGGCCGCCCCGCCCTATCGCCGCCAGTTGCACGGACATATCGTTGCCAAGTCACCCCAGTATGGCTGGATCCCTGCGCCAATGGACGATCAGCAGAAGGAGGAGTTTGGCTATATGGACCTTCCCGAAGGCGTAAAAAGCCTCGAAAAGATCTGCCTGAACTGCAAGAAGGGCAGCGGCAATCGGGTTCTGCTGGCCAAGGAAGACATGGCTGTTTTGCAGAAGCAGATCAACCTGACGGCCGAACTGGCGATCAATCTCAGCCGGGACGTCTACTGCCGCCTGCTGCGAATTGTCCGGGCCTCCATCTATCTCTGGACCCAGGAGCTCATAGCCGCAGGCCTGGCCGGCGAACACAACCACTACAGCCCGGAGGAGCGGGCGAAAGTGGCGCAACTGGATGACCCCGAGACGTTCTGGCGCCGGGCCATGGAAGAGGTGGGCGCATTGCCGATTCCGGACGTTCGCGAGGTTGGATTCTTCGAACGGGTGTTCGGGCGCGCAGGCTAAGGCCTGCCCCCGGCACCTTACAGCACGCTGACAATACCAACGCCGCTCACCACCAGCAGCACCGTCCCCAGCACACGGAAAAAGACCGGTGTCTCGGCCCGGAGAATGCGGTCGTGGGCATAGAGCCCGATAACATGACCCACGGCCGCACACGGCAGCAGCCAGAGATGGTGAATGAGCTGGAGATCCACGCCCGCCCAGATAAAGGCGCCCATCTTGATCAGCACCAGAATAAACCAGAGCGCGAACAGCGTATCCCGAAGTTTCTCCTTGGGCAGGTGCTGCGCGGCGACCGCGATGATCAACGGCGCGCCGATCAGGGAGGTACCACTGATATAGCCCCCTGCCATCAGGAATATCGTATCAACGGTTTTGCTGCCGCTACGGAACGGCCGGTTAATGATGTAGGACACCGAGTAAAGCGCGACAATCACGAAAATAATGGCACTGAGGACGTCGGACGGCAGGGTGATCAGGCCGAATACGCCAATCAGCTTGGGTACGATCATGATCCCGAGGATCCGCGAGAGGTACTTCCAGTCAACGGTGCTGACGCCGGGGGATTCTCCAGACCGGGTCCGGTTGTTCATCCAGATTGTCAGAGAAGAAAACACCAGCAGGTGAACCGCAATAATCGGAAGAAACACCAGAGGCTTATCGAGAACCAGCAGAAGAAACGGCAGCGACAGGACCGCACCGCCAAACCCGAGGCCTGACCGGACAAAACCGCTCCAGACAAAAATCAGGGCAATCAGCAGGTATTGATAGTTTGCGAGGTCTGACATGGAAATCCTGTAAAAAAATGGACCGGTTCTTTACGAAATTGTTCTAATCTCTGGTCTTTGCAAAGAAAAATAAACGGAGAATGTTAATGGCCCTGTCCTGGAAACAGAAGTTCATGCTGTTGATTGTTGCCACGCTGATCGGGTTGGCGATTGCCACCATGGCGTCCCTGAGCGGACTCGGCAAAGTGTCGGAGGCCTATGAGGCCCGGGGAAAGGCCCGGGCCTATGAATCCGCGTCTCTTTCGCTGCTGAACGACTGGCTCGCCCTTGAGCGATTGAGCGAGAGCCTGACGCCCGATCAGGTGGCAAGCTATCAGGCCCAGCTCGAGTCTCTGGGTGCCCAGTCTCTGGCGCTGAGTGAGTCGGCCACCGCCCTGCCTGATGAGGCCATCGCCGGTATCGCCAAGCAGGTGCGCGATCAGGTCGCCGAGTATACCCGACTTCGTTCCGAATGGCTGGCCCTCAACCGGCAACTGGGGCTGACCCCGGACGACGGTTTACGGGCAACAATGTCCACGGCCATCGATGAAGGCCTGCGGAAGATCAGCATCTCGATCTTCAACGACGACATCAATATTATCGCGTCAAATTACCGGGATTACCTTGCTACGTTTGGCGCCTCCTACGCCCAGGCCACCCGCGAAGCCATAGAGCGCATGCAGGCCACGGTTCGGGATATGGAATGGCAGGAAATCGACATTGGCAAATCCGTGCAGGCCTTCTCCGATGCCTTTGGCCGGGCGGAAAAGCTGATTGCCTCGCTGTCTGCCCTCGAAAGCCAACTGGCCGACACCGGCGCCAGCATTCGCAGCCTGATCAGCGAGCAGAACAACCTGCTTCGAACCGAGCTTATCGTCACCACCAGCCAGCGTGCCGAGGAAGCGCGAGCATCCTCCACCTGGCTGATCATCGCAACTTCGGCCGTGGTTCTGATCATCCTGATCATCACACTGACGGCGGCCTCCAGAACCCTGGTAAAGCGACTCAATGATGCGGTTAATCTGCTCACCAGGGTCGCGGGTGGCGATCTGAGCCAACGGCTCGAACCCGGCAAAAATCCCAACGATGAGTTCAACCGGCTGGGACAGGCGGCCAACACGATGCTGGACGATGTGTCCCGCGTGATTGGCCAGGTGGTTGAAGGCAACCGGACACTCTCCAGCCTGCAGGTTGAACTGGACACCCTGGTGGATCAGATGGGGCGCAACGGTGAGCAGGTGGAAGATGAGACCGAACAAACCGCCACCGCCGTTCAGGAAATTTCCCACACCGCCGTGGACATTGCCAGGTATACCCAGTCGGTTAACGACGCCGTACAAAACGCCAACGACGCGGCCCATTCCGGCGCCGACATCGTCCGGCGCAGCGCCACAACCATGAGCGAGCTGGCCGAGCGGATCCAGAGAACCCACGACCAGGTTGGCCAGTTGAGCAAAACCGGTGAAAAGGTCAACTCCATCGTCGGTGTCATCAACGGCCTCGCCGAACAGACCAATCTGCTTGCCCTGAATGCCGCCATTGAGGCGGCCCGTGCCGGTGAGGCCGGGCGCGGCTTTTCCGTGGTCGCGGACGAAGTCCGGTCCCTGGCGGAAAAAACAGTCTCCGCCACCAATGGCATTGCCGAAATCGTGGAGTCTCTCAATCGTGAAACTTCCGCCATTACCAGACTGATGAAGGAAGGCCTGGAGTCCGCCGGTGAGGGAGAGGGCAGCTCGAAGGAGGCGGCGAACTCCATCGAGCAGATTACCGGCTCGATCCGGCAACTGGCCGGCGACATGAACCAGGTGGTTTCGTCCGTCGAGGGCATATCGACCACCACCGAGGAAATTGCCCAGAAAGTCGAGCAGATCCATGGCCACACCCGGGAAACCTCGGATATTCGCCAGAAGCTCAACGCTCACATTGACCGGCTATCTTCCCAGGTGGCGGCCCTGACCCAGGCCTCCCAGGGCTTCCGGCTGTAACCGGCCAGAAGGCGAAACCTCTGGCTGTACCGCACTGGCTGCGGCGTTAGGGTACCCGGTACAGTACATTTAATCTGGGGTGGGAACATGCTGCATCTGTTGTTTCGCCCGTCCCACCCACGCCTACCAGCCCCTCGAGCGGGACCAGAAAATTACCCGCCAGCCTCGCCAACTGGTTTATGCTACGTTTACCCCATGAGGAGGAGCCCCTGCTCCGCGACCTGTTCCGCAGGCCCGGCGGGGAACAAATGGGACTTTGGTAACGTCAGTTTTCAAATCAATCCTCTTAAACCACCATTGCCCATGGACGAGGCGGAGAAAACACATGCATGGAACCCGCCGGTTTTGCGTTACGGCACCGATCATGGCGGCACTGGTCGCCACCCTCTGGCTGCCGCTCTGCTCGGCAGCGGAAGAAGCCATCGTTGAGCGAATCGAATCCCTTAATGCCGGCTTTCCGGTAAAGACCCTTGGCGACCGGCTCATGGCAGACAAGGCCTTGTCCGCGTTCTACAGCGCCAGGGCCTATGAGCCCGCCTGGCAGTCGCCCGAACTCCGGCGCCAGTTGATCAGCGCGGTAGAGCACGCCAGCGATGACGGGCTGAATCCCGCGGACTATCACGCAGGCATCCTGTCGGAACTAGCATTGCGACCCATGAGCGACTTCACCCCCGAACTCAGGGCTGATCTGGACCTGCTGTTCTCCGATGCCTTCCTGATGCTCAGCTCCCACATGCTCGAGGGCAAGGTCAACCCGCAAACGATTCATGCGGAATGGACAGCGAACCGGCGCCACAAGGCCATGGAATCCGTTCTCGCTGACGCCCTGGCCCGCGAAGACATTACCGGGGCCCTGGATGGCCTGCGGCCGGCCGACCCTGCCTACCGCAGGCTGATGACCGCACGGCGGGGCCTGACTGCCCTGCTGGGACAGTTATGGCTGCCTCTGGATTGGCAGCCGACAATCCGCCCCGGTGCCAGGGATGACAGGTTGCCCGAGGTTCGCAACCGGCTTGAAGCGCTGGGTGACCTGCCCCCTCAACCGGATAGCTCCGGCGATCCCCTGCGGTATGACGCCCCCCTGGAGCAGGCAATTGCGCGGTTCCAGGCGCGTCACGGGCTGGAACCCGACGGCCTGATCGGGCGCGACACCTTCCGGGCCCTGGATCTGATGCCCGTCGAGCGCCTGCGCCAGATTGATGCCACCCTTGAGCGCTGGCGCTGGTTGCCCGAATCCCTGGGCGACACCTATGTCCTGGTCAACATCGCCGGCTACGAACTGAAAATGGTGAAAAACGGCGAGGAGGTGCTGCGCAAGCGGGTGATTGTCGGGCAACCTTTCCGGCAGACCCCGGTGTTCAGCGACCGAATCCGTTACCTGGTATTCAATCCCAGCTGGACGGTTCCGCGCAAGCTGATGATCCAGGACCAGCTACCTCAGATTATCCACGATCCAGAATACCTCTCACGCCTCAATATCAGCGTTTATCGCGGGTGGGGAGCAGACCGGGAAAAAGTCGATCCGGCGACCATCGACTGGCAATCACTGAACCGGAATAACTTCCCTTACCAACTGGTTCAGGAGCCCGGCCCGAAGAATGCGCTGGGGCAAGTGAAGTTCATGTTCCCCAACCAGTACGACGTCTACCTACACGATACGCCGGGGCGCGGCCTCTTTGCCCGGGCCGCGCGTTCCTTCAGTTCCGGCTGTATCCGGGTCGAACAACCGTTCGATCTGGCGGAGCGGCTGCTGGCGAGTGCGCGGGATTGGCCGCGCCAGCGAATCGACAGCCTGGTGGCGACAGCAGAATCGCAAACCGTGGTATTGCCAGCACCCGTGCCGGTGCATATCCAGTACTGGACCTCTTGGATAGACGCCGAAGGCCGCCTGCAGTTCCGGAATGACATCTACAACCGCGATACCCGGCTGATCCAGCAACTCCGACAACCGGCATCCGGTGAAGGCCAACATCTGACGCCGGTTACTGCCTCCGAAAACGCTCCAATACTTCCTTCCACTGCCAAAAGGAGTGATCCACCAAAGCTGGATTGACAATATTGCCAAAAGGAATATCCTAATTTCTTTTGTTTATTATTGGAGGCGAACAATGACAATCCTCTCCCAATGGATTCTTGCTGGCGCCCTTATCGGCCTGGCGACCGGAGTCAACGCTGCCGGCGGCGACCCAGAAAAGGGCGCACAACTGGCAGCCCAGGGTGATGGCACTGGTGCCCCCTGTGCGGCGTGCCACGGCGCCGATGGGTCCGGCAACAACGCCGCCGGCTTCCCTCGCCTGGCGGGCCTTGATTCCGGGTACCTGGCCAAGCAGATGCTGGACTACAACGCCGGAAAGCGGATAAACCCGGTAATGCAGCCCAATATCAACAACTTCGACGCACAGCAGATACGCGATCTGGCGGCGTATTACGCTGCCATGCCCGTTCCACAAACCTCAACGCCTGCAACGGTCAGTGAGGATGTGCTGGCACTGGGCGAAAAGCTTGCCAACCAGGGTGACTGGGGCAACTACATTCCTCCGTGTTCTTCCTGCCATGGCCCCGGCAACCGCGGTGTCGGTGCAACCTTTCCGGCCATTGCCGGGCAACACCCGAATTACATCCGGTCCCAGATCAATGCCTGGAAAAACAACCAGCGGAACAACGATCCGAACAAGCTGATGACGGCAGTCGCAGAGCGGTTGACCGACGAACAGATTGATGCCGTGGCCGCTTATCTGGGCAGCCAGAGTGCAACCGCTGAATAACAGGAGGCAGAGCCATGACACTCAAGCACACGATTTCCCTGCTCGCCGGCCTGCTGGTGGCCATTACGTTGGCACGCGCCGAACCGGAGGTTCCGGTTGATCTGCCGGCTTTCAAGGAAGGCCAGTACGTTCACCAGGCGCCCACGGTGCAGGACCTGATCGCGAATGAGAACATTCACCCGGAACTCAAAAAGGTCATCCTCAAGGGCCGGGACATGTTCATGAACACCCAGCAGCTTCGCGGCAAATACGTGTTCAATGACCTGAACTGCAAATCCTGCCACATGGGTGAGGGGCGCATGAACTGGTCGGGGCCGGTCTGGCCGGCGGCAACGACCCTGCCGGATTTCCGGGGCAAGAACCAGCATGTAAATTCCCTGGAAGAACGCATTGCCGGCTGCTTCGCGTTCTCCATGAACGGGAAGCCGCCACCCTATGGCAGCGACGATATGCTGGCCATGGTGGCGTATCATAAATGGCTTGCCACGGGTGCGCCGGTGTATGAAAAGAATATTGGTGGCCGCGGGTTCAGTCATCTGGGCCGGGAAAAACCTGAGCTGAGCTACCAGCGGGGCAAAGAGGTTTATCTGGAAAACTGCGCGGTATGCCACGGCGAGAACGGCCAGGGACAGAAAAAGGATGGCGCGGTTGTCTTCCCGCCCTTGTGGGGCAACGGCTCCTACAACTGGGGCGCCGGTATGACCCGGATCTTCACGGCGGCCTCGTTCATCAAGAACAACATGCCGCTCGGGAAACCGGGCTCGCTAACCGATGACGAGGCCTGGCAGGTTGCCAACTTCATCAACTCCCAGGAACGACCACAGGACCCGCGCTACACCGGTAATGTGAAGGAGACCCGTGAGAAATATCTGAACTTCCACAAACACACGAACTATGGAACAGTAGTAAACGGTGATTTACTGGGCGATCACGACAATACTGGCGACAAGCCTTTCCTCAAACCGGATGTTTTGCGGCCCCGAACGTTCGAATAAGGTCACAACGGGCAGGTAACAGGAAGGCAAGGTTCAGGAGATTTTATGCCACGGGTACTGCCTTTCCTTTTTGCACTGCTTCTGCTAAACGGCTGCCAGCTATGGCCCTCCGGGACGGAGGGCAATATTCCCGCGGACCGAATCCTGCTCAGCGCACAGCACTGCCTGAGTGAATACCTTGAAGAACAGGACAGGATCCATTTTGGCCCGTGCCTGAAGATTATCTCAGTTAACGGCGAGAAGCCCGTGGTCAGGCAGGGTGGCTTCATCGAGCTGCCGGTGGCCACGGCGCTGCGCCTGCAGACCACCTGTGTCTACCGCCATGCCGATGGCACGCCGATTCCCGCCACGGTGAGCACTGCCCCGTTTGAGATACAGACCAACACCTTCCCTTCCGGCGGACAGCGCTGGTATCTGCACGCGCACAGGCAGGCCCGTGGCGTGACGGGTTGCGAGCCAACCCTGGCCAGGTCCCTCTATCCCACGTACAAAACGGATTAGGCCAGTGCCCCCCGATTCCGCCACCTCCCCCGGCAACCATGACCATCACCTCCGGCTTCACGATGGCCGCCAACTGGCCTATACCGACCTGGGCGACTCTCTCGGGCATCCACTGCAATTCGGACACGGCATGCCCGGATGCCGGCTGGAGGGCCAGTTTCTCCACGCCCAGGCGCAGCGCCACGGGTTCCGCGTCATCACGCCGGATCGCCCGGGATCGGACGGTCGGATTACCGGGAGCGGCAGACCCTGCTGGAATACCCAGACGACATTCGACAGCTGATCGATGCCCTGAACCTGCCGCGCTTTTGCCATCTCGGCTGGTCCAGCGGCGGCTCCCGGGTCGGGCCCGGCCTGAGCGGCCGTCGGGCCATGTCATCGGACAATCCTCCTGACCAGAACAATCGTTCAAAAATCCTGACAGGCTGAGTCGATATTCTTCGCTTTAAGTAAGCGCACCTTGGCCGGATAGTAGATGCCCAACAATTCACTGACACGTGAGGGTATCTATGAGCGACGTGATGCAATCCAACAAATTCAAATCCATCGAGCTACCTAACCGGTTCGCCCTGGCCCCCATGACACGCACCAGCGCAGAACCCGACGGCACACCCAACAGCCTGATGGCCGACCATTACGAAGGCTATGCCAAAGGCGGATTCGGCCTGTTGATCACCGAAGGCACCTACACCGACGACAAGGCCAGCCAGGGTTATGCCAACCAGCCTGGCATCATCAACGAAGCCCAGATAGCCGGCTGGAAAACCATCGTTGACCGTGTGCATGCCGCTGGCAGCAAGTTCATGGTTCAGCTGATGCATGCGGGGGCCCAGTTCCAGGCCAACCATTACACCGATCAGCCAATGGGTCCGAGCGCGGTAATGCCCAAAGGCGCTCCGCTGGGCTTTTACGGCGACCAGACACAATGGCAAACGCCGGAAGCAATGACCGAGGCCGATATTAAAGCGGCGGTTGATGGCTTCGCGCAGTCTGCTGCCAATGCCAGGGCCGCCGGTTTTGACGGTATCGAGATTCACGGTGCCAACGGTTACCTGCTCAACCAGTTCCTGAGCACCCATTTCAACACGCGGGACGACAACTACGGTGGCGCACTGGAGAACCGCCTGCGACTGGTGACAAAGGTGGTCCGTGCGGTACGCAAGGCGGTGGGTGCAGACTACCCGGTCGGCATCCGGCTCTCGCAGGGTACGGTAACCGATCCCGACTACCAGCTCCCCGAAGGCGCAGCCGGATTCCGCCAGATCGTCGAGGCGGTACGCGATGCCGGGGCCGATTTCGTCCATACCACCGATGGCGACGTCAACCGGCACCACTTTACCGACGGCGATCAGAGCCTGGCCAGTGTCGCGGCGGCCGTTGAGGGCATTGAGCTGATCATCAACGGCAACATCGATGAAACCAACTACCAGGATGTCGCCAACCAGTTCCCGGGCGCCCTGCTGGCAGTGGGTAAGAAGGCCCTCGCCAATCCGGACTTTGTCCAGCGACTGAAGGATGGCAAGGAAATAGCGGACATCGACTTCGCCATGCTGCAGCCCAAGGCCACCATCGGTAACGAACTGGCCTGGCGCAGGCAGAACGCCGCCTGATCAGCCCAGTCATAACCGAAGTCAGTGCCCGCTGCTATGCTGAAGCTACAAGCCAACAGGAGCATGAATGACGTCTGACATCGGTATTGTCTGGCTGGGCACCCTGGCCAGCCTGTTCGCCGGCCTGGCCACGGGTGTCGGTGCCCTGGCGATTTTCCTGGTACGTTCCGTCAGTCACCGGCTCCGGGATGGCATGCTGGCCGCGGCCGCCGGCGTAATGCTGGCGGCCTCCTTCTTTTCCCTGCTGTTACCAGGGCTTGAATACGGCGAAAAGATCACCGGGCAGTCGTGGAGCGCGGCGCTCATTGTGATCTTCGGCTTGCTGTCTGGTGCCACGGCCCTGCTCTTCGTGCATCAGAAGCTCCCGCACCAGCATTTCGAGCTGGGCCGGGAGGGAGCAGATGTCTCCTATATCCGCGGAATCTGGCTGTTCATTATCGCCATAACGCTACACAACTTCCCCGAGGGAATGGCGGTTGGCGTCGGTTTTGCGGGCGGCGATATCAACAACGGGTATGTGCTTGCCATGGGCATCGGCCTGCAGAATATCCCCGAGGGCCTGGCCGTGGCCTTTTCCCTGCTGGCCATCGATTACTCCCGGCCCAGGGCCTTTGGCATTGCCCTGCTGACCGGCCTCGCCGAGCCCTTGGGCGGCGCCTTTGGTGCCACCCTGGTCTGGCTGGCCGAACCCCTGATGCCCTGGACGCTCGGCTTCGCGGCCGGCGCCATGCTGTTTATCATCAGCAACGAAATCATTCCGGAAACCCACCACCGGCAGTGGAAGATCATGTCCACCTTCTGCCTGCTGGGCGGGTTTGCAGTCATGATGTTTCTGGATGCCACTCTTGGCTAGGCTGCGGCAGCCAGGCTCCAGACTCCGGCCAGCACCTCCAGGGCCTCCGCAATCAGCGGCTCCTCCTGCCGGTCCCGGTGCCAGATAAAGCTCAGTGCACAGGGCAACTGCACCCCTTCGGCAATCACCAGGCCGCGCTCCTGGCGCTCCGTCATGGCCAGGGCATCCCGGGCGAGGCTCAGGCCAACCCCGGCGCGAACCAGGTCCAGCATGCAGGCTTCCTGATCGACCTGGGCGACCCCGTGTGGTGTCAGCCCCAGCGGTTCCAGGACAACCTTGAGCAACCGGTGGTGCACCGAATCCTCCGGCGTAACAATCCAGGGCATGGCAGCCAGCCCGGGCCAATCCGCCGAAGCAATCCGTGGCCCCCAGCCGGCCGGTGCGACCACGTAATAGTGAAACCGGGTGAGCTCCCGGTGCGCCACCTCAGGTGCCAGGGCCCCGGGGCCCACACCGGGCGGGGCCAGAAAGAATCCGACATCCAGCCGGCCATCGCGGACCTGCTCCAGCACGCTGCCACTCATCCCCTGCCGAAGCTCCGTTTCCAGTTGCGGCGCCCGCTCCACCAGCCGGTGCAAAAAGGCGCCCAGGCGAATGAATTCAGGGTCCACAATGGTGCCAATTCTCAACCGCCCCCGGAGGGTGCTGTGCAGTGCCCGGGCGCTCTGCTCAAAGGCCGCAAGCGTTGCCAGCGCCTTTTCGGCCGAAGGCAACAGGGCCTGACCGTCGGGTGTCAGCACCAGGCCCTGGGGCTTGCGCAGGAACAGTTTCAGATCCAGCTCATCCTGCAGTTGCTTGAGTTTCAGGCTGACGGCCGGCTGGGTCAGGTGGAGACGCTGCGCCGCCCGGGACACACTGCCCTCACGGGCAACCGTAACGAACGCCCGAAGGCTCTGAAGTGGGAACATGAACCGCCTCATCTGCGTCGATATGATATAAGTTAAACTTATATTACGAATTTGGAAATCTCAATTGCTTTGGCCCCTGAATCACCCTAGCCTGTTCAATCCATGATCGATGAAAATCCCAAAGGCGTCTCAAAATACTAATAATCGGCGCATCCCAAAGGGTTCACACGGAAACTATCGAGGCACTTATGACCAACGCAACCATCCTGCATTATATCAATGGCGAAATATCTCAGGGCACCTCCGGCCAGGCTCAGGATGTGTTTAACCCGGCAACCGGCCAGGTAACCGGCCAGGTAGCCCTCGCCAACCGTGCCAATGTCGACGCCGCGGTGGCCGCCGCCGATGCCGCCTTCCCGGCCTGGGCGGACACACCACCGATCCGCCGCGCCCGCGTGATGTTCAAGTTTCTGGAACTACTCAACAAACACAAGGATGATCTGGCCCGGGCGATCACCGCCGAACACGGCAAGGTGTTCACCGATGCCCAGGGCGAAGTAGCCCGGGGCATCGACATTGTCGAGTTTGCCTGCGGCATTCCCCAGTTGCTGAAAGGCGATTACACCGAGCAGGTGAGCACCGGTATTGATAACTGGACCACTCGTCAGCCGTTGGGCGTGGTCGCCGGCGTCACGCCGTTCAACTTTCCGGTCATGGTGCCCATGTGGATGTTCCCGGTGGCCATTGCCGCCGGCAATACCTTTGTCCTGAAGCCCAGTCCGCTGGACCCGAGTGCCTCCCTGATGATCGCCGACCTCCTGAAACAGGCCGGGCTGCCGGATGGCGTGTTCAACGTTGTGCAGGGTGACAAGGAGGCCGTGAACGCCCTGATCGAGCATCCGGATGTCCAGGCCCTGAGTTTTGTCGGCTCTACGCCGATTGCCAACCTGCTGTACGAGAAAGGCGCCAGGCACGGCAAGCGAATCCAGGCTCTGGGCGGCGCCAAGAACCATATGGTCGTGATGCCCGACGCCGATCTGGATAAAGCGGTAGACGCCCTGATCGGCGCCGCCTACGGCAGCGCCGGCGAACGCTGCATGGCTATCAGCGTAGCGGTGCTGGTAGGCGATGTAGCGGACGAAATCATGCCCCGGCTGGCGGAACGGGCCCGGGCCCTGAAAGTGAAAAACGGCGAGCAACTCGACGCCGAGATGGGCCCGATTGTCACGGGCGCCGCACACCAGCGCATTACCGGCTACATTGACAAGGGGGTGGCAGAAGGCGCTGAACTGGTGGTTGATGGTCGGGAGTTCGATGCATCAGGCACCGGCGAAGGCTGCCAGCAGGGCTTCTGGATGGGCGGCTCGCTGTTCGACCACGTAACCCCTGAAATGACCATCTATAGAGAAGAGATCTTCGGCCCGGTGCTGGTCTGCGTACGGGTGCCGGATATCGCCACCGCCATTCGGCTGATCAATGAGCATGAGTTCGGCAATGGCGTCAGCTGCTTCACCGAGAGCGGCAACGTGGCCCGGGAATTCGGCCGCCGCATTCAGGTGGGCATGGTCGGAATTAACGTACCCATTCCGGTACCCATGGCGTGGCACGGTTTTGGCGGCTGGAAGCGCTCGATGTTTGGCGACACCCACGCGTACGGCGAGGAAGGGGTGAAGTTCTACACGCGCCAGAAATCCATCATGCAGCGCTGGTCCGATTCCATCGACGCCGGTGCCGAGTTTGTCATGCCAACTGCCAAGTAACGACGGAACCAGCTGTGGAGAACAGGCCATGTCCGACAACAAAAGCGCACAGGGACACCAGGAATTCGATTACATCGTGATCGGCGCCGGCACCGCGGGCTGCCTGCTTGCCAACCGCCTGAGCGCCGATCCGGCCAACCGGGTACTGCTGATCGAGGCGGGCGGCAGGGACAACTACCACTGGATCCACATCCCCGTCGGCTACCTGTACTGCATTGACAACCCGCGCACCGACTGGCGCTTCCGCACCGAGCCGGCGCCCGGCCTCAACGGCCGTTCGCTGATCTATCCGAGGGGCAAGACCCTGGGCGGCTGCTCCAGCATCAACGGCATGCTCTACATTCGCGGCCAGGCGCGGGACTACAATCAGTGGGCAAGCATCACCGGGGAAGATGCATGGGCCTGGGATAACTGCCTGCCCGACTTCATGCGCCACGAGGACCACTACCGGCTGGATGAGGGCGGCGATGCCGACCCGGATCATCACAACTATCATGGCCATGGCGGCGAATGGCGCGTGGAGCACCAGCGTCTGAAATGGAAAGTACTGGAAGACTTCGCCACCGCCTGCGTTGAAGCCGGCATTCCCCGGACCCGGGATTTCAATCGGGGTGATAACGAGGGTGTCGACTATTTTGAGGTGAATCAGCGCGCCGGCTGGCGCTGGAACACCTCCAAGGCCTTTCTTCGGAGCGCGGAAAAACGCCTCAACCTTACCCTCTGGCACTCCACTCATGTAATGCGCCTGGAAACCGAAACCTCCGGAGCCGTCCCCCGATGCACCGGTGTCCGCGTAGAGCGACCCGGAGAAGGCGAGGTCATCGCCCGCGCGACGCGGGAAGTCATTCTCTCCGCCGGCGCCATTGGCTCGCCGCAGCTGCTGCAGTTGTCGGGTATTGGCCCGGCCGGGCTGCTCAACGAACATGGCATTAAGGTGGTTGCCGATCTGCCCGGCGTCGGTGAGAACCTGCAGGATCACCTGCAGATCCGCTCGGTGTACAAGGTGAAGGGTGTCACCACCCTGAACACCATGGCCAATTCGCTGATTGGCAAGGCCCGCATCGGCCTGGAGTACCTGCTCACCCGTTCCGGGCCCATGAGCATGGCGCCTTCCCAGTTGTGCCTGTTCACTCGCAGCTCCGAGGAGTACAAACACGCCAACATTGAATACCACGTGCAACCCCTGAGTCTCGACGCCTTCGGCCAGCCATTGCACGATTTCCCCGCCATCACGGCCAGCGTCTGCAACCTGAACCCCACCAGCCGGGGCACGGTACGCATTCGCAGCAAGGATCCAAAACAGGCCCCGGCAATTGCCCCGAACTACCTGAGCACCCCCGAAGACCGGAAGGTGGCGGCCGATTCACTGCGAGTCACCCGGCGCATCGCCGGGCAGCCGACGTTCATGCAGTATCAGCCCGAGGAGTTCAAACCGGGCCTGCAGTATCAGACCGACGATGAGCTGGCCAAACTGGCGGGCGATATCGGCACCACCATTTTTCACCCGGTGGGCACCACCCGCATGGGGCGCCCTGAGGATGGCATGGCCGTGGTCGATCCACACCTGCGGGTTCGGGGTATCGCCGGCCTGCGAGTGGTCGATGCCGGCGTAATGCCCACCATCACCAGCGGCAACACCAACTCCCCCACCCTGATGATTGCCGAGAAAGCCGCCCGCTGGATCCTGGCCGGTGATTAGTAACTGAACTGGTTGCAGTTTCCAGGTTTTTGCGTGAGATCAGGCTGCTAGAATTGGCAGCCTGATTCACTGACAAAGGACTGATCCGCCATGACACTCGCCACCTGGCTGACCGTGGTAACCATCTGCATTCTGGGCGCCATGTCACCCGGGCCCTCGCTGGCACTGGTACTGAAACAGACCCTGACGGGCGGGCGTCGCAACGGTGTGGTGACAGCCCTGTGCCACGGAGTCGGGGTCGGTATCTATGCGTTTCTGAGCATACTTGGGCTGGCGGCAATCATCACCGCCTCTCCCACCGCCTTCTCGATCCTGCAGTGGGGTGGTGCACTCTATCTGGCCTGGCTGGGTGTCAGGGGGCTGATGGCAAGGCAGCAGACCAACGACGACCTGCCCGAGCCGCCAACCACCCGAAGCGCCGCCCGGGATGGTTTTCTCATTGCCTTCTTCAACCCGAAAATCGCGGTGTTTTTTCTGGCCCTGTTCAGCCAGGTGGTCGGCACCGACACCAGTTTGCTCGGCAAGTTCGGTTATGCCGCCACGGCACTGGTCATCGACACCAGCTGGTATCTGATCGTCGCCTGGCTGTTCTCCAACCCGAAATGGCTGGCACTGCTCCGGCAGAAAGCGGTCTGGTTCGAACGCATTTTTGGCGCCATTCTGGTGGGGCTGGCCGGGCGCATGGTGTCGGGCATTCTGAACGGTAAATAACGGGGCCGCCCTGTCAGCCGGCCAGTGAGACAATATCGTGGTATTCGCGGGTCTGGTCCACCCGCTCGGCAACCGGCTCCGCGGCCAGGCTGCAGACTTCATTGACCATCGCTCGGGCCACCGTCGCGGCCTCGATGCCCCGGTATTTTTCCAGGGGCCCGATCAGCGCCCGGTTGATCAGCGGCATGGCCTTGATGCCCAGGGCCTCCGCGCGACGCTGCTCCCTGCGATCACCCAGTAGCAGGCTGGGGTGGTAAATGGCGAGGTATGGGTAGCCGAGCTCGCGCACCGCATCCTCAAGCTCCCCTTTCACCCGGTTGTAAAAAATGGTTGAAGACGACGAGGCGCCGATGGCCGACATCAGAATAAACGCCCTCGCCCCCTGCGACCTGCCAAGTTCCGCCGCTTTCAGGGGATAGCCCAGGTCCGCCTCTCGGAATGCGGACTGGGAGCCGGCCTTGTTGATGGTCGTTCCAAGGCAGCAGACAATCACATCCACCTTGAACAGATCCGCATGATCCGCCATCCGGCCAAAGTCGATTTCATGCTGCTCCAGTTTCTCGTGCAGGGTCGGCAATTGATGGCGGACCAGCGCAACCACGCGGGAAACCTCGTCTTTGGCCAGCAAACCTTCCAGCACCTTGCCACCGGTAAGCCCCGTAGCACCCAATAGCATCACGTTCATAGCAACCTCTCCCCTGGCAAACCAGTCCCCATCCTATCAAAGACCCGCGGCAACAGGCGCGTCGTTCCGCGGACGTTCAGGGTCGGACGGTGGGAGCTGAGCTACCGGCCGGGCAAAAAAAACACCGGGCAGGGCCCGGTGCAAAAACTGACAACAGATCGTCAGATGGGAGCAATTCAGGCCGCGTCAGTCGCTGACCGGGCCCTCCTTCATGGCCGCCTGCATGCGCCGGCGCAGAATCGGCCCCACCAGTGCAGGCAGTACCAGGCCAAGGCCGGCTACCAGCCAGAACCCGATCGCCAGCGGGCTGGACCACAGCACCATCCAGTCACCGTCGGAGATAATCAGCGCATGACCGAGGTTTTTCTCCATTTCCGGGCCTAGCAGAAGGCCGAGAATGATCGGCACCAGGGGAATGTCCAGCTTGCGCAGGAAGTAGCCAGCCACACCAAAGGCCACCATGAAGTAAAGATCAAAGGTGCTGTGACTGATCGAGTAAACCCCCACGAACGCCACCATGGTTACGATGGGCAGCAGGTACATGGGCGGTATCGATAGCAGCCTGACGAAAATACCCACCATCGGGATATTCAGCACCAGCAGCAGCACGTTGCCAATCAGCAGCGCGGCGATCACGCCCCAGACTATATCGGCGTTCTGGGTGAACATCAGCGGGCCCGGCGTCACGTTCAGGGAGATCAGCATCGCCAGCAGCACGGCGGTGGTGCCACTGCCCGGCACACCCAGGGTGAGCATGGGCACCAGCGCACCGGATGAAGCGCCATTGTTACCCGCCTCTGGCGCTACCACGCCACGGATATCACCTTTGCCAAAATTGCCTTTCCGGCCTACCACCTGCTTCTCCAGGGTGTAAGCGATAAAACTGCCCAGAGAGGCGCCGGCGCCAGGCAGAACACCGGCAATAAAGCCAAGAACGCCGCCCCGCAATTGAGTCGGAATGGTGCTGACCAGTTCCCGGAAGCTCAAGGTCAGCTTGCCCACGATCATCTTTTTGCGGCCGCCGCCCATGCGGGCCTCAACAAAGAACAGCAGTTCGGAGATGGCGAACAGGCCGACGATGGCCAGGATGAAGTCAATGCCCTCGTACAGCTCCAGAATACCGAAGGTGTAGCGCTGGGTACCGGTTGCGATATCAATACCGACGGTGGAGATCATGATGCCCAGGGTCGCTGCAATCACCGTTTTCATGGGGTTTTTACCGGTGATACCACCAAGGGTCGCAAACGCCAGCATGAACAGCGCAAAGTACTCCGCCGGGCCGAACGTCAGGGCAAATTTCGCCAGTATCGGGGCCAGCATGATCAGGCCGATGGTACCGATCAGGCCACCAGTGAACGACGCCACGGCGGAAATGGCCAGGGCATCCGCCGCCCGGCCTTGCTGCGCCATCGGATAGCCATCCAGGCAGGTCATCATGGCCGGCTCATCACCCGGGATGTTCAACAGGATCGAGGAAATCCGCCCGCCGTACATGGCACCGGCATACACCGAGGTCAGCAGGATCATCGCGGTTTCCGGCGGTAAACCCAGGGTGAATGCCAGCGGAATCATGATGGCAACACCGTTGGCCGGGCCCAGGCCCGGCAAACAGCCAATCAGGGTGCCCACAAAGGCGCCGAACAGCGCGTACATCAGGTTGTAGGGGGTCAGCGCAACGGCAAACCCATCCATCAGAAAGCCAAGGGTTTCCATCAGTTCACCTCCAGCAGGCCGCCGGGCAGACTCAGATCCAGGCCGTAATTAAACAGCAGGAACACCACAACGGCACTGATCAGACCGGTCAGAAAGGCCCGCAGCGGCGAACCACCCATGCGCCAGCTGAGGGTACCCACCGCCAGGGTGGTGGAAATCACGAATCCCAGGGGCTCCAGCAGCAGGGTGTACACCACCAGTACCACCAGCGAAATCATCAGCTCCAGGAGGGATTTGCCCACCGGCCAGTGCGCGTCCGGATCCGGCTTGATCATCAAGTACAGGCTGCCCGCCACCAGCACTACCGAAAGGATGGTCGGGAAGGTTTCCGGGCCAACCCCTTCGGCACCGCCGAACGGCTCGGGCCACTGTTGGGCGGCCCAGCCATAGGCCACGGCGAGGACCAAAAGGCCCAGGCCGAGGATTCGATCACCAGCACCTGTCATTTCAGCAATCCGATATCACGGGACAGTTGCTCAATTTCCTGAACCTGCTTGTGGACAAACTCGCCAAACTTGTCCGCAGGCGGATGGAATGGAATCAGGCCATTGCTTTTCATGACCTTCTTCCACTCTTCGCTGGCGTACAGGGTGTCGATGGCATTGACCCAGTACTCCTTGGCCGCCTCATCAGCGCCCTTGGGCATGTAGAAGCCGCGCCAGTTCGGACCAACGGAATCGATACCCTGCTCCTGGGCTGTCGGAATATCACTGAACTTGCCGGGCAGGCGCTCTTCGGCGAGAACAGCCAGCACTCGCAAGTCGCCGGACTCCATGAAGCCGGTGGCTTCCGAAATATCCCCGGTAAAGGCATCGACCTGGCCGCCGACCACCTGGGTCATGGCCTCGCCACCGTTGTTGTAGGACAGATAGGGAATGCGCGGCAGATCATCTACGCCAGCGGCTTTGGCGGTAATCAGCACCTTCAGGTGATCCCAGCCACCCCGGGCACTGCCACCGGCAAACTTGACCGACCGGGGGTCGGCACTGACGGCCGCCATCAGGTCTTTGAGGTTCTTGTATTCAGAATCCTTGCCTACGGCGATGACGCCATAATCGGCACCCAGCGCGCCCACCCAGGTCACCATATCGGCGTTCATGCCCGGGAACTGTTTCTGGGCCAGGCGGGTGGTGGTGGCGGTGGAGGCCGCAACCAGCAATTCATTCTCTTCGGCCCGTTTGCTCACGGTGTGGGCGTAGGCAACACCGCCGCCGGCGCCGGCCATATTGACGGTTTGCACGCTACCATCAACCAGGCCAAGCTCCTGCATCACATTGCCCGCGCTCCGGCAGGTAAAGTCCCAGCCGCCGCCAGGATCAGACGGTGCGATACATTCAACTTTCCCGGTTGGCTCCCAGGCCAGGGCAGACATACTGACGGCGGCCGCCGCCACAAAAGACAGGGTACGTTTGATCAACATTGTGTTACCTCATGCTTGTTGTTGTGTTCGCTCCCGAGGCAGGCCTGTTGGCAAGGCCGATGGGGCGACTCGCAACCAGATTAAAAGCAGGCGGGCGTAATCTTGAAGTTTGTGGGCGTATCGCCTTTAAAGAACCTAATGACCGTTTTGTGCATAAAGTTCACGGGCAATCATTGCCGGTGTGCTTTACCCTGTGCAGCAAACGACAACAACACCAGCAGTCCGTGCCGTGCTCAGAAAGACCAAGCTTAAAACCCGGATGATTCTCACCCTCGGGCTCGTCGGAACTTTGCAGACGATCCTCATTGGCGTGTTTGCCGGTTACTACCTGAGTGAATCCCTGTACGACGAGATCGGCCAGCGGGCCCTGATGGTGGCCAAGACGGTGGCCGCCACACCGGCTGTCATTTCCGGCATCCAGAGCCGCGATGTGGCCGGCCTGAACAAACTGGCCGCCCGGCTGGCGGAAACCAATGAGGCGCTGTTCATCGTGATCGGTGATCACAATGCCATCCGCCTCGCACACCCCGACCCGGCCCGGCTGGGTCACTCCATGGCCGACGACGACGGCGATTATGGCCGCAAGGCTCTGGTCCACGGCCAGGCGTATGTCGCCAGGGCCCTGGGCAGCCTGGGTGAGTCCATGCGAGGCAAGGCGCCAGTGGTGGTGCCAGCCACCGGCGAGATCATCGGCATCGTGTCGGTGGGCTACAGCCTGGCCCAGGTTGAAGCGACCATCGAACGCTACAATTTTGTACTCTACGGTGTGATCAGCGTAATGCTGATGATCAGCATCGTCGCCGCCATCGTGATTGCCGGCCGGTTCAAGCGCGCCATTTTTGGCCTCGAGCCGGAAGAAATCGCCCGGCTGTTCCAGGAGCGGGACGCTACCTTGCAGTCGGTGCGCGAGGGCATTATTGCCATTAACCGCGAGGGGCTGATCACCACGGTCAACCGGACCGCCCTGGACACCCTGGGGCTGGACCCGGAAACGCCCCTGGCCGGGCAACCCATCCTCTCTGTTCTGCCGGAAAGTGACCTGCTGTCGGTGCTGACATCCGGCACTCCGGATTTCGACCGGGAGGTGTGGCTGCGGGGCCGGCAGATGATCGTGAACCGGCTCCCGGTTCGTGAAGGCAGCGACATCATCGGCGTCGTGGCCAGCTTCCGGCTGCGGGATGAGGTCGACCAGGTCAGCCGCCAGCTCACCCGCATCCAGCAATACGCGGACACCCTGCGCAGCCAGACCCATGAGTACTCCAACAAACTGCACACCATTGCCGGCCTGATCCAGATTGGCGCCACTGATGAAGCACTGGCACTGATTGGCAGCGAAGTAAGCGACCACCAGGCACTGATTCACCTGTTGCTGGACGCCGTGCCAGATCCGGTGGTTGCAGGATGCCTGCTGGGCAAATACAACCGGGCCCGAGAGATGGGCCTGCACCTGGACATCGACCCTGACAGCCAGATGGCCGACATTCCCGAACGGCTGCCCCGGGACCAGCTGGTCAGTGCGCTTGGCAACCTGATTGACAACGCGCTGGAAGCAAGCCGGTCCCACACCGGCGAAGGGGGGCGGGTGCAACTCTCGATGACCGATCTCGGGCAGGAACTGATCTTCGAGGTGGAAGACCAGGGCCCCGGCATTCCCGAGGCAGCCCAGCACAAAATCTTCGAGAAGGGCTTCAGCAGCAAGGAGGGCAATGAACACGGTATCGGGTTATACCTCGTCCGGCTGTTCCTCAATCGCTGGGGGGGCTCGGTCACCGTTGAAAACCTGTCCGCAGGCGGCAGCCGCTTTACTCTATACTTACCCAAAACGCCGGAAGCGAGGACGCCCAGTTGATTCCCATTCGACTCCTGATCATCGAAGATGACCGCAAAATTGCGGAGATTCAGCGGCGATTCGTGGAGCGCCTGGAACAGGTCGAACTCTGCGGCATCGCCCATACCCTGGCCGATGCCAGGGACCAGATTGATGTGCTGGCACCGGACCTGATCCTGCTGGATGTGTACTTTCCGGACGGCAATGGCCTGGAGCTGTTACGGGAACTGCGCGCCACCGACAGCGGCAGTGATGTCATCCTGATCACCGCCGCCAAGGAAGTCGAAACCCTGCGCAGCGCTCTGCGTGGCGGTGTGTTCGACTACATCCTCAAGCCGTTGGTCTTCGAGCGCCTGCAGGAAGCCGTGACCCGCTACCGGGAGCACCTGGAGCGGCTCTCCGGCCTGCAGCAGGTGGCCCAGAAGGAAGTGGATGCCCTGCTCCCCAGAAATACAGGGGACGACAGCCGAAGGTCAGACTCACGCCTGCCCAAGGGCATTGATGGCCTGACCCTGGACAAGATCCGGGAAGTGATGGCCGACGGCAGCCACCGCAGTGCCGAGGAAGTAGGCGGCGCCATCGGAGCCTCGCGCACCACCGCCCGCCGTTACCTGGAATATCTGGTGGGCGCCGGCGAACTGTCGGCGGAAGTCACCTACGGTAGTGTCGGGCGGCCGGAACGACGATACTGTGCCAACACACACTAATCGTGAAGATACCGGAGTCTCGCTTGAAGTCACTGATCCTCGGTCTCCTGGCCCTCACCCTGCTCACCGGCTGCCAGGAGTCACCCACCGGCCGAAACCGGCTGGCCCTGGTGCCTGATGCCGTCATGGCCGATATGGGCCAGGACGGCTTCGTGCAGATGAAGCAACAGAACCCGGTGATTACCCGGCCGGATATCATCCGCAGGGTACAATGCATTACCCGGGAACTGCTGGCTGCCGCCGAAGCGCAGTACCCCAGTGCCCCCATGCCGGAGTCCTGGGAAGTTGCCGTGTTCGACAACGCCACGCCCAATGCCTTCGCCCTGCCGGGGGGTAAAATCGGGGTGCACTCCGGACTGCTTCGGGTGGCTGAAAACGAGGCGCAACTGGCCGCTGTCATCGGCCATGAAATCGCCCACGTACTGGCAAGCCACGGCAACGAGCGGCTGACCCAGCAACTGGGCCTGGAAGCAGGCATGATGCTGGTGGGCCTGTTCACAGAAGGTGAAATCGCGGAAGACCAGATCCAGCAGGCCCTGGGTATTGGCGCTCAGTTGGGCATTACCCTGCCCTTCAGCCGTGCCCACGAGGAAGAAGCGGACCTGATGGGCCTGAAGATCATGGCCCGGGCCGGATTTGCGCCAGAGCAGAGTGTCCGGTTATGGCAGAACATGGCGCAGGCGTCAGGTGCGCAGCCTATGGAGTTTCTCTCCACCCATCCCAACCACGACAGCCGGATTGAGTCACTCAGAAGTCGGATGAGCACCGCCAATGAGCTGTTCAGCCAGGTAAAGCCAGCCAACTGCCAGATCTGATTGCCAGGCAGTCAGCGTAAAATTGACTATCATCAATAACAGCGGCCAAAGAAGAAGTGAGGCACTGCCCATGGTGGAGCACTTACCCTGCCCGGACGGCCTCCGGTTACTGCTTACCCCGAACCATTCCATGAGCTGGCGCGGCAACCTCCGGATCTGGCTTGGCCTGTTTGCCATTTCTGCCGGCATTGCCACGGGTTTCAGTCTCGCCGGGGCCTGGGTGATCATGCCGTTTGCCGGCCTGGAACTGATTGCCCTGGCGTCGGGCATCTACCTGACATCCCGGCAATGCCAGCGTCGGGAAGTGCTTACCATTGACGAGACCGACATTCACATCGAGAAGGGCATGAGACGGAAGCACTCGGAGTGGACCCTGCCGAGACCCTATGCCCGGCTCCGGCTGAATGCGCCACCGCACCCCTTTGCGCCGGCCAAGCTTGCGCTCACCCATCGGGATACCTGCGTACCACTGGGACAATTCCTCAACATTGACGACACTGCGATTCTCGTCGAACTTCTCGAAGCCCGTGGCGTGGCGATAGAACGCAAAGAGCCCGATCCGCAGATCGGGCTCTGGTTCTGAGGCTTGCCCGGAAGCTATTTCAGGGGGCGGGTCTGCTTACGGGCCAGAACGTAGTAGACCAGACTGATAACACCACAGGCTACCAGGATCCAGCCGGCGCCCTCGGCCATGTCGGTATCCCCACTTCCGAGCCCGATCAGCACCACGATACCAATGATGATGCTGTAGATGGCTGCCGCAAACAGAATGATCAGGCTTTTGCGTGGTTCGTGCTTCACTACCGTTTTCGGATCTTCCATAGTCGGTTCTCCAGTTCAGTCGATGCGCGAGCAGGCTGAAAACACCTGCCTTTTTGTGCAACGCTCTACTGGAGAATGTAGGTCATTTCCTGATCATTCAAGGCCTTGTGGCATAGTCGATAACGCTTATGTATTTGTCTCGGCGACCCTTTTACTCGTAGCTGGCCACGATCTTTTCGATGTCGCCGGCCTTTCGGGCCTCATCCAGCGCCTTCTGGAGGTCTGCCACAATAGCGGGGTCCGTGTTGGTGCTGAAGGCGAGGTACATTGGCGTTTCCCGGAATACCAGCACCGGTTTCAGGCCGGTAATGCCATGCTCTTCCTTTGCCACCAGTGGCCCTACCAGGCCGTCAGTCACCCACAGATCTGCCTGCCCCAGCGTCAGGCGACGGGGATTCACATCACCCGATACATCCATAACAACGTTGAAGCCCTGGCTAACCAGGTACTCGGACATGACATCGCCCTTGTAGCCGGCAATTTTCAAACCCTTGGCATCCTCCAGAGAATCCAGTTTGATGTCAGAGTCAGGAGCGGCGAACAGGGTCCATTTGATCGATGCCAGCGGGCCCACCCACTGAAACAGATCTTCCCGTTCCTCGGTGCGGGCCGTGCAGAATAGTCCATGATTCTCTCGACCCTGAACCCAGTTGTAGGCGTAGCTCCAGGCCCGCATCTTCATTACATAGTCATAATCCACCCGCGCCAGCATGGCCTTGACCATATCGGTACAGATGCCGGTGATGTCGTCTTCATTGTGGGCGAAATTCTTTCCGGATTCAGAGGCATTATATGGGGGGTAGTTTTCGGTAAAAATATAAAGGCGTTCTGCGGCAAAGGCCGTCTGGCCAAGCGTTGCCAGGGCCAGAATCAAGGCACCGGACTTAACGGCTTTCATGATCATTGAGGAGAGAGCGGCAGGTTCAGTGGGCATTCTTTTGTCCTTTCGGAGATTCAGGTGAAGTAAAGATCAAGCGCCTGGAATCAGTTAACCGATACCATGGCCAACAACATGGTTGCAAAAGCGACACTCTGGCACAAAATGACAGCCATTGTGGTTGCTTTTGCCAGTAAAGGCCATGATTAACCTTTCGGCAAAAAAAGTCAGTGACAAAACGTATCCGGAATCCCGGCGGCCGCCTCACCCGCATCCCCCGTGCTGACCACGGTAGGCCCGATCACCCTCAGGCTTCCTCTGGAACAGGTCACGTCCAGTGGCGTTTTGGTGACCACATCGCCATCCGCCGTCACGGTTTTCGGCTTTGTCGTCTGCACCGAGCAATGCTGACCTTTCATGTGGATGATGGTGCTGGTGCGGCTGGGCGCCCGCTTACTGAGCCGAACCATCAGGAAGGTAAACAGGAGCTGAAAAACCGGCCGGGGCCGCACTGCGATGACATCCAGTTGGCCGTCGTTGGCGGAGGCCTCCGGAATTTCATTGCCGCCGCCAAAAAAAGCTCCGCTGGCTACGGCAATAGTCAGCCATCGCCCGGAGACCACGCCCTTTTCGCAGCGGATCGTCGCACGGAAGCCGCGTTTGGCATCCAGCCTGCGCAGCAATTCCAGACCGTAAGTGAATCGCCCGAAAAACTTCTTCCCGGCGCCTCCGGACTCCCGGGCAGGCAGGGTGCCAAAACCCACGTGGGCCACGTTGAGGAAGATACCCTCACCATAGTCCGCCACGTCCACCGTTTGCGTGGTGCCGCTGGCGATCAGTTCACACAGGTCCTCCGGCCGGGACGGAAGGTCAAGATTCCGGGCGAAATCGTTGGCGGTGCCGGACGGCAGAATGGCCAGGGTGGCGCCTTTTTCCCGGCACAGGCGGGCGGCCATATTCACCGACCCGTCACCGCCGGCGATGATCACCGTATCCTGCTCCCGAATCTGCGCTTCCCAACCTGTTTCTTCAAAATCACAGCATTCAGGGTTTCGGATGCCAGCGTCGGCCAGATGCGCCAGCCAGAACTCCCGGTCTCGCTCGCCATCACCCGCTTTGGGGTTGCACACCAGCCAGTAGGTCATTGCGCTTGTCTCTCCCTTGACATGAGATTCGGGGTACGTTGCCATAGCCATTCCCTCACAATAGCGAAGAAAAAGGCAAGTACCATGGATTTTGTCAGGACACCGGAAGACCGATTTGAACGCCTGCTGGATTATCCCTTTGAACCGCACTACGTGGAGCTGGGCGGCCTGCGCATGCACTTTGTGGATGAGGGCCCGACGGACGCCAACCCGGTTCTCATGATGCACGGAGAACCGTCCTGGTCCTACCTCTACCGCCATATGATTCCCGTGTGTGCAGCGGCCGGCCATAGGGTTATTGCGCCAGACCTGATCGGTTTCGGCAAATCCGACAAACCAACCACCATGGACGCCTACTCCTACCAACAGCATATGGACTGGATGCAGGCATTCATTGATAAACTGGAGTTGAACAATATCACCCTGGTCTGCCAGGACTGGGGATCGCTTCTCGGCCTGCGGCTCGCGGCGGAAAACCCGGACCGTTTCCGGGCCATCGTGGTCGGCAACGGAATGCTGCCCACCGGAGACCAGAAAGCGCCGCCGGCGTTCAAGGTCTGGAAGAACTTTGCGCTGCACAGTCCCTGGTTCCCGATTGCCCGGATTATCAATACCGGATCCTTCCGCAAACTCGGTCCGGATGAGCTGCGAGCCTATGACGCGCCCTTTCCGGGCAAGAAATACAAGGCCGGCGCCCGCGCCTTCCCACGTTTGGTGCCGATGCATCCCGACGACCCGGCGAGCGAGGCCAACCGGAATGCCTGGAAGGTTTTGGAGCGTTGGGAAAAACCGTTTCTCACAACCTTCAGCAATGGCGACCCGATAACTCGCGGGGGTGATGCCTACATGCAAAAGCGGATTCCGGGCGCCAGAGACCAGCCCCATGTAACCCTGAAAGGCGGGCATTTCCTGCAGGAAGATTCGCCGGTCGCCTTTGCCCGGGCGATCAACAATCTGCTGGCCACGCTGTCCTGAAAGCCAACCTCAGTTCTGGCCGGCCGGTACCCGGAGCCGGTAGTGCCAGGACGACCAGCTATACAGGCCGAGGGCAATCCAGATCACCAGGAAGCTGGCCAACTGGACTTCGCTCAGGGGTTCTCCGAAGACCAGCAGGGCAATCAGGAACTGTAACGTCGGGTTGATATACATCAGGAAGCCGATGGTCGCCAGTCTCAGACGACGGGCCGCGCCGGCAAACAGCAGCAGGGGTATGGCCGTAACCATGCCGCTGGCCATCAGCAGGGCGCCAATATAGGCACTGTCGCCGAAGTGGGAGATGCCCTCACCCACCAGCCAGCCGAAGGTCAGAAGACCCAGCGGCAACAGCAGCATGGTTTCCACGAACAGGCCGGACAGGCCATCCAGAACCACCTGCTTGCGAACCAGCCCGTAGGTGCCGAAGCTGCAGGCCAGCACCAGCGAAATCCAGGGCAGCTCACCCAGGAGGACCAACTGGATCAGGATGCCAATACCGGCAAGAATCACCGCCGCCATCTGCCAGGGTCCCATGCGCTCACGGAGCACCAGCATGCCCAGGGCAACGTTGACCAGCGGGGTCAGGAAATAGCCGAGACTGGCCTGCAGCACATGGCGGGTTTCCACCGCATAAATGTAGACTCCCCAGTTGATGGCAATAAGCACCGCGCAGGCCAGTACCCGCCAGAGCTGGGCTGGATTGCCAAGGGCCGCCCTGACCGCCTGCCAGCGCCGCAAGCCGCTGATGACCAGGGCCAGGAAAACACAGGACCAGATAATCCGGTGAATCAGGACCTCATACGCCGGCACCCCTTCGAACAGGGCAAAGAACAGGGGGAAACAGCCCCAGATGGTGTAGGCGCTCAGGCCATACCAGACGCCTTTGGTCACTTCCGTCATGTGTTCTCGACTCCTGGGGATCCTTGTCAAGCCGGTTTTTTCTGGGTAACCACCAGAGCCACACCGACAATCGCAATCAGCCCGCCGGTCATGGCGAGCCCGCCAAGACGCTCCTCAAACAACAGCCAGGCCTCAAGCGCAGTGACCGGCGGCACCAGGTAAAACAGGCTGGCGACCTGTGATGCCGCACCCCGGCGGATTAACCACATCAACAGCAGGACAGCGCCGATGGATAACCCGATCACCAGCCAGGCCATGGACAGCTTGAGTTGCAGGCTCCACTCCACCTCCCGGGTTTCCAGGGCGAAGGCTCCGAGTGCAAACAGGGCGGCGGCTGCCGCAAATTGAATCAGCGTGCCCGCCACCAGATCCGCGCCGGTGCCATGGCGCTTCTGGTAGACGGTGCCCATGGATATGCCGGCAAGGGCGAACGCTGCCCAGAGCAGGCTCCAGGGCGAGAAGCCCGGGGCCTGGCTGTTGATTCCGAACTTTTCGACAAGCACCAGAGCCACGCCCACCAGGCCCAGGACAAGCCCGAGCCACTGCCGGGCGCTGACCGCCTCCTTGAGGATCACCACAGCCGCCGCTGCCGTCACCAGGGGCTGCAGGCCCACGATCAGGGAAACGATACCGGACGCCATGCCATCCTGGATCGCGTAGTACACGCCGCCGAGGTAACAGCCATGCACCAGCATCCCGGTAACCGCAAGATGGCCGGCAGCCCGCCAGCCCGGCCAGCGGGTTTTCATGATCCAGGCCAGCCCGGCCAGCAATACCAGGGTCAGCAGCATGCGGATCAGCAGCAGCGTAAACGGCTCAGCAAACGGCAGACCGTATTTGGCGCCGATGAAACCGGTACTCCACAGCCAGACGAACAGTGCTGGCACAAAAAACGAGTAGAACAGTGAGGGCATGGAACTCAACCGGGGTCGATGTATCTGTCAGTCAGCTTACTTTATAAGTTAGCAGGCAAACAAAACAGATACAGAAAACCGGTTTCACGACCAGTACAGTTGGTCAGCGGCCGATGCCGGGGAGACGGACTTCGATAGGGGGCTCATCCAGGTGCCAACGCCCGTCCCAGGTGACTTCCGGCACCCCACCGGGCCTGGGCTCGATGGTTATCGATAGGGTTCCGAAACTGGTCGGCGCCGGGCCGAAGCGGATCGGTTTATCCTGCTCCAGCCAGCGCGGGGGAATGCCCGCACAGAGAATCAGGCGGTCGCCCTCCTCCCGCACAAAGCAGTTACGCACCATCAGCACCCACTCGGCCGAGGCCCAGACATGGTGCCCGTCGCCCATGCAGCCGCCCCCGGTACCGGGGTGAATAGCCTCTGGCCACTGCCCGGTGGGCGATGCCAGCCTGGCCACCGCGTCCATAAGGCCAAGGAAGCGGGGGTCACCGGCCCGCAGGAGCACCTGGGCGACATGCAGGGTCAGGTAGGCGTTCAGGCCGGAGTGGATCATGTCCTGGTAAAACGCGCCTTTCACGAAGCACTTTTCCAGCAGGAATTCGGCACAGTCCAGCAGCCGTGGATCGTCCGGTCGGCACAACTGGGTGGGATAGCCCATCGCCAGTGAACCGATGGCACCGGCATCCAGACGCCGATAGGGAGAAGCCGGCATGCCTGGCCGCTTCAGGCGCTGTTCACAGGTTGCCAGGCTGCGGTCAACGGTCTGGGTGAACTCCCGGGCACTGGCACCGAAATGCTCGCTGGCTTCCCGGTCAACCGGCCTGAGCAGCGTCTCGGCGGCTTTCAGGCCGGCGATTCCCCAGAAATCGTCCCAGTAGTAATAGTCGTTAGGCCCGAGGTGTTCGGCACTGAAGCCCGCGGGCAACAGGCCGGCATGAGGCTTGTCGAGGGTATCACTCAGGCGCTTGTGCTCGATCCAGCGCGCGCCCTTGCGCACCGGCTCCCGCCACTCCAGGTGCAGGGGCCGGCCGGTCAGTTCGTGGAAGCGCCGTAGAATCCAGAGCACCTCGCCATTGGCATCCCACTCCCCTTCCTGGGAGCGGAAATAGCCGTTTTGCAGCTGCCGGTCGGGGAACTGGGACAGCGCCCGTTCGGCCCGGTCGGTCAGGCCGGCACAGAGCAGGGCATGAATAATGAACGCGGCGTCGCGGAACCAGAACCGCTTGTAGGTATAGGGCCCCGGGTAGACGTCTTCCGGGGAATGCAGCACCAGGGAGTGCAGGGCCGCATCGTAGAGAAATTGCCAGGACTCATCCGGGCACTCCAGCCGGGCATGGCCCTTCAGGGCGGATGGCCAGCCGTCGGCGCGAACCGCCAGCGCGGTGTCGTCTGCCAGCGGAACGGTCACCGTGAGCTCGGAGGTTTCTCCGGCCCGTAACGGAAACAGCGCCGCCGCTGTTACCATACCCACGTTGCACAGCCCCTGGCTCTGGTCCTCCTTGTCCAGGAGATGAATCCGGACATCGCCCTGCCGGTAGTCCGAAACATGATGCCGGGTGGCGGGGCGGCTGAAGAACACGGTCTGCTTTCCGTCAATGGTCCAGGCATTGCGCTGCTCAGACAGCCTGACCCGATGGATAAAACTGATGCCCTCCGGGTTGGCGGGGCGCAGGGCGAGTACCAGATTGCCGGATATGTCTGAACGGGCCGTCACCGCCAGTTCACACACCGGCCGGCCGTTTTCCACCACCACCCGGGAACGAGTGGTGAGCGTCAGGCCATCGAGTTCGGAATCGGTCACGATGCACGGGCCACCGGCAAGCTCCTGGTGTTGTCGGGCGGTCTTGCTGCGCGAAGGCAGAAGGCAGCGACCGTCGTCAGCCAGCACCCAGGCATCCAGCGACCAGCTGTCAAGGAATGGTGTCAGCAGCCCCCGGGGATCAACAACCGGCAATTCGGCCACGTCCGGCTGCCCGATGGCGGTCCAGTTACGGTTACTCAGGTTGATATGGGTAATGGAAAACGCCCGGGGTATGAACGCTACATCCTCCGGGTCAAACTGCCGCTCAATCCAGTAGGGCCAGACCCAGTCGAGGTTGTGCTGGATTACCCGGCTGTTGATCAGCCCCCGGGCATGGAACACCACCCCGGCCCGGAGCAGTTCAATCGGCTCGCCAACCTCTGATGGCTGGGCAAAGCTGTGCAGTTTCCCCAGCAGCGCAATCGGATCGAGAAAGCCGTGGCGATGGGCCATGCGTTTGACCAGATAGCGCCATGGCAACCACTTCATCCAGCTCATTCACGCGGCTCCTTTTCCGTTGGCTCGGTCTCAACCCTATACCGGGCCAGTGCCCGGCGGGCGAGGCGATTGAGAAACACCACCGCGATGACACTGCCCACGAATCCGGCACCGTAAATCGCCCATTCCAGCGGCGTTCGGCCAGACTCCCGCGCACCCATGGTCGACAGGTCTGCGGCGAGCGAGCCCAGGTAGACGTTGTGAAGCGAGAACGGAATAACGCCGAGGAACGTACCCGCAACAAAACCGCCAAAAGAAAAATTCGTGAGCCCGAACAGAAAGTTGGACAGCTTGCCCGGGAAGAAGGGAATCAGCCGCGTCAGCAGCACAATTTTCCAGCCATGGGGCGCCATCTCGTTGTTCACCACGGCGAGCCGGGCCCGTTTGCGGATATACACGTGGGCGTGTTCACCGAGAAAGTACCGGGCAATCAGGAACGCCAACGCAGCGCCGATGGTGGTTCCGACCACCACATAGGTAGTGCCCTCCAGTACCCCGAACACGAACCCGGCGCCCGTAGTCAGCAGTACGCCCGGGAGCAGAAGCACCACGGCAAGCACCATGATGCCGATGAACAGAACCGCCGCCCAGAGCCCCTGGCTATCGAACCAACGCAACAGATCCAGGACCTGTTGGTGAACCCCAAGCGCATAGAGCAGGCCAACGATCAGCCCGACGCCGGCGATGCTGCCACCCATCCACAGCAGAGGTGATGTTTTCCAGTTACCCATGCTTCCACCCTAACGCGGGAACGCACCGGGGCTCAAAGGATCGGGCAGACACCCGCCTGTTTCAGGGGTTGCTGAGAATCGCCTGGAGCTTCTGGGTCAGCTCCACCGCCTCCGCCCCGAGCGACGTCAGGTAGCCACCGTCCCTCTGGCTGATCAACCCTTTGGCATACAGGTTCTCCGCGGCCGTTACGGTTTCCGGCGCCGCCGAATGGGCGTGCACCTTAAGCCCTTCCTGAGTCGAGGTGGACGGGAACTGGCCCAGGAGATTGAGTTCCGCAAGGTGATCAACAGAGAATGGCATGGCATTTCCTCGTATTATGGTCGGGGTTTACATTCAGCATAGCCGATTCACACCATGAAGCTTTCCCGAATTATCAGCAACCGGAATGATATCAGCCGCAAGCAGGCCAACTGGCTGATTGCCTCTGGCCGGGTGGCGGTGAATGATGTCACCTGCCGGGAACCGGCTGCCGAGGTTAACCGGTTTTCGAGCGTTACCCTTAACGGACAGACCCTGCAGGCTGGCGAACCCTGCCATTACCTCATGCTCCATAAACCGGCGGGCTACCTGAGTGCAACCCTTGATGCGACCCACACAACGGTCATGGAACTGATCGCCCCGGAATTGCATCCGGACCTGCACATCGCCGGCCGGCTCGACCGCGCCAGCACCGGGTTGCTGATTCTCACCAATGACGGCGCCTGGTCGAGGCAACTGACCGAGCCCCGGATAAAAATCCCGAAAGTCTATCGGGTAACCACCGAGCACCCGATCGCACCGGAGACACAGGCGCGCTTTATCGAAGGCATCTGGTTTGCATTCGAGCAACTGACCACCTCACCGGCGCAACTGGACATCCTGGCGCCCCGTGAAGCGCGGGTAACCATCTACGAAGGCCGCTACCATCAGGTGAAGCGCATGTTCCATGCCGTCGGCAACCGTGTTACCTCGCTGCACCGGGAAAGCATGGGCGGCATTGAGCTGGACAGCAACCTGCCTCCGGGCGCCTACCGCGCGCTGACACCGGGTGAGATCCGGTCAATCCACTGAAAACCGGAACGCCTCTCCCGTAACCTGAAATCCGATGAATCAACCGGGAGCTACCATGACAACCGTGAACATCGTCTCCGACATTGCCTGTCCCTGGTGCGATCCAGGACTCAGACCGCTACGCCGATGTGGTGCGCGAAGACGAGGCCAGGTACCAGCAGGCCGGCGTTTCCGCGGTGCCTGCGTATATTGTGAATGAACAGTACCTGATCTCCGGCGCCCAGGAACCGGACGCGCTGGTCAGGGCGTTTCGGGAGATTGCTTCGGAACACTGAGCAGGGCGCGCGCCAGCTCCATGCCGATGCCGATGATTGCAGGGGTTATCCTCCCACTAAAAATGGGAGGATAACCGGTCGTTTGCCCATTGCTGATACTCAGACAAGGCAAGAGGCCTCGAGTAGTGAAAGCCCTGAGCCAGGTCCGCTCCCAGATCGGCGACTATCTTCATTTGCTGCGCTGTCTCAATGCCCTCTACGGTCACCTCGAGCTTTAATGCCTTGGCCATCGATATCATGGATTCCATGATCGTTCGGGCTTCTGCGCTGACTTCCAGGTTGTTGACAAAAGCCCGGTCGATTTTCAATCCGGACAGCGGCAGGTTGGTCAGGTACTGAAATGAAGAATAGCCTGTGCCGAAGTCGTCCAGACTGACCTTAAAGCCTTGATCGCGCAGATTGCCAACGGCCTCTCGTGCTTGCTCCGGGTCCTGAATCAGTGCGCCTTCTGTAATTTCAATTTCTAATGATTCGGGACTTACTCCGTATGAAGAAACCAACCTCCCCAGATCATTAATTAGCGAGGGGTTCATCAAGTTGTTAATCGCGAAGTTAACGCTGACTGGCATAAGATTCTGCGACTTGATGTTTATGCATGCTCTCGCGATCACGAATCGCGTCACAGGGTCTATCAATGTCGTACTTTCCACCTTTGGCATGAACAGCCCGGGCATAACCATTTTATTTTCATGATTGAACCAGCGCAGCAAAGCTTCTGAACCAACGTGTTGGCCGGTCCGCAGACATATTTTGGGCTGGTGGAATAGCTGAAATTCCTGATTGGCCAAGCCATCTCGGACACGCGCTATAAGCTGTACCCGCTCAGCAGTTTTCTGGTCAAACATCGGATCGTAACGTCGGTAGGAAACATTATTCTCCATCGCTACCGACAAGCCGGTTCGCGCGCGGTTGATAACAATCTCGGGATTCTGATCGCTTTCTCGAATAAGGTAGCTTCCGGCAACAATCTGAACACGCAGTGAAATGCCTTTTACAATTGTTTCTTCTTCACCAACTCTCTGAGCCACGTCAAAAATGAAGCCCACTTCTTCTTGAGCGCGGACTTCCTCCTGAGATACAACAGAAAATAGAATTGCCAGCTCCGATTTGCTGAATCGGTAAACCTGGTGGGAAACTCGGATGTTGTAGCTGATGCGTTCGGCCAGGTCTCTCACGACTTGCTCAGCCGTCTCAGCGCCCATCGACTGCAAAATTTCCCACAGATCCTGCATCCGGACCAATAGTATCGCTGATGAGGGAGCCCCATTCTGATTCGCTTTTCGAAGTAACCGTTCGAGATCACGGCTGAGGGCAGCTTGAGTCCAAAGTCCGGTTTTGTGATCGATTTCAAGTGCAAGAAGGCGGCGATGATTGGCCTGTCTCAGGCTTTGGAACAGCCCTGCCGAAAAAACACCGATAAGAAGGAAAAAGGCTATACGAGCCAGCCAGTTGGCCGTTGACTGGTGAGTGCCAGCTGAGACATCCAGAGGCATCCATGGGCCCAGAAGGAGCCCTGCTGTTATCGAGCTCAGGACTGCTCCAGCTAATCCAAACCAGACGGCGGTTAACAATACCGGTAGCAGCATTACATAGGGGTAGGCGTAGCCTGTACCGCCGGTGAAGTGCACAACCCAGGTGCCGAGGGCTAAAAAGCTGACAATAACCAGTAGCCTGCAAACCGTTCTAGCAAATGCTGACAACTGTGGCCATTTCTGCGAGTGCCATATGGTTTCGAAGGTAGGAAGATAACTACTAGTTTCTCTAGTCATTTGACTCCCGTGTGAATAAATCAATCTTACAAATTCCAGATAGTACATTCACTTGCAATCATGGAGTTGTATCAGCGACCTTCTTTGCCAACCGGGACCCACCACTACCAGCGTAGTTTAAAAAAGAACCGTTGCTATGTAAAAAAATGTTACATAACTCGCTGGCAGGACATTTGCCTTTTGCCTTGGATCTAACAGCAATTCAGACCTCTCGCTGCTTCGGCAAACGAAGGCAGGAAGTTAGGCATTGATAATGTCGTAGCGCTCTTATTCATTGGAATTAGACCCGGTACCTGAAGTGTAACTGTGCCCCCCATTTCCACAGCATCATCGTGCTACTGGACAATCGGTGCCAGGCCCGCCATGACCGCATCGCACACCTGCTCCTGGTTACGGCCCGCACCCGGCACCGTCAGGTCGGCCCAGAAGGAGTAGAGCTGAAAGCGTTCCGCGAACAGTTCCGCCAGGGACTGATCCGGCCGGCGGGAAATGCCCCGCATGCTGTGATCACCGATGCGTTCGATCACCAGTTCCAGCGGGATATCCAGAAACACCAGGGTGCCGCTGGACCGAAGGTATTCCATGGCCGGGGCGCTGTAGACCGCACTGCCGCCTGTACTGATCACCTTGTGGCGTACGTCCAGCTTCAGCAGCACCTGCTCTTCGAGATGCCGCAGGGCCCCATAGCCGTCCTGGTCGACAATGTCCTGCAGGGTGCGGCCGGCTTGTTCCTGAATCAGCAGGTCGGTATCAATGAAGCCAAGCCCGAGCCGCTTGGCCAGGAGTACGCCGACGGTACTCTTGCCGCTGCCGGGCATACCGATAAGGACAAGGTTTCCGGAACTGCTCTGGTGATCCACGATTGTTTCCCGGTGAATGAGAACTGGCCGACAATACGCAGAACGTAACATTTTTCCCACAATGCCCGCGCTTTATTCCGGCCCGCAAGGCCGTATAATTCCTCAGGGCCGGCCTGAAAGTACAGGGCGAACCGGCAGATAACCGCATCTTTCACGAGTGAATAATGATAACCGGCAGAACCCTACTGATCCCGTCACTGGCTGCTTTTCTGCTCGGGCTGTCCGCACCGGCCCTGGCAGACAGCATCCAGCGTATTGTGCACCCGGACGGCACTGTCGAATTCACCAATGTGAAGAGCAAGAACCAGCCCAGGGCCTCCACTGGCAACGATACGGTCTATCGCTACCAGGATGAAAACGGTGTTGTCGCCTACAGCAGCGCTCAGCCGGCGGGAGCGGAGTTCGATGTCATCCGCTTCCAGTGCTACGCCTGTGATCCGGATTCCACCGTCGACTGGCGCAAAACGCCGCTGTTCACCAAGCCGTTCCGTTCCGAAATACAGACCGCGGCCCGGGAATTCGGGGTCGATCCGGCGCTGGTGCGCGCGGTCATTCATGCCGAATCCGCGTTCAACGAGAAAGCACTGTCGCCGGTCGGCGCACAGGGGCTGATGCAATTGATGCCGGGCACCGCCGAGGAGCTCGGTGTCCACAACGCCCTGGAAGCGGCGGAGAACATTCGTGGTGGGGTGAATTATCTGGCGAACATGCTGGAGCGGTTCAACGGCGACATCCGGCTGGCCACCGCGGCCTATAACGCCGGGCCCGCAGCCGTCAGCCGGTACCAGGGAGTGCCGCCCTACGCGGAAACCAAAGCCTATGTAGAGCGGGTCGGCATTCTACACGAACGCTACGCCGCCCGGTAACCACCGCGCCTGCCAGGGCTTGCCGGGCAGGAACGAAGGTGACCGGTTAGCGGCCCGGAGGCTTACTCTGAAGCCGCAATCAGGCTGGCGTTACCGCCGGCTGCAGTGGTGTCCACACACAGATGGCGTTCGATCACGAACCGCTGATCCAGGGTATGCTCGGTAATCAGCGGCAGCAATGCGCCGTCACGCTTGGCAAGCGCTTCACGATACTGCTTTAGCAGCGTCTGTCCGGCGCAGCTCACCACCGCCTCAAAGCCATTGACGGTTGCCAGAGCCTCCGGCTCCAGCAGCCCCTCAACACCGGCAATCGGCAGACCCGCCTTGGCAGCTTTGTCGATGGTGTCCTGCACGCCCGGGGCAATCACCACTACCTTGTTACCCTGGGACAACGCGGTTCCGGCCTGTTCCAGGGCGGTTTCCCGATCCGGCCCCAGGCACAGCACCACACCACGGGCGTGATTGGACAGGCGATTGGTCTCGCCCGTTGGCCCCGGCAGGGCTTCCACATGGGCGTCCAGCGGTGCGGCAACGTCCCCGAAGATTGGCTTGAGCGCGTCAAGACGGGCGTCCGGCTTCGGTGCCGTCAGTTTGTCCAACTGGCCGATCAGCTTTTGCAACTGCTTGGCATCCACCTTCTTCGCGCCGGAATCCGCCTCACGCTCAACCGTCTTGCCCTTCAGGAACCGGCGGACGTATTGCGGGCCGCCGGCCTTGGGACCTGTGCCGGACAGACCCTCACCGCCGAACGGCTGGGAGCCGACGATGGCGCCGATCTGGTTCCGGTTCACATAGGTGTTACCGACCTTGATCCGGCTGGTAATCCGCTCGACCCGGCGGTCTACCCGGGTGTGCAGGCCGAAGGTGAGGCCGTAGCCCTTGGCATTGATCGAATCCACCACCTTGTCGATGTTCTTTGCGTCAAAGGTAGCAACGTGCAGCACCGGCCCGAAGATTTCCTCTTCCATCTCCTCGATGCCGCTCACGCTCAGTACCGCCGGAGACACAAACAGCCCCTTATCGGGAATCGGAAGCTTCTTCAGGAGCTTGCCATTGCGCTCGAACTTGTCGCAGTGATCGACAATCTTCTTGCGAGCGTTCTCGTCGATTACCGGGCCCACATCGGTGGACAGCAGCCAGGGATCGCCAATGCCCAGCTCTTCCATGGCGCCATACAGCATCTCCAGAAGGTTGTCGGCAATGTCTTTCTGCACGTACAGCATGCGCAGCGCCGAACAACGCTGACCGGCACTCTGGAAAGAAGAGGCCAGTACGTCACGCACCACCTGCTCCGGCAGCGCCGTGGAATCCACGATCATGGCGTTCAGGCCGCCGGTTTCCGCCACCAGCGGGGCATCGGGCGCCATGTTCTCGGTCATTACCTTGTTGATGCGCTGGGCCGTTGCGGTAGAGCCCGTGAAGCACACACCGGTTACACGGGAATCGGAGGTCAGCGCCGCACCCACGGTTGCGCCGGTGCCTGGCAGTAACTGGATGGCATCTCTGGGAATACCCGCCTGGTACATCAGTTCCACTGCCCGGACGGCCAGCAAGGACGTCTGCTCGGCCGGCTTGGCAACAACGGTGTTGCCCGCCGCCAGGTTCGCCAGAATCTGCCCGGTAAAGATCGCCAGCGGGAAGTTCCAGGGCGAGATGCAGCAGATCACTCCGCGGGGGTCGCCGCTGTTCTTGTAGCGGATCGCCTCATTGGCGTAATACTGGGAGAAGTCCACCGCCTCACGGACCTCGGCGACGGCATCCAGCAGCGACTTGCCCGCCTCGCGGGTGGTCAGGGCGAACAGCTCGTCGACGTTTTCCTCGTAAAGGTCGCCCACCTTGCGAACGCAGGCCGCACGCTCTTCGACGGACTTCTGTGACCAGCTCTTGAAGCCTTCCGCAGCCGCCGCGATGGCGACATCCACATCGGCGTCCGAGGCCTGGGTGACATGCCCCACCAGATCATCCGGGTCGGCCGGGTTGCGCACCACCTGCACCTCGGTGCCGGCAACCTCGCCGGCAATCAGCGGGCCGCCTTTCCAGCGGTAGTCCTTGTAGGCCCCGCGGCCCTTTTCAATCGCCTCTACGGTCACCGGATCAGTGATGTCCCAGCCCTTGGAGTTGCGACGGTTCTCGCCAAAAATATTGAACGGATGCACGATTGCCTTGCTGGAAATGTTTTTGCCCATTTCCTCGACGCTGACAATCGGATCCTTGGCGATCTCTTCCGGCGTAATGCGCTTGTCGACAATCTGGTTCACAAAGGAACTGTTGGCCCCGTTTTCCAGCAGACGGCGCACCAGGTACGCCAGCAGATCCTTGTGCGGCCCCACCGGCGCGTAAATGCGGCACGGCACGCCGCTGACTTTCAGTACCTCGCTGTGCAGGGACTCGCCCATGCCGTGCAAGCGCTGGAATTCGTAGTTATCGACGCCTTTGGTCTTGGCCATTTCCAGAATGGCGGAAACCGAGTGGGCGTTGTGGGTGGCAAACTGCGGGTAGATGCGTTTGGTCATGTTCAGCAGTTTGGTGGCGCAGGACAGGAACGAGACGTCACTGCAGGCCTTGCGGGTAAACACCGGGAAGCCGTTCAGGCCCATCACCTGGGCGCGCTTGATTTCGGCATCCCAGTACGCCCCCTTGACCAGGCGCACCATGAACTTGCGGTCGTACTTCTCGGCCAGGCCATACAGCCAGTCAATCACAAACGACGAGCGCTTGCCGTAGGCCTGAACCACCACGCCGAAGCCATCCCAACGGGCCAGCTCGGGATCGGACACCAGCGACTCAATCACATCCAGGGACAGGTCAAGACGATCCTGCTCCTCGGCGTCGATATTGAACCCCATGTTGGCGGCAGCCGCCTTCTTGACCAGGTCGCGGGCCCGCGGCAGCAACTCGTTCATCACCCGCTCCTTGTTGCCGTATTCGTAACGGGCCAGCAGGGCGGACAGCTTGACGGAAATGCCGGGGTTCTTGCGGACATCGCCCTTGCTCGCCTTGGCGATGCTGTCGATGGCGTTGGAATAGGATTCGTAATAGCGCCGGGCATCGGCGTCTGTGCGAGCGGCCTCGCCCAGCATGTCATAGGAGTAGGTATAGCCCCTGGCCATGTACTCCTTGGCTTCATCCTGGGCTTCGTCGATATCACGGCCCAGCACGAACTGGCGTCCCATTTCTTTCATCGCCTGGCCGGCCACAGTACGGATCACCGGCTCGCCGAAACGCTTGAGCAGTTTGCGCAGGGTATCGCCTACGGTGGTGCGCTCGGAGTCCTTCAGCAGGTTGCTGGTCATCAGCAGGGCAACGGTGGCTGTGTTGATGAGCGAGGACGACGCCTTGCCCACATGGCTGCCCCAGGCGCCGGAGGTAATCTTGTCTTCGATCAGCTCGTGAATGGTGGTGTTGTCCGGCACGCGCAGCAACGCCTCGGCCAGACACATCAGGGCAACGCCTTCCTTGGTGGTCAGGCCGTATTCCGCCAGGAACTTTTCCATGATGGTGGACTTGGCGCTCTTGCGAACATCACGCACCAGGCCCGCCGCGCGGGCTGAAATGGCGTCCCGCTCAGCCTGGGACAGCTGGGCGCCAGCAATCATCTCGTGAATCACCTTGTGCTCATCAGCAAGAATGTAGTCACGGATCGCCTGCCGGCTGTCAACAAGCTCCGGCGTCTCTGATTGCTGCGGTCTCATAGCTGTACCCTCTTAGTTGTTTGTCTCCCCCGCATTCTACCGAGATCAACAAAGACTATTTGTCTATAAAAACCAGGCGAGCACACCATTACGTCTTTTTTAGATGGTTAAATTTTAATATTTCCCTCAGAAAACATTAATTTTCAGGTACTCCGCCTGTCATGTTCGGCTATCCGGTTTTTGCCGCCAGCTCTCTCAGCATGCCGTGAGCCACGGAGAAAACGGCACAATCCACATCGGTCGCGGTCTGCATATCGCTCAGCATGCGCTCCCACCGGCCGAGCAACGCCTGCTTGTCGTTTCGCCATGCCTCCAGCCGTTCCGCCGGGGTTGCACTACCCGCTACCGGCTCGAAAAACACGCTGAGCGTGAGTGTCCTCAACTGGTGATCAAGCTCATCCCGGTAATGGATGGTCGCCAGCACCTGCCAGTGGCCGCTTGCCCGGAAGGTCCGCATTTGCCTGTCGAGCCAGGTCAGCTTGAGGCTTTCACCAAGCCTGAAATACACCCAGGCAACGGCTTCCAGGCTCTGCCCCAGCTGACGGGAAATCTCGATCATATCCATCAGCCAGTAACGGCTCTCTGCGGACGCGCACCAGGCCGACAGGTCCTGCGGAACCTTGCGCTCACAATATTCAGCATAGCTGTCCTGCCAGCGACTTGCAGGAATCACCGAGCCGAGACGCTCCTGCGAAGCCAGTACATCTGCCAGTGGCGCCCGGTAATGCTCAATGCAGGACGTCGGATCCAGCGCCTGCCGCCGGTTCTTCAACAGCCAGCTGGTGCTGCGGGTTACCAGCCGAATGGCATCGGCAAACAGCTCTGCCTGCACATCGGCGCTGATCTTGCCATCCAGCGATTCTATGGCTTCCCAGTGGGCGTCTACGTCATGAATGCGCAGGGAGATCAGGTAGGCGGCGGCAATCCGGCCGGGGTCTGCGCCTGTGGCACTGCGAACCCGGTCAAACCAGGTGATGCCCATGCGGTTTACCAGATCATTGGCGATCTGGGTTGCGGCGATTTCCGCCCGCAGCGGATGCGTGTCCACCGCTTCGGGAAATGCCGCCAACAGGGACACCGGGAAGGCCGAGTGCAGTGCCGAGTTAAACCGGGAGTCCTGCACGATCGGTGAGGCTACCAACGCCTGCTTCAGCTCAATCTTGGCGTAGGACACCAGCACCGCCAATTCCGGCCGGGTCAGGCCCGCACCCCGATCACGGCGGGCCTGCAGCTCTTCCTCGGAAGGAAGAAATTCCAGGCCGCGATCCAGCCTACCCTCGGCCTCCAGCCGTCGCATCAGCCGCTCATACTGGTCGGCGCTGGCAACCGCCCGCTTCCCGGCAAGGCTCAACGCCATGGCCTGCCGGTAATTGTTTCGCAACACCAGCTCGGCGACCTCCGGGGTCATTGCCCGGAGCAGTCCGTTGCGCTCAGGCAGTGTCATGCGCTGCCGGTGCACCAGATCATTGAGCAGGATCTTGATATTGACCTCGTGGTCCGAGCAGTCCACACCGCCGGCATTATCGATGAAATCGGTATTGGCCGAGCCACCAAGACGCGCAAAATCAATCCGCGCCCGCTGGGTCACCCCGAGGTTCCCCCCTTCCCCAAGCACCTTGCAGCGCAACTGGTTGCTGTCGATCCGGAGCGCATCATTGGCCTTGTCACCCACCTCTTCGTGGGTCTCGGAAGGCGCCTTCACATAGGTGCCAATGCCACCGTTCCACAGCATGTCGACCGGGGCCTTCAGCATGGCACTGATCAGCTCCGCAGGCGGCAACGATCGCGCCTTGATGCCCAGCACCCGCCGCATGGCCGCCGACACCGGAATGGATTTCATGGACCGGGAGAAAACACCGCCCCCCTCGCTGATCAGCCCGGTGTCGTAGTCGGCCCAGGTGGAGCCCGGCAGGTTGAACAGGCGTTGACGCTCACGGAATGCGGCTGCGACATCGGGTTTGGGATCGATGAAGATGTGCTGGTGGTTGAAGGCGCCGATCAGGCGGATCCGGTCTGAGAGCAGCATGCCGTTACCGAATACATCCCCGGCCATATCGCCGATACCGACCACGGTGAACTCGTCCGCCTGGGTGTCGGTGCCTCGCTCCAGAAAATGCCGCTTCACCGATTCCCAGGCGCCCCGGGCGGTAATACCCATTTTCTTGTGGTCATAGCCTTCGCTGCCGCCCGAGGCGAAGGCATCGCCCAGCCAGAAGCCGTATTCCGCGGCAAGCATGTTGGCAATGTCGGAAAAGGTGGCGGTCCCCTTGTCGGCCGCAACCACCAGGTAGGTGTCGTCGGCGTCGTAACGAACCACATTTTCCGGGGGTACGACCCTGCCATCGACCAGGTTGTCGGTGATGTCCAGAAGCCCCCGGATAAAGGTCTGGTAGCAGGCCACCCCCTCTTCCCGCAAGGCCTCCCGTGAGGCGTCCTGCGGTGGCTGCTTCACCACGAAGCCGCCCTTGGCACCGGCCGGCACGATGACCGAGTTCTTCACTTGCTGGGCTTTGACAAGCCCGAGAATCTCGGTGCGGTAATCCTCTATCCGGTCAGACCACCGCAGACCGCCCCGGGCGACCGGGCCCGCCCTGAGATGCACCCCTTCTATCCGCGGCGAGTAGACAAAGATCTCGAATTTCGGCCGCGGGCGCGGGATATCCGGTATGGAGGACGGGTCCAGCTTGAGCGAGAGGTAACTCCGGAAGCCACCGCCTTCCTGGCGCTGGAAATAATTGGTCCGGAGCGTGGCCCGGATCAGCACGAAAAAGCGCCGGAGAATCCGGTCATCGTCGAGGCTTGCGACCGCTTCAAGCGCACCAAGTATTTCCGCCCCGATCCTGTCAGCCGTGGCCTGGCCTTTCTTTTTGAGCTGCAGCTCCGGGTCAAACCGTTTCTGGAAGTAACTGACCAGCAGGGAGGTAATGTCCGGGTGGCGCGCCAGGGTCTCGGCGATAAAGGGCTGGCTGAAGCCGAAACGCAGCTGCTTGATATAGCGGGCGTAGGCCCGCAACAGCGCCACCTCACGCCAGCCGAGGCCGCACAGCATGGTCAGCTGGTTGAATTCGTCGTTTTCCGCAAAGCCATTCCAGATCTCCCGGAACGCCCCCTGGATCAGCGGCCTGGCGGTATCCAGATCGGCACCCCGGCAGCTGGCGTGGAGTTCCACGGTAAAGTCACTGACGCCGAAGGCTTCACCATCCCGGCGCCGCACCGGATAGGGGTGCTCCCCGAGCACCCGCATACCCAGGTTCTCCAGGATCGGGATGACATCGGACAGCACAACCGCCTGCCCCTGGCTGTACAGCTTGAAGTGGAACCCGGTTTCGGAGGCATCCCTTGGCTGGTAAAAACGCATGGGCACATCGGTGCTGACGGCGATGGACTGGATCTGTTCGATATCAGCCAGAGCCTCCGCTACCGGGAACCTGGCCCGGTACGTGGAGGGGAATCCGCCGCTGAATACCTGAGCGTAACGCTCGCCGAGGGATTCGCCAAAAACCCGCACCAGCTCGGCGCGCAGATCCTCGTCCCAGGAGCCGGACTCCTGCACCATCCGGGCGACAAGCTCACGCAGCTCAAGGGAGTCATCACTATCGGGAGACTGGCTCTGTAGCACATCCGCAAGCTGTTCCAGCAGGGTTTGTTCTTGTAGGGCGCGGGAATCGGTCATCGAAACTCTCCGGACTGAATCTACGGTCTTTCGGTATTAGCGTAGCTCACAGTATACGCAAGCCCTGAAAGTCACTTTGGCCGTATAGTTTCGGAATTGAGGAGTTTTGATTATATTTACCGGGTATTTTAGCCGTTAATCCAGCCTGGAACCGACTCTATGGCCGATTTGGACAGAATTGACCAATCCATCATTCGCGAATTACAGAAAAATTCCCGGATCACCGTGACCGAACTCGCTTCCCGGGTCGGCCTTTCCAAAACCCCGTGCCAGGTCCGGATGCGCCGCCTGGAGGAACAGGGTTACATCACCGGTTATACCGCGCTGGTCAACCAGACCAAGCTGGGACTGAGCCACATCGCCTTTGCCCAGGTCACCCTGAATGACACCAGCAGTGGCGCACTGACGGCCTTCAACAACGCCGTCAAGCAGTTATCCGCGGTGGAGCAATGCCACATGATTGCCGGCAACTTCGACTATCTTCTGAAAGTCCGCACCCGGAACATGCAGGAATACCGACAGGTCCTTGGAGAGGAAATATCGGCCCTGCCCCATGTGCTCCAGACCAGCACGTTTGTGGTGATGGAAAACGTGAAGGATGCGGGCATCTGAAGTCACCCGGGCAGCGCCGAACCCCTATCTGCCGGAGGCATCTCCCCGACTCAGAAAACGGGGTAAGGTAATTCCCTGCTGCCCCATCCAGCGATAAACCGTTGGCCGGGATACCCCGAACTGTCTGGCCACCTCTGAAATGTTCCAGTGGTTAGCGTGCAGGGCATTCAGCAGAGGCGTTGATTCGCTATCACTGGCAGCCAGGTCATTTTCGAGGGGAGGCATGCGGTCAGGCACGCATTCCTCCGGCAAGTCATTGGCTGTGATCTCGCCGCCGTCACAGGTTGCCTCAGCAAACATCAGTGCATTGACCAGCTGGCGAATGTTCCCTGGCCAGTCGCAGGCCAGAAGTGCGCTCACGGCGTCTGCACGCAATCGAACTGCCGATTGCCCCCCCGCCGGCAATCAGGTTATCCAGTACAGAATGAATAACGTGCAGCCGGTCCGCCCTTTGCCGCAGCGGCGGCAGCTTCAGAGAAGCGCCATTGAGACGATAGTAGAGGTCCGCACGGAAATCACCGCGCTCAATCAACTGCCCCAGATCCTGATGGGTTGCGGCGATGACCCGACAGTTCACACGAACGGGCCTGTCCCCACCAATCGGCAGGATCTCCCCTTCAGCGAGGACCCTCAATAGCCGGGTTTGAAGTTGCAGTGGCATGTCCCCAATCTCGTCAAGGAACAGCGTGCCACCATCCGCTTGCTGGATCAGTCCTCGCATGCCTTTGGTTCGTGCGCCCGTGAAGGCGCCGGCAACGTATCCGAACAGTTCGCTCTCAATCAACGATTCCGGAATTGCGGCGCAATTAACAGCCACAAACGCCCGTTTGCTCCGATTGCCTGAGTCGTGGATAGCCCGGGCAAGAATCTCCTTCCCGGTACCGGTCTCACCAAGTATCAGCAGGCCTACGTCCCGATTTCGAAGCCGCTTGGCCAGGCCAAGCGTACGGCGCATGACAGGGTCGTCGGCAGCCAGCCTATCCAGCCCCGGAACCCGCTCATCCGCTGCGAATGATTCAGGCCCAGCCGACCGGGGGGAGACGATGCGCGGCTGAATCAGCGCAGCAAAGAAGGTGTCGCCGCTGCCCTGACGACGGAAAGCCCGCACCTGGTCCTCCTGATCAAACGGGATGCTCCAGATATCCTCCAGTTGACAATCGAAAAGCTGAGTCAGGCCTGGCTTCTGGTCTATGATTTTCTGCCGAGGCATATCGCCAATCAGCGCACGACCCGCAGTATTGCTGGCTTCTACCCGCCCCGCCTCGTCGATGGCGAAGAGATATTGCCCGTTTACCTGGACGAACTCCCGTGAGGCATCACAGCGGAAAATCACCTGATTACGGTATCTACGGAGGAAGTAGGCGTCTTCAATCATTCGGGCGTAGAGCTGAGTCAGGTTAAGCGCAAACGTCTGACTGTAGCGGGCCTGCGGCGAGTCCAGTGCGGAAATATCCAACACCGCCAGCAGCTTGCCGGAGGAGTCGAGGATCGGTGCCGAAGTGCAGGTCAGGCTGATATGAGTCGCATCAAAATGATCAACCCGATGGCAGGTCAGTGCCTGCTGCTCCGCAATACAGGTTCCAACGGCACAGGTACCAGCATACTGTTCGCTCCAGTCAGCGCCGAGATATAGCCCTGCCTGTCGAAGGCGCCGGTCGGAACGCCTGTCACCCAGGTACTGGACAGTAATCCCGCGATCGTCGGTCAGCAGCAGCACATACCCCAGATGGGAAATCATCCCATACAACTGTTCGACGCCTGCCCTTGCCACATTCAGGAACTCGTCCACCGAGTCCTGGTGCTCCCGCAGGGTCTGCTGAGTGACGATACGGGCGCTACGGGGCTGGCTCGGGTCAAGCCCGTAATCCGTTATGCAGCGCTTCCACGAACGCCCGATCAGCTCCGTCTCGGGGGATGCTGTTGCTGACCGTCTCCCCTCGGCATAGCTGAGAATGGAATCGATGTGGTGACGTTGGGCAAGTTGTTGCGCGGTCATGCAAAGCTCCTGAACCGACGGGCTCTTGTTGGTTGCCATCTGTCGGAGGACTACTGCAATGTCCGCTCAGCTTATACCCTTACCACCTCCCACCGCATCCTTCTTTAGTACCACTAAAGACGTTACACCTGTAACGTCGGAAGGCTCCCGGGCATTACAGCTGTAACGTTCCGCGAACGAGAGTTGCCGTGAAATTTGCGCAGCCACGGCTTGTGCTCTCTAAAGGACATCAATTATTTCAGGAACCTGGACGTCTGCAGCTACTGTTAATCAGGACCTGGCACAGCAGCTGCAGAAGCCACTTTGCAAACAAAAACAATGCAACAGTGGAGAACGCAAATGACACAACACCCTCTTACCCCTACCGAAAAAGTCGAGCAATGGCTCGCCAGTTTCAGTGAAACCCTGCAAACAGACAGCCCCGAACAGGCTGCTGATCACTTTGAGGAAGGCGGGTTCTGGCGGGATCTTGTTTCAATGACCTGGAACATCAAGACCCTTGAAGGCCGAGACGAAATCCGGAGCATGCTCGCTACCATGGCGAAAGCCAGGCAGCCCCACAACTGGCAGGTATCCGAGGAGGCCACCGAACAGAACGGTGTGCTGGAAGCCTGGATCACCTTCGAGACCGATGACGCCTTCGGCAAAGGGCAGTTGCGGCTTCGTGACGGCAAGGCCTGGACCCTGCTCACCACCATGCAGGAGCTGCGGGACTTCCCGGAGAAACGCAAACACCTGCGCCCCAAGGGCGCCCAGCACGGCGCCAGCAAGTCCCGCAAGACCTGGCTCGAGGCCAGACAGGAAGAAGAGCGGGAACTCGGTTACGGCAAACAGCCTTATTGTGTGGTCATCGGTGGTGGCCAGGGTGGCATTGGCCTGGCAGCCCGCTTACGGCAACTGGATGTGCCCACCATCGTCATCGAGCGTAACCCGAGGCCCGGCGATTCCTGGCGCAACCGTTACAAGTCCCTGTGCCTGCACGACCCGGTGTGGTACGACCACATGCCCTACATTCCATTCCCGGAGCACTGGCCAGTCTTCTGCCCCAAGGACAAAGTTGGGGACTGGCTGGAGATGTACACCAAAATCATGGAGCTGAACTACTGGAGCTCGACCGAATGCACCGGCGCCCGCTTTGACGAGGACCGGCAGGAGTGGATCGTTAACGTGGTCCGGGATGGGGAAAAAGTGACCCTCCGCCCCAAACAGCTTGTACTGGCTACCGGCATGTCCGGCATCCCCAATATCCCGAACATTCCGGGCATGGACAGCTTTGAGGGGGAACAGCATCATTCCAGCAAACACCCGGGCGGGGAAGCCTACAAGGGCAAGAAGTGCATCGTGCTGGGCTCCAACAATTCAGCCCATGACATCTGCGCCGCCCTCTGGGAAAACGATGCCGACGTAACCATGATTCAGCGCTCCTCCACCCATATCATCAAGTCCGACACACTCATGGACCTGGCACTGGGTGGCCTCTATTCGGAGCAGGCAGTCGAAAACGGCATCACCACCGAAAAGGCCGATCTGACCTTCGCGTCGCTCCCCTACCGGATCATGCCTGAATTCCACAAGCCGGTTTACGAGCAGGCGCAGGAACAGGATGCGGATTTCTACAACCGCCTGAGGAAGGCAGGCTTCATGCTGGACTTCGGTGATGATGGCTCCGGCCTGTTTATGAAGTACCTCCGCCGTGGCTCCGGTTATTACATCGATGTCGGCGCCTCGGAACTCGTCGCTCAGGGGGAAATCAAGCTGAATAGCGGCGTGACCATTGAGCGCATAAACCCCAGGTCCGTGACCCTGACAGACGGTACCGAGCTGCCCGCAGATCTGATCGTGTATGCCACCGGCTTCGGCTCAATGAATGGCTGGGCCGCCCGTATCATTTCCCAGGAGGTCGCCGATAAGGTGGGCAAATGCTGGGGGATGGGCTCGGATACCACCAAGGATCCCGGCCCCTGGGAGGGCGAACTGCGCAACATGTGGAAACCGACCCAGCAGCAGGCACTCTGGTTCCACGGTGGCAACCTGCACCAGTCCCGACATTACTCGCTTTACCTGGCGTTACAGCTGAAAGCACGGATGGAGGGGCTGGAAACACCAGTTTACGGATTGCAAACGGTCCATCACCTGTCCTGATACAGCCTGGGCCCCACCCGTGGGAGGTCGGGGTCCCAGTTTCTTTTATTCCTGCTCGTACTTCGGCTTGTAGCCGCTGGCATCCAAGCGGGGCCGGTCCTGGTCGTCTTCCGCCAGCGGCTGCACTTCCTCCAGGCTGGCCAGGGAACGGAGGGTCAGCCTCTGGTACTCCTCGGTTCCCTTTTTCTTCCAGGCGATTTCCTTGTCGCTAAGCATCCGCATCACTTTTGCCGGTGACCCGACAATCAGTGAGCCCGGCTCACAGGTGAACTTTGCCTTCACAAAGGCGCAGGCGCCAACGATGGAGCGGGGGGCAATGTGGGCCTCGTCCATTACCACCGCATTCATGCCCACCATGGCGTCCTCGCCAATGATGCAGCCATGCAGAATGGCCCCGTGCCCGACATGGCCATTTTTTTCGACAATGGTGTCCATGCCCGGGAAGGCGTGCATCACGCAGGTGTCCTGCACGTTCGAGCCCTGCTTCAGGACAATCCGGCCAAAATCCGCGCGCAGGGACGCTGCCGGCCCCACGTAGCAGTCCGGCCCTATCCAGACATCGCCGATCAACACGGCTGTCGGGTGAACATAGGCCGACGGGTGAACGACGGGAACAACGCCTTCTATACTGTAACTGGGCATAACGCTCTCCTGGGCAAGTAGATACCGGAACGGGACCAGACCTTTGCAAGGCCGACGAACGTGGGACCCGAAACGTTATTGTGATTCATTTTCTGTATCACATTATCGTTTTTTCGGTGATTTTTCATGCCTAAAATGCCGGAAAGGCCAGCCAAACGCCGTCAAAAACCGTGATAAAACCAGACACCAGTAAATCTTTACCTTCTTTTTCAATAGTATAAATCAAGATCGCTACGACCCAACACCAAAGTGATACAAAACGACCAACTCACAATCCTTGACCAGTATCAATTCTAAGATATACTCATTTTTCTGACTCGATAGCGCCGTACCGGTCCAAGACGCCCTTCAAGCTATCCCCCAAACCAACAACAGGACGAATTCACCATGACTCAGCCGAGCATTCTTCTTGAAATCGATCAGGGCGTGGCTCTGTTAACTCTGAACCGCCCGGACAACCTGAACAGTTTCAATGTCGAAATGCACGAGCGCATGCGCGATGCCATCAGCACCGTCCGCAAGGATGAAGCTGTCCGTGTACTGGTCATTACTGGCTCCGGTCGGGGCTTTTGCGCGGGGCAGGATCTGTCTGACCGCAGCGTCTCCCCGGATCAGGAAATGCCGGATCTGGGCGCCTCCCTGGAGAATTACTACAACCCGCTGATGCGCAGTCTGCGAGACCTGCCGATGCCCGTTCTGTGCGCGGTGAATGGTGTAGCGGCCGGTGCCGGGGCCAACATCGCCCTGTCCTGCGACATCACCCTCGCAGCGCGTTCCGCCAGTTTTGTACAGGCTTTCTGCAAACTGGGCCTGGTGCCCGATTCCGGCGGCACCTGGACCCTGCCCCGCGTGGCCGGTATGGCCCGTGCCAAGGGCATGGCGCTGCTGGGCGACAAGATCGGCGCCGAGCAGGCGGAGAGCTGGGGCATGATCTGGCGCTGCGTGGATAACGAGCAGCTCATGGAAGAAACCATGAAACTGGCCCGTCATTTCGCGACCCAACCCACCAAGGGCCTTGCGCTGATCAAGCGGGCACTGCACGCCAGCGCCAGCAACACCTTTGAAGAGCAGATCAATCTGGAGCGTGATCTTCAGCGCATGGCCGGGCAGACCGAGGACTACCGCGAAGGCGTTGCCGCCTTCATGGAAAAACGCACGCCGAACTTCAAGGGGAAATAAGCCATGCCGGCACTGGATACTCAAACCAAAGTTGCCGTCGTTGGCGCCGGCGCCATGGGCTCGGGCATTGCCCAGGTGGCCGCCCAGGCGGGCCACCAGGTTTACCTGCACGACCAGAGAGAGGGCGCGGCGGAAGCCGGCCGTGATGGTATTGCCAGGCAGCTTCAGCGGCGGGTCGACAAGGGCAAGATGCCGCAGCAGGAGCTGGACGCGGTTATTGGCCGGATTCAGGCTGTCGCAAAGCTGGATGAAGTCGCCGACGCCGGGCTGGTGATCGAGGCCATCATTGAAGACCTCGACATCAAGCGCCAACTGCTGGCCAACCTGGAAGACCTGTGCGCCGGGGACGCAATCCTCGCCACCAATACCTCGTCCATCTCCGTGACCGCCCTCGGCGCCGAAATGACCAGGCCCGAGCGCCTGGTAGGCATGCACTTTTTCAATCCGGCGCCGTTGATGGCGCTGGTCGAAGTGGTGATGGGCCTGGCCACCAGCAAGACCATCGCCGAGACCGTTCACGCCACGGCTGCCGCCTGGGGCAAGAAGCCGGTGTATGCCACCTCGACGCCCGGCTTTATTGTTAACCGCGTGGCCCGCCCATTCTACGCGGAAAGCCTGCGCCTGCTGCAGGAACAGGCCACCGATGCCGCCACGCTGGATGCCATCATCCGCGAAGCCGGCCAGTTCCGCATGGGCGCCTTCGAGCTGACCGACCTGATCGGCCACGACGTGAACTACGCGGTCACCAATTCCGTGTTCAACGCCTACTTCCAGGATCCGCGTTTCCGGCCGTCGCTGACTCAGAAAGAACTGGTGGAAGCCGGTCGCCTCGGACGCAAGAACGGCCAGGGTTTTTATCCCTATGGCGAAGGCGCTGAAAAGCCCGAGCCCCAGACCGAGCCCACTCGCCAGTCCGAGGAAACCGTGCTGATTGTCGAAGGCAATCCCGGCGCGGCCGCCCCGCTGCTCCAGCGTCTGAAAGAAGCCGGCCTTACTCTTGTCGAGCGCGACGGCCCGGGCCAGCTCCGTTTCGGTGACGCCGTGCTGGCTCTGACCGATGGCCGGATGGCGACCGAGAGGGCCGCCACCGACGGCATCGCCAACCTGGTGCTGTTCGACCTGGCCTTTGACTACCGCACGGCATCCCGGCTTGCCCTGGCCGCCGCCGACCAGACCTCGGAAGCAGCCATCTCCAGCGCCTGTGCTTTACTTCAAAAGGCGGGTATTGCCATAAGCCTGATTGCTGACCGCCCCGGCCTGTTGGTGATGCGCACCGTGGCCATGCTGGCCAACGAAGCCGCCGATGCCGCCCTCCATGGCGTTGCCACGATTGCCGACATCGATCTGGCTATGAAAGCGGGCCTGAACTACCCGGAAGGTCCGCTGAGCTGGAGCGACCGCCTCGGGGCAGGCCATGTATTTAACGTTCTCACCAACATCCAGAACAGCTACGCAGAAGACCGCTATCGCCCTGCCCTGCTGCTCCGGAAGAATGCATTTGCACAGAAGGGGTTTTATTCATGAGCGAAATGGACCCGCAAACCCTCGCCGAGGAATGCGCGAAAGCCATGTTCGCGCGCGACCGCGCCAGCCAGAAACTGGGCATGAACATCGAGTCGGTCGCCCCCGGCAAGGCGGTACTCACCATGACCGTCACCGGCGACATGATCCAGGGCCACGGCTCCTGCCATGGCGGCTACCTGTTCACCCTGGCCGACTCCGCGTTCGCCTTTGCCTGCAACAGCTACGACCGGGCCACCGTGGCCTCTGGCTGCAGCATCGATTACATGTACGGCGCCAAAGAGGGCGACCGGCTGACCGCCACCGCCGAAGAGCAGGCCCGTGGCGGCCGCACCGGCGTTTATGACATCACACTAACCAACCAGGATGGCCGCAAGGTCGCACTGTTCCGGGGCCGCTCCTACGAGGTTCGTGGCACCGTACGCAATTCGGAGGAAACTGCATGAGCACCGACAACACCCTTAAAGACGCCTACATCGTCGATGCCATCCGAACCCCCATCGGGCGTTACGGCGGTGCGCTCTCCGCCGTTCGTGCAGACGATCTGGGCGCCGTGCCCATCAAGGCCCTGACCGAACGCCACCCGGATCTGGACTGGTCAAAGATTGACGACGTGCTCTACGGCTGCGCCAATCAGGCCGGCGAGGACAATCGGGATGTTGCCCGCATGTCCCTGCTGCTGGCAGGCCTGCCTGTAGATGTTCCCGGGAGCACCATCAACCGCCTGTGTGGCTCCGGTATGGATGCAATTGGCAGCGCGGCAAGGGCCATACGTACCGGCGAAACCCAGCTGATGATCGCTGGCGGCGTGGAATCCATGTCCCGCGCGCCGTTTGTCATGGGCAAGGCCGACTCGGCCTTCAGCCGCAAGGCAGAGATTTTTGACACCACCATCGGCTGGCGCTTCGTCAATCCGGTGCTGAAGAAGCAGTACGGCATCGATTCCATGCCCGAGACGGCCGAGAACGTCGCGGCCGATTTCGGCATCTCCCGGGAAGACCAGGATGCCTTCGCCCTGCGCAGCCAGCAGCGTACCGCCGCTGCCCAGAAGGAAGGCCGGCTGGCCGCCGAAATCACCCCGGTGACCATTCCCCGCCGCAAGCAGGACCCGCTGGTGGTGGATACCGATGAGCACCCCCGGGAAACCAGCCTTGAAAAGCTCGCCTCGCTGCCGACTCCGTTCCGTGAAAAAGGCACGGTCACGGCCGGCAATGCCTCCGGTGTGAATGACGGCGCCTGCGCTCTGCTCCTGGCCGGCGCCGATGCCCTCAAGCAATACAACCTCAAGCCCCGCGCCCGGATCGTTGCCATGGCCACCGCCGGCGTCGAGCCACGGATCATGGGCTTTGGCCCGGCGCCAGCCACCCGAAAGGTGCTGGCAACCGCCGGCCTGGAGCTGGCCGACATGGACGTGATTGAGCTGAACGAAGCCTTCGCCGCCCAGGCCCTCGCGGTTACCCGCGACCTCGGGCTACCGGATGACGCCGAACATGTGAACCCCAACGGCGGCGCCATTGCCCTGGGCCATCCGCTGGGCATGAGTGGAGCGCGGCTGGTAACCACCGCCCTGAACGAACTGGAGCGCCGCCACGCGGCGGGCCAGAAAGCCCGGTATGCCCTGTGCACCATGTGCATCGGCGTTGGCCAGGGCATCGCCCTGATTATTGAGCGGGTGGATACGGTGGCCTGAGGCCACCGTGCAGAACTGAACAAAGACCATTACTCGACAAGAACAACGCAGGACAGAATCATGACCTTACCACTGCAAAAACTTGGCAAACTTGACCGAATGGAAACCGCCAGCATCGATGAGCTGCGCCATGAACAGCTGCAGCGCCTACGCTGGAGTGTTGTCCATGCCTACACCAACGTGCCCTTCTACCGCAAAGCCTTTGACGACATCGGTCTGAAGCCGATGGACATCAATTCTCTGGATGACCTGGCCAAGGTGCCCTTTACCGCCAAGGCGGACCTGCGCGACAACTACCCCTTCGGCATGTTTGCCACGCCCATGTCCGACGTGGTGCGGGTACACGCTTCCAGCGGAACCACCGGCAAGCCGACCGTGGTCGGCTATACCCAGAGTGACATCAACACCTGGGCCGACATTGTGGCGCGGTCCATCCGGGCCGGCGGCGGCTCCCGGGGCGACAAGGTCCACGTTTCCTACGGCTACGGCCTGTTCACCGGCGGTCTTGGCGCTCACTACGGTGCCGAGCGCCTGGGCTGTACGGTCATCCCCATGTCCGGCGGCCAGACCGAGAAGCAGGTCCAGCTGATCAAGGACTTCGAGCCCGACATCATCATGGTCACGCCGTCCTACATGCTGAACATCGCTGACGAGATGGACCGCCAGGGCATTGATCCCCATAAGCTGCCCCTGCGTCTTGGCATCTTCGGCGCCGAACCCTGGACCAACTCCATGCGCACCGAAATCGAGGAGCGCCTGGGCATCGAGGCCCTGGATATCTACGGTCTGTCGGAAGTCATGGGCCCCGGCGTGGGTATGGAGTGCATTGAGACCAAAGATGGCCCCACTATCTGGGAAGACCACTTCTACCCGGAAATCATCAACCCGGAAACCGGGGAAGTGCTGCCCGATGGTGAATACGGCGAGCTGGTGTTCACGTCCCTGACCAAGGTGGCCCTGCCGATCCTGCGCTACCGCACCCGGGATCTTACCCGCCTGCTACCAGGCACCGCGCGCCCCATGCGCCGGATGGACAAGATCACCGGCCGCAGCGACGACATGCTGATTATTCGCGGCGTGAACGTGTTCCCGAGCCAGATCGAGGAACAGGTCCTGAAGTGCCAAGCGCTGGCGCCGCATTATGAGATTGAGGTGTACAAGGAAGGCAACCTGGACTGCGTGGATATCCGGGCCGAGCTGAAACCGGGGGTCACCGACAGCCCGGAAAGCCGTGCCGCGGCCGCCAAGGAGCTGGCCCACCACATCAAGTCCTACATCGGCATCAGCACCCGGGTCGAGGTGGTGGAAACCAACCGCCTGGCGCGCTCGGAAGGCAAGGCCAAGCGCGTGTTCGACCGTCGCAAGCAGTAAATCTGCGTCATTCGCCGGGGCCAGTCCGCCGCCGTTGCGGCTGCCCCGGCGCATTCCTGCACCCTCTCTGTCGATTTATTTTCACTCTCCTTATGCAGATCTCGATAGCATTTCTGACCGTATCATATTTTTTAGCATTCAAATCAGCAATCTAATACCCATAAAGCAATCTCCAAAATCTAACATGACACACAAAGACTGTTCTTGATATTTATTCAGTATCATATAATATGGAGTTATTCGCCCTCTGGTTGTTAGCCGAGGGTGCCAGTGTTCACGGAGCTACAGAACAATAGGCCCGAACCGGAGGTATTTATGTACGCCCAGCTCGTTGAAACCGGCGCCAAGCGCCTGAAGACCCTGGAAGAGATGTCGCCTGAAGAGCGCGAGTTTCAGGAAAAGGTTGACGCCGAAATCAAGATTGAACCCAAGAACTGGATGCCGGAAGGCTACCGGAAGACGCTGGTTCGTCAGATTTCCCAGCACGCCCACTCCGAAGTGGTCGGCATGCTGCCCGAAGGTAACTGGGTTACCCGGGCCCCCACGCTCAAACGCAAGCTACAGCTGATGGCCAAGATCCAGGACGAAGCCGGCCACGGCCTGTACCTTTACAGCGCCATGGAAACCCTTGGCGCGGATCGCGATGAAGAAATCGAGAAGCTGCACCAGGGCAAGGCCAAGTACTCCAGCATCTTCAACTACCCGACCCTGAACTGGGCGGATATGGGTGCGGTTGGCTGGCTGGTCGATGGCGCCGCCATCGTCAACCAGGTGGTGCTGCAGCGTACCTCTTATGGCCCCTACTCCCGCGCCATGGTTCGTATCTGTAAGGAAGAGAGCTTTCACCAGCGCCAGGGCTACCAGATCCTGCTGGACATGATGCGCGAAGGCACCGAAGAGCAGAAGGCCATGGTGCAGGACGCCATCAACCGCCTGTGGTGGCCGGCCCTGATGATGTTCGGCCCGCACGATGACGAGTCCCCGAACTCCCAGCAGTCCATGGCCTGGAAGATCAAGCGCAAGAGCAACGACGAACTGCGCCAGATGTTCATTGACCAGACCATCCCGCAGCTGGAGTTCCTCGGGTGCACCGTGCCGGATCCGGACCTGAAGTGGAACGAAGAGACCGGACACTACGATTTCGGTGAAATCAACTGGCAGGAATTCTACGACGTTCTCAAGGGCAATGGCCCGTGCAACCGCGAGCGCATCAACACTCGCAAGAAAGCAATTGACGAGGGCGCCTGGGTCCGCGAAGCGGCCGTCGCCTATGCCGAAAAACAAAAACAGCGCGCACAAGCCGCTTGATACCGGAGGATTAGATTATGTCTGAATGGCGCCTTTACGAAGTTTTCGTGCGGTCCAAGCACGGCCTGAACCACAAACACGTGGGCAGCGTGCACGCCGCTGACGCCGAGATGGCCATGGAAAACGCCCGCGACCTGTACACACGCCGCAACGAAGGCGTGAGCATCTGGGTGGTTCCCTCCGACACCATCACGGCCTCCGCGTCCGACGAAAAGGAAATACTTTTCGACCCGTCGGAAGACAAGGTTTACCGGCATGCTTCCTTCTACAAGCTGCCCGATGAAGTCGGACACATGTAAGGAGCGGTACCCATGACACAAGCAGAAGCATTACAGGAATACCTGCTGCGCCTGGCGGATTCCGACATGATCCTGGGCCAGCGCCTGTGCGAGCTGTGCGGCAAAGCCCCGGCAGTTGAGGAAGAGATGGCACTGATGAACGTGGCCCTCGACCTCGTGGGCCAGGCCCGCAACTGGTACGAGTACGCCGCCGAGCTGATCAATGATGGCCGCGATGCCGACAAGCTGGCGTTCCGTCGCGACGCCCACGATTACCGCAACCTGCTGATGACCGAGCAGCCCAACGAGGATTACGCGGTCACCATGGGGCGGCAGTTCTTCTTTGACGTGTGGCACTACTTCACACTCAAGAGCCTGACGGAATCCAGTGACGAGCGCATTGCCGCTATCGCCGCCAAGGCGCTCAAAGAAGCCACCTATCACCTGCGCCGGTCCTCCGAGTGGGTCAAGCGTCTGGGCGATGGCACCGAAGAGAGCCACCGCCGCATGCAGGACGCCGTGGACATTCTCTGGCGCTTTACCGGCGAGCTGATCACCCCGGACGACACCGATCGTGTCATGGCCGATGCGGGCATTGGCCCGGACCCCGACCAGTTGGCCAAAGACTGGCGCGGCATGGTCAACGAAGTGCTGACCCAGGCCACCCTGACACCGGGCGCCGAAGATGCCTGGATGTACATGGGCGGCAAGCACGGCGAGCACACCGAACACCTCGGTTTCATTCTGGCGGAAATGCAGTTTCTGCAGAGGGCCTACCCCGATGCCACAACCTGGTGAATCAGACAGCCGGTCAGCCGTCGATATCCTGATTGCCAGTGATCGGGTGCCGGCCAACGCCCGCCCCGATCTGCTGACAGAGGACGACATCTGGGCGCTTCTGGAAGAGGTCAAAGACCCGGAAGTGCCGGCAGTCAGTGTCGTGGAGCTCGGCATTGTCCGGGCAGTGCGCTGGGACGGCAAAGAACTGTCCATTGACGTGACCCCGACCTACTCCGGCTGCCCGGCCACCGAATTGATTGAGGAGCTGATTGCCGAAGCCCTGCGTGCGGCGGGCTTCCGGGATCCGAAAATCAATCAGGTGCTGACCCCTGCCTGGACCACCGACTGGATCACAGACGAAGGCAAAGAGAAGCTTCGGGCCTTCGGAATAGCGCCACCCGTGGGCAGCTCAAGCAAGATGAGCCTGCTCGGGGAATCGGAAGTCCTTACGTGCCCTCACTGCGGCAGCCAGGAGACCGAGCGGGTGAGCGAGTTCGGGTCCACCGCCTGCAAAGCCCTTTACCGTTGCAAGGAATGCCTCGAGCCCTTCGACTATTTCAAATGCATCTAGAGCCGATACGATCATGAACAAATTCTACTCGCTGACCCTCAAAGAGATCAGACCTGAAACAAGAAACGCCGTATCACTTGCTTTTGACCTGCCGGGCGAGCTGGCAGACAAGTTCAGCTACAAGCAGGGCCAGCACCTGATTGTCAGAACCAGGCTGGATGGCGAGGAAGTGCGCCGCTCCTACTCGATCTGCCGCAGTGTCAACGACCAGGAACTGCGCATCGCAGTCAAGAAAGTGGCCGGAGGCCGTTTTTCCACCTTCGCCAACGAGCAACTGAAACCCGGCCAGACGCTGGAAGTCATGCCACCCCAGGGCCACTTTTCCATTGATCTGGACCCCGAGCGGGAAGGCAATTACCTGGCGATCGCTGCCGGCAGTGGTATCACCCCGATCCTGTCGATCGTCAAAACCACCCTGGAAACCGAGCCCAGAAGCCAGGTAACGCTGTTCTATGGCAACAAGGCCACCAGCAGCACCATGTTCCGGGATGAGCTTCAGGACCTGAAAAACGAATACATGGCCCGGCTGAACCTGGTCTACATCTTCACCCGCGAAGAGCAGGACATTGACCTGTACAACGGGCGGATTGACCACGACAAGTGCGATGCCCTGTTCGACCACTGGATCAACGTCAAGGAACTCACCGCCGCCTTTATCTGCGGCCCCCAGCTGATGACGGAAGACGTTCGGGATTCCCTGCAGCGCCATGGCCTGGACAAAAGCAGAATCCACTATGAACTGTTCACGCCAGCCGGTGGTGCGCCCCAGCCCCGCAAGGACCGGGATCCGTCCCACGTCGATCCGGAGTCGGTCAGCGAAGTAACTGTCATAGCCGACGGTCGCTCCCTGACATTCCCGCTGGTTCGGGACACCAGGAGCATTCTGGATGCCGGCAACGAGGAAGGCGCCGACCTGCCCTACTCCTGCAAGGCCGGTGTCTGCTCTACCTGCCGCGCCAAGGTTGTCGAAGGCGAAGTGGAAATGGACCAGAACTTTGCCCTGGAAGACTACGAGGTCGAGGCCGGCTATGTGCTGTCCTGCCAGTGTTATCCGATCAGCGACAAGGTGGTTCTGAACTACGACGAGATGTAGTTCGCGGCCAGCCAACAAGCCAGACACGACCAAGGCAAGTCCCGTTTCTGCGGGGCTTGCCTTGACGTTTCAGATACCAAGGGAGTCTCCCATGTCAGTCCTGAAAAGTTTGATTGCCGGCCAGTGGGTCGGTGAAAAGCCCGCCAAGGCCCTGCCCAGCGCCGTGAATGGCGACATCGTCGCCCATACCCACGACGATACCCTCGATTTCAAGAACGCTGTTGAGTATGGCCGCAAGGTTGGCGGAAAAACCCTGATGGCCATGGATTTCCAGGAGCGTGCCCTGGCCCTGAAAGCCATGGCCCTCTACCTCCAGGAACACAAGAAAGAACTGTACGCCCTGTCAATGCACACCGGTTCCACCAAGGGCGATAACGGCATCGATATCGATGGTGGCTTCGGCACCCTGTTTTCTTACGCCAGCATGGGCCGGCGCGAACTGCCATCCGGCAACGTGGTGCACGAAGGCCCGGTGACACCGCTGGGCAAGAACAACCACTTTGCCGGCACCCACATCCTGGTGCCCCGTGGCGGCGTGGCCATACACATTGACGCCTACAATTTCCCGGTGTGGGGCATGCTGGAAAAGTTTGCACCCACGTTCCTGGCGGGCATGCCGTCCATCGTGAAGCCAGCCACCTCGACCTGCTACGTGACCGAACTGGCGGTTCGATTGATGCAGGAATCCGGCGCCTTGCCGGAAGGCAGCCTGCAGCTGATCATCGGCAGCACCGGCGACCTGTTTGATCATCTCGAAGAGCAGGACGTGGTGACCTTCACCGGCTCGGCGGCAACCGCCCGTAAGCTCAAGAACCATCCGAACATCATCAACCGTTCGATTCCGTTCAACGCCGAGGCGGATTCACTGAACAGTGCCATTCTGGCGCCAGACGTTACCCCCGAGCACGAAGAGTTCGACATCTTCGTGAAGGAAATACGCCGCGAGATGACCGCCAAGGCCGGTCAGAAATGTACCGCCATCCGTCGTATCCTGGTGCCCAAAGGCCAGGTAGACGCAGTCTGCGACAAGCTGAAAGAGCAGCTCGCCAAGGTCACCGTGGGCGACCCTTCCGTGGAAGGTGTGCGCATGGGTGCCCTGGCCTCCATCGACCAGCTGGAAGACGTCAGGGCCAACATCCAGGAACTGCTGAAGACCAGCGAGCTGGTCGTCGGTGGCGAAGGCAGCTTCAAGCCCACCGGTGACGGCACCGAAAAAGGCGCCTTCATCGAGCCGCACGTACTGCTGTGCCGCAACCCGGAAAACGGCTGTGGCGCCCACGATATTGAAGCGTTCGGCCCGGTAGCCACGGTGATTCCCTACGACACCATTGAGGACGCTGTTGAGCTGTGCTCGAAAGGCCGGGGCTCTCTGGTTACGACCCTGACCACCCGCGATCCGGCCATTGCCGGCACCATCGCTCCCCGGCTTGCCGCCTTCCACGGCCGCCTGCACCTGCTGGACGCCGAGGCCGCCAAGGAATCCACCGGCCACGGCTCGCCCCTACCCATGCTCAAGCATGGCGGCCCGGGCCGGGCCGGTGGCGGTGAGGAGCTGGGCGGCATCCGTGCGGTGCACCACTACCTGCAGCGCACCGCCATCCAGGGCTCCCCGACCATGCTGGCAGCGGTTACCCGCGAGTATGTACGCGGTGCCAACCTGATCGAAACCGCGGTGCACCCGTTCCGTCGCCACTTCGAAGACCTGCAGATCAACGAGTCGCTGCTGACGCATCGCCGCACGGTCACCGAGGCGGACATCGTCAATTTCGGCTGCCTGTCTGGTGATCACTTCTACATGCACTTCGATGAGATTGCCGCGCGGGACTCCCAGTTCGGCAAGCGCATTGCCCACGGCTATTTCGTGCTTTCCGCCGCGGCCGGCCTGTTTGTTGATCCGGGCGAGGGCCCGGTCCTGGCAAACTATGGCCTGGACACCCTGCGCTTTATTGAACCCGTTGCACCGGGTGACACCATCCGGGCACGGTTGACCTGCAAGCGCAAGATTGATCAGGGTCGGACATCCCCCGACGGCCACCCGCAGGGTGTGGTGGTCTGGGATGTTCAGGTTCACAACCAGAACGACGAGCTGGTTGCGAGCTACGACATCCTGACACTGGTTGCCAAGAAGCCCGAGTAACACCGGGCTTCCCTGCTTTCTCCCTGTCCTGGACCCCAGGGAGAAAGCGTCAGGCAAATAAAAGGGGGACAGGTCGCAAGACCTGTCCCCCTTTTATGTCTGCAGATGTCAGTGCGCTGGCAGTTCAGGCCGCGACGGCGGCATTCGGGCGTTGCGACCAGGGATATTCCTTGACCGGCAGATGAAGGACAGCCGACAGCGCGCCCACGCCAACACCCACCCACCAGACCAGTGTGTAGTTGTGGTACACATCGTACAGCGCACCACCGAGCCATACGCCCAGGAAGCCGCCCAACTGATGCGAGAAAAACACCAGCCCATAGAGCGTGCCCATGTATTTCAGGCCGTAGATGTGTGCCACCAGCCCTGAGGTGAGCGGCACGGTGGCCAGCCAGAGCGACCCCATGGCCACGGAAAACAGCACCACCGTCTCGGGGGTGATCGGCGCCATGATAAAGGCCGCGGAAACAACGGTTCTCAACAGGTAGATAGTCGCCAGCAGGTATTTCCGGGAGTACCGGTTACCCAGCCAGCCGGCGAACAGGGTGCCACCGATGTTGAACAACCCGATCAGTGCGATGGAAATTGCGCCAAGCCCTGCCAGTGTCGTGATCCCCAGCCCATAAAGCAGGCTGCCCGGGATGATCGGGCCGGACATTTCCGTGATGAGGGCCGGGAAGTGCGCGGTAATAAAGGCCAACTGGTAGCCACAGGAGAAAAAACCGAAAAAAATGAGCAGGAAAGACGGATCCCGTACTGCGCGGCGGATCACAACGCCCATCGGCTCGTCGCTGCCCGTGGACTGGTGCTGCTTCGGTGCCCGCATAAGTAGCAGCGCCGTCATGGACAGCATGATAAAGCCGGCGAAGACGATAAAAACCGACTGCCAGGGCATCTGGCTCAGCAGCGCATTGGCCACGGGCGGGCCGACGATCTGCCCGGCGGACCCCGCCGCCGTGGCAATGCCGAGCGCCATCGACCTGTGCCGGTCAGACGCCGCCCGCCCGACCACCGCCAGGATCACCCCAAAGCCGGTACCGGCAATGCCGAAACCCACCAGCATTTCCAGCAACTGGTGCTGGCCCGGCGTGATCGCGTAGGCCGACAACACCAGCCCGACCACGTAGAAGGCACCACCGCCCAGAATCGCCTTGCGGTCGCCAAAGCGTTCAGCAAAGGCGCCGAAGATGGGCTGCCCGATGCCCCAGAACAGGTTCTGCACGGCAATCGCCAGGGAAAATGATTCCCGGGGCCAGGCGAACTCTTCAGCAATGGGCAACTGGAACAGGCCGAAGGAGGCCCGCACCGCAAAGCTGACCAGAATGATGATGCAACCGGCGATAAGGACAGGGTTGATCAGGCGGTCGGCGATAGCCGGAGGTGTGTTCAATGTCTTGTTCTCGCTCTGCACACGGAAAACCAGGCGTGGCCGGCATCCGCCGGCCCCCGACGGATTTTACATGCCCAGATACGCTTCGCGCACCTTCTCATTGCTGAGCAGTTCCCGGCCGGTACCTTCGATCACCACTTTTCCGGTTTCCAGCACATAGCCGCGGTCCGCCAGTGCCAGCGCCTGGGAGGCATTCTGCTCCACCAGGAAGATGGTCATGCCCTCTTCCTTCAGTTCCTTGACGATGTTGAAAATCTCTTCGATGATCAGCGGCGCCAGGCCCATGCTGGGCTCATCCAGCAGCAGCAGCCGCGGCTTGGCCATCAGCGCCCGCCCCATGGCCAGCATCTGCTGCTGGCCACCGGACAGCTCGCCGGCCAGGTTGTGGCGCTTCTGGCGCAGAATGGGGAACCTGGTGTACATGCGCTCCAGATCCTCCATCACCTCGGGTGTCTTGCCCCGAGTGTAGGCACCCAGCAGCAGATTGTCGTGTACGCTGAGGTCCTTGAACACCTGTCGGCCCTCGGGCACCTGAACGATGCCATCCGCCACCCGCTTGTCGGCACTCACCTTCGCCAGATCCCGGCCTTCAAACGTTATCGAGCCCCGGTCCGCCGGCTGTAACCCGGAGATGGTCATCAGCAGGGTGGATTTTCCCGCCCCGTTGGCGCCCACCAGGGAAACAATTTCGCCGCTGTTAATCTGGATATCCACATCGTGCAGCACTTCGATCTGGCCATAGGAGGTAACCAGCCCCTTGATGGACAGCATTTCCTGTTTGGCATGAGGTGCGGTAACCCGGTCTGCGTGCTTGAGCCCCAGCCCGCCGAATTTCTCCGGGGTGTAGCTGACAATCTGGTGCCGCAACTCCCGGAATTCCTCCCGCACCCGCTCACCGAACAGGGGGTCGTTTTCGACATCCCTGGCTGCAATGATCTGCTGCCAGTCTTCTTCAGTCAGCAGCTTCCGGGCCCGGGGAATAACCACTCCCTCTTCCTTGCGGATGTGCTTGCGCAAGGCTTCGGTAAAACGCGCCAGGGCGTGGCTGAATTCCTCACGCCCTTCCGGCCAGCCTTGTTCGCACTCCGCCAGCAACCGACGCAATTCCACCAGCTTTTCATGCCCGACCACATAGCCCCTGGCCAGTTTTGCCAGCAGGGGTGCGGTCTCGGGCGATTTCTCGCTGAGCCGCTGGTAGAGCTCAATGTCTGTGGGCGTACTGTGTACCCGCTGCGAAAAGTGCTGAATGTAATCGAAGATCGTGGTCAGCAACCGCTCATCGGGCCGCTGGTCGTTAACATTCATGTCGCTCAGCAATTGGTCCAGCAGATCCAGTATCCGCCAGAGTGCCTGATGCTCCTGGACAATAATCCGGACGGCCTGCTCTCCGCGTGACTGGGCAGGCGCCATTTCAGTGTGTTGCTCGCTCATTTGAAATGTCTCCTTGCTCAGCCACCCAGATAGGCGGCGATAACGTCCGGGTTCTGGCGGATTTCCTCGGGAGTTCCCTCGGCCAGAACGAGACCATAGTTAAGCACCAGCAACCGGTCTGAGATGCCCATCACCAGCTTCATGTCGTGCTCAACCAGCATCACGGTAATGCCCTGCTCCGCGATTTTCCGGATTAACTCTTCCAGCGCCGCGGTTTCCGTGGCATTCAGGCCTGCCGCCGGCTCATCCAGCAGGATAACCTTGGGTTCGGCTGCCAGCGCCCGGGCAATTTCCAGCCGCTTGAGGGCACCGTAGGACATTGCCGAAGCGTCCGTTTCGAGATACTCGCCGCAGCCGACATAATCCATCAACTCGGCGGCACGTTTGCGGGCCTCGACTTCATTGCGGCGCAGGGAGGGCAAGCGGAACAGGGTGGCGAACAGATTGCTCTTGAGCTGCAGATGGCGTCCGAGCATCACGTTCTCGATGGCCGTCATGTTCATGCAGATCTGCATCTGCTGGAAGGTGCGGCACATGCCCCGCTCTGCCAGCTCGTTCGGCTCCAGTTTCGCGGTGCTCTCGCCGTTAAGCCGGACTTCACCCCTGGTCGGGATATAGAGCCCGGTAATCAGATTGAACAGCGTCGTCTTGCCAGCGCCGTTGGGACCAATCACGGAATAGACCTGGCCGGCCTGCACCGAGAAACTGACACCCTCCACCGCATGCACACCACCAAAGGCCTTATCCAGCCCTTTCACTTCAACCAGTGCTGTCATGCCTTACCTCCCGTTTTCTTGCGCACTTTCCCGGCAACCAGAGCCGTCAGGGTGGGAAGCAGGCCCTTGGGCATGAAGATCATGGTCAGCATCAGGATCAGACCGAACATCACCGTCTCCAGCTCCTGGAAATTTGCCAGAAGCTGAGGCAAAAGCTTCAGCACCACAGCACCAAGAATGACGCCGAAGGTGGAACCCATACCGCCCAGCACGACCATGGTGATCAACAGAATGGAGAACTCGAAGCTGGCCACCGCCGGCGTGATAAAACCCTGGAAATGGGCGTAGAGACTGCCCATGACACTGGCGTACACCGCCGAGATTACGAACACCAGGCTCTTGTACCGGGCGGTGTCGACGCCCACCACACTGGCCGCGACTTCCGAGCCTTTCACCGACCGAAGCGCCCGGCCGATGGGCGATTCGATCAGGTTCAGTGCAAACCAGACCGCCAGCAGAAGCACCAAGCTGGCCAGGATATACCAGGCCTGGACGCCGGAAATCTCGACACCGAACAACGAATACTGGCCAAAGGTGCTGAGCTCCCAGCCGAACAGGTTAAGGGCGGGAACCGGCATGCCATCGGGGCCGCCGGTAATGGCGCGCTCGTTATTCAGGATGATGGCAATAATGAAGCCAACCGCAAGGGTTGCCATGGACAGGTAGTGGCCCTTCAATCGCAGGATCGGGCGGCCGACCACCCAGGCAATGATACCCACCGCAATGGCACCGGCCACCAGCGCCGGGATAGAGGACCAGCCGTAGGTGCCGGTTGCGATCCCCGTGAAGTAGGCACCCAGGCCGAAGAACCCGGCATGGCCGAGACTGATCTGGCCGGCAAAGCCCACCAGCAGGTTCAGGCCAACCACGGTGGCGGCGATAATGGCCATCTGGGTGACCAGTTCATAATGGAACGGGTTGCCCAGAAAAGCCGGAAGAATAATCAGGATGAGTGCGAGAATCACCAGACCCCGCAGGCGCGACTGCATAAACCGGTTCAACATCAGACCCGCTCCACGACTTTGGCACCGAATAGCCCGCGGGGCATGAAGAACAGCACCAGCAGGATCATGGAAAAGGCCACCGCATCCTTGTAATCAGACGAGATGTAACCGGCCGCCATGGCCTCGACGATGCCCAGGGCCAGACCACCCACTACTGCGCCGACGCCACTGCCAAGACCACCGATAGCGGCTGCAACAAAGCCCTTGAGCCCGAGAATCACGCCGATATCGTAGGAAGTGAAGGTGATCGGGGCCACCACAATACCGGCCACAGAGCCCAGCAGCGCCGACACCATGAAGGCCAGCATCAACACCATCTGGGTGCGGATACCGACCAGGCGCGCCGCCTCCTTGTTCATGGAGGTTGCCAGAATGGCCTTGCCGATCAACGTCTTGGTGAAGAACAGCACCAGAGCGACCACCAGCACCGCACCAACGCCCAGAACCCAGAGGCTCTGGCTGTTCAGTACCGCACCGAATACCTCAATCGGCTCACTGGTGCTGAAATTTGGCATCACGTGGTATTGCTTGCCCCAGACCAACTGGGCAAGGCCGCGGATGAAGATCGACGCACCGATAGTGATGATAATCAGGGTAACCACATCGGCCTGCCGGGCCGGTGCAATCGCGAGGCGCTGAAGCGCAATCCCCAGAAGGCCGGCCAGGATAACAGCGAGCACAACGGCGAGGATCATGGGCACGCCCATGGCCGTCAGGGATACGGTCGCCATGCCGCCGACCATCAGAAACTCGCCCTGGGCAAAATTGATGACGTGGCTGGCGTTATAGATGAGGGTAAAACCGAGCGCGATCAGTGCGTAGGTGGCACCGATCGTGATCCCGGTAAACAGGTACTGTAAGAATTCTGCGAACATAGCGGTGGTTCCGGCCGTACGCCGGCTGGCGACCTCCCCGGAAGGGCAGCCGCCAGCCGAGAGACAGATGAAGGGAGTCTCAGTTAATCAGTTTCCAGTCGCCGTTCTGGACTTCCAGCATGCGGAAGGAATCTGCATCAAGGCCGTTATGGTCCGTCGGCGACATATTGAACTCGCCGGTTACTCCCACATAGCCCTTGATGTTTTCCAGCGCCTTGCGAACCGCTTCCGGGTCGGTAGAACCGGCCTCTTCAATCGCGCGCACCGCCAGCATCAGGCCGTCGTAGGCGTAGGCACCGAAGGTGGACACCTTGGAGTCGTAGCGCGCCTCGTACTCGGCCTTGTAGTTCTGAACCACGGCTTTCTGGGGGTCGTCTTCCGGCAGGGATTCCGGCACCAGCAAGGGCGACGCAGGCAGACGCAGACCTTCTGCGGCAGAACCGGCCAGCTCCAGGAAGCTGTCAGAGGCCACACCATGGGACTGATAGAACGGAAGCTCCATGCCCAACTGGTCATAGTTGCGGGTTACGATGGCCGGGCCCTGGCCGAAACCGAAGTTGAGCACCGCCTGAACACCTTTTGTGTTACGGATATTGGTCAACTGGGCCGTCATGTCTGTATCAGATCCGCTGTAGGTTTCGTCAGCGACCACTTCCATTCCCATTTCCTTCGCTACTTCCAGGGTCTGGGTGCGGCCGGAGCTGCCGAAACCGCCGGTGCCGGAGATCAGTCCGAACTTGGTGATACCGCGGTCTTTCATGTCTGCCAGGATCCGCTCGGCCGCCATGCGGTCAGACTGGGGAGTCTTGAACACCCATTTCTTGACCGGTGTGGTGATAACCACCGCACCTGCCAGGGAGATGAAGGGAATCTGCGCCTGCTCGATCATCGGCACGGCGGCCATGGTGGCACCGGTGGTGCTGCCACCAACGATGAGATCCACCTGGTCTGACCGGATCAGGCGGCTGGCGAAGTTGCGGGCAGACGAGGCATTACCGGCGTCATCGTAATGCACCAGCTCCAGGGGACGCCCCAGAACACCGCCTTCTTCATTGATTTTTTCGACATACATCTCGAGCGTTTTCAGCTCGGGATCACCCAGGAAGGATGCCGGACCTGTCACAGACAGGAACGACCCGATCTTGATTGGCTCAGCCGCCTGGGCACTCATCATCATGAGACCGGCAGCCGCAACCGCTGCGCATTTTCCTGCGCGACGCATCATTGTAGTAAGCATTGTTCTTATTCTCCCGAATTGTGCAGGGGCATGAGTATTTGTTGTGTCTTCGCTCCGGTAAATTCGATACCGTTGACGAATATCAACCGAAGTTATTGTATCATAACTTCCATGTCAACCGATTTCAGGAGATCAGGCCGGGGCCTCTTAATTAAAGCCGAGCGCCATGCAACGCGCCAGCAGGTTAATCAGAGAGACAAACCTTTACCTGACACGTAAGAACCGCATAATACGTGCAACATGTTTCATTGATTCTTATTTGCGAACCCAGGTTATGACTGCAAAAAACCAGCTCGAAGTGCTCGTCAGCAATTTCCAGAAGAAGCGGCCGCTTCGCGCCGGCTCTCTGATCATTACCATCTATGGCGACGCCATCGTGCCCCGTGGCGGCAATGTCTGGCTTGGCAGCCTGATGAAGCTGGTTGAGCCCATGGGCATCAGCCAGCGGCTGGTGCGCACCTCGGTGTACCGCCTGGTGCAGGAATCCTGGCTGCAGACCGAGAAGGTCGGCCGCTGCAGCTACTACAGCCTTACCGGCCCGGGTCTCCGGCGGTTCGAACAAGCCTTCCAGCACGTCTACAACCTGGATACCGAGGAATGGAATGGGAGTTGGTGCCTGGTGTACCTGAACCAGTTGTCGCCGGAGCTCCGCCAGAAAGTCCGGGAGGAGCTGAAGTGGCTCAGCTTTGGCAGCATGGCCCCTGGCCTGATGGAGCACCCGAGATTTACCCGCAATGAACTGATACCGATGCTGCAGGAATGGGGCGCCCTCGAAGATACGATTGTCATGCAGACCCTGCCCATGGAGCAGAAAAGTCCCAGGGCACTTCGACTGCAGGTTCGCGAGAGCTGGAACCTGGATGAGCTTGGCGGCCGCTACCGGCGTTTCCTGAAGCAGTTTCGCCCGCTGTGGCGGGAACTTCAGTCTGAGGACACTCTCAGCCCGGAGGAGTGCCTGCTTCTGCGGATACTGCTGATCCACGAGTACCGGAAGATTCTGCTTCGCGACCCGCTGCTGCCCGATGAGTTACTGCCGGGCGACTGGGAAGGCCGCAGCGCCAAGCAGCTTTGCCGCAATCTCTACCGGCAGATCTATACCCGCGCGGAGCAGTGGCTCGACCAGACCCTGGAGAACGCCTCCGGCCCTCTGCCAGGGCCAGGCGAAAAATTCTACAAACGGTTCGGCGGCCTGCGTGACTCCGCCTCCCAGAGCCCCCCGGTCGCTGAGCCGGAAGCCCTTGAATAGACCATTGAACCGAATTACCCGGCGGCCACCGACTCGCCCTGGCGTTGCTGCGCCCGTCGGGCCAGGTGCAACACCACAACACCCATGGCCATCACAATCAGGGTCAGCCACAGGCCGTTGGTGTAGCTACCCTCGACATCGGCCAGATACCCCACCACGGCCGGCGCCAACATCTGTGCAATACCATAGCTGAAGGTCAGACGGCTCATGGGCCGGGAGGGATTTTCCGGGAATACGCGCCCAACCATCGCCAGCATCATGCTGACAATGCCGATAAAGCTGGCGCCATAAATCACGGAACTAAGCATCACACTGGCCATGCTGGTGTTTACGATGAGCATCAGAATACTGACGGAGTTCAGCGTGTAGGCCAGATACAGTGCCAACCATTGCCCCCAGCGGCGCGAGAAAAGATCCCAGAGCCAGCAGGCCGGGGCGGCGGCAAGGCCGGCAATCAGCCAGACCAGCCAGCCCTGGCCACTGAGTTTGGGCATGGCTTCGGCGATCGCCACCAGAAAAGTGGCCGTTACCACATAACCGACACCGGCACAGAAATACGCCAACTGTAACAGGCGGATGAAACGGCTCCGCTCCTCCCCAGTGCCGGCGGCACCGGTTTTGGGCAGGGCACAGGTGCGGTAGTCCGGCATCCACCGCCAGGCAGGCACCAGTAGCACCAGCGCGACCAGCCCGTAGACCACCCATTGCTGGTCCCAGGTGAAGTCATCCTTGATCAGTTGCGCCACCACCGCCGTGAGGACAATCCCGAGCCCGATACCGGAAAAGAAAACACCCAGCTCGGATTTGTGATTGTGCTTGATCAGCCAGCTCATCAGCAGCCCGGCACCCAGCAGCATGCCCGCCGAGGTACTCAGCCCGGAGATAAAACGCAGGATAAACCACAACCACACATTGGTGGTGTACCCCATGAGAACCGTTGAAATCACCGCCACCACCAGCCCAAGCTGGTACAGCCTGAACTTGAGCCCAAGGTCGCTGATCCGGGTGATAATCAGCGCGCCGGTGAGGTAGCCGGCGTAATTCACCGTTGCCAGCATACCCACCACGGATTTGCTCAGCCCCAGCGCCGCCACCATCTCGGGAATCATCGGCGTGTAGGAGAAACGGGCAATACCCACCATGACCACCACCGCGATCACGCTGGCCGCCAGCACTTTTATGGTTTCAATCGGTTTCACGGGATTTCCTTGGGCGCTGATCACTCCGGACGCGTTCGAGCTCAGGCACGGCCCAGAAACCGGCGCTCCTCCACATTGATCCGGATGCGGTCACCGGTGCCAATGTGCTCCGGCACCTGTACCACCAGCCCCGTGGTCAGCCTGGCCGGCTTGGTTCTGGCGGTCGCGGAACCACCCTTGACGGATGGATCGGTTTCCTCGATCACAAGCTCAACGGTGGGCGGCAGGTCCAGGGCCACGGGGGCATCCTTCAGTAAAATCACCATCACGCCCTGGGTGTCCTCGCTGATGAGCAGCAGCTCATCGGCGATGGCCTCCCGGTTGAGGCTGTACTGGGTGTAGTCTTCGGTATCCATGAACACGCACTCGTCGCCGTCGGCGTAGGAGAACGTAGACTCACGGCGGGTTAGATCCGCCAGATTGAGCATGTCCGAGTCCTTGAAGGTCTCGTCCAGCTTCTGACCTGTCACCACATCGTACATCCGCATCCGGTACAGACTGCCTCCGGCACGCCCCTGGGGTACGGAACGCTCGATGTCTTTGACAAAATACACACGGCCATCGTACTCAACCGCAGAGTTCTTCTTGATTTCACTGGCTTTTGGCATCGCTCGATATTCCAGATTAATAAAGTAGGGAATCGGATGTGCTGATATACCACGACTGAAGACGACTTTCGATACCGGAGCACGGCAAATGCTTCAAACCACGCGGGAAGCCAGCACCAGGAATCCGAGAGCGACAGCCACCACCCCCAGGGCCCGGGCCAGCCATTCGCCTCCGGGCAACAGTTTTTCCAACAAGACAAACCCCGCAATCACGGCAATGACTGTCAGATCCATGATACCGCCGACGAACAGCAGCGCCATCAGGGCGCCGCAGCACCCGACGCAGAAGGCACCGTGGATCAGTCCCATTTTCAGGGCGCCAACCGGACCGGCTCGCCAGTGCCGGGAAATGAAAAACAGGGGCCCGCGACAATGGCGGAGGCAGACGGTTTTGAGGGGGGACCACTGGTACAGTCCGGCAAGAATCAGAACAAAGCCGTTAAAGCTGGCGCTCTGGCTGCGCATCATAGGACTGAGCAATGCCAGGCGTTCGAGCACCCATTGAAGCGACGTAGCCGCCAGGCTGAAGCACGACCAGATAATGAAGTACCCCAGAGCAAACAGCAGGGTGCCCCACAGCGGGTTCGCCAAGCGGTTCTTGCTGGCAACCTGGCGATATAACAGGATCATCGGTGCGGCGCTGGGCAGCATCATCGCGACCATCATGATGACCCACATCGTCACCATGAGAGCAAAATATTGCAGCGTCCATTCACGCAGAACCGGGGCCGGCGGCATACCACCCGCCATTGCAAACAGATACCACCAGCACAACCCCGCTATGGCCAGGAGTCCAAGCAGAGTCGTCAGTGAATCCCGGGCCAGCAGCCGGAGCACTGGCATGACTTCGACCTTCTACCCGTTGCGCCCCCGGCCTACCGGAAGACGCCGCGCGGGCCGATGTCCAGGTGCGCCAGATGGCTATGGCTGGCATTCAGCTCCAGCGGAATCCCGGCGTGTGCACGGGTACTGCCCTTGGCCACTTCTGCCACGGCATACTCAAACCCGTGCGGCAGCTCGATCCTCGCCGTGTGCTCCTCGCCGGAGACCGGATTGGTAATCGGCTCGCAGGAAGATTCAATGGTATCGGCGACCCGGACTGTTGCACGCCTGCCCTCTACATCAGAGGAAATATCAATCGCGCAGAACACAGGATCGTGCATTTTGGTCAGTGTGCTGGCAAACACATTGAAAAACGTGGCCCCGGGCTCGGATGTTTCGCCCGAGAGGATCGCCAGCAGGGCGTCCCTCTGCTCCGGGCTGGCGCGTTCATCAATAAAGGCCTGGCCCTGCCCGTTGCCTTCGTGAATCGCGCCAGGCCATTGCAACGTCATGGCGAACGACAGACCATCCAGGCGTGTTTCACCGAAAAACCCCTCATCAACCTTCACCGCGGCAAATGCCCGGCAGTCGCCGTGGGTTGGGCGCCCCATAAACTGGCAGGGACAGCCTAATTCACAGTTGCAGTTGACGAACTCACGTCCCTTGATCCGCCAGTCAATGTCAGTAGTCATCTTGGTTCTCCCCCTTCCTGTAACTCCTTAAAAAATTCTAGCGCAGGGGGGCGCTGGCCATTAGACGATTAACGCAGCAGAATTCAGCGGATATACTTGTGCATTCTAGCCAGCGCCTGTCACTGTAACAGGTGGCAGAGCAGACCTTCGGTGGCGCCATGAACATTCGAACCCTGGAAACCTTTATATGGATTGCCCGTCTCGGCAGTTTCCGGGCCGCCGCCAGCCGGGTGTATGCGTCGCAGCCGTCCGTGTCGGCGCGAATTGCCGGCCTGGAAGACCAGCTTGGCGTGGAACTGTTCAATCGCTCGGCCCGGAAGGTCACGCTCACCGCCAAGGGTCGCGAGTTCCTGATTTACGCCGAGAAAATGCTGAGCCTGCACGGCGAGATGATGCAGGCTGTGGCCACGCCTTCCTCACTGCAGGGCACCATCCGTCTGGCGGTGTCTGAGACCATTGCCCATACCTGGTTGCCGCAGCTTATTGAACGGGTGAGTGAAGCCTATCCTGCCATCAATCTGGAGCTGGATGTCGACATCTCCGTCAATCTTGCCGAGAAACTGGTGAATCACGAGATTGATATCGCGTTTCTGATGGGCGGCGTAAACCAGCCCGGCATCCTCAACCAGGATCTGTGCCGGTATTCGCTGATCTGGGTCGCCAGCCCGAAGCTCAATCTTCCCGGCCAACCGATGACCCTGGCAGAATTGTCCACCTGGCCGATTGTCACCTACCCGAGAAAAAGCCAGCCCTACATGGCTATCCGATCCCTGGTGGATCCGATGAATCACTCCACCCGGATCCACTCCAGTTCGTCGCTGTCCACCATCATCCGCATGACCGTCGACGGCCTGGGCGTCAGCGCATTGCCGCGGGAAATCCTGCAGCGCGAACTCAGCGCAGGAACCCTGCGCCGGTTCGAGGTGGCTGCCAAGGTACCGGACCTGGCCTTCAGCGCGGCCTATCGGGCCGGGCCAGGGGGCAATGTCATCCAGGCCATCGTGGAACTGGCGCTGGCGATTGCAGAAACGCGGGCTGGCGAGAGGAAAAACACCCCGGAACGGCCCGACACCACTAACTGATCAGCTTTTTCTATCAGAAGTGATCCTAACTTTCGAATTGTATTAATCGCCCGCTCTGCCTTAAATGTAAAAATCATTCATTTTTGAGGCAGCACCATGGCAGCGTCCCACACCCTTAACCTGCACTCTACGCCGAAAGCAGTGCGTGAGGCGGCGCGGCAAGGCTTGCTTACCGGCCCCACCTCCGGTCTTGCCAGCGGTTATGTGCAGGTCAATCTGGTGATCCTGCCGGAGGCCGAGGCGGCGGGTTTCATGCGCTTCTGCCAGGCAAACCCGAAACCCTGCCCGTTGCTGGCAGTCAGTGAGCCCGGCGCCCGCACCTGCGAGGCCATGGCCAGCGATCTTGATATCGCCCGGGATGTGCCGGCCTACCGTATCTATCGCAATGGCGTTGCCAGCCAAACGGTTGCCGATGTTGCCGATGAATGGCGAGACGATCTGGTGACCTTCGCCCTCGGCTGTTCCTTCACCTTCGAGCACGCGCTGATCCAGGCCGGTCTCAGCATCCGGCATATCGACCAGGGCCGTAACGTTCCCATGTATCAAACCACGGTGCCACTGACGCCTGCGGGCGGATTCCAGGGCAACCTCGTGGTGTCCATGCGGCCGTTCTCGGCGGCAGACGCCATCCGCGCCATCCAGATCACGACTCGTTATCCCCAGGTGCACGGTGCACCCGTGCATCTCGGGCATCCCGGACTCATCGGCATTTCGGAACTGCACTCACCCGACTATGGCGATTCGGTCTCTGTGAAGGACGACGAGATCCCCGTGTTCTGGGCCTGCGGTGTGACGCCCCAGCAGGTCCTGATCGACTCAGGCGTTTCATTTGCAATCACCCACAGCCCGGGCCACATGCTGGTAACGGATATTCCCGACAGCACCCTGGCCCTGTTTTGACCAAACCCAGCACGACCACGAAAACTGAGGAAACAACCATGATGACAAAAAAACCCCTCGCCGTTGCCACTGTCGTTGCCCTGTCCCTGGCAGGCGCCAGCGCCCAGGCCCAGACACCGGACCTCGACAACACCAGCCTTTCCTACGTCGGAAGCTGGAGCAGCCTGTCGCTGTACCAGAATTTTGAGAAGCCGTTCTGGGCCGATCACATCCCCGAAGCTTCCGACGGCCAGATTTCGACCCAGGTCACCACCTTTGACCAGATGGGACTGGGCGGTGGCGAAGTCTATCGGCTGATGGCCCGCGACGTCATTGAAGTGACCTCGACCGTGGCAGATTACGCGGTGGCGGATGCACCGGAACTGGAAGGCCTGGACATGCCGATGATTGCGCCGGATGTGGAAACCGCCCGCAAGGTCGCCGAAGCCTACCGGCCGGTTCTCGCAGACGCCTTTGCCGAGCGTTTTGACGGTGCCCAGCTGCTCGCTGTCGTGCCCTACCCGTCACAGATGGTGTTCTGCAACACCCCCATTGAAGGCCTCTCCGATCTCCAGGGCAAGAAGATCCGCGCCAGTGGCCGGACCACCGCGGAATTCCTTCAGGCCATTGGCGCCGAGGGCATCACCCTGAATTTCAGTGAAGTGCCGGGCGCCCTGCAGCGGGGCGTTATTGACTGTGCAGTCACTGGCTCACTGTCCGGCTACAGTTCCGGCTGGCATGAAGTTTCCACCCACCTCTACCCCCTGCCGGTCGGCGGCTGGGATCACGTGGTCACCGCCATGAATGGCAAGAAGTGGGACTCGCTCTCGGAAACCACCCAGCAATGGTTGATGAAAGAGATTGAGACCAACTACGAAACACCGGTGTGGGAAGCGGCCGTTGCAGAGACCAAGGAAGGCATTGCCTGCCTCACCGGTGAAGGCACCTGCTCCCGTGGCGAGCCCGGCGATATGGTTCTGGTTAAGGCCACAGATGCTGACTTCACCAAAGCCTCCAAGGCCCTCGAAGAGACCGTTCTGCCCAACTGGGCCGGCCGGGTTGACCAGGAATGGGTTGACCGCTGGAACGAGACCGTGGGCGCCGTCACCGGCCTGAAAGCGTCAAAGTAACCGCCGTATCCGTCATTGGCGGCCGGGCAGCACCCGCGCCCGGTCGCCCTGGAGAACACTATGTTGCAACAGGCCAACTCAAGCCTCGACCGGCTGCTGGGGATAGCTCAGACCGGCTCACTCTGGCTGGCCCGGGCCGGCGGCGCGCTGATTCTGCTGACCGTGGCGATCGTCACCATCGAAGTGATCACCCGCCAGCTTATGGGCCGATCCGCCGTGCATGCCACCGAAATCACCGGCTACATCATGGCGGTCAGCACCAGTTGGTGCTTTGCCCATACCCTGCTGTGCAAGGCGCATATCCGGATTGACGCCCTGTATCTCAATTTCCCGACCAAAGTACGTGCGGCTCTCGACCTGCTGGCTCTGCTGGCGATGGCGCTGTTCTGCGTGCTCGTGGTCGGGGCGGTTTTTGATGTTGCCTACGCCTCTTTTGCGGATGGTGCGACCGCCAACACCCCCCTCGGCACTCCTTTGTGGATACCCCAGACACTCTGGCTGGCCGGCCTTACCTGGTTCGGTTTTGTCGTATGCCTGCTCACCCTGCGGGTGATTCTCGCGCTCTGCCAGGGCGATATCGATGGTGTCCAGGCGCTGGCCGGAAGCCCTACGCTGGATGAACAAATCGAGCACGAAAACCGGGAAGCACAGTCATGATTCTGACCGCATTAATCATTCTTCTGGTCCTGCTGGTACTGAGCGTACCCGTAGCCGCCACGCTGGTGGTTCTGGCGCTGATGCTGGACGAATTCTTCTCGCCCTTCCCGCTGTTCCGGGCCATGGGTGATGTGCTCTGGACGGCGTCAGACAGCTTTCTGCTGATTGCCATTCCGCTGTTTATCCTGCTTGGTGAAATCCTGGTCAGAACCGGCATCGCCAAGGGCACTTACCGCTCCCTCGAAAGCTGGCTGTCGTGGCTGCCGGGCGGGCTGCTGCATGCCAACATTGGCACCGCCACCCTGTTCTCCGCCACCTCCGGTTCCAGCGTGGCCACGGCGGCCACCATTGGCACTGTCGCCATTCCCCAGGGCAAGGAGATGAAATACGATCAGCGGCTGTTCACCGGGTCCATTGCCGCCGGTGGCACCCTGGGCATCATGATCCCGCCGTCCATCAACCTGATTGTCTATGGCTTCCTGACGGAAACCTCCATTCCCCAGCTGTTTGCCGCAGGCCTGTTGCCGGGACTGTTACTGGCCCTGCTGTTTATCGTAGGGACTGCGCTCATCTGTATATGGAAGCCTTCACTGGGCGGGCCAAGCACCAGCCACAGCTGGAGTGAACGGATCTCCGGGCTCTGGAACCTGATCCCGGTGCTTGCCCTGTTCGGCATTGTGGTGGGTTCAATCTACACCGGGCTGGCAACCCCCACTGAAGCGGCCTCCCTGGGCGTACTCGGCGCCATGGTCATCGCCCTGTCCATGGGCAAGCTCTCTATGGGGGTGATCATCGAGGCCCTGGACGGCACCATGAAAACCACCGGCATGATCATGCTGATCATCATGGCCTCCTACTTCCTGAACTTTGTACTGGCCTCCTCCGGTGTCACCCGGGAGCTTTCCAGCTTTCTGGAATCCGCCGGCCTGGGCCCCTATTCCACCCTGATGCTCGCCATCCTGCTCTACATCGTGCTCGGGTTCTTTATCGAGACCCTGTCACTGATGGTCATCACCATTCCCATTGTCGCCCCCATTATTATCAGCCTGGGGTTCGATCCGGTCTGGTTTGGCATCCTGCTGATTCTGCTGATCGAGATGGCACTAATTACCCCACCGGTCGGTCTGAACCTCTACGTTGTCCAGGGGGTTCGCAAGGGCGGGCCGTTCAGCGATGTGATGGTCGGCGCCATGCCCTATGTCGGCATGATGCTGCTGATGGCTGTCATTCTTGTATTGTTCCCGTCCGTGGCACTGTTCCTGCCCGGGCTGATGGACTGACCCCGTGCCCACTAACATTAACCGGAGCCAACCATGACTACTTTTCAACTTGCCGACACTGACGACACCCTGGAGATCGACATCCGGGAACTCATCATCGCGGGCTGGGCGGGGCGTGAGCAAGCCGGTATTGATGAGCATATCGAGGAGCTCAAGGCGATTGGCGTGAAGCCACCCTCAAGCACACCGCTGTTCTACCGGGTGGCGGCCAACCAGTTCACCACGGCCCCGGAAATCCAGGTGCTGGGTGAGCAGACCAGCGGCGAAGCCGAAGTGGTGTTGATTGGCACCACGGAGGGCACCCTGGTGGCCATCGGCTCGGATCACACCGACCGTGAAGCCGAAGCCTGGTCTGTTGCCCACTCCAAGCAGGTGTGTGCCAAACCAGTGAGCCGCCAGGTCTGGTGGCTGGAGGATGTGATCGGGCACTGGGACAAGCTCGAAATAACCTCCTACGCCACCATCAGCGGCGACGAAGTGCGCTATCAGGAAGGGCCGGTCACCGGCCTGCTGCACCCGGCAGAACTGCTGAGCCGGTTTGGCCGGGAAAAACCGGAACTGGCCCCCGGCGAGGCCATGCTGTGTGGCACACTGCCGGTGATCGGAGGCGTTCGCCCCGCCCAGGCATTCCGGATGGTACTGACCGACCCGGTCACCCACCGGAGCCTGGAACACCGGTATGACATCCGGACACTGCCGGTGGTCTCATGAAAACCCTGGCAGGCTCCCACGAACCCACTCTGCAGGCGCTGCTCGACGGCATGCGCGACGGGCTCTGGCGGTCCACCGACCTGCTCGATGCCTGTTTCTCCAGCATCGACAGCAAGGACAACCCCGCGGCCCGCGTTTACACCAAACGCTTCGACCGAACCGCCCGGGCCGAGGCGGCGGCCGCCGATCGACTCAAAGCCGGCGGCGTTCCGCCCGGCGAACTGGCCGGCCTGCCCATTGCCCTCAAGGCACTGTTTGACGTGGCCGGTGAAATTACCCATTCGGGCTCCCGGGGCTGGCAGGCGCCGGCCAGCCAGGATGCCCTGATCGTCTCCCGGCTGCGTCGGGCCGGCGCGGTGATCACCGGCCATACCAACATGACCGAGTTCGCCTACTCCGGACTCGGCCTGAACCCCCATTACGGCACCCCGGACAACCCTCTGGCACCCGGGCGAATCCCCGGGGGGTCATCCTCCGGTGCCGCCGTAGCAGTGGCCCAGGGTATGGCAGCCGCCGCCATTGGCAGCGACACCGGCGGATCCGTCCGCATTCCCGCTGCGTTCTGCGGCCTGGTCGGGTTCAAGCCCTCACAACAGCGCATTCCCCGGGACGGCACCTTCCCGCTCTCCGACAGCCTGGACTCGATCGGGCCAATCGCCCGCAGTGTCGACTGTTGCGCGCGGCTGGATGCCGTCCTGTCCGGACGGTCCTACCAACCGCTGGCACCTGCCGGGGTCAGGGGCCTGCGCTTTGTCGTTCCCTCCGACTACATGCTGGACAACATGGATGAAACCGTTGCCCGAGCGTTTTCCCGCAGCCTGAAGAGCCTGCGCGATGCCGGCGCCAGCATCATCGAGGCCCCGGCCCCGGTGCTTTCGGCCATCCCGGAACTGATGGAAGGTGGCGGCTTCACCGCTGCCGAAAGTTACTTTGTTCACCGCCAGTGGCTGGCCGAACACGGAGAGCTCTACGACCCCCGTGTCCGCAGCCGTATGGAACGTGGCGCCGCCATTTCCGCAGCCGACTACCTGGAGCTTTGCCGCCGGCGGCAGCAACGCAAACAACAGGCTGACCGATGGCTGCGGGACTACGATGGCCTGCTTGCCCCAACCGTTCCTGTCGTGCCCCCGCGCTTTGACGAGGTAACGCGGGATGAAGATTACGCCCGACTCAACCTGCTGGTTCTGCGTAACCCGACCGTCGCTAACATGCTGGACCTGTGCGCCCTGTCGCTGCCCAACCACACCCCGGACGAACTGCCGAGCGGGCTGATGCTGGTCGGGCGCAACGGCAGTGACCGGGAACTCCTGCGCCAGGCAGCAGCCCTCGAAGCGCTGATGGAACAAACACCATGACAGAGACAGCAAAATTATCCGGGCAGCCGGCAACGGATTCCCGCTCCGGTGGCGAGAATGCCCGCCGCATTCTGAAGCGGGATCCCAACCCGCATCTGTTCCGGCCGGTAAGCTTTCGCTCGGTCACCGCCCGTAACCGGATCATGCTGTCGCCCATGTGCCAGTATTCCGGCCAGGACGGGCTGTCAAACGACTGGCATTTCGTACACCTGGGCGCCCGGGCGGCCGGTGGAGCAGGCTGGGTGTTTACCGAAGCGGTGCATACCGAGCCCCACGGCCGGATCACACCCTACTGCCTCGGGCTCTGGAACGATGAGCAACGAGACCGGCTGGCCCGCATTGCCAGCTTTGTGGAAGCGCAAGGCGCCGTGCCCGGAATCCAGCTTGGCCACGCCGGCCGAAAAGCCTCCGTCGGCCGGCCCTGGGAAGGGTCCCGCCCCCTGACCGTCGCCGAAGGCGGCTGGGATAACCAGGTCTCTGCCTCAGCCCTGCCCTACGCCGATGGCTGGCACACCCCCATTGCGATGTCGAACGACCAGATTTCCGAGGCTCTCCAGGCCCTCAGGTCCGCGGCACGTCGGGCTCGGGAGGCCGGCTTCAAGGCTCTGGAACTGCACTGTGCCCACGGCTATCTGATTCACCAGTTTCTCTCACCGCTCAGCAATCAGCGCACCGATGCCTATGGCGGCAGCTTCGAAAACCGCATCCGCTTCCTGCAGGAGTCCATCCAGGTGGTGCGGGAAGTCTGGCCGGCAGAGCTGCCCCTGTTTGTCCGGCTTTCCTGCACCGACTGGGTGGAAGGCGGCTGGACCCTGGACGACACGGTGCGGCTGGCCACCCTGTTGCAATTCCAGGGCGAAGTAGACCTGATAGACTGTTCCTCAGGTGGCAATGACCCAAGGCAGCAGATCCCGATTCATCCCGGCTATCAGATCCCCCTGTCTCAGGCGGTTCGCACCAGAGCCCGCATCGCCACCGGGGCGGTTGGTCTGATCCACAGTCCGGATCTGGCGGAATCCGTTGTTGCCAATGGTCAGGCAGATCTGGTGGTTCTCGGCCGAGCCCTGCTGTCTGACCCGGCCTGGCCGCTGCGAGCAGCCGCGACCCTGAAGGCCGAAAACGTCGAGTGGCCAAAACAGTATGAACGCTCGAATATTTTCTGAGTTTTCGCGGATACGTCTCACAGAGACAACGAGGTTACTATGAGATCTTTGAAGCTGAACGCCGATATGGGTGAAAGCTTCGGCCCCTGGGTGATGGGGCTGGATCATGAAGTCATGCCCTACGTAGACATGGCCAATATAGCCTGTGGCTTTCACGCGTCAGACCCCGATGTGATGCGCCGTACCATACGACTGGCAAAAGATCACGGTGTGAGTATTGGCGCCCATCCGGCCTATCCGGATCTGGTTGGCTTTGGCCGACGCTCCATGGCCTGTTCCGCCAGCGAAATCGAGAATCTGGTGCTGTATCAGATTGGCGCCCTTTCCGGGCTGTGCCGGGCCGAAAGTACCGAGGTGCGTTACGTCAAACCCCACGGCGCTCTGTACAACGACATGGCAAAGAAGCCGGAGATATTTGCTGCAGTCGCCCGCGCGGTCCGGGCCTTCGACCCCGACTTGCCACTGATGACGCTGGCAACCCGACAGACCGACACGATGCGGGAACAGGCGGAACAGCATGGCATCAGACTGTGGTTTGAGGCCTTCGCTGACCGGGCGTACGACAGCGAAGGCCGCCTGGTTGCCCGATCCGAACCCGGCGCCGTGCACCACGACCCGGAACTCATCATCAATCAGGCACGGCTCATCGCCACAGGGCAGCCACTGACAGCCAGCGACGGCAGCGATCTGGTCCTGCAGGCCGATACGCTGTGCGTCCATGGCGACAACGAGGAGTCCATCGCGGCTGTCCGCCGCATCCGAGACATGCTCAACACCCTGGAAAGTGCCTCATGAGCCATAACGCCCTGCCGAGACTCGAGCCCGCGGGTATCGATGGCTGGATGGTGCGCCTGTTCGACACCATTGAGGAAAACAACCTGCTGTGGCTGACCGCCCTCACCAACGACTGCGAGGCGACTTTCGGCGAGGCCCTGGTTGACCTGGTGCCCTCCTACACCACCCTGCTGGTTATCTTTGATCCACTGCAGGTCAGCCCCTGGAACGCACGCGCAAAGCTGGTCGAAGTGCTGTCCAGGCTGGTTCCCGACGATGCCGATGGTGAAGGAGAACTGCACGAAATTGCGACCTGGTACGACCCCAGCGTGGGCCCCGATCTGGCGCGCGTGGCCGAACTTTCAGACATGACGGTAGACAGCGTGATCGAGACACACAGTTATCAGGAATACCGGGTCTTTGCTCTCGGGTTTGCCCCTGGTTTTGCATTCATGGGTCTGCTGGACGACAGCCTCACCTGCCCACGCCTGGACACACCACGACAGAAAGTACCCGCCGGCAGTGTGGCAATCGCCGGACAGCAGACAGCGGCCTATCCGGTGGTTACCCCCGGTGGCTGGAACCTGATCGGACGAACCGCCGCCCGACTGTTTGACCGGAACCGGGACGGCTTCAGCCTGCTGAAAGTCGGAGACCGGGTGCGATTTGTCGCTGTTGACCGGCAGACCTTCGAAAGCGAAGGTGGCGATCCGACGCCCGCGGAATCGGCCAGAGAGGAGGCACACTCATGAGCGCCGACGCAATCACCGGTTTTCGGGTAACCCGGGCAGGGCCCCTGGCCCTGTTGCAGGACGCCGGACGCTTCGGGGTTCGACATCTCGGCGTCACCCAGGGCGGCCCGGCAGACCTGCACGCGTGGGCGTGGGCCAACCGACTGGCAGGCAACCGTTGGGGCTCCCCCGCCCTGGAAATCACCTTTGGTGGAATCGAATTACAGGCGGAGTGTGATCTTACCCTTGCCGTCGCCGGTGCCGACCTCGCAGCGCGCCACAACGATCAGCCGTTGGCCCTCTGGCGCAGCCATCGAATTAACAAGGGCGATCGAATCCAGTTCGGTAATCCGGCCACTGGACTGCGTGCCTATCTTGCGGTTTCGGGCGGATTTTCAGCCGAGCCGGTTCTGGGCAGCGTGGCCTGTGTGGTGCGCGAACAGCTGGGCGGGTTTGATGGTCAGGGTCTGCGAGTAAAAGAAGGGGATCGGTTATCCGTCGCAGCCCCATCCGGGCAAACCCCGAAACCGGACCAAGCTCCGGAGCAGGAACAACCGGATTACGCCGCCCCCGTCGTCCTGGACCTGCTGCCCGGCGCACAGATTGCCGATTTCACCGGGCGCAGCCTGTTTGATGCCTTCAACTCGGAATGGCGCGTGGACGACCGGGCTGACCGCATGGGTGTTCGGCTCAGCGGCCCGCCGCTGCAGTGCCGGATCAAGTCGATGATATCGGAAGGCATCTCGCTCGGAGCGGTGCAGGTGCCGCCGGACGGCCAGCCTATCGCCCTGCTGAATGACCGGCAGACCATCGGAGGCTACCCGAGGCTGGGCAATCTTACTCCGCTGGCCGCCTCCAGGCTGGCTCAATGCCAGCCAGGCCAGAGCGTTCGGCTGAGACCGACCGGTGCCGATCGGGCACTCCGGGAACACCGGGCATTCATCACTCAGATGGTGGGGTGACCGACCAGAGACTGAACATCCGCCAGGAACCGGTCGATCTGCTCACGGCTGGTTGCCCATGAGCACATCAGGCGGGCGCTGCCACCAATGAAGTTGTAGAAACGCCAGCCCCTGGCCCGAAGCTCGGCCTGCACCGGTTCGGGCATTTCAACAAAAACACCATTCACCTGCCGCGGGTAGCGCAGCCTGACTCCCGGCAGGCCTTCCAGGCCGCGGGCCAGGCGCTCGGCGCAGGCATTTGCGTGGCGGGCATTCTGCAGCCAGACATCGTCCTCCAGTAGCCCGCACCAGGGGGCGGAGATGTAGCGCATTTTTGAAGCCAGCTGGCCGGCCTGCTTGCAACGCCACTCAAAGTCCTCCGCCAGCGACCGGTTAAAGAACACCACCGCCTCGCCCAGTGCCAGACCGTTCTTGGTGCCGGAAAAGCACAAGACATCAACCCCGGCTTTCCAGGTAATCTCCGAGGGGTGAACATCCAGCGCAGCCACCGCATTGGCGAACCGGGCACCGTCCATATGGATATTGAGCCGGTGTTTGTCCGCCACCGCGCGGATTGCCCGGAGTTCGTCCGGGGTGTAAACCGTACCCACTTCGGTGGCCTGGGTCAGGCTCAGGGCCTTGGGCTTCGGGTAATGAATGTCGGTACGTTTGGTCACCAGGTGCTCGATGCTTTCCGGCGTCAGCTTGCCGTTTTCGCCCTGCCCCAACAACAGCTTGGCGCCATTGGAGGCATACTCCGGCCCGCCGCATTCATCGGTTTCAATGTGCGCCAGCTCATGGCAGATCACGCTGTGAAACGATTGGCCGATCGACGCCAGAGCCAGGGAGTTTGCGGCCGTGCCGTTGAATACGAAGTAGACATCGCAATCGGTATCGAACAGTGACCGCAAACCGTCCGCCGCCCGCTGGGTCCAGCTGTCCTCGCCATAGGCCGGCTCATCAGTGCGATTTGCCGCTTCCATGGCTTTCCAGGCCTGGGGGCAGACACCGCTGTAGTTATCACTGGCAAACTGTTCGGACTGGGACACAACGCGCTCCTGTATTTACGCAAGGGAGCCCTTCACGTTAGACCAAGCGCTTATCAATGCCAAGAGATTGGAGAGCACACTGCCAGACCGCCGCTTTGCCTTTCTTCCTGGTGTGCGCCTTCATGCACAGAGTTTCTTGAACTCAGAAGGCGTATGTCCGAACCGGCGCTTGAACGCCGTCGAAAAGTAACTCGAGCTGCAAAAACCGAATCGGTAAGACGCTTCGGTAAGATTCGTTTTACCTCGGTGGGCCCGGATATACTCCGCGCACATCTCCAGACGCTGGGCTTTCACAAACTCCGACAGGGTTGTTGAACGGGCGGAAAAAACCCGGTACAGGCTGCGCACCGAAACGCCAATCGCATTGGCGACCATGTCGGCGTTCAGTCCCTGATGTCCGATATTGGCTTTCACAAACTCCGAGGCGTCCCTGAACACGCGATCTCGCGGATCTGAACCGCTGACACTCTTGAGTACCGATGGCTTGATCAGGGTAGCGAGGGAATCGAGGATGGCTGCACCTTCATCCAGGTCGAGGTTCTGATGCAGAGACGCCTCCGTAACCAGACTAGATGCAAAACTGGCGATGTGGGAATTGGCGGGGATTTTTACACCCAGCTCAATCCTGCTCAGACTCAGCACCCGCTCAATGATGTCACGGGGAAGAATGAGCGAAATCTGCCGGGCTTCTCGCGGGTAGGAAAAACGGAACGGCAGCGCTGAATCCATAAGTACGATGTCCCCTGTCTCCATCGAAGACCGATTACCCGCCTGCTCTACGAACGACTCCCCTTCCGTCTGAAAGACACAGAAAAAATCAGGAACTCCGCATTTTCGTATCTCTTTAGCTGTACGAAAAAGGTTTGCTCCCTGAATGCTCACTTTGGACATATTCAGGCCGGAGCCACCGACCTTTTCAATGACGCCAGAGAACTCATCGCCCATGGGATCCGCAGCAAAAGGACCGCATATGGCATTGATATTACTGATCCAGCTTTCAAACTGAGCGCCAGAATTGGAACACGGAAGCATGGTTGTGACCTCTTATATTTGTATCACAATGTCGTTCAAAATGAGCAAATACTGAACAAATGTCAAGGAAACTCAAGCCGATCCTGGCGCAATCAGTGAAGGTTCTGGCACGGGAGAGAAAGCACTCAAAGCCGAAGTTGACGACCATAGGCTGTGGCGTTTTCACCGGTACACCGATGCCTTCATATCGAACTGGCAGGACGGTGATACCGGCTTACAGACCAACAAGAACAAGGTGTCAGAATGTTTAAGAACCAGCGACTGAACAGCCCCGTTTTGTGGGTTTTAACTTCCCAACTGATCATCCCGTCCGCATTGGCGGCGCCCCTCTCCAGTGGCCCGAACTACGAGCTGAACGGTGACCTCGAAATAGCGGCAGGCGTCTTCAGCAGCGACAAGAACTATCTGTATGACACAGACCGGGGCGGCGCCTTCTGGCAAGAGGGGTATATCAAGTTCGGCGTGTCAGGCCATTATAACCTGACGCAGGCGGCAACCACCTATGGCGCCGTCAATGTCCTCTCCTCGGGCACCTGGGGCGACGGCGATGCCGGCGGCTTCACCTCCGGTGATGAGGGACGGACCGATCTCGAGGATGCCTACATCGGCTTCCGTTCCGGCAACCTTCTGCCCGCGCTCGGTACTGACGGACTGGACGTATCCGTCGGTCGACAGAATTTCGCGATTGGTGACGGGTTCCTGATCAACGGTGACTCTCTCAATCTCGGCGACAGTCTCAACGGCGGCGGGCTCGACTTTGATCGCGGTGGCGCCTACTGGCTGGCCGCAAGGAAGGCGTTTGACCAGACCGCCATTGCGCGCATTGGTGGCGACTCAGGCCTGCGCTCTGACGTGTTCTGGCTGCAATCAGACAACAATGCCCAGGCCGATACCGAACTGGCGGGGATCAACCTAGAATACGTTGCTCCCTATGGCACCTTCGGATTCATGCATATCAAGGGGCTGGATGTTGCCGACAACTACGCGCAGGCGCTGGGTCTCACCAACCGGGATGGCCAGAAAACCACCAGCCTCCGGTATCAGGGTAACGCCGGCACAGAACAGTTGTTTCTTTCTGGTGAAATCGTCACCCAGGACCAGGGCGATGCCAGCCGGCCGGATGCCGAGGCATGGTACCTGGAAGCCGGGTGGAGTTTTTCAGAAGCGACATGGACTCCTGAGGTCAGCGCCCGATTCTCTCAGTTTGACGAGGGCTTTGATCCACTCTTTTTCGGGTTCAACCGAGGTTACGGCACCTGGTTCCAGGGCGAAGTCGCCGCTAATTATGCCGGCCCCTTCAACACGGACACCGATGTACTTCACTTGGGTGTAAAAGCTTACCCGACATCTAAACTGGCCGTAGGTGCGCTGTTCTTTGACTTCAGTGATACCAATCAGAGCACGGGTAAGCTGGACAGTCAGGAAATCGACCTTTATGCCGAATGGGCAGTTCGCGAAAACCTGTTCGTCAGCCCGGTGATTGGTTTCTACAAACCTGAAAACAGTGCCGCTAATGGCGGAACCCAGTATCAGGATAACGACCTGAACACCTATGCCCAAATTATTGCCGTCATCGGTTTCTGATTGGAGAGCAGAGACATGCAAAAATATCAAAACTTTGTGAATGGTAAGTTCGCTGAACTGGTTGAAAGCTATGAAATTTTCAATCCCGCCAACGGCGACTTGCTGGGGCTGGCGCCGATCAGCACCGAGGACGAGGTGGAGCAGGCAGTCCGCGCAGCCAGAGACGCTCAGCCTGCCTGGGCCCGGCGAAGTGACAAGGAACGCGCGGAGATAACCAGCAGCATCGCAAAAGTCCTGGAAGAGAACTCCGAATACCTTGCGGGGCTGATCACACGGGAACAGGGCAAGCCCTTGTCCGGGCCGGGCTCAAGATTCGAGATGCAGGCCTGCGTCGGATGGACACAAGTACCCGCCAGCCTGGAACTGGCCCCGGAGGTCGTCTACGAAGATGCCGAAAGAAAGGACACGCTGTACCGCGTCCCCCTGGGTGTCGTGGCAGCGATAGCGCCCTGGAACTGGCCGCTGATGATCGCCATCTGGCAAATCATACCGGCAATTCGGATGGGCAATACCGTGGTTCTCAAGCCCTCCGAGTACACACCTATCGCCACACTTGAGATGGTCAGGTTGATCAATCAGGTATTGCCGCCCGGCGTCCTCAACACCGTAACCGGAGACGGACGCATTGGGAGCAAACTGACCAGCCACCCTGACATCGACAAAATCATGTTTACCGGCAGCGAAGCCACGGGCCGTCGGATTATTGAGGCCTCGGCACGCAACCTGGCGCCAATCACGCTGGAACTAGGCGGCAATGATGCAGCAATTATTTTGCCCGGCACCAACGCTGGGGCCATCGCCGAAGGCCTTTTCTGGGGTGCTTTCCTCAACATGGGCCAGACCTGTGCGTGCATCAAGCGACTCTATGTCCACGACGATGACTACGAGGCGGTCATGTCATCACTCGGCGACATCGCCAGCCAGATGACCATCGGCGACGGAACCGATGAAAGTGTTCTTATCGGCCCCCTGCAGAACCAGATGCAGTACGACAAAGTCCGTGAACTGATTGCCGATGCCCGGGCAAACCAGTGCGACGTCAGAGAGTTCGGTCAAACACCGGCCAAAGGATATTTTTTACCCGTGACGCTGGTCGGCAACATCAACGACGGTCAGCGACTCGTTGATGAAGAACAATTCGGACCCGCCTTGCCGATTGTCCGCTATCGTGATGTTGACGAAGCTGTGGTTTCGGCCAACCGGCTCCCGGCAGCGCTCGGGGCTTCAGTCTGGGCCAATGATCCGGCCATTGCAGCGGAAACCGCCGGCCGTCTGGAAGCTGGCACCATCTGGATCAACCAGCACGGAGCCATCCACCCCATGGTGCCTTTCGGAGGCAACAAAGCTTCTGGTTATGGCTGCGAATTCGGGCTCGAAGGGCTCAAAGCCGTTACTCAGGCCCGTGTTATCAGCGTGAAAAAATAGCATCGACACACAACAACAAACGAGGACCCAAACCATGCATTCATACAGGAAACTGGCCATTGGCCTGACGCTGGCCTCCGGCCTGATCAGCGCCTCGGCCTTCGCAGTATTGCCGGAGGAAACGGTCGGCAAAACCGAGCTGTCGCCCCCCGGCGATCATCGAAGCTATATGATCGATTTCGAATTCAACAACATGGTCTCCACCCGAGTGGTCGTGCTTGACCCGGATTCGAAAACCTATCTCGGAATGATACCGACCGGGCACGCAGCACCCGCGGTGTTGTCGAAGGATCGTGACACCGTGTACACGGCGGACATCTTTTTCAGTCGCTATACCCGTGGCGACCGTACTGATGTTCTGACCGCGTGGGACAGCACAACCCTGTCGCCAAAATGGGAAGTAAAGATCCCCACCAAACGAGCCTTTACTCTCACCGAACGCTTTGCGCTCAGCACAAGTGCCGACGACCGGTTCGTCTATATCTACAATTTCACGCCATCCACCTCGGTTACCATCGTCGATACAGTAAAACAGGAAGTTGTAAACGAGCTGGCTATCCCCGGATGCATTCTGAACTACCCCGTGGGAGATCGCCGGTTTGCGTCCCTCTGTGGCGACGGCTCGCTTCAGCTAATTACGCTGAACGATGCCGGGAAGGAGGTTAACCGCACTTCCACGGATTTTTTCGACCCAGAGCTGGAGCGACTGGTTGAGCGGGCAACAAACGTGGGCTCAACCTATTACTTTGTTACAACAGACGGCGAGGTGCTCTCAGCGGACCTTTCCGGGAAGAAACCCGAAATACTGCCTCGCTGGTCCCTGACCACAGAGGAACAGAGAGTCAACGGCTGGGCGCCCGGTGGTTGGCAGCTCACGGCGGCGGCACCGGCGCTGAACCGTCTGTACGTTTTGATGCACCCGGATCACAAGCCCCACCAGTGGGAAGACCCAAGCACCATCATCTGGGAGTTTGATCTCAAAACCGGCAAGAAACTGAGAACCCTGGAATCTCCCAACCTGATCTGGAGCCTCAGCGCGACATCCGATAAGGAGCCACTGCTGCTTGGAACCAACATCGAAGGCGGACTCGAGATTTTTGATCTGGGCTCGGGGCAACACACCGGAACCATGCCAGGGGTAACCAAGACACCGACTCTGGTTCTGAACCACTGAGAGGTAACCCGATGATTGATCCCATTATCAGCACCGCGGCAGCGCTGGCACTGAGTGTCATATTCGCCAGTGCTGCCAGTAACAAGCTCAGGAAGCCAAACTGGTTTCGGCGCCAGGTCGAGGAGTATCAGCTGGCACCGTCCTTCCTGACACCGGTCATTGCCCTGGGGTTACCGGTGGTCGAGCTACTGGCCGCCGTCGGTCTGCTCTGGACCACGAGCAGGTCGTACGCCGCCGCGGCCGCCCTGACTTTGGTTGCCGCATACGCACTGGCCATTGGCATCAACCTGCTTCGGGGCCGCCATGATATGGATTGCGGTTGCTCGGGCCCGGCCATGCACCAGCCGCTGCACCCCATGCTGCTGCTGCGCAACCTCTTTCTCGGCGTTCTTGCACTCGGCGCGCTGCTCCCAGTACTGGAGAGAACCTTATCCCTGCACGACAACTTCGTGATGATTGCCGCCGGCATCGTCGCAGTTCTGCTATACGCAGCTGCGGATCTCTGGCTGGCAAACCGATCCCTTTTGCTCAAATTGTCAGGAGACAAATAAGATGCAAGCACTGATTGTTTCAAACGTACTACTCTGGCTTCTTCTGATCGCCACTGCCGTGGTGATTCTGGGGCTCATCCGTCAGATCGGAGTCTTGCATTCACGCATTGCGCCGGCCGGCGCACTGATGATGGACAAAGGTGTCAAGGTAGGTCAGCCGGCTCCTCAGGTAACAGCCGCCGATCGCCTGGGCAAACCCGTGAACATCGGCTATGCCGGCGAACGCTCCATGCTGCTGTTCTTCCTTTCACCCACCTGCCCTATTTGCAAATCACTGATTCCCGCCGTCAAGGCAATTGACCGTTCAAGCGAGAATCTTGATGTCATTTATGTCAGTGACGGCGACCCGGCCGCCCAGGAGAAGCTGATTGCCGATGCAGGGCTAGAGAACAGCCGCTATGTCGTTAGCCCGGAGATTGGCATGACCTTCCAGATCGGCAAGCTGCCCTACGCAGCGTTGGTCGATGCCAAGGGCGTCCTGAAAGCCAAAGGGCTGGTCAATTCCCGGGAACACCTCGACAGCCTCTTTGAAACCGAAATGATGGGCTCGTCGACACTTCAGGAGTATCTGAAGACGCAATCCGAATCCCCGCGCATCCACACCCCGTCCTGATCAGGGAGAATAACAAGATGAAATTTCTAGATCGCTTCTTTGAACGCTCGTCACGCCATGTGGCCAACACTACCGGCAGACGCCACTTCATCGCGAAATTCGGCTCGCTCCTGGCAATTGGCACCGCCGCCCCGGTGTTACTGCCCATCGACAGAACCAGCAAGGCCCTGGCGGCAGAGCCTGCAAAAGCTGGCGACCCCGGAGACCCGACAAGCTGTGATTACTGGCGCTACTGTTCAGTAGACGGCTTTCTGTGCAGCTGCTGCGGCGGATCAGTAACCAGCTGCCCGCCGGGCGCTGAAGCCTCCCAGGTGACCTGGGTGGGAACCTGTCGCAATCCTGCCGACGGCATCGATTACATTATTTCCTACAATGACTGTTGCGGTAAGCACAGTTGCGGCCAGTGCGCCTGCACGCGAAACGACAGCGAGGAGCCGATGTACCGCCCCTTCAATAACAATGACATCAACTGGTGCCTCGGGGCCGAGAGCAATGTTTACAACTGCACCGTTGCAGTCATTCGGGGTATCGCAACCTGAGAGGCAGAGTGATGAAAGCATCCATCCGAGCCATTTCCCTGATCCTGCTCCTTGTCTCTCCTCTTGGAGAGGCAAGGGTGATCCCGGACACCACCCAGAGCCCGGCGCCGGGGAATGAGGGGGAGCGAGCGCCGTTGAGCCAGGCTGGCTATTCCTCGGCAGTGAACTACCAGCTGCAGTGCCTGGGATGCCACCTGACTAACGGCGAGGGATCGCCCCGCAACGGTATTCCCCAGATGGCCGGTTTTGTCGGCAACTTTCTCAAGGTGGACGGTGGCCGGGCCTTTCTGGTCCGGGTCCCCGGCGCCTCGCAGTCAGCGTTAAACAACCAGCAACTGGCGGATCTGCTGAACTGGATGTTGCGTGATGAGGGCATTGCCGGTGGGAGTGCGCCTGAGCATTTCAGGCCTTACACAGGTGAGGAAGTGGCAACCTACAGGAAAAACAGGATCAAGGATCTTCCAGAGTTCAGACAGGGCCTGATTGATCAAATGAAAGCAATGGGCATCCAGATACCGAAGGGCGCCATGCCACCGCCCTGACAGCGCCAGATCGGGCCTCGCTTCTGCCGGGCCCAATCATCAGGCTGTTGATTCCTGCCGATCAGATCGTTGATCAGCCATTCAGTCCCAGATGTTTCGCATCCTGCTCAATGCACCGATCCAGTAGGGCCAGGTAGTCCGCCTTGGCCTTCACCTTGGTTTCCCGGTGGGCGCGCATGTTCAGGGTCTTGAAGTGGCTTGCCAGCTCGTTAGCCCGCTCGAGCAGTTTGTCCTGGGCAACCACTTCATCCAGGAACCCCGCCTCCACTGCACCTTCCGGGTTGTAGATTTCGGCATTGATCACCGAGCGGTAGAAATGCGGCGGGGCCAGCCGGTGCCTGGCTATTTCTATACCGGCGTGATGCATGGTCATGCCAATGGCCACTTCGTTCAGTCCCAGCTTGAACGGCCCTTCCACGCCAATACGGTGATCGACTGACAGCAGAATAAAAGCGCCCTTGGCAATGGCGTGGCCGCTGCAGGCGCCGATGACCGGCAACGGGAAGGCAGCCAGGCGGCGAGTCAGTCTGGAGCCGGTGGACACCAGCGCGACCGCTTCTTTCGGGCCTTTCTGCATCTCTTTCAGGTCGTAACCGGCTGAGAATATGCCGGGCTGGCCGGTCAGAATCACAACGGCCTTATCCTGCTCCGCGCGGTCCAGCGCCTGGTTCAGGGCCTCAAAAACCTCATGGCTCAGGGCATTCGCCTTGCCATTACTGATGGCGATTGTCGCAATGCCGTCTTTCAACTCATAACCTACCAGTTCAGCCACCTGTACTACCTCTCTGCCGCATATTAAAGTGAGCGTTTGTTTACTTACAAAGACATGATTGTGGGTTAGGCGCGCTAGAGATTCAATATCCATTGGTCATGTCGCCAAAACCTGGCCGAAACTTGAGATAGTCAAGTACCCGGTAAGGTCGCAAAGCAGGCCTTTTCAAATAGGGGCTTAGCCACCGCCTGGGGTGACATCCAGAGATCCGGCAAGGCTATAAAGCTGGAACTGAGGATCAGTCAGTCCCGTGAAAGCCTGATGGCGGCTCCGGAATTTGAAACACAGAAGTAAGCCCGAACAGGTAGAAATTGACGTAACCTGATTGATGTTCAGCCCAATCCGGGATCGTACTTGAGCAAGGTCGAATAAGCCTTGCTCTTTTTTATTTTACCCGGTTACCCGCCAGCACCTTCACGACCGCATGAGCACTATCGGCCAGGGCCTGGGCGTTGTAGCCGCCCTCAAGCAGAAGCACTAAACGGCCGTCACACAGCTCGTCTGCCAGGTCGCTCATACGCTGGGTAAGCATCGCAAAGCCCGTTTCATCCATGGTGCAGGTCATATCGAGGTAATGGCAATCGAAGCCTGAAGACACCAGCAGAATATCAGGCTGAAATGCCCTCGCCGCGGGCTCTACCACCTCGTCGAACACCTTTAGCAGTGCTGCATTGCCGATACCCAGAGGCAGAGGAATGTTGATTTGAGAACCGGCTCCCGCTCCGGTGCCGGTTTCAGTCTGTAAACCGCTGCCCGGATAAAAGGGCGCCGCACAGTGGCTATCAACCACCAGAACAGACGGATCACTGTAGAAAATTTCCTGCGTGCCGTTACCGTGGTGCATATCCCAGTCCCAGATCATCACTCGCTGATAGCCAAGGCTTTCACGCGCATGGGCAGCGGTAACCGCAAGGTTGTTATACAGACAAAAACCCGAGGCGTGGTCGGAGTGGGCATGATGGCCTGGTGGCCGCAGCAAACAAAACGCCCGACGGGCCTCACCCGTCGCGACAGCCTCGACTGCACTGATTCCCGCGCCAGCTGCCAAGCAAGCCGCTTCCACACTACCCGGCGACACCGCCGTGGTGTCTTTGGACAGCCAGCAAGAATCACCCTTCAACGACTCAATGTGAGCGACATAGGCCTTGTTATGAACTCGCTCGAGCTGAGCCGTGGTGGCTGCCATCGGTAGCACCCAGCGCACCCCTTCAATTGGGTCAAGCATCAGCCTATCAACGATCGCTGTCAGTCGTTCCGGGCGCTCCGGGTGACTGTAGGTTTCCAGGTTACTGCCGGGGTATTGCAAGGCAATCATCGCCTTGACCGCATCGGTCCAGGCGGGATGACTGGGGTCCCATCCGTGCGGATTGTGGCCGAGCATCCGCGTGTCGTAGTAGACCAATACTGGTGTTGTCATAGCTTTCATTTCTCTGAAGCCGGCCACATGGGCGTCTTCCATTACCAACCGGAATGTTCGCAAGCACTTTGTCTGATGGAGCTTATTAAACATGAGCCAGATATTCGTAAGCGGCCGGTAATCCCATCTTGAGTCAGGCGCTGCCGCCGTCAGGATAGTGTCCACTTATTTTCTAGTGGACACTTAACATGAACGACTTAAGCGTAACCAAACCCTACCAGCGCCGTCGCCGCTTTTCCCGCGAATTCAAGGCCGAGATTGTCGCCCAATGCCTGGCACCTGGTGCCTCCGTTTCCCGGATCGCCCTGGATAACGGCCTCAACGCCAACATGGTCCGGCGCTGGATGAGTGAAGCGCAGCGAGCGGATAAAACGCCGGAATTTGTACCGGTCAAACTGCCAGCGGCAACCTCAGCACCGAGCAACCCGTCGGTCTCGGACAAGCGTAGCACCATCCGTATCGAGATTCCCCGCGCCGGTGGTGCGGTTGTGGTGGAGTGGCCTGCGGAGCAGGCGCATCAATGTGCTGCTTTGCTCCGGGGCCTGTTGGGATGATCCGTATCGACGAGATCTGGCTGGCCACCGAACCACTGGATATGCGGGCGGGGCCGGACAAGGCGCTGGCGCGAGTCATCCAGGTGTTTGGTTCGGCCAGGCCGCATTGCGCCTATCTGTTCGCCAACAAACGCGGCAACCGGATGAAGGTGCTGATCCACGATGGCCTCGGTATCTGGCTGTGTGCCCGCCGGCTGAACCGGGGCAAGTTCCACTGGGGTGAAACCTGGCGCGGTGACCAACTGCGCCTGACCGAGGAACAGTTGTCCGCTCTGGTTCAGGGCCTGCCCTGGCAGCGCCTTGGCGCGGAAGGCGTCATCTCCATCCTGTAACCACAAGTGCCGTAATGCTGCTATAGCCAGAACCGCGAATCGCTTGCCGCACAGGGACTTGGCATACTAGGCGGCATGACTCAGCGCCCCGATATCAACCAACTCTCTGCCGATCAGCTCCGTGCCCTGGCGACGGAACTGATGGACTCTCTAGACGCCAAGGATCAAGTCTTGGGCCTGAAGGAGCGAGAGTTGGTGCGCAGCAACGCCATCATCGAGAAGCTGACTCACGAAGTAGCCATCCTCAAGCGCCACAAGTACGCCCGGCGCAGCGAGCAACTGGACGCCGTTCAGGGCAAGCTGCTGGATGAATTGATCGACAGCGACCTGGCGGCGATCGAAGCCGAGCTGGACCAGGCGATGACCGAGGAGCAGAAGGCTGCCCGGCCCAAGCAAAAGCCCAAGCGTACACCGCTGCCACCGGAACTGCCCCGTACCCTGATCCACCACGAACCGGACAATACCCAATGCCAGTGTGGCTGCCAGCTCAAGCGCATTGGCGAGGACGTCAGTGAGAAGCTGGATTATGTCCCCGGCGAGTTCACGGTGGAGCGCCACATCCGGGGCAAGTGGGCCTGCGACAAATGCGAGACGCTGATCCAGGCACCGGTACCGGCGCAGGTGATCGATAAGGGAATACCTACCTCCGGTCTGTTGGCTCAGGTCCTGGTGGCCAAGTACGCCGACCACTTGCCGCTGTACCGCCAGGAACGCATCTTCGGCCGTGCCGGCCTGGAAATCCCGCGCTCCACTCTGGCCGAATGGGTCGGTGCCTGCGGTGTGCAGTTGCAGCCCCTGGCGGATGCACTGCGAAACACCTTGCTGGAACACAACGTTCTGCATGCCGATGAAACCCCGGTGAGCATGCTGGCTCCGGGCAAGAAGAAAACCCACAAAGCCTACGTCTGGGCCTACTGCACCACGCCGTTCTCAGATCTGAAAGCCACCGTTTACGACTTCGCGCCCAGCCGCGCGGGCGAACACGCCCGCACCTTCCTGGGCGACTGGCCGGGCAAGCTGGTGTGTGATGATTATGCTGGCTACAAGGCCGGGTTCGGCAACGGCATCATCGAAATCGGCTGCATGGCCCACGCCCGACGCAAGTTCTACGACCTGCACGAAGCCAACAAGAGTGAGTTGGCGGCCAAAGCCCTGGAATACATCGGTACCCTCTACGAGATCGAGCGGGATACCAAAGACCTGCCACCGGACAAACGGCAGGAGATCCGGGAAACAAAAGCCCGACCGATTGCTGACGCCTTGCATCAATGGATGCTGGCCCACCGACAGAAAGTGCCGGATGGCTCCGGCACAGCCAAAGCCCTGGATTACAGCCTCAAACGCTGGGAAGCGCTGACGCGCTACCTGGACGATGGTGCTGTGCCCATCGATAACAACTGGGTGGAAAACCAGATCCGGCCCTGGGCGCTGGGCCGTTCCAACTGGCTGTTCGCGGGATCACTACGCAGTGGCCGGCGTGCTGCGGCGGTCATGACTCTGATCCAGTCAGCCAAGCTGAACGGGCATGATCCCTATGCCTACCTCAAAGATGTGCTGACCCGCCTGCCGACGCAGAAAAACAACGCCATCGACGAGCTATTGCCCCACAACTGGAAGCCGGCTATACCTGACAAGGTGTGATGCCCGGACGCTTACAGATATTCGGTACGTCAACGCACAAAGCTATTGAATCAACCCAACCCTCCGATGCAGGAGTTGTCTAGAGGCTTACCTACCCCAACCGTTCGCCTTGGTCGCAAAGCGGACATTCAGATTTGCGCGTAACGCCTTTGGTAAGCTGCCGGTGCGGAGCGCAGCGTAGTACCGGTTAGCTTCACCCACTGATTAGTGGGTTATTTCTCCAAGCTCGCAATCAACCTGTTGAGATCCGACTCAACTCCAGCGTGTGCCCGCACAAACTCAGAAAATGCCTGTTTTTGAGAGACGGCCTCTAATGTCCCAGAGCTCTTGATGGATTCAACAACAAATGAAACGTTGGGCGTTCCATCCGGCTGAGACATCAGCCTTACTGACTCCAGATGATCTTGATGGGCAAAGGCGTTGCGCCGACTTAGTAAAACATGGAACGCATTTTTATCGACTTTCAGCGAGAGCTCTTTAGCGATCACTAGGATCAGCTTAACTTTTGCGCCGAAAGACATTGTTGAGTTATTCAACAGGTATGAGTTGACGAATCCAAGTCGGTGTTCTGGCGCTTCAATGAATGCCGAAATGACGCGTTTCATCATGGTTTCGACAACATTTGTCGCGCGAATGATAAAGACCAGACGCTCTTCTTCTGAGCTCAACTCTGTATCCATAATTCCACTAACGCCTGAGCGCACCGGCGCACTTTAGTGCGTCCGCGTGGCGCGACTGGTTAGATTTGGTTGTGCTGGACAATGAATTTTGCTCGCTCATAAAGTTCATCAAATGTAATAATCTCAGGATTGGAAGTATTCTTCCGGAGTAGCTCAAAGGACCTCAGCTTATCTTTGTTTACGCCCTGCTCTGACAAAAATTCGCTCAAACTACCTATGACTAAATAGGATTTAGGTTGATAGTTATAGATTTCTTCGCCAGTCGGATTGCCTTCACTATCACTAGGGGTAAGTCTGCTGGATAGATTTTCCACGGCAGAGGCCACTGTGCCCTGGACCTGTGCTATAGCGCCCGCTAATTCCTTAGAAGGTGCCCAGCAGCCGGATCGGTAAGGCTTGCTTTCTAGTAGTGCTGTAGTATGAGTCTTGATCTCGACGAAACACAGATTGGAAATAATACCCTTTGTTTTCATAAGCGCATCAACACGCTTGCCATGTGAGCCTATGCTATGCCCCTGAACTACTTGCTCTAGCTTTTTGTCGTCGAGACTTGACAGGAATATATACCCTAAACCGTAACCAAATACCCAAGGATTCTTTTCAAAGTATTTTTGCCACAGAGCCTCATTGGAGCACTTTTTCCTTGCCCTTAAATCATCGAAGTAGCTCTCGCTATTTAGAAGCTTGTCATAGACACTCAATTGCTTCTTTCGAAATCCAACAGCAACTATATCTTCAGTGGTCACCTCAGACTTGAGAATTTCTGCAAACAGCTCTTGGTTATCGACTAGGAAGGCTCTAGCCTGATGAGTTGTTAAAGCTATTTTTCGAAGCTCTTCGTCGGTGATATTTACTTTCGCTTTGTTTTTGAAATCAACCGAATGAATATTTGCTAGAAATTCACAGAAGCGGCCGATTTCGTCACCTACAAAGGAAAATCCGGACCCATACGGCTGCCCCGTTTCTGATACGAACTTCTGTACAGTTAGGACAAAGATTTGCCTTGAATCTTCGATGAATTTCGCCTTTATATAGGTCTTTGCGTCTGGCTTCTTCCTTAAAACTACTTCGTCGCGTTCCTTTGCATATTCATAGCCGTCTTCAGAGAGAAGTATTTTGGATGCGATACGAACCCTTCGCTCCTTATCTCCAAATGCTTGGAGTGACGGGCTTATATAGGTTTTCCCCGGCAGTGGGTTCTGGTAATCGTCTTCCATAGTTTGGTTCACTCCTGCCAGAAGCTAACAGCTGATTCGGCTTTCACGCCGTTAGCATAATTCCGGAAACGCCTCTTTGAAAAATGGTGTAAGGCGCATTGATTCAATTGGTTAGCCTAGCACCTAAATTGATGGTCTGCGGGGTTATGCGAGTCGATACGCAGAAGTTCGAGTCTCACCGTTCGCATAATTCCAACATCAGTTTCTAAAAGGTCAAGAAAATCAGTTGGCTACGAAACTTAATGAGGAGGTTTGGCGGATTTATGCGAACGCATTCGCTGAACTCCAGCTTTTCGATTCAGGACAGGCATTTTCTTAGTGGAGAGGAGAGCCATTGTTCGCTTTTGTTTAAGAGAGCACACATACAGCCGAAACCCGGCGTCAAAAGCAATTATTGCCACCTGCAAAGTCAGCTTTACCCACAAAAACTGTGGATAACTTTGTGGGAACAGCTCGGATAGGTGCCCTCAGCCCTGCAATGGCAGGGCCTCAGCAATTGTGGCGTTTTAATGACCGGCCAGAGAGCAAACTGCCTGTCAGGGCTAGCGGATACCCTTCGACTGCAGCCATTGGCTGATCTGCGCCTGGTTCATGGCGCCGCTCTGGCGGGCCACCTCCCGGCCATTCTGGAACAGGATCATTGTGGGGATACTGCGGATGCCAAACTGGCTGGCCGGGCCCTGAGCCTGTTCGGTATTCAGCTTGGCAAAGCGTACCTTGCCCCGCCAGTCTTTCGCGGCCTGCTCAAATTGCGGCGCCATCATTTTGCAGGGGCCACACCAGCTCGCCCAGAAGTCCACCAGCACCGGCACATCACTGCGTCCGGTGTGGGCGGGGAAGCTCTGGTCTGTCAGTTCCAGAACCTGATCCGGCCATAACGGCTGCTTGCAGGCACCGCAATTTCCGCCGGAGGAAAGCTTATCGGCGGGTACGCGATTGACTTTGTGGCAATGGGGACACACGAGGTGTCGGATGTCGGTTGTCATTGGTAGGCCTCTGTTAACCAATTGATCAGATCATCGGGGCACCTGAACAGAATTCAACCAAACTAAAAAGCCGACATCACATCCTGAAGATCCCGCTTGAGTTCCTCCGGCTCGGTTATCCACACGGTTTTATCGAGACCGGGGAAAACACCGACATCAAGACCATCTTTGGTCAATCCCGGCACCCATTTCCGGAAAAAGTCGGGCAGTGAAATACTGCGGGGAGTCAGCTCATCGCCGCCGCTGGCGTATTCGGAGGCGAAGGCTGAAGCCGGCCACACAGGCAGGTATTCCACGTCGCCATCATCCGAGGCAATCTTGAGGAATCGGCTCTCGCTGTTAACCAGAATCCAGATTTCCCGCTCCTCCGCCACCTGGCTCAGAAAGTAGTCGTACCGCTCTTCGCCATCCATTTCCATTACTTGATCAAGATCTTCACTACTCATGTTCGGTAGGCCACTCCATTCGCTTGCATTGGGGTAATCGCTGGAGCCTAACACGGAATTCTCTGTGGTAGGTTGAAAAGCTCTAGTGTCTGGCTCTGGCCATCCGAAACAGGGCCTCTGGCGAGATGCGCTTGATCCAGAGGGCGGCCATTTCCTTGCCCTTGCCGACCGGGATCTCGCGTTTCCTGGCCTTGAGGCCTTTGAACACGACTTCCGCACACTCATTGACATCCATACCGCCAGCGATATCCTCGTCTTCCTTGCCGAAGGCAGAGCCATCGCCCGCGAGGGCAATCTGGCCCATGACGTCGACATCCATCAATTTCTGGTAAACGGACATGTCGGTATCCTTGCACAGGGAGCGCTGTGAGACACCGGCGTTGTTCACCAGTAAATCGATGCTGCCAAACCTGTCCAGAACTGCCTGAACCTTGCCAGGCAAGGAATCCCAGTCGGTCACATCCAGCGGCAGGACCAACACCTGATCCGTTGGCAGCCCTGTATCCCGGCAACGCACGGCAACCCGTTCCAACTCACCCTCCCGCCGGGCGGAAAGCACCAGGCGGTCACCATTCTGTGCAAACTGCAGGGCAAGTGCTTCGCCAATGCCAGAGGAAGCACCGGTTATCCAGACGGTTTGGGCAGACATGAAAGGTCCTCGAGAAGCATCAGTTTTCAACCACCCGGGCCCTGAGCCGCGGAAGCTGGGCCGGGTAATATTCCTGGATGAAGGTTACCACGCCCTCCCGGACCGCACATCTCAGGTCCCAGTTTCTGCTGGAATCGGCAGCGCTCATCAAAAAACGCACCTGGATCGCCTGGTCACTGGAATCGGTGACCTGTACCGACGAAAATTCGCCGTCCCAAAGCCCGGACTCATGCAGCAAGCGGGTAAATTCCTGCCTGAGCGGTTCAACCGGCATGGTGTAGTCCACCCAGATAAAGACCGCGCCCAGCAACTCGGAGGTATTTCTGGACCAGTTCTGGAACGGGTTCTCGATAAACCACTGCAGCGGGACAATTAGGCGGCGCAGATCCCAGACGCGCAAGACCACATAGGTGGCGGTCACTTCCTCCACCCAACACCATTCCCCCTGCACGTTCAGCACATCGTCTATACGGAAGGGCTGAGTCAGGGCGATCTGCATGCCCGCCAGCAAATTGCTGAGCACCGGTCGGGCGGCAAAACCCAGAATCAGGCCACCCACGCCCGCCGAGGCAAGCAGGCTGGCGCCCATGTGCTGCACGGATTCAAACGTCATCAGGGCGGCGCCAAGGCCGATAATGACAATCAGGATATTGAGGGCCCTGACCAGGAACCGGGTCTGGGTTTCGACCTTGCGCGCCCGCTTCCACTGCCCTTCCAGCACAGGATTCAGCGCAACAATCACATCGCCGATGGCAGATGTAAGACGAACCGCCGCCCAGGTGATTGCGAGCACCAGCAACAGGGTCGTAAGGTGCTGGACAGCATCGATTAGCGGCAGATCCGCTGGCGCTGACTTGAGCGCCCCGGCCAGGGCGAGCAGACAGAACACAACACCGAGAGCTTTCGCCGCGGCATCGAGAAACAGCCGCAGCACGGTCCTGGACTCGGAGAAATGGCGAAAAACCGCCAAAGCCAACCGGAAGAGGATATAGGTGACAACGACTGTAAGGATTGCCGAAAGCCCGGGCCACATCCATGCCCTGAAACCAGTTTCCAGTGTTTCCAGCATTACACCCCCGCCATCCTGCCATTAATCAAAACAGCAGAGCCGCTAAAATGCCTCAGGCTGCCCTGCTCACTGGAAGACTATACCAGCGCCTGCGCTCTTGCCATGACCAGGCGCGACGGAGATTTTTTGATTGGCCGTGGTCTGGTGAAATTCAGCAACGTATGGTTAGCTATCTACCTTTCAAGGAGTTGAATCTTGCCGCATCTGCAACTGGCTTTATTGTTGGGAATGACCGTAGCCCTGGGCCCTTTGGCACTTGATGCCTATCTGCCGGCGTTTCCGAACATTGCCGACGATCTGAATATTTCCCACAGCCATGTCGGATTAACGCTGAGCGCCTATGTCACAACCCTCGGTCTGGCCCAACTGGCGGGAGGTCCGCTGTCGGATCGTTATGGGCGCAAGCCCGTTCTCTTTGGCGGCCTGCTTGTCTTCGCCTTTGGCGCTGTGATGGTCTCGCTGGCGGACACGCTCTCCGCCATGGTTTTCTGGCGCATCGCCCAGGGCATCGGCGGGGCCTTCTGCGCGGTATCGGTGCCGGCCATCGTGCGGGACCAGGTCAGCGGGCAGGACGCCGCCCGCCTGTTCGGGCTGATTGGCCTGATCATGTTCATTGCGCCGGCGGCCGCCCCGTCTCTGGGCGCACTGATGCTGGCTCTGGGCGAATGGCACTGGATATTCCTGCTACTCGCCGGGTACGCGGTATTTATGCTGCTGGCCCTGAATATGGCGCTGTTCCCCAAGCTCAAGCCACGCCCGCGGAGCAACACGCCTCTCAAAACACTGGTTACCAATTATCTACTGGTACTCCGGCATGCAACCACCATGCGCTTCGTGGGCATCCAGGTGCTGTGCTTCAGTACCATGTTGCTGTTTATCACTCATTCCTCGTTCATTTATCAGGAATGGTACGGCCTCTCCAACGGTACTTTTGCCATTCTGTTCGCCGCCAACATTGCCTTTATGGCCGCACTGAACCTGATCAACCGGCCGCTGCTGCGGCGGTTCTCATCGGCAGTTCTGGTGCGGGCCCAGGTGATCATGCAGTGCCTGGCCCTGGTCGCGCTGGTAATAACGGTTTGGGCCGGGGGGCCGCTCTGGCTGGTGGCGACCTGCATTATCGTCGCGATCGGCTCGCAGGGCGGGATAGTGCCCAATAACATGGCCAACGCCATGGAGTTTTTCCCTCACCTCAGCGGCACGGCCGCGGCTTTACTGGGCGCCTCCCAGTTTACCATTGCCGGGGCCATCAGCACGGCTTCATCGGTCTTTGGCAGCCAGTCTCTGCTGACCATCAGCCTGAGTATGCTGGCCTGCTCAACGGGCGCAGTCATTCTGGCTCTGGGCGCACCCGGGGCAGTTGCCCGGGCGACCACGGCGGTAAGGTGACTGGGCGTAGTCGTTGTTGGTTACTCAGAGGTAGTCGAAAGGCTCGGAGCTCATGATCCGGACAACCGTACCGTCTTGCAGCATGTCCCTGATGGCCTGGTCGAACTGGTCAATCAGCCCGGCACCCCGACCGGTCTTGGCGAGGCCTATCCGGAAACCGACTGCCTCGAAAGGCCCCTGCTGAGCTACCAGCCGGGATTTCAACTGAGGATAATCGTGGAGTGAGTACTCCCCCGCCATTCGGTTAACCAGAAAAACGTCAATCCAACCACGCTCCAATCGCTTGAAATTACTAACGATAGAAGGTGCGTCATCGAGTGTCAGGTTAAACTGCTCCACCGCGCTGTTGAACGATTCACCGTAATTAAACCCTGTCACGACTCCAATTCTTAGCCCCTGCAACTCGGCAAAGCTAAGTCGAGCGCGGGCCTGTGGATTATCCCCCCTGTACCAGAGCAGATTGGCGTCCCAGATCAGGGGCGTACTCATAACGAGAAAATGCTTTCGCTCATCGTTTTCAGTCAGCAGCATAATTCCATCAGCGGTGCCGTCCTCGGCCATTTTCAGGCACCTGAGCCAGGGCAGGATGTGCAGTTGCACCGGCCGTTCTATTCGCCGGGCTATCTCATTGATGAAATCAACGGCATAACCGCCAACCGCCTGACCATCAGCGTCTCCATAGCTGTACGGCGGCCAATGGCTGTTGCAGAAACGCAAAGGCTCACCAGCCGCCTCTTCCGCGTGCAGGACCGGAACAGAAAAGAACAATAAAAACAGGAAACTGAGCCTTATCATGGGGCGTACTCAAAAGAGAGACTCAATTGATGGGGCACTGTCTTCCGGACGGCATCCCACATACAACATGCCCGGGAAGGCACTTTTTCATTATAGTCCTACTCGCCCATTTCAGGCTCGTTTATCGCCTGTGAATCTCAGCGCCAGAGCAAAGCAGAGATCCTATCAGGCCGGCGCTGGTGGATGCACTGAGGAAGCTCCACAAGTACTACGCTTTGGCCGACCGGAACAGAATATAATTCCCCAGCAATGCCAGGATGGCCCCTAGAACCGCCGTTGCTGCCCATTCAAAGCCCTCGAGCCAGGTCGAAACGCTCAGGGCAACCACGGGGAAAAGCACCGTCGCGTAGCCGGCCTTGTCGGCGCCCAGCGTCTGAATCACCGTGATGTAGCAATAAAACGCAATGATGGAGCCGGGCACCGCCAGAAAGACGGTTGCCCCCCAGAATGTCGCTGCAGTGGGGACCACCCATTCCACACCCTGAATCAGGCACCAGATGCCGAGAATCAACGCGCCGTAAACCATGGCCCAGGCATTGGCCAGGAACAGCGGCACCTGGGACATCCGCACCTTGATGCTGACGAGGTTACCCATGGAAAACCAGAAGGTGCCGGCAATCGCGAACAGAATGCTGGTGGCTGTGGCGTTACCCAGTTGCAGATCGTGCCAGAACAGCAGGGCGACGCCAGTGATACCCAGAGAGATCGCCGGATAAAGCCGGGCGGTAGGCCGCAACCGCAACCAGAGCCAGCCATTCAAAGCGTTAAACAGAGCGGCCAGCGAGAACACCACGGCCAGCAGACCGCTTGTCATTGATTCAGCCGCACGATAAATCAAAAGGAAGTTGATGCTATACAAGGTCGCCCCCTGCAGCACCAGCCAACCATGCTGTTTCAGAGTCAGCTTTTCCAGCCTGCGCACCAGAGCTACAACCAGCAATGCGACGACAGAGGCCATGACGAATCGGTAGAAAACGGATATATCGACCGGCGCTGCTTCAACCTGAAGACGAATCGCTGTCCAGGTGAGGCCCCAGATCAGTACCGTCAAACCATAGTGAACAGAGATGGGCATGGCGTTGATTCCTGTTGCTATCGGGAACAATCGTTGATCAGGGATCAGCGTAAGACTCAAACAACACCAAAACTTGTCAGATCCTGCTGAACCATGGATGATTCTTGCGGAGGCTCCCTATGCAGACCGATCCTGAATCCTTACCCAAGCGCCCGAAGCAACCGCGCCCGGCAAATCGCGACATTGTCGATACCCTGAGAACCGCTGGCGTCGCTCCCCAGCGAATGCTTGAACTGGATCAGGGGCGGGCTCTGGCGCAATGGCAGAATCGTCAGGGTGAGGTGCGTTACGAGCGGCCCCGACACCATGCTCTGAGCATTTACATAGACAAGGGCGAGCAAGCCAGAAGGGTATTGAACGGGAAAGTTGTCAGTCAGGGCTTTCCGGGTGCCGTTTGCCTGTTTCCTGCAGGCAGCCGCTCAAGTTGGCAAATCAGCGGACAGTTCGAATTTTTTCATCTCTATTTCAATGATCTGGACGTCGCCCGGTGCGCCGAACAGACATGGGATGCCGACCCGGACAAACGCCAACTTTCCGAGCTATACCATGCAGAAGACCCGGTTCTCGCCCAAGCCGGCAAGCTCCTTGCACTCAGCGACTGGCAGGCCCCAGGCCAAACCATGGCCATGGATCACCTCGCACAATGGCTTCTACTGCAGGTCGTCAGCCGCCACTCTGATATTCGGCAACCCCTTCCGGAAGTCACAGGGCAGCTGTCACTTCGATACCGCCGGCTCTTGCAGGAACGCATCAACGCGGAACTGGGCCAGTCGTTAACGCTCGCCAATATGGCAAGTTGGGTCAGCCTGAGTCCTTTTCATTTTGCCAGGCTTTTCAAGGCCACATTCGGTTGCGCGCCTTATCAATATGTCCAGGAGCAACGATTAATCCTGGCTCGCGACCTGCTTCGCAACAACAGAGACAAAATCACTGCCATTGCACTCATGTGTGGATTCAATGATTCCAGTCAATTCAGCCGGGCGTTCAAGTCCAGATTCGGAATCAGCCCTTCAGGCTATCGATCCCACTGCAGTTCCGGTCAATGAAGCAGCATGGATTCGTTTTAGAATTCATGGAATAATGCCTTGTTTATCAAAGCCTTCAGACGAGCACTATCCATGGCAACTCGCCCCGAAAAACCGCCGAATTCAGACGGGTTTACGCTGATCGAACTGGTTCTCGTCATTGTCATTCTTGGAGTTCTGGCCGCCTTTGCCCTGCCACGTTTTTCGGACCTCTCCACCGATGCCCGCCTGGCAGCATTGGATTCATTGACAGGCACGATGAAAAGCACCATCGGAATTGTAAGAAGCAAGGCCTATGCTCAGGGGCTGTCCCCTGCAGCAACCAATCCTGGCGGAAATCAGCAGACTGGCTACGTAATAGAAACTGAAGCGGGCCGTTCAGAGGTGGACTGGCGCAACCTTTGCCCTGAAAGCCGAGCCGAGGCCGCAGATTCTCTAACAATGCTGGATTACATCTCGGTGGACGCCAACGATTCCTCCCTGGAGACTTTCGTTGACAACCAGTACACCCGTGTAGGGTTTTCTCTACCTGCAGGATCTGGCTCCGGCCCGGGCTGCTATGTCGAATACGATTCCTTCGGCGATCCGGAATGCACGGTGACCCAGATAACCACTGAGTGCTGACACACGTCTTGGCGCAAGGTAGTTGGGGTATCGCCTACTTTACCAAGCCCGACCGGGGCACAAGACACTCCATCGCCGTGAGTGAAACGTCTCGAAATACGCCCTCCGAGGCCACAACACTCGGAAATCGATCGTAAAGCATCCGACGGCATGTAGAGGTTCGTGCCTCGGCTTTTTCGACGCAATCAGCGTGGGCCTTCGCGCCACTGCCCTCGCCAGTAGCATCAGAACAGAATTCCGGAATCTGCCCAAAAATCCAGTCGACAGCGGCGCTCAACTCAACCGGATTGGCCCGCAGATTGGTCAGTCGGCTCGCATCAATTGGCTCCGGCTGTTCACGGGTCTGTTCCCAGAGAACAAACAACAGAGCGGCAGATACCAGTACAACTGTGACCGTGGGAAACTTCATGGGCGCCTTTTCGATCCGGTGAATCAGATCGCCGATCATAAACGCTCAGGCATCCTGTGTCCCGGTTTCCTATACTATCCGGGATTCCATGCATTGGGCCCCGATACGGCCAAAGCCCCTATTTCTGAAGCACCACACTCACAAAGCGACAAGGAGTTCTGCAAATGACCACACTGATTGTTGGTCTCATTCTGTTTCTCGGCGTGCACTCGCTTTCCATAATTAACGAGCCTCTGCGTAACAGGCTGAACGCGTCCATGGGCGAGGGAGCCTTTAAGGCGCTCTATTCCCTGGTATCCCTGGTGGGTCTGGTTCTGATCGTCTGGGGTTACGGCGCCGCCCGGATGGATCCCACCGTGATCTACGTGCCACCCGGCTGGCTCAAACATGTGTCCTTCCTGCTCCTGGTCCCTGTATTCCCGTTACTGTTTGCCACCTACTTCCCGGGGAAAATCAAGGCGAAGCTGGGACACCCCATGCTGGTGGCCGTAAAACTCTGGGCCCTGGCACACCTGCTGGCCAACGGGATGCTCCACGATCTTCTGCTATTCGGCGCCTTCCTGGCCTGGGCCGTGGCCGACCGGATTTCGATGAAACGCAGAACACAACGGGCCATCCCCACGCTGCCCGCCACCAAAGCCAACGACGTGATCGCCGTGCTCGGTGGTCTTGCGGTGTATGTGATCATGGTGGTGTGGGCTCACCAGTGGCTCTTTGGCGTGGCGCCGGCCTGAACGACCGGCGCTCAAACGGCTTAAAGCCCCTGGGCTCCCCGGCGCAACCAGTCGTGCACGAACGCCAGTTTGCGTTGTGCCGTTTGCGAGAGCACGAAGGGGTAAAGATCGGAAAGGCCCATGGCGCGGTTCACATGGTTCACCCGAATAGCCAGCGACGCTGCGACGTTAATCAGCATTGCCGTGTCGGATTCTGAGTAGGGATCCCAGCCGTGTCTCGGCACCTCGGGCGACGTCAGGCCGGATGCCACAAGACTGTCAGTGATGTCCGTCAGGTGCAGCAGATGTGCAGCAGTCTCGGCCCAGTCTTCGTGGGGGTGTGCCGAGGCATAGCTGGTCAGGTAGAACAGCCGCCAGTTGTCCGGCGGGCCCTGATGATAGTGGCGCTCAAGGGCAGCAGGGTAATCGGCGCGCTCATCACCAAACATTTCCCGGAAAGCATCCAGGAAATCCTCGCGCAGACTCAGGCGCCACCAGAGCATATGGGAGATCTCATGGCGCATGTGGCCCATCATGGTTCGGTAAGGCTCATCCAGCGCCTGACGGCGGGTAGCGCGAATCACAGGATCAGCCTCCGCCACACTGATTGTCACCACACCGTTTGCGTGCCCCATCGCAACTGGGGTCAGACCCTCGGCCAGCATGTGGAAAACCGGGCGCGTGCCCGGATCCTCCGGGCGAAACCAGTGCCAGCGGCCGAGGTTGTCCAGCACCCAGCGCTTTGCCGCCTCCGTTGTAGCCCAGTTTGGCATGGCATTTGGAATATTCGGGTCCGGCGCCAGAGCTGTCATGGCGCAGGAACGGCAGAATGCCCCCTGTTCCGGTGCAATCCAGTTACAGCCAATGATCTCCCGGTTCACGCAAAAGGGTGGCATGGGAAGAAATGCCCGGGCCTGTGGATCGTAGGCAACAGGCGTTCCCTGAGCGGTGGTCAGGTTGTCAAACCACAGATTTCCGGAACCAACCGGGTTGGAAAATACCTTCATAGAGCTGGTGCTCCTTTTGTACGGCAGAGTGCTTGAAAATGGAGTACCGCTCTCCTGAACCTATACCCTACAGCACAGGAACACCAGCCATGGCGGCAAATCGATATTGGCTGAATCAGTCTCCAGAAGGTTCGGGCGGTCTCCAGACCGGCACATCCTCCTGCTTCGGCTCGTCCCAGTCCCGCTGCATGGCGCTGCTCAGCGCCTCTTCCAGTTTCATGAACAACTCACCGTAACGAGGGCTGAAACTGATGCCCTCCTCGATTTCTTTCCAGGCGTCGAACAACTCGTCCTCATGGGCCTTTTCATTGTCCAGAAACGCCCAGGTCATCTGACGGGCACGCATCGGGTGCACGCCCATTGCAGTCAACGCGTGGCCGCCGAGTTCAAGCGCCGAGTGATAGGTTTCGCTTACCACGTCATCCGCCCCCGCCTCTCTCAAGCGGTATCCGTGGCCACGGTCAAAGGCGCGGGCAAGCACCCAGACGCCGGGGAAGAACTGCTTCACGTGTTCCACCATCTGCACCGAGCGGTCGCGATCATCAATGGCGACGACCAGCAGGCGGGCCTGCTCGATGCCGGCTGTTTCCAGCAAATCCGACCGGCTGGCATCGCCGAAGAAACTCTTGATATTGATCTGTCGAAGGTTCTCGATCTGTTCTATCTCATGGTCCAGGGCGACGATTGGAATGCTGTTGGCCCGTAACAGACGGCAGATTATCTGGCCGAAACGACCGACACCGGCGACAATCACCGGCGCCTGCTCATCAATGGTGTCGGCTTCCCGATCGTCGTTTTTTGAACGTCGGTAACGTGGCAACACGACCCGGTCGTAGGCGATGAACAGCAATGGTGTCAGAAACATGGAGAGCGCCACCACCAGCGAAAGAACCTGTGACGTCTCCACCGGGATGACGTTGTTCTGAACGCTGTACGTGAGCAGGACAAAGCCAAACTCGCCGGCCTGTGCCAGGCCCAGCGTAAACAGCCAGCCGTTACTGCCACGAACCCGGAAGACCAGTGCCAGGACAAGAAGAATGGCCGCTTTCACAACAATAACGGCCACCGCCAGAGACACCACCGTGCCCCACTGCGCTGATAACACATCAAAATTGATGCTGGCGCCCACGGTGATAAAAAACAGGCCCAGCAGCAGCCCCTTGAAGGGCTCGATGTTCGCTTCCAGCTCGTGGCGGAACTCACTGTTGGCCAAGACTACGCCCGCAAGAAAGGCACCCAGCGCCGGTGAAAGACTGACCAGACTCATGAGAGCGGCGATCCCGATGATCAGCATCAGGGCGGTGGCGGTGAAGACCTCCCGTAATCCGGACTGCACCACATACCGGAACAGCGGCCGGCTGAGGTAGTGGCCGCCGACAACGACCGCTGCGATGGCTGCAACCACCACCAGCCCATGCGCCCAGCCGGGCAGGCTGGCCACCAGACTCAGGCCGCTTTCGTGGTCAGCCGAGGTGCCCGTTCCATCCATCAGTTCCGGTAGAGCCAGCAGCGGAATCAGCGCAAGCATGGGAATAACGGCGATGTCCTGAAACAGCAACACCGAGAAAGCACTTCGCCCGCCCTCGGTTCTGCCCAGGCCTTTCTCGTTGAGAGTCTGCAGCACAATCGCGGTGGAGGACAGCGCAAAGATCAGACCGACAGCAAGCGCCGTCTGCCACTGTAGCCCAAGCCAAATGCCCACGCCCGTACCGGCTGCCGCTGTCAGTACGACCTGAAGCCCACCAAGCCCAACCAGCCGGACCCGCATGGCCCAGAGCGCCTTGGGATCGAGTTCCATACCCACCAGGAACAGCATCATCACCACGCCAAACTCGGCAAAATGCTGGATGGTATTGGCCTCCTGGCCGACCAGCCCCATTAGCGGGCCAATCACTACGCCCGCCACCAGGTAGCCGAGTACGGAGCCCAGACCCAGCCGCTTGGCCAGGGGCACCGCGATCACCGCCGCAACGAGGTAGATAAACGCCTGAACAAAGTAGACTGTCATTGATTGTTCTCTTTATCTGAAACCAGACCGGCTGCAGCCCCGGCGGCCCATCGCCCCCGGCAAATCTGTTCAACGCAGGCTCTGGAAAGCACCTTTTACATGGGAGGCGAGAGCATCGGTCAGCGGGTCCGAACCCCGACGCACCAACGCCAAATGATAAACGCCGATCTCCGGCAGGCTGTCGCCGGCAATCTCTTTCAGGGGCGGGCGTACCAGGCTTTTCGGGAACGGTGCCACGGCAAGATCCGCCAGCATGGCAGCCTCCTGCCCGGAGCAATGCTCACAGGTGTAGGCAATTCTATAGGCTATGCCCGCTGTGTCGAGCGCCCGTAACGTCATACGGCGCCAGGCACAATCTTCATGGGCCATGGCAATCGGCAATGGCGAACGCAGGTACGCCGAGGCTCCTTCACGACCCGCCCAGACAAGAGGCTCTTCATGAACCACCTCACCGCGGGTAACAGCGCCCTCATCCGCCACGGTTACCAGGGTCATATCCAGTTGGCCAGCGTCCAGACGAGCCAGGTTCTGTTTGCTGGAGCCAACAACCACATCAACCAGTACGGCGGGATAGGATCTGGCGAACTCCGCAAGCACCTCCGGCAGAATGCGGGTGCCGACATCGTCGGAAGTTCCGATACCGACTTTTCCCTCAAGGATTGGTGATATGAAATGCTGGACGGCTTCTTCATTAAGGCGCAGCAACCGCCGACCGTAATCGAGCAGAATTTCACCGTCTGCCGTCAACGTGACCCGCCGCGGTTCACGGATGAACAGCGTTTTGCCCAGGTTCTTTTCAAGCTGCTTGATCTGCATGCTCAGGGCCGAGGGCGTACGATGCACCACTCGTGCTGCACTGGTGAAAGTGCCGCATTCAGCGATCGCGACAAAGCTCCTCAGAACTTCGTTATCAAGCAGTGGAATCTTCACTGAAAACCCTCGTGAGTCAGATTCTGGCCGGAAACTGACTTAAGCATAACTGAACGAGAACTTAAATTCTTTTCGTTTGATTGAAGGTATCGAGAGGACCACACTAGGCTCTGCGAGTATCCGTATGCGAGTTACACGATGTCTCCACGCGAGCCGCTGCAAGCCATTCACCAACCGTCGGGGCCGTAGATATGTTGAAGAGTACAGAGCACCACGCAACCGCGGCAATGCTGCCGGTCACCTCCTGGCTGGAAGGGTATTCCAGGCGTCAGCAATTCCGCCGTATGGCGCAGTCGCTGCTGAAGGAAAAGGATGACATACTTTCGGATCTCGGCTACGACCGACATGATCTGGAAGGCGCCCTGCACCTTCCTATCCGCAACGACGCCATGCAGTACATTGAAGCGTGTCGCTCCAAGCGCGCCATGGAAGCACGGCGGACAAAAAGTCCCCAACTTGCCGGCTAAGGCAGAAAAGCGCACCAATTCATAGTCGTCTGACAGCACATCGGCCAGATGGCGGATGTGCTCAGGTGTAATTTCACAGCAGCCACCAACGACGCTGGCACCATCCCCCAACCACTGTTTCACCTGAATTGCATAGGCCCCGGGGGAAACGTCCGGCCAGCTCAGGCATTGCCTGCAAAATCACCTCCGGATCACAGGGTTTTGAGGGGATCTTCGGACATTGGCTCCGGTTCGTTCTGAGGGTTGTCATCTCTACTCAAGAACAGCCATGGTAGCCCAATAATCGCTGACGGCGGAACCTAAAGGCCAACTTCCAGGACAAGCCAAACCTCACACGGACTGGATTACCAGAGAATGAGCAATCCTTAAGCGAAATCATCCGTCCTTACTTGTAGCCTGCGCCTGAATTGATCAACGCTGAGGACTACCCGACATGATCAACATGCTGGCAGCAATCCCGGTCAGGGCGTTATTTGCCCGACTGTTTTCACTCGTATTTTTTCTGTTGGCCTTCACCCTCGTCAGTACCACGGTCATGGAAGTTGTCAGGCACCTTCAGTCCGGGCAACAGCTCATGGAAGCGCTTATCAAAGGCGTCAACGGTAGTATCATAGCGCTGGCGGTTTATGAGCTGGCAATGGTCATCCGTTCCGAATATAGCGGACGATCAGAGTCGCACGACGTCATCACCATGATGAGACGAACCCTGCCACGCTTCATCGGAACGGTATGCGTTGCAATGTCGCTTGAAGGGCTGATTATGATCATCAAGTACAGTCAGCTTGATCTGGCCGGCAACCTTTATTATCCCGTCGCCATCATTAGCAGCACCGCGCTCCTGCTCGCGGCACTCGGGGTGTTTCTGAAGATGGCGCCCAGCGAGCAGAAAAACTCCTGTGAATGAAGCCTCCGAATCGCCGGCAGGGCCAACGATACGCTCAGAAATCAAGGGGTCATCGGCCTCCTGCCGGCAGGGTTCCACGCCAAACCGGCAGCGCCAGATCCTCCGGATCGTCATTCGGACCGCCGGTGCGACTTTTGAACGCGCCTTCTTCAATCGGTATCCGGAATAATGCCGTTGCCTTTCGCTCCTTGTCATTCGGCGCCCTGACCTGCTCCCACCGCCCTGGCTCAATCTGGTTGATGATGGCGCGGAACGCGGCATCAAAGGCCGCATCGTCGGTTACCGGCACAGCCCGGCCGTACAGCACCAGTGACTCGTAGTTAGCGCTGTGATGGAACGCTGATTTTGTCATAACCCACTCATTCGTCACCGCAAACGAAATGCAAAGTAATGCGCCAGAGCCGAGACGCCGGGACAACCGTCCGCCGTTGAGTGTGTGAAGGTAAAGATCATTACCAAGCCGCCATGCGGTGATCGGAATAATGCGAGGCTCGCCATCTTCAACAAATCCCACATGCGCCGTTTTGAGCCGATCAATCAGCCGGTATGCTGTTTCTCTGTCATAGCTGGCTCGCTTTACCGCCCTCTGCACCCTGCTGCGTGGACAGGAAGTCAGGGGTGATGCGGTGGCTCCTGTCGCGTCAATCGTTGTCATCAAAAGCTCCTGAATAGTCCCGTACTTCATCAAATATACGTCTATTGAAAGGCAGTTCTGATACCATCAAAAGATCCAGATTGTGAATTTTTATAGGACCAGTTGATGTGATTGACGATATCCGGCTGGACGGCGAGCATCCCCTGCAACACCAACTGTATCAACGACTGTCCGAGCGGATACTCGACCAGCGATACCCACCCGGGCGCCAGCTGCCACCCAGCCGCCAGATGGCTCAGGATCTCGGCATCAGCCGCAATACGGTGAACGCCGTTTATGACCAGCTCAAAGCGGAGGGCTTTCTTCAAAGCCGAGCGGGCAAGGGTGTCTTTGTCCATGAAGACATTAAATCAGCGGTGAACCCCTCTGGGCCGGGCCTGAACAAATCTGGTGGCGTGTCCATGGAACTGCCACCGCTGCCTGCACTGCCACGGGGGAAGTCGAAGCCTGTTGAAGACGCCAATTTGCCATTTCAGCCGGGCCTGCCGGATCTGGACGCGTTTCCCATCCGCAGCTGGAACCGGATCCTGCACCACCAGGAAAGCCGGCGGACACTGAGGGGATATGACAGCATCCAGGGATATCAGCCCCTGAGACGCGCCATCGCTGCGTACGTGAGAACCTCCCGCGGTGTTCGCTGCGAAGAACATCAAGTCATCATCACCAACGGCGCACAACAGGCGCTCTCGCTTATTGCCGACGCTTTTCTGCAGCGTGGAGACAGTGTCCTGTGTGAGAATCCAGGCTATCGTGGCGCCCGAAACGCGCTGGGCCGTTTGGGCAATCCACTGATTCCAATCCCCCTTAAAAACCAGGTCCTGGATGTTGAAGCACTGCAAGGCCTGAAGCCTGCCAGGGCCAGACTCCTGTTCTGCACACCCACGCACCAATACCCCATGGGCGGCATTCTTGATCTCTCCCAGCGCATGGCGCTTGTTCAATGGGCCCAGAAAAACGGATGCTGGATTATCGAGGACGACTACGACAGCGAGTTCCACTTCTACAACAAACCCTTCGCCGCCATTCAGGGCATGTTCGAAAACGGACCCGTGCTCTATATGGGCAGTTTCAGCAAAACTCTGCTGCCCGCATTACGCGTCGGCTATCTGGTGGTCCCGGAGACGGTGGTCGAACCCTTGCTCTGGGCAAAGCAGATTAGCGGTGGCGAGACGCCACTTCTTACCCAGGCAACCATCGCCGAATTCATTGAGAGTGGCCAGTTCACACGCCATCTGCGGCGCATGCGCCAGCTATACCGGGACAAGTGGCAACTCTTCCAGCGCGAGGTTACGGAAAAGCTCGGCGGTCTTGCTCAACCGGTGGCGGAAAGCGCCGGGATGCATCTGGTGCTTGAAGGGGATTTTGACGATTTAGCGCTCAGCCAATGGTTGAAGACCAAGGGGTTTGGAAGTACGCCACTGAGCGCACATTTTCTCGGAGAGGAAACAAAAACTGGCCTGGTTATGGGCTTTGCCAGTGCCAATGACCGCGAGATCGTTCATTGCGTGGCGACATTGCGATCAGGACTGACGAAACTATGAGTTCAAAGTAACTCCACCGTCTCAACGACGGGCAGGTCGCACCAGAAACCAGCTGGCCAGGACCAGCGCGCCGAACACCGTGTAAGCCAGAATAAACACCCAGTCCGGCGCACTGTAATACAGGAGGGACTGCAGCCAATGCTGGATGAACGATCCCTCGTAGCCCGCCTCCCCGGCCTTTGCCCGAAGCGCCATCTCCCAGGTCGTAAGCGGGCAAAGCACACCCAGCCAGGATTGCAGAACCACGATAGCGATCACAACCAGATGGCTCAGGCGGAACCAGAAATTACGGACCCACCGCCAGTGCAGGAAATAGCCAGCGAACGTTGCCATCAGGCCCAATATGACGAAGGCCACCAGCATCGTGTGCAGGATCAGGAGTGCATCAGCAAAGATCAGGAACCAGTGGGCGTCCATCGCGAACCTCCAAAGACTGCGGTATTCCCAGTTTTCGTCTATTGTAGAGGCACGTCAATCACTGCCAGAGAGGGAGCGATCAATGAACCACGCACCACCTCCAGCCAGGCTCGGATTCCTCTACCCGGGTCACGCGGCCGAAGACGATTATCCCCTGATGGGTTCCATGGTACAGCCCCCGGCTGAGGTCACCCTCATCCACACCGAATTCCTGGAAGACGCCCATACCGTTGAAGCCCTCAGTGAGATGGGCAGCGTCGGCCGACTTTCGCAAGGCGCGGAAGCGCTGGCCGGCTCAGAGATCGAATCGGTGATGTGGACCTCCACCAGCGCCAGCTTTGTACTCGGCCTGGAGGGCATTCGCCAGCAGATCGATGCCCTTGAGAAACTTCTCGGTGTACCCGCGTCCACGACGGCAATGGCGTTTGCCAGAGCGGTTAAAACCATTGACGCAAAACGGGTGGCCATTGCTGCCACCTATCCGAAAGACGTCGCACAGCGATTCCGGGAATTCCTCCAGCATTTCGATATTGAAGTGGTGCACCTGGCAAGTCGCGGCATAATCACGGCGGCCGAGGTGGGTACTCTGGGGAAGGACGAGGTGATCAACTTCGCACTGGCAAACACAAGGGAAGACGCCGATGCGCTGCTCATTCCCGACACCGCCCTCCACTCTGCCGCCTGGCTGACCGATCTGGAACAGGCCACCGGAAAACCGGTGCTAACCGCCAATCAGGTCAGCTTCTGGGAGGCCCTGAGACTATGTGGCAAGCTGACACCTCAATCAGGGCTTGGGCATCTGTTTGAAGAAGCCCCCTGACACCAACACAAAACCCGCACTCCCGGCCCTGCCGTTTTTGGACGGCTCGGTGTCGTATTGGATTTACCTGCCCTGAGCAATTAGAGCCACATTGACTATAGGCCCTGCCCGGTATGCGGCATGGTGGCGTTCATTGCAGGTAAAGGGGATCCAAACATGGCACAACTACCGAAACGGGCAAAAGTTGTCATCATTGGCCAGGGCGGTATCGTTGGCTCGTCGGTAGCGCACCACCTGATCGAGCAGGGCTGGGATGACATCGTGGGTCTGGAAAAATCCGCCATTCCCTCAGATATCAGTTCCACCTCCCACGCTTCGGATTTCTGCTTCACCACCTCCCACGACAAGCTGAACATATACACCACCAAATACAGCCAGGCGTTTTATGAAAAACGCGGCAATTACGTGAAATGCGGCGGCATGGAAGTGGCCCGTTCTGATGACGACGAGCGAATGGACGAGCTTCGTCGCAAGGTGGGTTCCGGAAAAGCGTTCGGCACCAATGTCAGCATGATCTCGCCCAAACAGGCAAAGGAGCTGTTTCCATTACTGGACGAAAGTCAGATACAGGGCGCGATGTGGGACCCGGATGCCGGGCTGGTGGTGCCCCGCTCCCAGAGTGTTGCCGGCGACCTGGTGGAAGAAGCCGTGGCCACCGGCAAACTGCAGGCCTTTGCTTACACACCGGCCATCCGCATTGATGTCCAGGACGGCCGGGTGCGCGGCGTTGAGACCCACAAGGGCTACATTGAGACCGAGTACGTGGTTCTCTCCATGGGCATCTGGGGGCCCCTGATGGCCAACACCGCCAACGCTCCCCTGCCCCTGATGCCATTGGAGCATCCGTTGCTGTTTTTCGGCCCCTACGAAGAGCTCAATGGCACCGGCAAGCAGATCGTTTATCCGTTGTTCCGCGACCAGGGCAACTCCGCCTATGTGCGGGACACCGGCGACCCAACCACCACCGAAGGCGGCCGTATCGAATGGGGCTATTACGAAGCGGAGAACCCACGGCTGGTATACCCCGGTGCCATTGCGGAGCCCGGTGATGCGCGGATGTCCCCCTCAATGCGGGATCTTTCACTGGACCAGGTCATGGACGCCTATGAAAAGGCCATTGAGATGACTCCGATCCTCGGCGAGCTGGGGTGGGAGGAGAAACACTCGTTCAATGGTCTGCTCTCGGTCACGCCGGATGGCGGTTCACTGATGGGCGAATCCCCGGAAGTTAGAAACCTGTGGTTCTGTGAGGCAGTCTGGGTCAAGGACGGTCCCGGAGCCGGCAAGATACTGGCGGACTGGATGACCCATGGCTCCCCAGAGATGGATCCCCACAGTATCGATATCGCCCGCCATTACCCACTGCAGAAAACCCCGGACTTCGTGTACAACCGCTGCTACGAAACGGCGAAAAAGATCTACACCCCTGCGGTTCACCCGCGGGAGCCCTACCTTACCGGCCGCAAGATGCGAACCAGCCCGTTCTACCTGCGAGAAGTCGAATTGGGCGCCTACTTCATGGAGGCCGCTGGCTGGGAGCGTGCCCACGGGTATGCGGCCAACGAGTCTACTCTGCTGGCGAAATACCGCGACCGAATACCAGTACGAGAGCACGAATGGGACGCCCGGCATTTCTGGGAGGTTTCCAACGCCGAGCAGTTGGAGATGAGCGAATCCGTGGGCATGATCAATCTCTCCCATTTCGCCATTTTTGACATCTCTGGCGACGACGCGGAATCGCTGCTGGAATACCTGTCGGTCGCCAAAGTAGGTGACACCACGCCCCACGGCAAAGGTGTCTACACCCACTTCCTCGACGGCCGCGGGGGCGTGCGCTCAGACCTGACGATCATTCGGCGGGGCGAGAAAAACTATCGAGTCGTCTGCGGCGGCGATACCGGCCACCGGGACTACTGCTGGATCACCCGCATGGCCCGGGAGAAGGGGCTAGACAACATCCAGTTGCGGGACCGCACGGATGATCTGGCGACCCTGGGACTCTGGGGCCCCAAAGCCCGGGAGACACTGGCGCAGTTTGTTACCGACCCGAACCAATTGTCCGCAGACAACTTCCCATTCGCCACTGCACAGGACCTTAACATCCAGGGCGTTCCGGTCTGGGCCTTCCGGATATCCTACGTTGGCGAGCAGGGCTGGGAGCTCTATTTCCCGTTCAGCTATGGTTTGAGAATCTGGGACCTGCTCTATGATGCGGGCGTTACGCCGGTGGGCATCGAAACCTACGCCAACACCCGGCGCCTGGAGAAAAGCCTGCGGCTACAGAACGTGGACCTGGAAACAGAATACAACCTTTACGAAGCGGGCTTGCAACGGCCCAAGGTCAAGGAAGCGGATTTCCACGGCAAAACCGCTTACCTGGAACAGCGGGGATTATCCCGGCAACCGGCCTACCTGTGCACCATGACCATGGCAGAGCACAGCGATGCAAATGGCGTTCTGCGCTATCCGGTCGGCCAGTGGCCGATTCTGGATCCGCAAACCGGTGAAGTGCTGGTGGATAGCCACGGGCGCCGGTCCTACAACACCAGTGTGGCCTGGGGGCCTTCGGTGGGCAAGATCATCCTGCTGGGCTACATCCCAGCCGAGTACGCCCAGGAAGGCCGTGAACTGACCCTGGAATACTTTCAGGAACACTACCCGGTCCGCATCGAAGCGGTGGGTTACCGGGCGCTGTTTGATCCGGACAACGAACGGGTCAAATCCTGACCGGATTCAGCGAAGAGGCGCGACGGTCAGCACTCGATGATGTTGACCGCAAGGCCTCCCCTGGAGGTTTCCTTGTATTTATCCAGCATATCGCGACCGGTTTCCCGCATGGTGTGCAGCACCTTGTCCAGGGAAACGTAATGCTTGCCGTCTCCCCTCAGGGCCATGATGGCGGCATCGATAGCCTTCACCGAGGCCATGGCATTGCGCTCGATGCAGGGAATCTGCACCAGCCCACCGATGGGGTCGCACGTCATGCCCAAATGATGCTCCATGCCGATTTCCGCGGCATTTTCTACCTGTTCCGGTGAGCCGCCCGTCGCCGCTGCGAGTCCGGCTGCGGCCATGGCACAGGCCGACCCCACCTCGCCCTGGCAGCCCACCTCGGCTCCGGATATGGACGCATTTTCCTTGAACAGCACGCCAATGGCGCCAGCAGTGAGCATAAAACGCACAATGCCGTCTTCGTCCGCCCGGGGGCAGAACCCCCAGTAATAGTGAAGTACCGCCGGGATAATCCCTGCGGCGCCATTGGTGGGCGCTGTCACAATCCGCCCGCCGGCGGCGTTTTCTTCGTTCACGGCCAGGGCATAAAGATTCACCCAGTCCAGCGCACTCAGGGAGGGTGAAATCAGATCCACCCGCTGCTTGTCCATCAACGACCGATACAGGGACGCGGCCCTGCGCCGAACCTTGAGGCCACCGGGCAACTCGCCCTCATGCTGAACGCCCTTCTGCACGCACTCCCGCATGACCTGCCATAGTGCCAGGATGCCACTACGCACCTCATCTTGCGTGCGCCAGGCCTGTTCGTTGGCATACATGATGTCGGCGATGGCCAGCTCGTGTTCCCGGCACAGCGCCAGCAACGCCCTGGCACTGCTGAAAGGGTATGGCTGCGGGGTGGCATCCTCGCGAACTTTAAGGGTGCCGTCAGCGGTTGCATCCACCACGAACCCGCCGCCTACAGAATAATAGGTCTTTTCGTACAGACACTGTCCATCCCGGCCGAACGCCTGACAGGTCATGCCGATGGGATGTTCGGGAAGTGATTTGCGGCGGTAGTAGACCAGATCGGTATTTTCACGGAACCGAACGGCCCGCTGCCCTTCAATGGAGAGGGTTCCACAGTTGCGGATCTGCTCAATGCGGGCCGGCATTACCTCGGGGTTAATCGTGTCTGGTCGCTCACCTTCCAGCCCCATCATTATCGCAGGGCCGGTGCCATGCCCCTTGCCGGTAGCGCCGAGCGACCCGTAAAGGGACACCTTAAGCCGGCCAACGGAAGAAAGCAGACCTTCCTTCACAAGAGTCCCGGCAAACCTTCTGGCCGCTTCCATGGGCCCCACCGTGTGCGAACTGGAGGGGCCAATACCAACCTTGAACAGCTCAAACAGACTGACTGCCACTGTGAGTCTCCTGTTGAAGAACGTGATTCAACAGTAGCGCTAATCGAGGCCAATCACATGCTTTGTGGCGACACGGAAACGATGATTTCCGACAGCGGGACAGGTCGCGCTGAGTCCATCCTGGCGTGCTCCGTGTCGCATGTGGACCATCCGCATATCCGCCCCCATCATAGAATGAAAGAAGTATAGAACTGATCACTTATTGCACGACCCAGATACAACAGCTAGTGTTCAGGTTGTGGTGGTCGGTACGGACATCCCGGGTATTGGCCGGCGCAACTGGCCCAGGCAGGGCAAAGGGGGTTGTTTATGACCACTGATACCGGCTCGCAATCGGACAGGCCCAGCCAGCAGCCCTATCGGGTCGGCTTCCTGCTGATTGACAACTTTACCCTGATTGCCCTTGCCACTGCGGTTGAACCCCTGCGGGTGGCCAACCAGTTGGCGGGCACCGAACTCTATTCCTGGAAGCTGCTTACCGCCGAGGGCGGCTACGCCCGCGCCAGTGACGGCATCACCATGGTTCCGGATGCCTCCCTTCAGGAGGAGCACAGCCTCGACCTGGTCATTGTTGTTGCCGGCATTGATGTCACCCGCAGTTTTTCACGCCATGAAGTCCAATGGCTTAAACAGATGGCGCGGCGGCATGTCCTGATGGGGGCGGTCTGTACCGGGCCTTACGTACTGGCCAGTGCCGGATTGCTGGACGGTTATGCCTGCAGTGCCCACTGGGAATGTCTGGAAGCCATGCAGGAAGACTTTCCAAGGGTTCAGACCAACAACCACCTGTTTACCGTCGAGCGTGAACGCATGACCTGCACCGGTGGCACTGTACCCATGCACATGATGCTCAGCTTCCTGGGCCGGCGGCATGGCCAGGAACTGAGCAATGCTGTCTCCCACATGTTTGTCTGCGACCGGGTCCGGGAGGAACGGGAACAACAGCCCATGCCCATGCACCCGGGCCTGGCCCGGGCGCAACCCAAGCTGGCGGAAGCGGCCCAGCTTATGGAAGCCAATATCGAAGAGCCGATTGAACTGCATGAAGTGGCAACCCTGGCCGGAATCTCTCGCCGGCAACTGGAACGACTGTTCCTGAAGCATATGGGGTGCACGCCCTCGCGCTATTACCTGCGGGTGCGCCTGAACCGGGCGCGCCGGTTGCTCAAGCAGACGTCCTGTTCCATTGTCGAGATTGCCTCCATGTGCGGCTTTGTCTCCGCCACTCACTTCAGTCGCTGCTACCGAAAGACCATGGGGCGGGCTCCCAAATATGAACGGATGGAAACCTTCGCGCCGGTCAGCTCTGATGGTCCGCTGACCGACACCATGGCCAGCCTGCCGTCTGCTTCCCTGCAAGCCCTGAAACGGGCCCGGACCGAGCCCACCTACGGAACCTTTGAGGATTCCCCCGGGCACCCGGTCTCAGGTTAACCCCACCACGAGGCCGTTGTCGTCCAGGGCAATGTCCAGAGCGGCAGGCCGCCGCGGCAGCCCCGGCATGGTCATGATATCGCCACAGACCGCCACCACGAATCCGGCTCCGGCCGCCAGCCGCACTTCCCTGACAGGCAGCATATGCCCGGACGGGGCGCCCTTTACCGACGAGTCCACCGAGAAGCTGTACTGGGTCTTGGCAATGCACACCGGCAGGTGGCCGAACCCCAGGCTCTCGTATTCCTCCAGCTGTCGTTTGGCGATCGATGTAAACTCAACGCTTCCGGCATGGTAAATACGGGTGGCAATGGTCCGGATCTTGTCCGCCAGGGGCAGGCTGTCCTCATAGAGGAATTTCACCTCCGGTTTGCCCTCATCCATCTGGTCCAGCACCGCCTGGGCCAGTTCGGTGGCGCCCTCGCCACCGGTTGCCCAGTGGTCGGCCGACACTGCCCGCACGCCCAACTCCTCGCTGATGGACTGGACCAGTGCCATCTCTTCCTCGGCGTCATCCGGGAAGCGGTTGATGCACACCACCGGAGTCAGACCAAACTGCTGCAGGTTGCGGATATGCCGCTCCAGATTGGCAGCCCCCCTGCGCAGCGCCGCCAGGTCGGGAATCGCCAGTTGGCTGCGGGCAATGCCGCCCTGCATTTTAAGGGCCCGAATGGTGCAGACCACCACCGCGGCATCCGGGCGCAAGCCCGTGTGCCGGCACTTGATATCAATGAACTTTTCCGCGCCCAGGTCGGCGCCGAATCCGGCCTCGGTAACCACCACGTCATTCAGCGCAAGGGCAGCGCGGGTTGCGGTGACGGAATTGCATCCGTGGGCGATGTTGGCAAAGGGGCCGCCATGAATAAACACCGGATTATGCTCCAGACTCTGCACCAGGTTCGGGTGTAACGCGTCCTTCAACAGCACGGTCAGCGAACCTTCCACGCCCAGGTCACGGACGGTCACCGGCGACATGTCAGGCCGCCGGCCAACGATAATATTTCCCAACCGCTGCTTCAGATCCGCACGTCCGTCCGCCAGGCACAGAATCGCCATGATCTCGGAAGACACAGTGATATCAAACCCGGTCTCCCGGGGCACGCCATGGGCGGCGCCGCCCAGCCCGGATACCACGTTGCGCAGGGAACGATCGGTCAGGTCCAGAACCCGTCGCCAGCTCACATGGCGAGGATCCAGGCCGGCTTCGTTTCCCCAGTGCATGTGGTTATCAATCAGCGAAGCCAGGAGATTATGAGCGGTTGAAATGGCATGGAAGTCACCATTGAAATGCAGATTGATGTCTTCCATTGGAATCACCTGGGCCCGGCCTCCGCCGGCAGCCCCACCCTTCATGCCAAAGCAGGGCCCCAGGGACGGCTCCCGCAGACACACGGAGGAGCGGACACCCAGCCGGTTCAGGCCATCGTTCAGCCCGACACTGGTTGTGGTTTTCCCCTCGCCCGCCGGCGTCGGTGTAATGGCGGTCACGAGCACCAGTTTGCCTCTGGGGGCAGAGTCGGACGTATCCACATACGCCATGTCCAGCTTTGCCTTGTAGTGGCCAAAGGGCACCAGGCTCTCTGCCGGCAAGCCAAAACGCTGCTGCGCCAGCAGAAGTATCGATTGGGGCTGGACCGAACGGGCAATCTCGATATCCGGAGTACCCGGCGGCAGAAACTCCGCCGGCGCTGGCGTGTCGGGTGTCAGTTTATTGTACTGAAGACTCATGGCACTGCCTCCCTCTTGTCCTCAAAGGACCCACTGTGATCCCGAATCCATTGCGCTGACTGGCGCAGGCCTCCGAACGGAAACAGATGAATGCCGCGCAGTAGAGTCTCCGGATTTTCCAGGCAATACCGCACCAGTGCCCGGACCAAATCGTCGGGTTTCCAGGCACCCAGCATCCGGGCACTGCCAGGGCGACGAAGCAGCATACGTGCGGATGCGCCTACCCCACACATGGCTGCATAAGCGATAAGCGTTTTAACCCGCGTTGGGCCCGCCATGCCGATATAGACAGGCACCTCTTCGAGCACGTTGCCCAGGCCCTGCAGCCAGTCAATCACCACCTCGGCATCGAAGGTGAACTGAGTAACCACCCAGAGTCTCGTGGCGGTCGTACGGGCGTAGTCACGCTTGATGCTCAATGCCTGTGTCAGGGTTGCCCGATCTGCCATGGGATGCCCGTCCGGATGAGCCGCAACCCCGATACCGTGGAACCGGAACTGGGCCAGCAACCCCGATTCGAGCACGGCCAGGGTGTCGGGGAAAGGCCCGGCCACCGCATCGCTGTCGCCCGCAATCAGCAGCAAACGGTCCACCCCGCTTTCATTCAGTTGGGCCAACCAGTCCCGCAGCTGCTCTCGGCTCTGGGCCATTCGGGCAGGCACATGCGGCACTGGTTGCATACCCAGAGCCAGCAGACGACGGGAGGCTTCCAGCGTGTCCCTGAACTGCCCCCTGGGCAGGAAGGGTACGTAAACGCAGGTGCGCGCCGGCAGAAGGTCCGGCAGATGCTCTGTCGTCAAGATCTGGCGGGGTGTCGCCTCGATGGACGCCGAGCGCACCAGATCACGAAACCGTTCTGCTGCCTCCTCATCGGGCCGATTGAATGCCTGCCTTTCGCTCACCAGTGTCATAAACCGCGCACCCCATTGCCAACGGTGTTTACCCGACAGCTGCTATCGCCGGCTCTTCCCGTTCTGTTAATCGGCGAAGTCGATTCCCTTGGCCCGGGCTCTTTCGCGGGCGTTGGGATTCACCGAGGGCCGGAAGGGTACTTCCACCACCTCCGCCTCCACAGCGGTTGAGCCGTCCGCGGCGGCGTATTCCACCGGAAGATGCACGGTCAGCCGCGTGCCGACAGCTCGAAGGTCAAACGGCACGTAAGCCAGCGCGATGTTGGTCTCAAGTTCCGGCGAGTACCAGGGGGAGGTAACATAGCCTTCCGGTTCGCCGCCATCCGGGCCGCTGATCAGCCAGAAATCATTGGAGTAATCGGTCACCTTGCTACCGCCAAAGCGGATGCCCACCATGATGTGGCTGAAAGGCGGACGACCGGCATCCAGCTGCTCACGGACCTTCTCAAGCTTTTGCTTGCCGATGTAATCGGCCTCCTTGTTGCGCGGCACCTGGTAGGCCAGGTTGCACTGGAACGGCAGGGTTTCCTGATCCACATCCTGCCCCCAGGACAGAATGCCCGCGGCAATCCGGCGATGGTGGGCAGGCGCTATAACCCGCAGGTTGTGGGGTTCGCCGGCGGCAAGCACGGTGTACCACAGATCCTCGGCGTATTTGGTCGCCTCCTTGAGGTAGATCTCGTAGCCTTTCTCTCCGGTAAAGCCGGTCTGGGAAACAATCACGTCGTGGCCGGCCACCTGGCCTTCCATCAAGCCGTAGTAGGGAATGCCCCGAACCGCTTCGCCAAACAGATCGGCCATGAGCGCTTCGGACTTGGGGCCCTGAATCTGCACCGGTGCCACATCAATTTCCGCGATGGTGACATTGAAGCCCATGCCGATGTTTACGCCCCGCATCCAGAGCTCCAGATCGCTGTCAGAAAGCGAGAACCAGAACTCATCTTCGGCGATCCGCAGTAGAACAGGGTCATTGATGATGCCGCCCTCTTCATTGCACAGAATGACGTACTTGCCACGCATGGGCTTGATTTTGGTCGCATCCCGGGTGATCACGTAATTCACGAAGCGTTCTGCATCCGGGCCTTTGACCTGGATCTGACGCTCAACCGCCACGTTCCACATGGTGACGTCGTGGATCAGCGACTCGTACTCCAGCATGGCACCACCGTCTTCGGGTCGAACATAGCCCCGGGGATGGTACATACGGTTGTAGACCGTCGCCCGCCAACAACCGGCCTCATAGGCCAGATGCCAATACGGCGACTTGCGGACCCGCGTGGAAATCAGCATCTCCACCGGAGTGGGGCCAGATTGGCGCAGGTTGATGGGAACACGTCGATCAGACTGGTCGACGCTGTCAGGGTGGCGTGCAGCACCGGCCCGTTGTTGTGGATAATCCAGAAGTGCTTGCTCGAATTTAACAGCCATTGCTATCTCCCCCTTGCCGGGTTGTTGATAGCCCTAATGTGGCCGTCTTTGAGTTTTAAGGAAGGAACCAATACGACACTGAGTCGACTAAAAGCGTCAGAGGAATCCCGGCCGCTCTATAGAACCAGCGCCAGCCCACCCGTAACAACAGCGAACAGAATCGATAGCCAGATTACGGTCATCCAGGGGAAAGGCGGTGGGGGTGGCTCAATCGCCAATTCCTTTTCCAGGTAGTTTCTCAGCAAGCGGGTGTTACGGGTGTTGGCTTTGTACACGGCATCAAAGGCATCGCCCACCACCGGCAACAGGCCACCGACAAAGTCGATGCCCATATTGCGCAGCATCTGTAGCTTCACCGCCTTACTGGCGCCGGCCCGCTGCGCCTCAAGCAGCACATAGCCGGACAGGATCAGACCGGCCGCATCACCCACCACCGGCAACAAGCCGATAACCGCGTCCGCACCAACCCTAATCCTGGTAAAGGGGATACCGATGCTGCTCTCCGTCAGCCGGCTGAACTTGTCGAGCCGCGCCAGTCTGGCCCGCTGTTGGACTTCGGAAGGTTTCGGCATGACGTCTCCAGTTCACTCGGACTTTGTACCAATTTCCTCAAACGCCTGCACCAGTGTATCCGGTTCCTGGGCTCCGGAGATGAGATACTTGCCGTTAATGATAAATGCCGGCACCGCCGAAACACCCGCCTGCTGGTATGTGAGTTCGTCTTCCCGCACCATTTTGGCGTAGTCATCCGACTTCAGCACTTCCCGGGCTTTTGCCGAATCCAGCCCCAGGCCGTCGACGCATCGAATCAGGTTCTGGTGGTCTGAGACGTCCTCGGCACGGCCGAAATAGGCGTCAAACAGTGCCTGTTTCATCTCCGTTTGGCGGCCTTGTTCGCCGGCCCATTTCACCAATCGATGGGCGTCAAAGGTGTTGCAGGTGAAGCGCTCCTGCATTCTTTCAAAGTTAAGACCGAGATCTTTCGCAATGGTCATCATCTGGCTCTGGGTCGCGCGCATCTCCTCCTCACTTCGCCCGTATTTTCGGGCCAAAGCGGGAAGGATCGGCCCTCCTTCTCCACTGTGATCCGGGTTCAGTTCAAACGCATGCCACTGAACACTAAACTCATATTCAGAGGCCAGCTGCTCCATGGCTCGCTCCAGGCGGGCATAGCCAATGGCACACCAGGGGCAGGCAATGTCGGAAACAATGTCGATGTGGATCTTCTTCATGTCGAATCCTGTCAGTTGGTGGACGGGGCAAAGGCGTCAAGAAATGTCTGGAAATCCTGCGCTACACATTCCGAATAGTGGGTGGCAATCGCCGACACCAGGGTAACGAATTCGCTTTCCCGGTCTTTTGTCAGCTGTTTCAGGGTCTGGTCAAACAAAAAGGGCTCATCCGGATTAACTGAGCGGCTGGCGCGCTTGTGCTCGGTGGCCAGAACCTCGCCCCAGGTGCCTGCCATTTTCAAAAAGTGCTTCTTCTTGTCAAATTTGTCGGTCGGAAAGTCATCTTTGAACGGCGACCGTTCCCTGACCGAGAAGACTGCACCGTCAAGTTCCAGCCAGCCCATAAATCACCTCGCCGTCGTGATTGGCGAAGGCGCCGAAGTTACAGACATGGGCATCACCCTGTATCCAGGTCTGGGTGCCGGCCACCCCGCCAAACAGAGCAAACCGCCAATCGTTATACATGTCCTGCCAGAACAGATGGCTGGTACCACGGAAAAACCGGTAGGGCGCTTCAGCCATTGCCGCAAACTTTTTCTTGCGGGCCGGTGCATCAAGCTCGGCGTTGTTCTCGTTGATCGCTTGAATGACCTGTTGATCGCGATTATGAAGCGTCAGCTCCTTGATCATATTCAGCTCTCTTGGGAAGTTTTCGCACATTAAATCCAGCCTAACACGGAGGCCGGTCAGGCATCTCCCGCAAGATGTTCCCGAATCAGCTCCGCCATCTGCCGGGCAGGTTCAGTGGGGCGGCCCGATGGCCGGTGCAGGGCCATCTCGATGGATTGCAGGGCCGGCATACCGCTTCTCTCGTCCAGGACACGTAACTGGGGGGTGAGCATGTCGCGGGTTACCGGTACTACCGCCAATCCGGCCACAACAACAGGCATCAGCCCGGTCATGGACTGGCTGGAATAAGCCAGACGCCATTGCCGGCCCGCAGCAAGCAGGGCCTGCTCGGCCACCTCCCGGAAAACATCGGCACCCGGGGAGTAAAGCGCGAGAGGAATCGGATCGGTCAGGGATGGCTGTTTCTCTGCACCCACGGCCCAAACCAGTGGTTCCCGCCGGATAACCTCGCCACCGGGAGAGCGGGTCTGACGGGTCACAACCGCCAGATCCAGCTCACCGGCCTGCACCTGCTCCAGCAGCCTGACACTGGAGCCACAGATAACCTGCAGCTGAACCGCCGGAAATAGCTGGCTGAAGTGGGAAAGAACGGAGGTCAGTAAAAACGCATAGTCTTCCGGAATGCCCAGACTCAGTTGCCCCGAAACCCGGCGCTGCCGCAGAGAATCCAGTGCCTCGTTGTTCAGGGCCAGCATCTTCCGGGCGTAGCCGATCAGCTGCTCACCCTCTGAGGTGAACCGTATACGCCGGCCCTCTCGCTCGTGGAGGGGCACCTCCAACAAGGCTTCCAGGCGATGCAACTGCATGCTTACGGTTGACTGGGTATAAGCAAGCCGGTCAGCCGCCGCGGTAACCGTTCCGGTATCGGCAATGGCCACCAGCGTTTGCAGCACGTTCAGATCGAGAATCCGGGGACGCAAATCATCACCTCCTGTGATGTTTTTGATCAAAAACTGTTGTTTTTGTGATGCTTAAACCGAGTATATCCTCCCACTGTCAGATCGCAACACACCAGCAAAAGAGGACTGCCCATGAGGATTCTTGACGCGACCATCCGTCTGCCCAACATCCTGAGCATCATCGCGGCTCTGGTTGCCGTTGTGCTTTGGGCGATGGCCCCCTTGCTGGTCGATGCAGCCCAGTCCATCCCGCCCTTCCAGCTTACGACCATCGCCCTGATCAGTGGCGCACTGGCCGTGCTGCCCATGAGTTTCCGGGGCCGCGAAGCGCACAGATCCGTGAAAGTGTCCTGGCAATGGAAACTGGTGATTTTCGGGCTTGTGCCGTTGCTGGTACTGGGGGCAGTCGGCGCCTATCTGGTAGGTTTGAGCATTGCGCCTACTGCAGAGGCATCACTGATCACCTATACCTGGCCGGTCATGTTCATCCTGATCAGCCAGTGGGCTTTCCATCGGCGGATTGCCCTGCCGGTAATCGCGGGAGCGTTGATCGCCTTTTCCGGTGCGGCCTTATTGCTGGGTCCGGAAGTTCTGAGCAATGGTTCCTCAGGCAACCTGACCGGCTACGGGCTGGCTCTTCTGGCCGGGGCCTGCTGGGCCCTGTATTCGTGGATCTGCCAGGCAACACCCGTGGCGATCGCGCCGGTAATGCCGGGCCTGTTCCTTCTGGCAGCCGCCGGAGCGGCAGCCGCAGATACCGTTTCCGGCTCTGCCCATGCGCTGCCTTCAGGAACCGCGCTCGCCGCTGGTGTCGCCCTGGGCCTGGGGCCATACGGCCTCGCCATGGTGGCCTGGGATCTGGCGTTGAGGAAAGGCCCTACGGCCCTGGTGGGCAGCCTCGCTTACGCGGTGCCAGTGCTGGCCGCTCTGTTCCTGGTATTGGCCGGCATTGCCGCGCCAGACTGGCGGCTTCCGCTGGCGGCGATGCTGGTGGTTCTGGGTTCGCTGGTGGCATCCAGCCGCCGGCGGGCCTGAACCGGACACGGACAAGACCCTAAAGATCCCGCAGATACCCCGCCCCCAGCTGCGCCATCTGCTGCCGAATCCAGCCTGTACGCTCCAGTACATAGGAAGAAGGCGAGGCCACGCTCAAAACCTTGGGATTCGGGAGCACAGCCGCCAGCAGGGCGGCCTGATACTCAGAAAGATAGCGGGCGGGCTTGCCGAAATAAGTCTGGCTGGCTGCCTCAACCCCGTAGATGCCGGGCCCGAACTCAGCGATATTCAGGTACACCTCCAGCACCCTCTGTTTTGGCCACAGAAAATCCAGCCCCAGAGCCATCGCCGCTTCTATGGCCTTGCGGATAAAACTGCGGTCATTCCAGAGAAAGAGGTTCTTGGCGGTCTGCTGGGTAATGGTGCTGGCCCCTCGAAGCCCCTCGCCAGCCCGATACTCCGACAGCGCCTGTCGAATCGCAGCAAAATCCACGCCCACATGATGCGGAAACCGTTGATCCTCGCTGGCGACCACCGCCAGAGGCATCCAGAGCGAAATGCCGGACATGGGCACCCACTCATGGGCCACAGAACTCTGGGAATGCGACAACTGGTAGCCCAGGATAAATGCCGAAGTAGGCGGATTCACAAACCGGAACAGCAGCATCACCAACAGAATCAGCGCTATCGCGCCACCGAAGATCAGCAAGAGGTAGTGCAATAGTTTTCGAAAACCCGAAGCCTTGGCCACTGTTCAGAATCCGCTCTCTATCAAAAACCTAATGCAGCTTTTCCAGGTATTCGAACACCGCTGCAAAATCATCGCGGCCACGCCCCGCGTTGTTGGCCTGACCATAGACTGACTTGGCCAGACTGGCCAGGAATAGCGGCTGTTTGTGTTCGTAAGCCGTTACATCCAGCAACTGTAAATCCTTGAGCATCAGTTCCAGAGGAAACTGCGGGTCATAATCACCCTCTTTGATGAGTTCGGCCTTACCCTTGAGAAAAGGCGCAGTCACCGGCAGGTTCGGCAGCGTATCCATCAGGAAATCCCGACTGAATCCAAGTTTCTCACCCAGCAGTGCGGTTTCGGAATACACGAGCATGCTCTGGGCAAGCAGCGCATTCACCAGCATTTTGAAAGCACTGCCCTGGCCAACTGGCCCCACATGAAGAATTTTCTGGCCCATATGATCAAGCAGCGGCCGAACCTCCTCCACATCAGCCGATTCCCCACCGAGCAGAAATGTCAATTCACCGGTTTCGGCCGGCATTTTTGTTCCTGCCACAGGCGCATCCAGGAAACGCAGCCCCCGGTCGTCGGCGCGCTCCGCACACTCCCGGGTGTAGGAAGGATTTACCGTAGAACAGTTAATCCAGAGTGCGCCTTCACCCATCGCATTAATGAATCCACCATCACCAAAGGCAACTTTTTCAACCACTTCCGGTGCGCTGAGCATGGTGAATACCATGTCTGCATCAGCCACCGCCTGCCGGGCAGAATCCGCAGCCTGTGCGCCCGCTTTCCTGAGTGGCACCATGGCTTCCGAAGACCGGTTGAAGACTGTCAGCGTGATCCCTTCATGCTTGAGCAGATTGGTGGCCATGCGGCTACCCATAATGCCAAGGCCGATAAACGCGACGTTCATTCGATTCTCCTTTTTGGTCCCGAACAAAGAGTGTAGTTCAGCCAGATTTGCGGAAAAACCCGTTTGGAGCAAGATTGACCGCTGCACAACAAACCACGCAGACTGTCAGTCAAGTCCTTGAGGAGCAACCACGCCAACAATGCCAGCGAACGTGAAAACCCGGGTCCTGTTTCACTCCAGGCGCCTGAACATCTACCTGGTGCGATACCCTGAGGGGCACAAGGTTGGGCCGCACCTGGATATGATTTCCGAGGGCCGCCTATACAAGCTCAATTGTGTGCTGGTGAAACCCAAAGCCGGTGGCGAATTCATCTGCGACAAGAACATTTTCAACCTGTTCGGGCGGGTTTACCTGTTTCGCCCGGATCTGCATCAGCATCGGGTCTCAAAAATCGAGCGCGGAAATCGGTGGCTCTTGAGTTTTGCGTTAATCTCCGGCCCTTGAAGTGAAGTGTGCTAATGTGGACGGAACTCAAGCAGGACAGTGCCATGATGTATTTTGCCCACGAAATGAGCCGCGCTGCGTTGATGCCCTTGCGTATGGCGACAGACGCACAGAGTAAACTGCTCAGACATCCACTGAGCCCCCTGTCCCATCTGCCAGGTGCTCGCAGCATTGCTTCCGCCTATGGCGTATTCGGCGACTTGACCCGGCGCTACCCGAAACCAGCTTTCAATCTGCACTCAACAGTGTGCGACGGAGAGCAGGTCGACGTCAGCGAAGTCATCATCCAGCGCAAACCCTTTGCCCAGCTCAAGCATTTCCAGCGCAGCGTATCGCGGCCCGATGACCCGAAACTCCTGATCGTTGCGCCGCTGTCCGGGCATTTTGCCTCACTGCTTCGCGGCACCGTCAAGGAAATGCTGCCAGACCACGACGTCTACATCACCGATTGGCGCGATGCCAGTCGGGTGCCCTTGTCCGCTGGCGACTTCGGGCTGGACGACTATATCGATTATGTTATCGATTTTATTGAACAGCTCGGGCCTGACACCCATGTATTGGCGGTTTGCCAACCTGTCGTGCCGGTGCTCGCAGCTACCGCCCTCATGGCCGAAGATAAAAATCCGGCGACGCCTCGCTCACTGGCTCTCATGAGCGGCCCCATAGACGGACGTATCGATCCCACCGCACCCTGCGAACTGGCCACCAAACACAATCTGGCCTGGTTCCGGCGCAACCTTGTTCACCCGGTACCGGCGCCCTACCCGGGGGCCATGCGGAAAGTGTATCCAGGATTCCTGCAACTGACCGGATTCGTGAACATGAACTTCGACCGCCACGTTGACGCCTACCGGGGCCTGTTCAAATCCATGCGTGACAAGGAAGTCGACAAGATCAGGCGTCATCGTGAGTTCTACGACGAGTACCTTGCGGTCATGGACCTGCCGGCCACCTATTACCTGGACACTATCCAGCGTGTCTTCCAGGAGTTTCACCTTGCCCGGGGCTGCTTCATGCACCGTGGCCGAAAGGTGAATCCCGCCGCTATCGAAAAGACAGCACTGATGACGATTGAGGGTGAAAAGGACGACATTTCCAGCCCCGGGCAAACCCGGGCAGCCCATGACCTGTGCGTGAATATCCCCGACGCCAGACGCCTGCACCATCTGCAACAGGGTGTTGGCCATTACGGTGTCTTCAATGGCAGCCAATGGCGCGAATCCATTGCGCCCCGGCTCAAGACATTCATCCGCGAAGCGTGACAGGCTTCACATTTTCTTGTCGCAACTCAGGTGCTCTGCTAGCTTGAATGAGGTGATCAATAATAAGGAATAACGAATAGAGCGGGCTACCGCTCCCGTCAGCCTGAGGGCGACGAAGTTGCCAGGGAAATCGAGGCGACCGGCGTCCGGGCACTTGCCTTCAAAGCAGACCTGTCAAAAATGCCGGAGGCACCGAGCCTGGTGCGTCAGGTTCAGGAACAGTGGGGCCGCATCATCAACATCACTTCTTTCGTCGGGCAGGCCGGCAACTTCGGGCAAGCCAACTTTGCGGCCAGTAAGGGCGGCATTATCGCGTTTACCAAGACCGTGGCACTGGAGATGGCAAAGCACAACATTACGGTCAATGCCATTGCCCCGGGCTTCACCGAAACCGAAATGCTGGCACAGGTCCCGGAGAATATTCGAGAACAGATCATTGCCCGGGTTCCAATGGGTCGTTTTGGCAAACCGGAGGAAATTGCCCGCGCCGTTGTTTTTCTGGCCGCAGAAGGAGATTACATCACCGGCCAGCAGATCAACGTTAACGGCGGCGTTTACATGTAACACGTGAAAGGCAGAGGGTGAAAACATGGCTGATAAACCAATAACAAAGCAATCACCGCCTGAATTCGAACCCGACGTGGTAAGCCGCTCACTGGCACGAGCGAGCGTGCATGGTGGTCACCTGATCAAGCGCTCTATCATGCGCCGTTTACGCGGCGGCTCGCCAAACCCCACCAGCATTCAAAGCATGGCAAAACCGTTTGTCACCATGACCGGCAAGCTTGCCACCCAGCCGGACACGCTTCTTTTCGCGCAGATGCGTCTGGCCCGAGACGCCACGCGGTTCTGGTCTGGCTTGCTGACCAGCAGTATCGGCAAGAAACCACTGGCCGTGGCCGAGCCGGAACCCGGCGACCCCCGCTTCCGGGACCAGGCATGGAACGACGTCATAGCCTTCAATGCCGTCAAACAGGCCTATTTGCTGTCAACTCGCTGGGTGATGGACACCATTGACGATGTCAGGGATCTGGACGATCACAATAAGCGGAAAGTCCGCTTTTTTACCAGCCAGATGACCGATGCCCTCGCCCCGAGTAACTTCATCCTGAGCAATCCGGAAGTATTGCGCACAACCGTCAAGACACGGGGCAAAAACCTGCTGCGAGGCCTGGCGAACCTGCTTCGTGATCTGGACGAAGGCAAGGGCCCGATGCCCTTCCGCATGTCTGACCCGGACGCCTTTGAGGTGGGCGACAATCTGGCCAACACCCCTGGCGACGTCGTGTTCCAGAACGATCTGATGCAACTCATCCAGTACCGGCCGACGACCGACAGCGTCCATCGCCGACCTTTGCTGGTGATCCCCCCCTGGATCAACAAATACTACATTCTTGATCTTGGTGAGAAAAAGTCGTTCATCCGCTATTGGGTGGAACAGGGGCATACCGTGTTTGTGGTTTCCTGGGTAAATCCCGGGCCGGAGCTGGCGCATAAGAGCTTTGAAGATTACATGCTCGAAGGTCCGGTCGCCGCCATGGATGCGATCGAGCAGGCTACGGGCGAGAGAGAAATCAATACCGTCGGATACTGCATCGGCGGAACCCTGTTGGGTTGCACCCTCGCCTGGCTGGCCGCTCGCGGCGATGCCCGCGTAAAAAGCGCGACTTTTCTCAACAGCTTGATGGATTTCTCGGAAGTCGGCGACCTGGAGGTCTTTATTGACGAGGACTCTATTGCCAAAATCGAGAAGGCCATGAACAAACAGGGCTATCTTGAGGGTGCCTCCATGGCAACGGCCTTCAACATGCTGCGGGCCAACAGCCTGATATGGTCGTTTTTCGTCAACAATTACCTTCTCGGGCGCGACACGGCACCCTTTGACCTGTTGTACTGGAACTCGGACGCCACTCGCATGCCAGCGACCATGCACAGTTTTTACCTGCGCAATATGTATCTGAACAACCGGCTGCGCGAACCCGGTGGTATTACCCTCGCAGGCACGCCGATCAATCTGGGAAAGGTCAAAATTCCAAGCTACTTCGCATCCGCTATCGAGGATCACATCGCGCCCTGGATTTCCTGCTACAAGGGAGCCCGTAATCTGGGTGGACCACTGCGTTTTGTCCTCGGCGGTTCGGGACACATAGCCGGCATCATCAATCCACCGGAGAAGAAGAAGTACGGTTATCGTCTGAACAAGGCAAACCCACCGGATCCCGACGACTGGCTGAAAGACGCCAAACAGTTTGAAGGTTCCTGGTGGCCCGACTGGGTGGCATGGGCTGAACAGTTCGGTGGCGGCGAGGTGGCGGCCCGCAATCCGGGAGAGGGAAATCTGCCCGTGATAGAGCCCGCGCCCGGAGCCTACCTGCGCAACGAGCCGGCACCTCCAACCCCGGCAATCCGGAGGCGACGGCAACCGCCACGAAGGAAATCGGCTTCCGGTAAGCAGGGCAAGCAGAAAGCCCCGGCACCCGAGAAAGTCCCCCAGTGAGCCACCTGCGGAGTGCGAGTGCAGTTCTGGAACTGTCTCCTCCGCCCATTTGTACGAAAACTTCGCAAGGAAACCACCTATGACGCCTGAACTCCCGGAATTACATAAGATACGGATACAAAGCGAGGAAGCCACCCCCGCCTCCTGGGAATTCGAGCCGACAACGGGCATTGTCATTCTGCTACCGAATGCTGATCGCAGTGCAATCGCATCGACACCCTGGCGTGATTTTCTGACCCGGATGCTCTCAAGGTATCCGGAAACCGAGAACCCGGTACATTTCTCCACCCCTCACGGGGGGCGTGCCGCGGCTGTCTCTGTCTCAGAGAGTGTATCGACTTTCAAAGCTCTGACGCTGGCCCGCAAAGCGATCGGACCGTTGCTGGCTGAGCGCCCGTCAGAGCTGACCGTTATCTCCCTTTTGGATGATGAACATGCTGCTGGCGTTATGGGAGAGGCACTGTTGGCGGCAATTCACGCCGGCCTGTTCCAGCTGCCTCGCATTTCGGGCACCTCCCCGACGCCAAAGACGCTTGAGGCCATCCACTTTTACGGCACCGGTTTTAAACACGCAGACTTCAAGCACGTTGAAGCAACCGCAGAAGGCAACAACCTGGCCCGATGGCTGACCCATTTGCCAGGCAACTACCTGACGCCAGGCATTTATCGGGATTTGGCCGAATCCCTGGCACAAAAGGAAGGCTGGGAGACCCATTTTTACGACCTGGATGAACTGGAAAAGCTTGGTGCCGGGGCATTCCTCTCCGTTGTACAAGCCAGCCCGGTCAGGGACGCGGGCATACTGCACCTGAAGTACCGCCCCGACGGCGCTCAGGGCAAACCACTCGCCCTGGTAGGCAAAGGGATCTGTTTCGACACCGGTGGCAGCAACCTGAAGGTAAGCGGCAGCATGCTCGGCATGCACGGCGATATGCAGGGCAGCGCCGTTGCGCTTGGCGCCTTTCTGGCCATAACCCGCCTGAAGTTGTCCCAACCGGTGGATTGCTGGCTCGCGCTTGCCGAAAACCACATCGGGTCCCGGGCCGTTAAATGCAACGATGTCGTTACTGCCCTGGATGGCACCACCATTGAACTGATCAACACCGATGCCGAGGGAAGAATGGTTCTCTCCGATACGCTGGCACTGGTGTCCCGAGGCAAACCTCGGGCAATCATTGACTATGCAACGCTTACGGGTGCGGTCGTAGCCGCGCTGGGGCAGCGGATGGCCGGCGCCATAACCAATCGCCGTGACTGGGTGGAGCCCATAATCCAGGCCGGGGAGCGTTGCGGAGAGCGAGTCTGGCCGTTTCCGTATGAAGACGATTACGACGAAGACCTGGAATCAAAAGTTGCCGATACCCTGCAATGCCGAACAACAGGCCCCGGCGATCACATCTATGCAGCGCGCCTGCTAGGGCGTTTTGTGGATAAAGACATCGGTTGGATACACGTCGATATGGCGTCCTCCGGCACGCATAAGGGCGGGTTGGCCCACATCCCGACAGACTTGCAAGGTTTTGGTGTACGCTTCGGAGTGGAATGGTTCAAAAGGCTGATCGAAGAATAACAGTGCTGAATTCGATGTAACCAACCATGCCCGAAACGCAGGAACAAACCGCTTCCGAAGCCGAGGTAGAACAGGCACTCCGGTCAGCCGTCGAGCGCTACTTTGACGATTGCCGGGCCCGGATACCAGCGTTCATCGACCGACATTTCCATTATCCGGGTGCTATTGCAACCAATCGGAAGGCGCTGGGATGGGACATGCTTCGGGCGCCAATCAATCTGCTGTGGGCGCCGGTATACGCTCTCGCCTGCGTGCTGAAAATGCTGCTCCCAAAGAGTTCAGGCTTGAGCTGGTTCCATAGACTGGTCAACCGCGTGCCCGCCGGTCTTACCACCCGGGTACAGCAGCATATCTCCCACCTGATCCTGGTAGAGCTTTTGAACAATGGACACGAAAAAGCTTTGCTGGAGAGCTACCTGATCGAAGAGCTGGAAGCTGTCTATCAGCGCTCTGACTGCGACCCTATCAATCACACGCAATTCAAAAAGCTGATTGGACCGCTGGTAGCTGACACGCTCAGTCAGTATCGCGTAACCCGCACGGCTTCCGCCGATATTTCCAACAGCATTACCTGTACGGTGTTGGGCGCATTTGCCTTTCAGAAGTTTACCCCGGGAGGCATTGGCCTGGGCGTAGTGCTCGCATCCATGCTGGCAAAAACCCTGGCCGCCAGGGACTTCATCCTGGGCGAAACCATCGGCGGCTGGTACTACAGCCTATTTCCACCGGAGCCTTCATTGGCAACAACCGCTGGCGTTATGCTTGCCGTCATGGCCGCATTGGCTGCGTTTGCAGCTTTATCCGGCGTGATTTTCGATCCCGTTCAGGCTGCGGTGGGGTTGCACCGAAGGCGACTGCACAAACTGCTTGATCATCTACAAAAAGACATTACGCTCAGCACCCAAAGCAGCTTCCGACCAAAGGACCAGTTTGTCGCGCGAATTCTGGACACGTTCGACATGATCAGATCGAGTCTGCTCTAGCGGTCCGAATTCCAGACTGGCTATTGCTGATAGGTGGAAGTTACAGTTTTGCCATAGCCTCGGGTACCGGCGTATCGCCCGACACCACGTCAAATACCCGGTTTGCGGTATTATCTGAATCCAGCACTGCCAGCAGTACCCGTGCAACATCCTGGCGTGGAATCTGGCCGAAGTTCTCCAATCCCGCACTCACCGCAACCTTGCCAGTGCCTTCATCATCTGTCAGCCGGCCCGGCCGAACAATCGTGTAAGTCAGACCACTGTTCTTCAGGTGCTCATCAGCATTGTGCTTGGCCTGAAGGTAATGACGAAGTTTCTCCGGCCCCTTCTCCGGCGCTCCAGCCCCCATGCTGCTCACCATGATAAAGCGCCTGATCCCCATGGCGCAGGCCGTATCCACCATCCGGATGGCACCGTCCTGATCGACATCGATGGTCTTATCAGGCCCGGTATGAGGGCCTGAGCCCGCGGTGAAGATCACCGCATCGCAACCTCTCATGGCCTCACTGCAGTCCTGTTCCAGATCGCCCAGTACCGTTTCCGTAGCGCCCAGTTGCTGCAACTCAGGGCCCTGATCCGGATGACGTACCAGAGCCCGGGCCTCATGACCACTCTCTGCCAATTCCCGCAACAGATATTGCCCGATTTGCCCGTTGGCGCCGGCGATGAACACATGCATGGTGGTTCTCCTGGTTAGCTGATTGGCGTTTACTTCCTGTTACAGCTGAAGGTACCGCGCGTGAATTTCAACCCGCCAGCGCTTCCCGCACCTTCTTGCTAAGATGGCCCATATCAACCCGGCCAAGTACCTGGGGCTTCAGTTCGTTCATCACTTTACCCATATCCTGCATACCCTGGGCGTCGGTTGAGCTGATCGCCATGCGGATAAGGCCATCCAGGTCATCCTCGTTCAGGGCGGCGGGCATGAACTCTTCGATGATCACCATTTCCGCCCGTTCCTTGTCACCCAACTCCTCACGACCGGCATCGTCGTACTGACTGGCGGCATCGCGGCGTTGCTTCAGCATTTTGTCCAGCACCTTCAGAACGTCCTCGTCATTCAGCTCGCGGCGTTCATCAATCTCGATCTGCTTTACGGCAGACTGGGCCATGCGCAAGGTTACAAGCCGGGTTTTATCCTTGTTCCGCATTGCCTCTTTCACTGCGTTGTTCAATTGTTCCTTGAGTGTTGGTGCCGTCATTGTCGACCTCCTGTTTTGTGGTTTATATCTGATTCATGGGGACGAAATGCGAATATTACAAAGGCCAGGCATTCCATGCTGCATGCCGAACGGTAGAATGGAGTAAATCAGTCGATTCATCAGGGCCCACGCATGAAGCTCAACCCGTTTAACACCCGTATCGGCCTGGCTCTGGGAGGCGGTGCGGCCAAGGGCATTGCCCACATTGGCGTACTGAAGGCCTTCGAAGAAGAGCAGATCAGGATTCATTGCATTTCCGGCACCAGCGCGGGCGCACTTATCGCCTGCTATTACGCCTTCGGCCGACCGGCAGAGTCCATACTTTCCATTTGCTCGACGCTGAACCTGTCGAAAATTATCAATTTCACGCTTGAGCGTGGAGGCCTGTTCAGCACCAATGCCATCCGGGAGATGATCCATCGCGATCTTGGGGATGTCCGGATCGAAGACGCTGAAATCCCGCTGGCCATCTGCGCAACGGATATCGAAACCGGCGAGCAGCTCATTTTCAGAGAAGGGAACCTGGCGGATGTCGTCTGCGCCTCCATGGCAGTACCCGGCCTGTTTGTGCCAGTGGAGATTGATGGCCGGATTCTGGTAGATGGCGGGCTGGTTGAGAACGTCCCGATTTCACCCCTGGCGAAAATGGGCGCAGGGATTACCGTCGCCATCGACCTGAGCCATGTCAGCCGGTACCCGAAACCGGAGAGTACCTTTGATGTAATCACCAACGCCATCAACATCGGGATCGACTTCAATACCCGCAAGCAGCTCAAAAACGCTGACATAGCCGTGCCTCTGGATTTAAGCCATTACAGCCTCACCAACAACGCCGATCGCGTGGAAGAGCTTTATCTGGAGGGCTATCACCCCATGAAGAAGAAGATACGCACGGTGCTCTGGTACAAGCGAATGAATGCCATTATCAGCCTGCTGAAAGCAGTCAGGACGCTGCTGCCCTTCAAAGTACCCGAGATTCTCCAAAGCCTTAAACACCATACTTTTACCGCGCGCAATCGAAGTTAGCGACTCCCCCTTCAAACCGCCGGATATCTTTACACCTGTGCATTTGCCCAAAATCCAGGTCATTGATTGCGCAGGTTTCAGCATCCCTGGCCTGAAAAATGGCATGCCCATTGTGAGCCCACAAAAATCGAAGGTTCACTATGAAATACATTATCACTGGACTGATTCTCTCAACCCTCTCTGCGACTGCGCTGGCAGGTATAACAGGCCCAGTCACCCCGGTTCCCGAGCCCGGCATGCTGGGTTTATTTGCAGCCAGCGTGGCGGCGCTGTTTGTCGTCAGGAAATTCCGGAAATAATAGTAGGTTGCAGTAAAGCAAACCTTTACGGACATACAGGGACGAGGAAGCAGTGACGCTGCAGTTCCATAAACGCCCGAACAAAGTTCTATGGCAACCTATCAGATACTTTACCTGCTCAGCATTCCGCTTATTTTGGCAGCCCAGTACCGCTTCGCCCGGAACGAACTTCTCCGGGATCGGTATGACCGCTGGTTCAATAACCTGAGCCTGGGCTTTATCAACGAAGCCCTTCTTCTGGCTCTGGATTTGTCCGGCTACTGGCTCACGCGAATATCCGCCTGAACTCCCGTACAGAGTCCCTGATCAATCTGCTTTTTGTGACACCGGGCACGCATCAGCAGCTTGGCGCGCTATTGGCACTGCCACTTCGAACCTTCAGGAAAGAAAAAGTCAGCCGGTCTGAATAGGCTGCTTGTACGTCCCCGCCTACTCCCTCTGAATGTGGCCGAATCGATATGATCAAGCCCACCGAAGCATTAAGGTAGGCGCCTCGCTGATGCTAACTTCCCGGTTCACCGAAACCTGATCAAACCTTCCGGCGGTGAACCAAAAACCCCGTTTGAAGACTATTCTTCACACCCGACCATTTTCAATGCGAACGGAGCTTGCGCATGATTACAGTTCACAAGCCAGTGGCCAAAGGCATTTCCGGCGACTACGATTTTGCCTGAAGAAGCAAAATCGCTTTGCTCAGTTGTATCCGCTGCTTTCGCTGTCAACCTTGAAACCGGATCGCCTTACCGGTAGCCATCCATACTGGTGAAGAGGGGGTCTTCTCCCCCTTAGTACGGTAGCGAACAGACAGAACCTCACTGACACGCTAGCCTGAAAACGTTACAAGCCGCTAATCGGTAGTATGGCTATGAACCCACACAGAACCTTTCCTCAAGGCGGTTTCGCCCCACGCGACGGCCGATCTTTCTTAAGAAGCCAACGATCTGTCCGGCCTCTGCACGGTTTCCGGATGTCCAACCCCCATCAGCGTTGTGCGCGAGAGCAATGCTCTCCCTCAAGTAATGGTGATAGCTGTCCCCTGAAAACGGTAAAAGCAGATTTCCCAAAAGATGTTTAGAGGGAGTGCATTATGTTTAAAAGGACTTTTAATTCAGGTCTTGCTGCAACAGTACTATGCGCCAGTGTATTACTGAGTGCCTGTGGCGGAGGCGGAGGCTCTGGTAGCTCCGGTGGCTCTGCCAGTCCTGCCAGCTCGGATGGAGATGCCACCACGCTGAAAGCCGGACTCTACAAGGCAAAAGTACTGTACCTTAATGGAAATCCTCAACAAACCGCTACCATTTACCTCAGCCCGACAGGCAAGTTTGCAGCTGTCTTCGGAGGGAATTCGGGACTTACGCTTGGAAATCTCGACTTTGCTAACACGAGAATCACCGGGACCAGTAGTGACTACCGCCAACCGGATCCTAAAGGTTTTTTTGAAGATAAGGGCGTTGAGGACGGAACGATAACCGGGACTATTACCTCACAAGGGTCTGCAACGTTTTCTACCTCTGACGCAAAGGGTCAGGTTGATACGAACGTCACGCTGCAGCGGCAAAATGCTCTCAGCGATTTGGGGATCTCGCTGGGGAGAGCTTCTGGTACTTATGTAGCTTCACCTGATGTATTTCTGAACATCTCTAGCGACGGATCACTCTATGCTGAGCACTATACGCTGGAGACGGGCTGCCGATTTGAAGGAACCGACAGCGTCTCCGTGCCTGATGCTTCAATCAACGTCTTTAATATCACCTACACAATGTCCAACTGCAACGACGACAATCACAATGGCGAATACTCCGGCGTCGGCTTTTTCGGCCCGGCACCAGATGGGCGAATGCAAATGATATTCGCAGCCCACAACGGCATCGTGGCGATGAAATTCGAAGGCATCAAATAAGAGGCCCGCATTGAGCGCCATCAAGGCGAAGCGCGTTCACTCCACGGCAGGACCGCAGGAGCTACCCCTTTGGCATCTGGTTCCTGAAGTATCTCTGGCTGGCAATCTGTCATCCGTGGAAACGGCCAATGCCCCATCCCCTGGTCGGTAACGCCGAAATGGATTGTCGCCCTGTTGACGAGGTTTAGATCCCATGTTTAAGTCAGATAGGGTTTATTGTGCGCAGCCTTTTTAGCCGCGCCAATAAATCCGGAAGCTCATACAGCAATCTGAAATGGCAAGGAGACACCATGAAACGCAATGCAAGCGCACACTGGGAAGGCAGCCTGAAGGATGGCAAGGGTACAGTTTCCACAGAAAGTGGCGTACTTTCAGAGCAGCAGTATTCCTTCAAAACCCGTTTTGAGAATGGCAAGGGAACCAACCCGGAGGAGCTGCTCGGCGCTGCCCATGCAGGCTGCTTTTCCATGGCATTGTCCATGATCCTGGGTGAGTCCGAGCATGTACCTGACAGCATTGACACCAAGGCCAGTGTGACTCTGAGCCAAGGGAGCGACGGCTTCGAAATATCAGCCATCCATTTTGACGTTACTGCAAAAGTACCCGGAATTGGGCAGTCAGAATTCCTGGAGGCGGCCAACACCGCCAAGATGAACTGCCCGGTATCAAAAGCTCTGAAATCTGACATCACCATGGACATTCATCTGACCGAGTAGCCCTGTCCGGTCCTTTAATCCATGGAAACCCGGTGTCAGTCGACCCGGTTGAGAGTTACATAGATGTTGCCACGGGTAGCGTTGGAATAGGGGCACACCTTATGGGCTTCATCAATCAGCTGCTTGGCCTGGGCATCGTCCATGCCCGGCAGGCTGATACGCAGCTCCACTTCAATACCGAACCCGCCGGGAATCTGACCAATACCGACAACGCCTTCAATAGAGGCATCTTCCGGTATTTTCAGCTTGTCACGGCCCGCCACAAACTTCATTGCCCCGATGAAGCACGCGGAGTAACCGGCCGCAAACAGCTGCTCCGGGTTCGTGCCTTTGCCGCCGGCACCGCCCAGTTCTTTGGGCGTCGACAGCTCAACGTCCAGAACGCCGTCGGAAGAAATGGCCCGGCCATCACGGCCGCCGGTTGCTTCTGCGTAGGCACGATATGCAACTTGTTCGATAGACATAATGCTCTCCTCTTTGCTTGGTTCAGGCGAGAGCGCCCGGTCAGGCGATCTCTTCCAGATGATTGTCCAGATGACTGTGCAAGCGGTTCCTCAGGGCACAGAGCTGGGTTTTCAGGTCTTCAAGTTCGGTCAGTGAGCAACCAGAGGCGCTCGCTATCCGCTCAGGAATCCGCCCTGCCACTTCCTGCAGGCTCCGTCCTTTCTCGCTAAGTCGAATGATCACCTGCCTCTCGTCCTCAGGTGACCGATGCCGCTCCAACAACTTCTGTTTCTCCAGGCGTTTCACAAGCGGCGTCAGGGTGCCGTAATCCAGGAACAGACGCTCCTTGAGACCAGAGACCCGGATGCCGTCCTGTTCCCACAACACCAGCATCACCAGATACTGGGGATACGTCAGCCCCAGCTCCGACAACAACGGCTTATACAGCTTGGTCATGGCCAGCGACGCGGAATAGAGGGCGAAACACATCTGCCGGTCCAGCGTCAGCAGGTCGGCTCCGCGCTCCAATAGTTCTGAGGATTCAGGCTCTGGCATATAACTCGCTCACGATTACCTTGTGCACGATTTAAATTAGCGCAGTAAACTGCCGGATGCAACCCCAGTGCGATGAAACCAACGAGGGCGGAGCATGAATAGTACAAAAGGTATAAAGTTCATGATGAACCCGAATCCGGGCGACATCCGGGTCGCCTTTAGCCGGAGATAATCACGCTATGGAAACCGCCAACCTGTTTTGGGGACTGCTGTTCAGCTCCATCGGAATCGGTTATTTCATTTACGGGCGAAGGCAGTCAAACCTGGTCGCCCGTTACTGCGGGATAGCCCTGATGCTGTACCCTTACCTGGTAACCAATACCCTTGCCCTGGTGGCTGTTGGCATTGTGCTGATGCTAGCGCCCCGGTTTATTGATATCTGATGATCACACTTTTGGAGGCCACAGCATGATTGTCGTCACTCTGTCGCAACCAGGCGGATTGGATAATCTTGAGATCATTGACCGGTCATTGACCACTCATTCGCATTGAAAGATATTGCGGATGCATTCCGCTACGAGGAGTCTGGCAAGCATTTCGGCAAGATCTGTCTGGAGTTTTAGGGCGGGAACTCGCCGATGCCTGCCATCCGACGTCGACCCGTCGAATATTTTTACAGCTGAAAATTTGCAAAAAATCCAGGTTATTGATTCCCGTAGCTTCGGTGCCATTGGCCTGGAAAATGCTTCATTCATAATGAGCCCACAACATGGAAGGTTCATTATGAAATACCTCATCACTGGATTGATCGTCTCAATGCTCTCTGCAACTGCTCTCGCCGGTATCGTACCACCTCCGGTTTCGGTTCCGGAACCCGGCATTCTGGGATTATTTGCAGCGAGTGTGGCAGCACTCTATGTCGTCAGGAAGTTTCGTAAGTAGTGCTTTTCCACAACAAAACCTTTTACAGGTAGCAGGGACAAGGAAAGCAGGGACGCTGCAGTTCCAGAAGGGCCCTAATAAAATGCCATGGCCGCTTATCAGATTCTGTACCTGATCAGTATTCCGCTGGTTGTTGCAGCGGAATATCGCTTCACCCGAAACGAGCTTGTCCGCGATCGTTACGATCGCTGGTTTAACAACCTGAGCCTGGGCTTTATCAACGAGGCCCTTCTTCTTGCCTCTCCGGTATGGATTTCCCTGTTTCTGCTACCAGCGTCACCTTCTCCCCGCCTAAACCCATTGCTGGCGGCCCTGATTGCTTTCCTGGTTCTGGATTTGGTCAGCTACTGGCTCCACCGCGCATACCACCACTTCAGCGCGCTCTGGCGACTGCATCGCGTGCACCACTGTGACCTTGAACTGGATTATTCAACGACCTTTCGTCACCACCCAGGGGAAGTCCTTGTCAGTTTGCTCGTTATCTATCTGCTGATGGCAACACTGGCCCTGGCACCCAGTCAGGTCATCCCCTATGTGATTGCAGTCAAGGCCGCTCAGCTTCTGGCCCACTCGAATATCCGCCTGAACACCCGTGCAGAGTCCCTGATCAACCTCTTTTTCGTGACACCGGGCACGCATCAGTATCACCACTCAAGACAACAACCCGAGACCGATTCCAACTTCGGGGAGGTTTTGACTGTCTGGGACCGGCTGTTTGGCACCTATACCTGCCCTCTTTGCTCCCCGACGCCTTCAGGTTTTGGCCTGAACGAGTTTTCAGAGGCCAGCGACCAGCAACTTGGCGCGCTACTGGCAATGCCCGTAAGGCCCTTCAGGAAAAAAGGAACCGGTAGCAGGCATGGGTAGGTTGCTTATAGGCCCCGCTCTTTCCGCTCCGAATGTGGCGGAATCGATATGATGAAGCTCCCTGAAACATTAAGGTAGACCCTGAGCCTGTGACTAATTTCCGGTTCACCGAACTCTGACCAGACCTTCCGGCAGTGAACCAAAAACCCATTTCCAGACTACTCTTCCTACCTGGCCATTTTTCAATGCGAACGGAGCTTGCACATGATTACAGTTCACCACCTCAACAATTCCCGCTCACAACGCATTCTCTGGATGCTGGAAGAGCTCGGCGTGCCCTATGAGATCAAACGCTACGAGCGTGACCCGAAAACCATGCTGGCACCGGAGAGCCTGAAGAAGGTTCACCCGCTGGGCAAATCCCCGGTGATTACCGACGGTGATCTGGTGGTCGCGGAATCCGGTGCCATTATCGAATACCTTGCCCACACCTACGGCAAAGACACCATGCTGCCGGAGGATGGCGGCCAGGCGTGGCTCGATTACACCTACTGGTTGCATTACGCCGAAGGGTCCCTGATGCCGCCGCTGGTGATGCGCCTGGTGTTCGAGAAAATAAAAACCAGCCCCATGCCGTTCTTCATCAAGCCAGTGGCCAAAGGCATTTCCGACAAAACCAATGAGACCTTCATCGGACCGATGATCAAGACCCACCTCGATTTTGTCGAAGACCATCTGGCAAAAAACACCTGGTTTCTGGGAGACAACCTAAGCGCGGCGGACATCCAGATGAGCTTCCCGCTGGAAGCCTCCGTAGCCCGCGGCATCGTCGGCAGGAACCGGCCCCATATCACCGCCTGGGTGGAACGGGTGCATGCGAGGCCGGCCTACCGGCAGGCACTGGAAAAGGGCGGAAAATACGATTTTGCCTGAACCAGCGAGCCGATGATACCGACCGCAAAGTACCGAAACTGATGAGGGCAGCTACCTGTTACCCGTCAGTAGAAGATCCGGATTAAAGCCCATGACCACCGCGCCCCAGTGCTTGCCGTTCACATACACGGGAATCGAGAGATCATTCAGAATTTCTCCCGTATCGCGGATATAGGTCTGCAGCAGGAACCGTTCGGTGTGGCTGGCTCGCCGTTGTTCCGTTTCGTTGCTGTTATAGAGCCGCTGATCACGGCTGAAGAGAAGGTCTTTTTCACGATCACCGGTGATTGGCTGCGACGTTGCTTTGTGGTGAACCGGAATGTAACCATTGGCGTCCAACAACAGGCTGTAAATCGTACCGTCAAAGCGCTCTTTACTGCGGTCGGTCAAATCCTGGAGCGCCTGTTTGAAACGATCGACGAATCGGGTCCGGTACTTTTGTGGCCAGGTATTCGGCACCGGTTCATAACGGCGGTCAAAGATGTCAACGCCTTGCTGGGCCAGCTCATTGAGCCTGTTCTCGAATTCTGCCGCCAGCGCCTGACGCTCTTCCAGAATTTCCTCGAACGCGCCTCGCCCGATTCGGTAGCGGGCCAACAACGCCATTGAGGCCTCGGTAGCCTTGCGCAGTTGCTCGGAGTAGGCGTCCGATTCGGCGATTTCCCTCGCCAGTTCACGGCCAAGTTGATGAATCTGGTTGCCGTGCTCGTGCACCTGACGATTGGTAATACTGACCTCCTCCACTGAGGAGGTAATCGAGAGCAGCTCTTCGTGCGCCTGCTCGATGTACTGCAGCATGTCGCCAAACTGGGATGCTGTCGAGGTGACGTCCTTGCGGGCCTGATCGGTGTGCTCCAGCAACTGTGCGGTGTCCTTTTCGGTGCGAACAACCCGGGAATCCATATCGCTGATGATCTGATTCACGTCACCCGTGGCCGACGCAATCTTCTGGGCGAGTTGGCGCACTTCATCGGCCACCACAGCAAAGCCACGACCGGCCTCGCCCGCGCGGGCCGCCTCGATGGCGGCATTCAACGCCAACAGATTGGTCTGGTCTGAGAACCCCTGCACCATCTCCAGAATCTTGCCGATTTTACCCGCGCTCTCGCTGAGGCCTGCCACCGTCTCGCGGAAGGTCAGCAACTGGTCATTAACCTGCCGGATTTGTTCCGCCACCTGAGAAAGCGCCTGATTGGACTGCCGCACGCCGTCAAGATTCCGGGAATTGAGCTCCGAAACCGATCCGGTTCGCTGGGTAATGTCCTCCAGGGCGGTGGCACCCTCGCCACTGGACTGGGCAATCAGCTCCGAGACTTCTTCCTGCTTGCTGGCGCTCTGCTGTGCCTCGCCGGTGAGCTTGCGCAGCCGCGCGGACTGCACCGCCACCTGCACCGCATGATGGCGCAGATCTGACAGCGCGCTCCGCATGCTGACCAACAGCTCATTGTGCTCTCTGGCAATCCGCCCTGCCTGGCCGGAGCCGACTGGCTGGTCCCTGGATATATCGAGCACCCCCTGGCCCGCGCCGGAGTCCGTCTGCGTTTCGGCACTGGCCGACCGATCACGGCCCAGCCACCAGGCCAATCCCGTTATCAGAAAAGCCAGCCCAAACCCGATCAGGGCAAAAGCCGGCACCACCACAACCAGTGCAAACAGGGCCAGAACCAAAACGCTGCTGACGCGGCATGCCCAGGGTTGCCATAGACGACCTTCTGAAGCGACTGCATTCATTGTTGTTTTCACTCTCTGCAGGAAACAGTATTTTTTGGTTATCGGCAGGGCTCACCAGAACTTCAGCGCATTTTCGGCTCCACCACAACTGCAAGCCGAGTAGCTTCTGGTGGAATGGCCCGGAGGAAATCAATCAGTCCCGGTTGGCCCTGGTGTCGATATGCTTCACACACCCTCGACCTCAACCTGTAAACAAAAATTCCAAGCCGCTGAATCAAAACAAAAAATTAATCTTGGCTCTGATATTGCGGCATTACAGAAGACCGACAAACTACCTTACGGTTGTCGCGTCACGGAGGTGTGCAATGCTAAGAAGGACGCTGTACCCCGGTTTTGCAGCAATAACCCTATGCACCAGTCTAATTTTGAGCGCCTGCGGGGGCAGTTCGAGCAGCACCACTACCACCTCAGGTGGTGCCCCTACCACACTGAAAGCCGGTCTGTATGAGGCGAAAATACTGTACGTAAATGGCGCCCCTCCGAAAGCCGCGACCACTTATCTGAGCCCTACGGGAAATTTTGCCGCTGTTTTTGGAGGCAGCGCCGGGCTTACTCTTGGCAATCTCGCCTTTGCTAACATGAGGATCAGCGGGACTAGCCATGATTACCGCCAACTAGATCCTGGCCAGCCAGATCCTAAAGGCTTTTTTGAAGATAAGGGCGCCGAGCAAGGAGTCATAACCGGGACGATCACCTCTCAGGGGTCGGCTACCTTTTCGACCGCCGACGCTTCGGGCCAGGTGAATACCAACGTCACCTTGCAGCGAATAAACTCGCTCAGCGATCTGGGCATCTCTCTGGGCACAGCCTCCGGCACTTATGTCTCTAGAGAGGAGGGGCAGCCGGATGTATCCCTGACTGTGGATGGAAACGGCTCTTTGTACTCTGAGTACTACAAGCAGGCTACGGGTTGCGTCCTTCAAGGAACCGAAACCGTTTCAATCCCCGATACTTCGATTAATGTCTTCAACATCACCTACACGATGTCCAACTGCAACAACGATAACGTTAATCGCAATGGCGAGTACTCCGGCGTCGGATTTTTTGGCCCGACGCAAGATCAAAGAATGCAAATGGTTTTCGCAGCTGATAACGGAACGGTGGCCATGCGGTTCGATGGCGTCAAATAGATCCAGGCTGCACCAGCCTTTCAATCGAGTTTGATCAAAGCGACTGTCGCATGATGCTTTCTATGGCTTCGGTTGATAACTCAACCGGATTGGCCTTCACGGAGGAGGAGCTGGCTGCCGCCTGCGAGGCAGACATAATGTGATCTTCGGTCACACCAATCGACGCAAGCCCGGGCAAACCGTTCCGGGCAATCCACTCGCGAAAGCGTGGCAACGCCTGGTCCGGGGACGCCTCAAATACCTCAGCAATCCAGCCAATCACCTGCTCAATACGGGCCTTCTGGCCAGCGTCAACCACGCTATCCCGGTTTGCCGCAATTCCGGCCGGCAACAGGGCGCCGCAAATGGCGCCATGGGGCGCGCCACATAAACCGCCCAGCGGCCCGGCGATGCCATGCACGACACCCAGCCCCGAGTTGGCCAGCGCAAGCCCGCCAAACAGGCTTACCTGGGCCAGGGCGTCACGTGCCTGCCTGCTTTCACTCTCCATCAACTGCTTCAGGGCCAGAAGCCCCTTGGGAATCGCCTCTTTACATAACATGTCCGTGAACAGGTTTGCGCGCGACGAAAGGTAGGGCTCGATGACCTGGGTGATCGCATCCAGCCCGGAATGCAGGCTGACGTGCCTGGGGCAGTTGTCAGTAAGTGACGGGTCCACCAGAGCAAGGTCAGGCAGTAACTGGTTATCCCTCAGGCTTACCTTGCGACGGGCTTCCGGAATATCGATCACAGCGTTCCGGGTAACTTCGGCCCCGGTTCCCGACGTGGTGGGAACCAGGATCAGAGGCAGTCGCCTGGCGGCTAATGGCAGGCCGTCGCCGACCACCTCCAGATGCGCCATCAACTCGGTCTGCCCTGGCAGCATGGCCGCAAGTACCTTGGCTGAATCCATCACAGAGCCGCCGCCAATGCCAAGGACCAGGTCGACACCCAGTGATTTGCCCTGAGCAATAGCGGCAATCAATGTCTCCAGGTCCGGCTCCTTTCCAACCGACAGTGTCTGCACGATATCGACTGCCGTAAGCGACTCGAATACCCCAGCGAGCCTTGCGGGATTGCTGCCGTGCACAACCAGAACCCGGCCACCAAGGTTTGCGGCCCGTCTGTTAAGTTGGGCTATCTGACCCCGCCCGAATACAATCTCGGTGGGGGTGACCAAATTGAAAGCACCTGACATAGAACAATTACCCAGCGGATAGGAACAGATGCCCACTTTATTTCAAGCAGACACTCAAATCGAATTACGGTCAAAATCCGGCATGTCTACCCTGGTCGTGCAGCGATTCCGGCTCTACCCCGCTAGCGAGCCCCATTCATGACCATAGACCGTGAACGCCTTGCCGCCCTTGCGGCAGAACCTCATTTTTACCAGGGCAAGTATCGCAATCTGGAGCCGGTGCCCCGCCATGGCCTGGGGGATTTCCTTCGCTGGCAACTGGCTCCCCGCCGGCGTTTTCCGCCGGGTAAACGCTACACACTTCTGCGCCCGGATGGCCACTTGCTGGCGCACCCGCCATTAGTGCCGCAACTGGTCTGGCTCGGGCATGCGTCGTTCCTGTTCCAGTACCGCGGCCTGAACGTACTGACTGACCCGGTGTTGTCGGACCGAGCCAGCCCCTTCCGGTTGGTCGGGCCGAAGCGGTTTACGCCACCAGCCCTGACGGTCGAGGAAATGCCGCCTATCCACCTCGTACTGATATCCCACAATCACTACGACCATCTCGACGAAGCAACGGTGCGCCGGTTGCACCAACGTTTCGGGGACAACCTGCGCTTCTGTATTCCCATGGGCATGCGACGCTGGTTCGAAAAGCGCGGTATCCATAACCTGGTGGAACTGGACTGGTGGCAATCCGCGCCCCTGGCGGGCGATACCGAAGTGTTCTGCCTGCCAGCGCAGCACTTCAGCGGACGAACCCCTACCGACACCAACACCGCGCTCTGGTGCAGTTGGCTGCTGGAGATAGAGGGATTTCGGTTCTATTTCGGTGGGGACACAGGTTATGGGCAGGTTTTTCAAACGATTGGCGAGCTGTTCGCGCCTATTGATCTGGCGCTGCTACCCATCGGCGCCTACGACCCGCGCTGGTTCATGTCGCCGGTACACGTAGCACCGGAAGAGGCCGCCAGGATTCACCAGGATATTGGCGCCCGCCAGTCAGTCGCCATGCACTGGGGCACCTTCGTGCTCACCGATGAGCCCATGGACGAGCCTCCCCGGCGCCTGCGGCTGGCGCTGGAGAAACAGGGCATCAGTGAGTCGGATTTCCGGGTGATGCAACACGGGGAGGTGTGGTCGCCGCAATAATGAAGAGCAGTGACAGGCAGAATACTTAGCCCCTTTTATTCCCCTTAACCTTCCCCAGGGGCTCAGTTACAGAATCTACCTAAGACCCCAGCAGACATTCTTTGGCCTCATTGATACGCGCCGCCAGGTAGTTGCTGCCACCACGATCAGGATGAAGTTTCTGCATCATCCGTCGGTGGGCCTGGATAATATCTTCCCGGCTGGCACCGGGCGCCAATCCGAGGATATCCAGGGCTTCGCTTTCGGTCAGAGGGCCGCCGGCGCCCGCAGAACTGCCACGGTCGCCGGCGTTTCCAGTGTCCGTGTCAGCCTGGTCATCAGCACGCCAGGAATCCCCGAAACGACGATCAAGGTAAGTTTCCAGCAGCCTGGCAGAGTCCTCATCCTGCTCCCGACAATACCGCAGCAGCTCGATAAATTCGCTCTCGCTCAGATCTGCCAGTGCCCGGCCGGCCATGGGGCCCTTCAGGATCTCACCACTCATGGTTCCGGAGTCATGGTCCAGGCTCATCTTGAGAATGTCGCTGGAGACGTGGGACTGGTTGCCCGATGAGGCTGTCGCGTCGCCTTTGCCCAGCCCCGACGCGCCGCCCATCAGCAGAGCCGGCAATACCCGGCGCAGCAGTGGGAACAGCAGCACTAACAAGGCGAACACAAAGTGCAGACGGCCGGTAACGGCCAGCAGGGCCACCATTGTCACGCCAGCGCTCAATACCAGTTTGAGTATGGCGGCCTTGCGCTGGCTGGCCGGCTGGTTACGCACCCAGACCCACGCGACAACCGACAGGAAGATAACCAAAAGCGTTAATGGCACTGAGATACCCCGGGCTGGTTGGCCCATCAGTGGATTGTTACAAGCGCTAGCGGATCTGCCGGGTCAGGCGCTTGACCTCCGGGGAGTTGCGGCGGGAAAAATCCCGTAACGCCCGTGCGCCCCCGGAAGCATAGACCGCGACCGCGGCCATAAGATCCTTGAGAACCTGCGGGCTGTTGCGATCAAAGGGCGCGTAAGCGCCACCGGAGAGTTTGCTGACCTGCTGGAACACCGCTCTGGCATGGGCGTCTTCGCCCTCATGGAACATGAACACGGGGGTTCTCAACATGCCCAGTTCTCCGGCGGTATGACAAAGCTCATCCACCGGCTCTTCGCAGCAGTCTCCGATAAACACCACTGCCTTGACGGGTTTTGCGCGGGTTTCTCTCACCGCGTGGGCCAGCACCCGGCTGATCTGGGTGCGACCACCGAGGCAGGAAACGCCGTTCATCAGCTTCAGCAGTTGGCCGGTCCCGGTGACAAACCCCGTGGCTTTGAACTCGCCGAAACCGCGATAGTAACAAAGCTGAATGGCCAGCCCGCCCATATCCCGGGTCGCCACAAACAGCTCACTCTGCAAGTGGCAGGCCTGATCCCAGGTCGCCTCGCGGCTTGCGGTCGCCCTCCAGCGCGAAAATCAGCCGCCCCTGCCCGCCGCCATGTTTGGGCAGGGTGCGAACCTCGTTAATAAACTGATCGATCGCCTGTTTGTCGGATCGGTTGCGTAGCTCTTTGTCGGACATGGCCCCCTGAAACCGCCTGAATTCGCCAGTGATTCAGTAAAAGCTTAGGGCAAAGCCAACGTAATTCACAGGAGCCGGCCAGAGCAACATATCCCGACTTGAGCCTGACCACACATTACCGAGTCGGAGGCGCCATAAACTCGGGCCCGACGGGATCGTCAATGTACCTGTCCAGGATGTCATCAATGGCGGCCATTGCCTCCTTATCGAGCGACCAGCCTTCGATGTCATCCACTGGATCCAGCTGTTCCGGCCTTCTCGCACCCCAGAGCGCGGTGGTAACACCGGGCTGATCCACCAGCCAACGAAGCGCCAGCGCCAGTACATTTTTCTGATAGCGCTCTTTGGCAAATGCATCCAGCTCAGCCACCGCATTCAGGTATTGGCGATAACGATCACCCTGGAACTTCGGATCGTTCTTGCGCAGATCGTCACCGGTGAACTGCGTATCTTCCCGCATCTTGCCGGTCAGCAGGCCGCGGCAAAGCCCACCATAGGTAATGGTGGCAATGCCGTTTTCCCGGCAGTACGGAAGGATTTCCTGCTCGATATCCCGTTCGAACAGGTTATACGGGGGCTGCAAGCTGTGCAGCGGCACACTCTTCTGCAACTCGTCCATTTGTGAGGGTGTAAAGTTGCTCACACCAATGGCCCGGATTTTCCCGGCCTGATAGAGCTTTTCCAGCGCCCGGGCAGTTTCTTCCATGGGCGTCTTCGGATCCGGCCAATGAACCTGGTAAATGTCGATCCTGTCCGTCTGAAGGCGTTTCAGGGAATCCTCGATCTCACGCTCTATGCGCGAGGCAGTGGAATCCCGCCAGACTTTGTCGTGATCGTCGCTCCAGTTAAGAGCCACCTTGGTGGCCAGGGCAACCTTATCCCGCCGGCCATTGGCAAGGGCTTTGCCCACAATCTCCTCGGAGCGCCCGAAGCCATACACCGGCGCCGTATCGATCAGACCAATGCCTTTGTCGATAGCCCTGTGGATGGTATCGATGGACCGGGCTTCGTCCGTTCCGCCCCACATCCAGCCACCAATGGCCCAGGTGCCGAGCCCGACAGGGGTTACCTGAATGTCCGTGTTTCCGAATGTTCGCTTATCCATGCTTTCTCCCGTTGCCTTGAAAATTATCTGGAAAATTCAGCTCAGTGAATGTTTCGTACTAATAGACATGCGAGGGTGGGCGCGAGATTTCAACCCCAGGAGTCTCATGCGCTGCGTTCAACGCGTTCGGCATTGGATAACCAAAAAGGCGTTCGCACTTTCGTTCTGTTACAGACATTTATTTTCCGGCTCGATATTCTGAAGCAGCATGGGCACAGGCCGTTACGATACGATGGCTGGCGGGTTTCCGGGATAAAGGGTTTGCGAATGGTTTGGAACTACCGTTTCAGTGGAACGATTCTCGCGGGAATGCTGCTAATCAGCGGGCTTTCCAGCGCCCATGCCTGGGGCGAACCGATCACTGTCGTGACCGAGCACTCGCCTCCCGGTGAATACTTCGATGAAAATGGCCGTGTAACCGGCCCTACCGCCGAACTTGTCCGTGAATTGATGCACCGTGCCGGCGTGCCGGGTGACATTACTCTGCTTCCATGGGCCCGGGGCTTTATGCTGGCCCGGAGAGGACCCAATATTGCATTGTTTGAAACCACGCGATCAGAAATACGGGAACACCAGTTCAAGTGGGTTGGTCCAATCAAACGCATCACTGGCGGTCTTTTTGTCCGTCGCCAGGATGATATTTCAATAGAGACATTGGACGACGCGCGCGCCCTTGATGGCATCTGCGCTTATCGCGGCAGTTCCGGCGGACAATCACTGGAAGCTCGGGGCTTTACTAATCTGGAGCAACCCACCCTGTCGGAGCAGTGTCTGGAAATGCTGATGCACGGTCGTGTCGATGCCTGGATGACCAGCGACATTGCCCGTTTGCCGATATTTGCCGAAACGGGTTATTCAGAGGACGAAGTCAGACTGGCCTATGCCACCTCGACGAAATATCTGTACATTGCGATGTCCCTGGATACGCCGGATGCGACTGTCAATCTTTGGCAAGCAACCCTTGACCAGATGAAACTGGATGGCACGCTTGCACAGTATTACCGGGGCATCTACCCCGATGAAATGATCGAAGCACTCAGCCAGCCGGGACATCCCGATATTCCCTGGCTGGACTAGGGCAAAGCCCGCCTCGTGCGATGCCAGCCGAGAAAACTATCCAGAAAATAAACCAGTCCCGGTTGTTCATCAAACCTTCTTCACAAACTCCGACGTCAGCTTCATGGCGCCTATGCTGTCGATCTTACAATCGATGTCATGGTCGCCACCTACCGGGCGAATGTTTTTCACCTTGGTGCCAACCTTGACCACCGAACTGGAACCCTTGATTTTCAGATCTTTGATCACGGAAACGGTGTCGCCATCCTGCAGCTCGTTGCCGTTAGCATCACGAATCACGCTCGCCGCTTCTGCGGCGGCCGCCTCAGCTTCGATCCACTCATGCGCACGCTGAGGATACAGCGAGGCTTTCCGACAGCAGCTCCAATGCATACTGGGCCACCACCGAATTGCCGTTATCGTCGAGCGCTGGCGACCAGGCGCAGACGGAGAACTGGCCCGGCACTATCGCCACAATGCCACCACCGACACCACTCTTGGCCGGCAGGCCAACACGGTAGGCAAACTCGCCGGCAGCGTCATACATGCCGGAGGTGAACAGCAGCGAGTTGATCCTGCGTGCCAACTCCGCTTCCACGAACTGCTCGCCCGCCTGGCGGGAATAGCCATCTGCTGCCAGGTAATTCAGTGCCACCGCCAGATCGACACAGTTCATGCTTAACGAGCAGCAAGCGAAATAGGTGTGGAGCACATCGTCAACTTCGTTATTAATGTTGCCGAATGCCTTCGTTAAATAAGCCATCGCGGCGTTCCGCGAACGGTGTTTCCATTCCGAGGCCAAGACGTCACGGTCGATCAGTATGGACGAATTGCCAGACAGACGCCTCGCTGTGTCCTGGATGACCTGTACCGGCGTCGCGAAAGCGCTGACCAAAGAGTCGGCGACAACAATAGCTCCAGCATTGATGAATGGGTTGCGCGGTTTGCCGCATTCCGCCTCAAGCTGTATCAGGGAGTTGAACGGCATGCCGGAAGGGTTGAGCCCGACCCTCTCCCAAAGTGTGTTACCGAAGACTCGCAGCGACAGGGTCAGCAGGAATACCTTCGATATACTCTGCACCGAGAACGGCTCCCGGGCATCGCCAGCGGCGTAAACGCGACCGTCGTTGGTACAGATCGCGATACCAAACCGGTTCGCGTCCTGTTTTGACAGCGCCGGAATATAGCTTGCAACCTTCCCCTGGCCGAGCCGTGTACTTGCCTGGTGGCGGATTCCTTCCAGCCACTCCTGCACACCTTCGACAGTCGTCGATGAAACACCCGGGCGCGAAGACCCCTTCACGCCCGGGTAATGCGCCAGCAGATTCATCGTGTCGCTGCGGCACTTTCAGCAACGAACCGGCCGGTCCCTTGACGATCTTCAGGTTCGATCTCCCAGGCGGTCGCATCGATGTTGAGATCCACAAAGTTGGCGGCATCGAACACTGGCCGCGGGATACCGGCCTCAACCTGATCGTCAAAGTCGCGCAGGATCCTCAGCCCAGGCCGCATCAACATAATCAATGCAAGCAGGTTCGCCAGTGCCAGCAATCCCATCGTCACGTCTGCAAATCCGAATACAGTACTGAGATCCGTCGTCGCACCCCAGCCACACAGGACAATAACTGCAACGCGGAAGGCGTTGAACAGCATATGATTTCCTTCACTAAAGAAGTTGAGGCTGTTCTCGCCCAGGTAGTAGTTGTAAATAATGGTGCTGAAACCGAAAAGCATTAATGCAATGCTGACGAATTCGCGCCCCCATTCACCGACATGAGTGGCCAGTGATGCCTGGGTAAGGGCCACCCCGCCGACATCGGTACCCAGAGTCGGGTCATAGGCGGTACCCAGCAGGATAATCAGTGCGGTGCAGGTACACAGCACAAGGGTATCGATAAACACCGAGAGCGCCTGCACGCCACCCTGGTTTACCGGGTGCGGCACATAGGCTACGGCGGCGACATTTGGCGCGCTGCCAAGCCCTGCTTCGTTCGAGAACAGGCCCCGCTTCACCCCCATCAGTATGGCGGCGCCAATACCACCGCCAACTGCAGGCTCAAGGCCGAACGCACTCTTGACGATCAGCGCCAGCATGGTCGGCACTTGCTCGAGATTCATCGCCAGCACCACCACCGCGATCGCCAGATAGCCAAATGCCATAACGGGCACCAGTACCTCAGCCGTTCGGGCGATGCGTTTGACACCGCCAAATATGATGACCCCGACAGCAATCGCCATCGCGATTCCGGTGTAGATCACGGGAACCCCGAAAGCATCCTCAAACGACGTCGCAACGGAGTAGGACTGCAGTGCGGTGAAACCGAATCCGAAGGTCACCAGCAGCAGAAATGAATAGACAACCGCCAGCCACTTCCAGTTCCGCCCCAGCCCGCGTGAGATGTAGTACGCAGGACCGCCGCGATAAGTACCATCCGGCTCGGCCGTCTTGTAGGCCTGGGCAAGCGTACACTCCAGGAAACTGGTGGCCATACCCATCAGGCCCACGACCCACATCCAGAATATGGCACCGGGCCCACCGAGGGTGATGGCGACTGCCACACCCGCGATATTGCCGCCACCGACCCGGCCGGCAACGGACAGCAGCAACGCCTGGAACGAGCTCAGGTGGCCGTGCTTGTCACGGCTGAACGCCTGGCCCGCACCAAAAATACGGAACATTCGGCCGAAGTAACGGAACTGTACAAAGCGTGATGCGACGGTAAAACCAATACCGACCGCGATCAGCATTGCGATCAGGAGCTTGCCCCAAAGAAAGTCGTTGAGTAGTTCCAGCATCGGGAACCTCCACGTTTGTTGTTGTGAGTGTGTGGCGCCCATCCAACGACAGCGCCGCCACGACTAGAGCAAGCACTGCGCCAATCCTTCGGAATTCTCCTAACCACTTGTTGCAAAAGGATAAATAAGGGATTTAATGCGGAAGCCGTGTAGGCGGAAGGGATATAACCTGAAGCGCAAGGGGGCAGGTAATATCAGGATTAATCTTTAAATATCCGTTAGATACAAGATAAAAACGAGGTTATAGCTGTCCAAAAGGTTATAGGGGTTCAAACGGCCCTATGACACTCAGGACTGCAGTTTTTTCATTCGCTTGCTCAACGCAGGCTGGGAAATGTCCAGCAGTCGAGATGCAATGGACTGATTGCCGTCGGCACGCCTCATTGCCTCCTGCACCAGCAAATCCGCCACATCACGCAGCGCCGGCAATGGTTCATCGGCGATGAAAACAGAGCGGTGCTCGACAGGCGCGCGGGTGGTTTCCGAACCACTGAAATCGATGGCCCGCTTGAACACAGACATCGACAGCATGCGGGAGCGATGGACGCCCACGGCGTCATACACCATGGCACGCAACTCCCGCACGTTCCCGGGGAAGTCGTAGTTGGACAAAAGTACCGGCAGCTCCGCAGGTACGACCGGTCTGGTTTTCCCCATCTCCTCGGCAGCCTTGGCGAGAAAGTGCTCCAGCAACAACGGTATATCCTGCTTGCGGTGCCTTAACGGCGGTATCCGTACATGGTGGGTGCGCAGGCGGTAGTATAGGTCCTTGCGGAATTCCCCTGCTGCCTGCTTCGTTGCCAGGTCCTGATGGGTGGCAACCAGCACCCTGGCCCGTAGCTGTTTTGGCCGGTCGCTACCCAGGGGATAGTATTCCCCCTCCTGCAGTAGCCGCAGAAGCTTCACCTGGGACGCCATACTAAGATCACCAATCTCGTCGAGGAACAGGGTTCCCTCAGCGGCCTGCTCGATCATGCCGGCGCGCGCCGTCTCGGCCCCGGTAAAGGCACCACGCTGGTGGCCAAACAGCGTATCGGCGAACATGTTGTCATCAAGCCCGGCGACATTGACACAAACCAATGATCCCGGGCGTTTGCTCAGGGTATGTGTAGCGCGAGCGATCAGCTCCTTGCCAGTCCCGCTTTCGCCGCAGACCAGGATCGGCTCGCGGCTCACCGCGACCGATTCCAGATACTGGAACACCGACCGCATGCCCTTATCCCCCGTGACAATAGGCGCAAACACCTCGGGATGATCCAGAGTGTCGTTGAGGACATGCCGGCGTAGCGCCTGGTTTTCCTGCCGCAACTCCTGCAGCCGGATAGCCCGCTTGATACCTTCGATCAACCGGTCCTGCTCGTCAGTTTTGACGAAATAATCGAAAGCGCCGAGCTTGATGCAGTTGACGGCTGTTTCTACCTGATTCAGTCCGCTGATGACGATCACCCCAACCTCCGGGTGTTCCTCAACAATCTGATGCAGCAGTTCCTCACCACCAACGTGCGGCATGGTCAGATCAAGTGTGACAAGACCGATATTCTCCCGCGCCAGTATCCCCATCACGTCACGGCTATCCTGACAGCGGTGAAGATGGGTGATACCACCGCTGCGTTCCAGCGCAATCCCGAGACTTCGCAGGAACGAGGGCTCGTCGTCCACCAGCAACACACCAAACGTGGGGTACAGGCTCTTCGTCATCGAACGTGGCTCCGGTCTCGTCTGCGAATATTCACGGGGTTTTGTTGGCATTCTCAATCAGTCTGTCGTGCGGGCTGCAGTGCTGGCAGGGCCAGCCGAACGGTGGTTCCCTCGCCCACTTTGGAATCGAAGGTCAGCCGCCCCCGGTGTTCATTCACGATACCGGCCGACACCGACAGCCCGAGCCCCGTACCGCCACTCTCGCGTTTGGTGGTAAAAAACGGATCGGTCAGACGGCCGATGACGTCGGGGTCCATACCACAGCCCTGATCCCTGACCTCCAGCAATACCTGGGGCCGCCCCATTTTATCAGTGTCAGTATAGGTTCTTAGAAATATACCCTGCTGCGGGTTTTCCAGCGCCTGGCAGGCATTCACGATAAGGTTGATCACTACCTGCTCGATCCGCTGGACGTTGCCCCTGACAGCCGGAAGATCGGCACCGTATTCAACCTCGAAATGCCAGGTTGCTTTGCGGATTGAGGTGTCCACCAAGCGGATTGCCGTCACAACGACTGCGTTGAAATCCGGGATCTCGCTCAGGTCCTTACTGCCATGGCGAGAGAAGTCCTTGAGGTCGCCAACAATGCGTTTGATACGGCGGCTGCCTTCCAGCATTTCCTCGAGCATAAGGGGAATCTCATCCCGCATACGCGAGTACTCGAGACCTCCAAGCATGAAGTCTCCATGCTCGCGATAGTGAGCATCCAGTATGTCCAGGCAATCCGCGTAGGCCTCCTGCAACACCGGCAGGTTAAGCAGCAGGAGGCTGCTTGGATTGTTGATCTCATGGGCCACACCGGAAACCAGGACACCCAGCGACGCCATCTTGTCGGCCTGGATCAGTTGCTGCTGATGCTCACGTAAAGACCTGGAACGGCTGTCCACTTCCCGCTGTAATGTCCGGTTCCAGATCACAATACTGCCCAGAACCAACAGCAGTGTACCAGACACCGCCGCGCCGACCTGGCCGATCAGCTTCCATGGAATACTGCCAGCCTCTTTAAGCGGCCCCAGCCACTTGTCGTAAATCTCCTGATAACGGCCGGTATTCTTGAGAATCGCCAGCCCCTCGGAAAACTGGGCCAGCAGGTCGGACTGGCCGTTCCGGACAGCGTAGCCGTATGACAACGAGAAGGGTCTCGCCACTGGCACAATGTTAGTCAATCCCAGTTGCCGAGTCAGGTAGAGCGCCGGCAGGTTGGCAACCAGCGCATAGTCTCCCTTTCCGGAAGACAGCAAGCGCAGCGCATCGGCATGGGTATCGACGGGAATCAGCTTGGCGCCGACCTGATGCTCAATCAGGTAATCCTCCATGATGTCACCGCGCTGCACCACGACCTCCTTGTCCTTCAGGCCGCTCACATCAACAACCGGATCGCCACGTCGGGCAAAGATTGATTGATGCACAATCGCATGGGGTGGGGAGAAGTCGAAGACCTTGGCGCGCTCATCGGAATACGACATCCCCTGAAGCACATCAATCTCGCCGTCGACAAGCTTTTTACGCATCTCGGACCACTCGCCAAGTTCGATCTTGACGTTAATCCCCATGACCTCGGCAATCGCCCGGGTCAGCTCAACATTGTAGCCAGCGGGCTCGCCGTTCTCGTCGATATACTCATAGGGAGGATGATAGTGGTCTCCGCCCACAATGACCTGCAACTTGCTGCGCTCAGGCGGGGCTGCCTCAATCGACAATGGGGTCACCACACACAACAGTATTGCCAGCAATTGCGGCCACCGTATGGCGGCCCGATCTGTCAAGAATAGCTGTACTGATTTCATTGCCGGTGTCAGCCCCGTGGATGAAAAGGCGCCGGGTGGGCTCAGGGAACGTTACTTTACGCAATGGAAATCGGTAAATGCAATTTCCGGGTTCTGAGTTTGCCGGGATGGTGGGGTTATTTCCCTTGGGAAAAGAACTCGCTGCGCTCAGACACCTTTTCCTGGCGGGAAATAACCCCACCACCCCACTCTTAGGGGCCAAACAGGTTTCTCTTGAGTGTTGCAGGGTCTGGCTTCGCTTTGTCTGAAAAGCCGGATGTACAAACAAGCTTGCAGGCAACCCCAGGTAAAACCAGGGAAAATAGTTGCGACAACTGGAGGTTCATAAGGGTATGGGGGTGGTTTAGATTTTGGACAGGTAAAGGTGTCTGAGCGCAGCGAGTTCTTTTCCAGCCCAAAATCTAAACCACCCCCGTGCCCCTCCACCGAACCAACCAGTCCTACCCAATACCCGCCACCCGCACCAAAAGAGTACTCCCACAAAATTCAGGGAATGCCGGGCATTAGACGAATTGATGAGTTGACCCAACTTCCGTTTATCCCCTCGACTTTCTGCCAACAAAATCAGTGCATTGCATCAGACTGGGCTGATCTGCCTCATTACCAGTAAGAAATAATTACCTTTTGATAATTGCAAATAAATCTTTCTTACCTATTATTGTTTCCCAACGTTACTCCACCGCAGCCCGAGTGGCTGCCTCTATCACTTAAGCAGGGAGAATGGGAGCTAAGATGAACGCCGCAGCAAAGCACTACAAGGTCGTCCTGGGTGTGATTGGGTCTGATTGTCACGCCGTTGGGAACAAGATCATCACCAGCGTGTTGGAACAGGAAGGCATCGCCGTCGTCAATCTCGGGGTAATGGTCAGCCAGGACGAGTTCATCGACACCGCCATTGAGACAGGGGCCGATGCCATCCTGGTCTCTTCCATCTATGGCCACGGTGAGATTGACTGCGCGGGTTTTCGTGGCCGCTGCATCGAGCGTGGTGTGGGCGACATCCTGCTTTACGTAGGGGGCAACCTGGTCATCGGAAAACGCCCTTTCAGCGAGGTCGAGGCCCTGTTTCGCGATATGGGATTCGATCGCGTCTGTTCACCCCGCTCTGATTTGGTCGACATTGCCGCAACCCTGAAGGACGACATCCTCGAGCGGCGGTATGCCGGGGAGCCAATGCGGATAACGGCATGATTATCACCGCTATCGATATCGGTTCAACCTGGACCAAGGGCGCTGCGTTCCAGTTGGATGCCAACGAAACGCTGCGGTTGCTTGCCCGTGAAGCGCGGCCCACCACGGTCCATAACCTGGCGGAAGGTTTTTTCCAGGTGCGCGATGCGCTGGACCAGCAAGCCGGCTCCGGCACCCTGGTGTATTCCTCCTCCGCCAAGGGCGGGCTGGCGGTGGCCGCCCTTGGCCTGGTGCCCGACATCACTTCCGAGATGGCCAAGATTGCGGCCTATTCGGCGGGCGCCCGGTTGAGCCAGGTCTATTCCTATCGCCTGACCCGTGCCGACATCCTGGCACTGGAGCAAAACCCACCGGATATCCTGTTATTCGCCGGGGGCACCGATGGCGGCAATGCCGACTACCTGTTGGCGAACGCCGACGCCCTGGCCAGGTCCAGCCTGGACTGCCCCATTGTCTATGCCGGTAACCGCTCGGTGCGCGACGAGCTGGCGGAACGGTTGCAGGGCCGGGACGTGCGTTTCGTCGACAACCTGCTGCCCGAGATCGGCCGCCCCAATCCGGAACCGGCACGGGCCGCGCTGCGAGACCTGTTCCTGGACCGGATCGTTACCGGCAAAGGCCTGGATCGCATCGTTGCCGCTACCGGCGTCGAGCCTGTACCAACCCCTTACGCGGTCTATGAATTCGCCCGGCTGTTAAAGGCCCATCAGCCCGATTGGGACGAGTTCATGCTGATCGACCTGGGTGGCGCGACCACGGACGTCTACTCCTGCCACGCTGAGCAACCCGTTGCCGGCACCGTGCACCGTGGCCTGCCGGAACCGCCCCTGAAGCGCACCGTCGAGGGCGACCTGGGCATGCGGGTTTCCGCCGGGGCAGCGGCCGTGTCGGGCCGGGCGTTAATTGACGAAGGGCTGGGACGTGCGCCGGAGCGGCTGGACGCCTTTGCCGGGCACGTGGAAAGGATCTCCGCCAATCCGGGGATGCTGCCGGATGACGCCACCAGCCAGCAATTCGACGCCGTACTTGCCGGCGCCTGCCTGGCCGAGGCCTGCAGCCGCCATGCCGGCCGCATGCATGAAGTCAGCACCGTCGATGGATTGGTCAACGTGCAGACCGGCCGGGACCTGAGAGGTGTCAAGCGCATCATCGGTTCGGGCGGTTACTTGGCCAGCGAGCCGCAGTTCGACCCCAACCCCTGGCTGCAACGGGTACGGTTGGACGAGCGCAGCCACCAGATACTGGCGCCCCAGTCCGTCCAGTACTACCGCGACGAGCACTACCTGGTTCCGTTGCTGGCCAACGCCGCCCGCCATTGTCCAGAGGCGGCGGCCCATGCTGCCGGCGTTCTCCTGCAACCTGTCACTCACCAAGCCTCCTGAACCGAGACCGACGCCCATGCCCTTTGATGCCACGTTACCACTGGAAAACAAAGCCTTGTCCCGCGACGCCTTCGAGCAGGAACGGGAACAGACCCTGGGTGGCTGGCCCACCGGCGCGGACGTCAACTTTGAGGAGGGGGTGCGCTATCAGCTCGACCTGCCTCCCGAGAAGCGCTTCTCGGAGGCGATGCGCAAGGCGGACGAGACAGGCGCGACCCTGCTGCAGCCACGGGCCGGGGTGGCGCTGCTGCAGGAACAGATCGAACTGCTCACCGGCTTGCAGGATGTGTGCGATGTATTGCCGACCACCATTGATGCGTACACCCGCCACAACCGGTATCAGGAGGCCGATGTCGGTATCGCCCGCTCCAGGGAGGCCGGGCGTTCCCTGATGAACGGCTTCCCCGCGGTCAACCACGGCCTCCGGGGCTGCCGCGAACTGGTCGAGGCCCTGAGCAAACCGGTGCAGGTACGCCACGGCACGCCGGATGCCCGCCTGTTGGCGGAGATCACCCTGGCGGCCGGCTTCACCAGCTACGAAGGTGGTGGTATCTGCTACAACATCCCCTACGCCAAGAGCGTGCCGCTGGCACGAAGCATTCGCCACTGGCAATACTGCGATCGCCTGGTCGGTCTCTACGAAGAGGCCGGGGTGCGCATCAACCGCGAACCCTTCGGGCCGCTGACAGGCACCCTGGTGCCACCGTTCGTGTCCCACTGCGTGATGATCCTGGAAGGCCTGCTGGCGCTGGAACAGGGGGTGCGCTGCATCACCCTCGGTTACGGCCAGGCCGGCAACCTGGTACAGGACATCGCCGCGATCCGTTCCCTGCGGGAACTGGGGGAGGAATTTTTCAGTGCCGCCGGCTATGAGGGCTACCAGCTGTCGACGGTGTTTCACCAGTGGATGGGGGGGTTCCCGGAAGAGGAATCCAAGGCCTATGGGGTGATCTGCCTGGGTGCGGCGGCGGCTTCACTGGCCGGCGCTACCAAGGTCATTGTAAAGACCCCACACGAGGCGGAGGGAGTGCCGACCCTGGCCGCCAACCGGGACGGCCTGAAAGCCACCCGCCAGATGATCAACATGTTGAGCGAGCAGGTCAAACCCACCAGCGCCGAGATCGAACTGGAAACCGATATGATCAAGCGGGAAGTTCGCGCCGTGTTGTCCAAGGTGTTCGAGCTGGGTGAAGGCAATATTGCCGTTGGCACGGTGCGGGCGTTCGAGTCCGGGGTCATGGACATTCCCTTCGCCCCGGCGCAGGCCAACGCCGGCGTGCTGATGCCGGTGCGGGACGACCATGGCGCCCTGCGCGTGCTGGAGAAGGGCAATTCACCGCTGCCGGACGACGTGCTCGCCTTCCACCGCGACAAGATCGACGAACGCGCCCGCTCCGAAGGGCGCGAAGCCAGCTTCAAGATGGTGGTTGACGATGTGAACGCCATCTCCGACGGTCGCCTGGTCGGCCGGCCCAAATAATTCGATAACCGTACGACGGGAACGCTTAGCGATATGAAAATCAAGAATGCCTATTTCGTCGGGGGCCTGTCCTCTTTCTATTTCGACGACCAGCAGGCCATCAAGGACGGCGCCGGCCTGGACGGTTTCACTTACCAGGGGGCGGCGGTGACTTCCGGCTTCCAGGCCATCCGCCAGGCCGGCGAGTGCGTGTCCGTCATGCTGGAGCTGGATGACGGCAGCATCGCCCTTGGCGACTGTGCGGCGGTGCAGTATTCCGGCGCCGCCGGGCGTGATCCCCTGTTCCGGGCGGACGCCTTCGTGCCGTTTATGGAAACCCACCTGCGCCCTCTCCTGACAGGAATGGACGTCCGCCGTTTCGATGTCAACGCCCGCTATATAGACGGCCTGGTTATTGATGGCAAACCGCTTCACACCGCCATTCGTTACGGTGTTTCCCAGGCGTTGCTGGATGCCGCGGCCCTCGCAAGGCGTTGCCTGAAAACCGAAGTGATCTGTCGTGAATACGAACTCCCGGTGGTGGCGGAGGCGGTGCCGCTGTTCGGCCAAAGCGGCGACGACCGCTATGGTGCGGTCGACAAGATGGTGCTGAAAAAAGCCGACGTCCTGCCCCACGGCCTGATCAATAACATTCCGGACAAGCTGGGTGACCAGGGCGGCCGCCTGATCGAATACGTTGACTGGCTGGTGCACCGCATACGGCACCTGAGCCAGGGCAATGATTACCGGCCGGATCTGCACATCGACGTCTACGGTACCGTGGGGATGATCTTCAACCAGGACCCGACGCTGATCGCGGATTACCTGGCCCGGCTCGGTGACGTGGCCGGGGAGCTTCCCCTCTGTATCGAAGGGCCGGTGGACGCGGGTGGCAAGGGCGCCCAGATTGAAGCCCTGGGTGGCATCCGCCAGCGGCTTGATGCCCTTGGCGCCAACATCCGTATCGTCGCGGACGAATGGTGCAACACCTACCAGGACGTGGTCGATTTCGCCGATGCCCAATGCTGCCACATGGTGCAGATCAAAACGCCCGACCTGGGCAGCGTCCACAACGTGGTCGACGCCGTGCTCCACTGCAACCGCAGGGGCGTCCAGGCCTACCAGGGCGGAACCTGCAACGAGACTGACATTTCCGCCCGCACCTGCGTACACCTGGCCCTTGCCGCCCGCCCGATGCGCATGCTGGTCAAGCCCGGCATGGGTTTCGACGAAGGCATGACCGTGGTGGGCAATGAGATGCATCGCAGTGTTGCCCTGCTGAAAACCCGGCAACACCCGGAAAGAGGATAAGACATGATTAACGAACACCCTGACAACAACCGTTCGCCCCAGCCCTACGAGGGCCTGTTGGTGGTCACCATCGAGCAGGCCGTGGCGGCACCGCTGTGTTCCTGCCATTTTGCCGAAGGCGGGGCGCGGGTGATCAAGATCGAACGCAGCGGTGGCGATTTCGCACGCAAGTACGACAGTGTGGTGAAGGGGGAATCCTCCTATTTCGTGTGGGCGAACCACGGCAAGGAATCCCTGCAACTGGACATCAAGGACCCGAACGACGCCAGCCTGTTGCACAACATCCTGGCCAGGGCCGACGTCTTTATCCAGAACCTGGCTCCCGGCGCCATCGGCCGTGCCGGTTTCGACACCGACGAACTGCGCGCCCGCTATCCCCGACTGATCACCTGCGACATCAGTGGCTATGGTGAGAGCGGCGACTACCGCGACATGAAAGCCTACGACTTCCTGGTGCAGTGTGAGAGTGGCCTGGTGGCCATCAACGGCTCCCCCAAGGGCCATGGCCGCATTGGCGTATCCATCTGTGACATCGGCGCCGGTATGAACGCGATCATCGGCATCCAGCGGGCGCTGTTTCAGCGCGAGCGCAGCGGCCTGGGCTCGGGAGTGAAGGTTTCGCTGTTCGACACCGCGGCGGACTGGATGACAGTACCGCTGATGCATACGGTCTATGGTGGTAAGGCGCCGCAACGGGTGGGCCTGCACCATCCGTCCATCGCCCCCTATGGCGGCTATGAGACCCGGGATGGGGAGATATTGGCGATTTCCATCCAGAACGAACGGGAGTGGCTGCGCTTCTGCAGCGAGGTGCTGCAACAGCCAGAGGTAGCGACCGACGAACGCTTCAACCAGGCCGAGGCGCGGGTACGCAACCGCGCCGAACTGGACACCTACATCGAGGCGGTGTTCTCAGCCCGCACGCGCCAGGAACTGGAGCAGACCCTGAAGAGCGCCGACATCGCCTACGGCGCGGTCAACTCGGTGGAAACCTTCGCGCAGCACCCCCAGCTGCGCTACCGTTCGGTCACCTTGCCGGACGGCGCCGAGGCTGAACTGGTCGCACCGCCGATCCGTACCTCGGATGACGCCGGGACTAACAGCTACCGCCCGGTACCAGCGTTCGGCCAGCACAGTCATATCATCCGTGAGGAGTTCGCGGAGCAGCCATCATTCCGGAGAGCCACGTCATGATGAGCCCGTTACCGGAAAAACTGCCACGGTGGCGTTCCGTGCTGTTCGTGCCGGCCCAGGTCAAACGCTACGTTGACGCCGCCCACACCCGGGGTGCGGACGCCGTCCAACTGGACCTGGAAGACAGCGTTCCACCGGATGGCAAGGAAGCCGCTCGGGCCGGGCTCGGTGCGGCCATCGCGCAGATTGGTGAACACCCGGTGGACGTTCTGGTCCGTATCAACCGCGACCTGCGCAACACAGTCCGGGACCTGGAGTGCGCCGTTGTCGCCGGGGTGTCGGCCATTTCCCTGCCCAAAGTGCAGGGCGCCGACCACCTGAGGCTGATCGACGAGCTGATGACCGAACTGGAGCGGGAGCGCAGCCTGCCGGTTGGCGGTATCCGGCTGATCGCCATGGTGGAAACGCTGGACGCGCTGGCTGGCATGGTGGACATCGCCCGTGCCTGCCCTCGCCTGGCTGGCCTGACCCTGGGCAGCGAAGACCTCAGTGCCGACGGCGGTTTCGAACCCACCCCGGACAACCTGTTCCACCCTTGCCAGCGGCTGGTATTCGCTGCTAAGGCGGCAGGTCTACAGGCCTATGGCTTTCCGGGCAGCATTGCGGAGTTTGGGGACTTGGACGCTTATCGCCAGCAGGTACAGCAGGGCCGGTCGATGGGCTTTGAAGGTTCCTACTGCATCCACCCCAAGCAGGTCGACATACTCAACCAGGTGTTCCAGCCTACCGCAGAGGAAGTCGCCCAGGCCCAGCGGGTGCTGGCGGCCTATGAGGTGGCAATGGCCGAGAACCGGGGCGCGGCCACCCTGGATGGCAAGATGATTGACCTGCCAGTGGTGCAGCGGGCACGGATGGTACTGGGCCGTTAGCAGTCCTCAATAACCGCTGCCAAAGAACTCGGCCATAAACGCCGGCCCTTCGCTTTCCACGAACTGCTTGAACTGGGCAGCGGCCGAACTCAGTTCCTTGTCCTTCAAGTGGACCACGTACCAGGTGCGCAGCTCCGGCATGCCCTGGACGTCCAGCTCGACCAGGCGGCCAGTGAGCAGTTCCAGGTGGAAGGTGTGCTTGGAAATGACCGCCAGGCCCATGTTGGCCATGACCGCCTGCTTGATGTTCTCGTTGCTGGACATTTCCTGGATGCGGGGCATGTCCAGGCCCCTGTCCTCGAAGAAATGCTCCAGCACCATGCGGGTGCCAGACCCGGACTCCCGTGCCAGGAAGGTTTCTCCGGTCAGTTGCCCGGGCTCAATCCCCCGGCTCTCCGCCAGCGGGTGGTTGGGGCTGGCAATAATGACATAGGGGTGCTTGGCAAAGGGCGCCACGTCTACTTCGATCCGGTGGGGCGTTCGGCCCATCAAGGCCAGGTCGACCTGTTCATTTTCCAGCAGGTCAATCACATTGCGCCGGTTGGCGATACTGATGTCCAGCTTCGCCTCCGGGTGATCGGCCTGGAACTTGGCCACCAGGTGAGGCCCGAAATTGCGCGACGTGGTCACCATGGCCACCTTCACCGTGCGGCGCTCCACCCCTTGCAGTTCCTGTATGGCTTCGCTGGCTTCTTTCAGTGTCTGAGTGATACGCCGGGCATAGGGCACCAGTTTTTCGCCGGCCACAGTGAGCACTATATGGCGGCCCTTCTTCTCGAACAGGGCGGCGCCCAACTCCTCCCCCAGGCTACCCATCTGCATCGATACCGCCGGCGGTGTCAGTTCGAGGATCTCAGCCGCACGCAGGAAGCTGAGTGTCTCCGCCGCCACCAGGAAGATCTGGAGTTGGCGCAGGGTAACCTTGTGGAGTTTGTCTTGCATTTGCTCTATCCGTATTCGTGCGCCTACAGCGGTGCGGGAATGTTACCACTTTCGGGGAAAACCCGGGAAGGCGTCTGCAACGGCGCCTTCCCCTAAAAATTGTTATGATATAACATTTCACTCACCTGTTATTCAGCGTGAATCCATTTCAACATGATCAAACGATTTACACTGTATTTGCTGACCGCACTACTCATCACCCCGATCATCACTCCGGCGGCATTCGCCCAGCCCACGCCGGCCAACACCCTTTCAATCCAGGCGGCGTTCGAATTCTTAAGCCTGGATCCTTCACGAAGTGGTTATGTGTTCACCCGCATGCAGGTGCTGGAAACCCTGTTGAATGTCGATGCCTCGGGGCGGCTCACTGACGGGCTGGCGAGTGAATGGCGGATACGTGAACAAGGCAGGGCCTGGGAACTGACCCTGCGGCCGGGGGTTAAATTTCACAATGGCAGCGGCCAAACCCGGCCCACTCCAGAAGGTGCCACTCAACAACATCTCAGCCACCGGCGACAACACCATCCTGATAAAACTGGATAGCCCTTACCGGCCACTCTGGGCAATTCTCGCGCATTATTCCACCGCCATACTGGCGGCCAGCGCGTTCGACGACAACAAGCAGGTGGTGGAACTGGTGGGCACCGGGCGGAAGCCCGGGTGCTGCAGGCCCGCAGCGGCCAGGCGGATATCGTCTTTGGCCTTGATCCCGCGGCCGTTCCCATGCTCAAGCGTTTGCCGAACTTGGAGATTATCAGTAGCGACCTGCCCCGCTCGCTGGTCCTCAAACTCAACCTCGGTCATCCGTTCCTCAAGGACAAGGCAACCCGCCAGGCCCTGAGCCTGGGTATCAACCGCAAAGGCATTGCCACTGCCATCCTCCACAGCCCGGACTCGGCCAGTGGGCAGCTCCTTCCGCCGTACATGAGTGACTGGTACCTGGAGGACGTTTCTGCCCAACAGGATACAGAGGAAGCCGCACGCCTGCTGGAAGCAGAGGGCTGGAAGTCGCAACTCAGACTTTCGAAGCCATTGCCCCTATCATGGCAATCACATCGTCCCGCTGCTCTTTTGATGCCTTGGGTCCGAAGGTATAGGCAACCGCAACTACGGCGCCACGATCAGCAGGCCAGGCGATGCCAATGTCGTTGGCATTGCCTACTCCGTTAGTCCCCGTTTTTTCCCCAATCAACCACGAAGAGGGCATGCCTGCACGCAGCCGGGCATCCCCCGTCTTACCCTCTATCATCCATGCGGCGAGCTGATGCCGTGAGGAAGGCGAAAGTGCCTCTCCAAGCAGTAGCCGCTGCAACGTTTTCATCATCGCCAGCGGCGTCGTGGTGTCTCTTTTATCGCCCTCATGATCGTGCTCATTGAGCTCTGGTTCGTAACGATCCAGCCGGGTGACATCGTCACCAATGGAACGCAGGAAGGCAGTGACCGCTTCGGGCCCACCAACGAAGCGCACCAAGACATTCGCGGCGGCGTTGTCGCTCCATGCCACCACTGCCTGGCATAGCTCAGCAACGGTCATCCCCGGCTCTCCCAGATGTTTTTCCGTAATCGGTGTCCAGCCCCCAAGGTCCGATTCACTCACTACAAGGCGGAGATCAAGCGCAGCGTCACCGCGGTCTACCTGCGCCAGCACCGCCGCCGCGATGAAGAGCTTGCCGGTGCTGTTGAAAAGGAACCGCTCATCGCCTCGATGGCTGGCGACTGCACCCGTGGAGCAGTTCATCAATGCCACACCCAGCCGACCTCCATATTGGCTCTCAAGCTGCCGTAGTTGGTTTGAGATGTCCTTCGACGTATCTCGCGAAGGTGGTGCACCAGCGAAAGCGGGAACCGGAAGAGCAATGGCAGCACTGGCTGCCGTCATTGATGCAAGAATCTGGCGGCGTGAGAACGTCGACATAGAGTTACCTGAAGTAGGTTATCGGGACTGGGAACGTTGCCAGAGGCAATGGTAACGACATACCACGATCGCTCCTGATTACTCGGGTAATTTTGCAATGACTTTGATTTCGAAATCAAAGACCACCAGCCATGCCACGCCGACTGCCTTACAGTTCGGGTAAGGCTCACTGATGCAAATCCTTCAGTGATGCCCACCCGGCCCATGCACGTGGCCGTGCGCCAACTCTTCCGGATCGGCGGCGCGCACGTCAATGATTTCGATATCGAAGGTCAGGGTTCTACCGGCCATCGGATGGTTGGTGTCGACATCGGCAAACTTGTGACCAACCTTGGTCACAACCACATGGCGCGGGCCCTGCTCGGTTTGCACCTGGGCGATCATGCCCGGTTTCCAGCGTTTGGCCCCCATCAAATGTTTGATCGGTACACGCTGCACGGCATCGGCCTTGCGCGGTCCGTAGGCTTTATCCGGAGTGACGGTGGCGCTGAACGTATCGCCGGGTTCACGACCTTCCAGAGCTTCCTCCAAGCCTCGGATAATACCACCGTGGCCATGCAGATAGGCGTTCGGCTCACCGCCACGGGAGTCTTCAACAACGTTGCCTTGCTCATCACGCACACTGTAGTGAAACAAGACCACCTGATTCTTTTCGATTGGCATAGGGTTCTCTGCGACGATTGAGGGTAAAAGGTACGCCATTATAACCAGCTTCGACCTTGACTCTCATTACACCTCAGCCGTGCCAATAAGCCTTACTGCGCTCATCCATCGGAAAGAAATGCTCGATCCGCAAATTCTGAGCGGTAACATCCAGGGGCGTACCGATGGTTGCAATGGTGGAAAAGATTCTGAGCTATTGATCCCCCAGATTCAGGGTAAAAGGAATCGCCGGGTAATCCAGGTGTTCCACCACGTGGCAGGCGATATTCTGCCAGTCGCCCACGAAGGGTTTGATAACAGGCGCTTGGTTCCGGCCAAGTCCGTTTACAGCATCTGTGCTAAATGCAGAACCATGCCTTTGCTGGGCTGGCTGCGGCCAGTTTCCAGAAAACGGATGTGCTTTGACGACACCTCGCATGCAAGGGCGAAACCCAACGACAAGGTGGCCGGTTGAAGGCGGGTCAACCGCGAGGGCTTGCAGGCGTTTAGCTTTATGATCGGCCCGAGACCACGGCGGCGCCCTGCCCTCTCTTCGATTGTGGAGCCGGTTTGCCGGTCGTTTCCGCCACGGTGCGAGCGGTGCGTTCAAATGTCAGCGCCAGACGCTCAAACATGCCTTCGATGATGGCGGTCTGCTGGTTGGGTTCACCGGCCTCTTCAATCGCACGCAGCAGATTGGCGCTGGCTTCCCTGAAATCCGGATGGAACTGGCCCTTCGAGCTTTCCAGATAGGTTTTCGACAATGCCTTCTGCCATTCCAGCAGGCGCAGGTTGACCGATGCGGAACGGTGTTTCTGGATCAACCGGCGCAGGCGGATGGACACATGCCCCAGGTTCAGCCCGGTGAAGCCCAGGTCAGTCATGTAGCGGTCGCTGGAACCGGTGCCCTGATCGAAATTGGCGATCCGCAGCAGGCGCTCCCCCATGCGGCCATTGAACCAGTTCTCCGGGTGTTCGTGATTGTCGATGTCCAGCAGATCCCTTGCGGTGGCGTGGATCAGACGACGTTGCAGCAACTGGCTGTCCGGCGGTGAAATGAGCCTGAACACCCAGCATAGCACGCTGATCCCGACAAACAGCCCCAGCGCCGTACTGACCGCCGTGTCGGCGTTGAAGGTCATGTTGTTGCTGGGTTGGGTGATGATGGTAAACGGAATGCAGAAGCCCAGCCCGTATGGCAGCGTGGGCCGGCTCGCCAATACCAACAGGCCGACAAAGTAGGGCCCGGCCAGGACCAGCACCAGCATCTCGAAGTCGCCGCTGCTGCGGGACAACAGGCCCAGACCGAACAGCAGTGCCACGGGAATCGACACCATGGTGCCGATCAGTACCCGCGGCAGGATGACGGACAGGGCAACGAGCGAGAAACGCGAGAACATCACCGAGAAGACAACCGGCATGATCATCAGCATGATTGCAGCCTGGCTGGCCGTCTGTACCCATACGATGGCTCCGATCAGGAACACCGCGGCCGTCCGCAACCCGTTGACGGCGCCCACCAGCGGATCACGATGGGTCTTCAGGCGCGGCGCATTGAGCAGTGTCTGGTCGCGATTCTCCAGCGCATTGTAGGCGCGCAGTACCACCACCAAATCGCCCACCATTTCCAACGCCGTCTGGCTGAGGCGTGAAACGATGGCCTCCTCCCCTTCCTGCTGGTCACGCAGCTGCTTCAGTTGGCGGCGCAGTTGCTGGGCCAGGCGATAGCCCTCTTCGTAACTGTCGGTCTCGGCGATTTGCGCGAGCTGCCGGCGCATGAGTGCGAGCAGCTCGGCAAAGGCGGGCGAGACCAGTTCCGCATGATTGCGGCGGAAACGACCGATAATCTGCGTCACCGCCAGCAGGGACAGGATGCGGTTACACAACAGGCTCGCGGCCCGGCCCCGCCCCGGCCCTTCGGGGCCTTCGTACGCCACCGCGCTGGAGTCGTCGTTCACCGCCACCAGGGTTTCCAGAATCTGGTCGGCATGTTTGTGGCGTTGCTCGTGGGAGCTGTCCGGATCCAGCTCCACTGTGATGTATTCCAGCGTGCCGTTGATGGCCGATCGGGCCTGCGCGCGCAGGCTGTCCTTGACCTTCAGCGGCCACAGCAGTTGGCTGACCAGCATGGCGCAGATGGCCCCCACGGTAATCTCGCTGATACGGGCCTGGGCGATGGCAAACACCGCCTGGCTGTCGGCGGCACTGGCATTAGCCATCACCAGCACGACCACCAGGCCGGCGGTCATGCCCGCCATGGCAAAGGCATAGATGTAGTTGATGCTGTGGACCATGGACGCCGCGGCCGAATTGAGCCCGATCCACACGGTCAGACACCCCAGCGCCAGCACCGGATAGCCCGACAGGAACGCCAGGATCAGGATACCGACCCCACCCCCAACCACCGATCCGACGATCTGGCAGATGGCCTTCTCGATCACCAGGCCGCTCTCGGGCCGGATCTGCAGGAACACCGCCGAGACCAGCGCCCAATAAGGCCGGTCCAGTTGCAGGTACATGGACACAAACAGCGCCAGGGCCATCGAGATCACCCCTTTCAGGGCAAAGATGACCGCACGCCGCTCCGGCATCAGCAACTGGGCGAGGGCGGGATGCAGCGCCATGGGCCAGGCCCTACTGGTCGTCGCCGAGGTAGATGGAGACGGTCATCCCGGCGCTGATATTGACGTCGTCCGGCACCGGGTCCAGGGCGATATCGACCGGAATACGCTGGGCCAGCCGCACCCAGTTGAACGCCTGCTGAACCTGCGGCAGGAGCTGGTTGTTGCTGCTGGTGTTGCTGTTGGCAATGCCCCTGGCGATGCTGGTCACGGTGCCGGTCAGGGTTTCGCCGCCGCCCATCAGCCTGATCCGGGCCTCCTGGCCGGGGTGTACCCGCTGCAGCTTCGTTTCCTCGAAATAGCCGGTCACGGAAAAGGACCCGGACTTGATCAGCGAGATCACGGGATTGCCCCGGGTCACGTAATTGCCTTCCCGCAGGCTCAGGTTGCTGATGGTGCCACTCTCCGGCGCCACCACTTCGGTGCGCCCAAGATCGATCTGGGCGGTATACAGCTGGGCCTGGGCCAGGTTATAGGCCGCCTTGGCAGACTCCGATTTGATGCGGTAGGTTTCCAGGTCCTCTTCACTGATGGCCCGACGCCCGGACAGCTGCTGACGCCGCTTGTACTTGTGTTTGGCCAGTTCCCAGGCAATCCGCTTCTGATCCACCCTGGCCTTGGCCTCTGTGACGGCCGCCTTGTAACGGGTGTTGTCGATGTGGAAGAGCACCTCGCCTTGCTTCACCGTCTGGTGATTACGGACGGCCAGATCTGTGACCCAGCCGGACACATCTGGCGCAATGGTGATGACGTCCGCCTGAATCCGGCCATCGCGGGTCCAGGGTGAATACAGGTAGTGGTTCCAGACCCAGGTACCGGCGGCGATTGCCACAGCGACCACCAGAAGGGTCGTCCCTACACGTAACAGCTTTACCATGTGTCAGGTCCATTTTCCGTACAGAAAGACAACCGCCGCCAGGAAACAGACGAAAAGCCCGACGTCGAACCACGCTTCCTTCCAGATCAGTCGACGCAGGTCCAACTGGTGAAGAACCAGGCGTGTGGCGAACGTCAGCGCAAAGGCGATGGGCACAAACACCACCAGTGGGCTGAACAGCATTCCACCAAAACCCAGTTCATGCAGCATGGGCACCGGATCTCCATCGTTACCGGAAGAAAGTCAGAGCAAATCACCCGAAACACACTCTCGGCGATCGGAACTCCCCTGGAAGGATAGTTGAAGCCGTCGAATCCTGGGGGACGAATTATGCCTCATTCGCCTTCCGATACTGCCCCCGATAATCAAAAATCCGCTCCTGAACCTGCCAATAATGCTTCTGCTTGCGGGCAATCACAAAATCCGGGGCCGACAGTAAGGCCTGGCTTTCAAGCACCTCATCCGTCTTGCTGAACGTTCTTGGCGCCTGGCCATTCGCGAAACGACGCCCGAACAGTTTATTGAAGACTGTGCGCTGCGCGGGCTTGCTGAAATCAAACGACTCGCCGAGTTCTTCCCCATCTTCACCGTGATAGGTAATCCTCAGTTTGCTGTCATTAACGCCTAACGTGATCCCGGCACAACGGATCACCATGGCATCCTTGAGTTTCAGAGCATCTCTGAGCTGATCGTCCGGGTCGATAATGGCTTTTTGGCACTGATGGCAGTTGCGGGCCGCGATATCATTCTCGCCACCGCAGTGTGGGCACTCCTTGAACCGGAACCGGTAATCACACTGTTGCGGGCGCCCGTTCTGCCCGGCAGCTTCATCCCCGTCCGCAGGTTCCAGCAGCCCCTGGCAACGGCGCCCGTAATGCTCAACTACACGGCCATCACTGTCGATTTTGCCCCAGAAGATGTTGGCAAACCCACAGTCCGGGCAGAACACCTGCACCGGTTCACTGTCGGGGTTCGGTTTCGGCTCCCCTACCTCCGGGTGATGCAGATTCACATGGTTACCCGCGTAATCAATCACCAGGCAGTCCTGTTTGCCTTCGTCCAGGCGTAAACCGCGGCCCACGATCTGCTGATACAGGCTCACCGACTGGGTAGGACGCAGAATGGCAATAAAGTCCACATGGGGCGCATCAAAGCCCGTGGTGAGCACGGACACATTCACCAGATACTTCAATTGTCGCTGTTTGAAGCGCTGAATCAGCAAGTCCCGATCCTTCAGATCGGTCGCACCGGTCACCAGGGCGGCCTGATGTTCCGGCAGATAGCCGGTGATCTCCCGTGCATGCTCCACCGTCGCCGCAAAGATCATCACGCCCTGGCGCTCTGCGGCCAACTCCATCACCTGTTCGATAATGGCCCTGGTTACCCGCTGATGTTTGCTCAGCAGCTGGTTGACGTCTTTCTCCGCATATTCGCCGAAGCGGCCCTGAGCCAGCGCGGAGAAATCGTATTGTGCCACCGCCGCATTCACCAACTCGGGCCGGGTGAGATACCCCCGATTGATCATGTAGCTCAACGGCAGTTCATAGATGCAGTGCTGAAAGGGCTTATCCTCTTCACTTCGAACAAAACCCCGGTAGTGATAACGATAGATCCAGCCCATGGCGAGGCGATAGGGTGTGGCGGTAAGCCCGAGCACCTTGAGGGAATCGTTCTGTTGCCGCAGCAGCTCGATGATCCTCTGATACTGACTGGTTTCCTCGCCGCTGACCCGATGGCACTCATCAATGATGACCAGCGAGTATTCATCCCGGAACTGATCCAGATTCGCCGATACCGACTGCACACTGGCAAAGGTCACCTGATGCCGGTTTTCCTTACGCCTCAACCCGGCGGAGAAAATGCCGCCCGCTAACCCATAGCTCTGGTATTTGGCGTGATTCTGCTCCACCAGCTCCTTTACGTGGGTCAGCACCAGAATCCTGCGCCGGGCAAGGCGGGCCAACTCGGCAATAACCAGGCTTTTGCCGGCGCCGGTGGGCAACACGATAACGGCGGACTCATCCGATTTGCGGAAATGACTCAGCGTGGCGGCAACGGCTTCCTGCTGGTAAGGGCGGAGCTTGAAAGGCGCGTTCATTTTGTTACGAAAGCAGGCTTTGTCGTCGTTTTCCAGTTGGCTTACAGATAGCGACCGCCAGCACCGACCACCACCACAACCAGCCCAAGAATCAGGTTGGTGCCCACCAGCTTGCGGATCTGAGCCACCTGGCGCCCGCCCTCCTGGGGATCCTGGTTGGCAACTGCCTGCTTCAGCCGCCGGAAGGGGGCAAAATAGACATGGAAAAAGAGCAGCATCATCACGATCCCCAGCGCCTGCATCACATGGATATGCCAACCGGCACCCGCCATGCCACCGAACACACCGAAGACCATCCAGTAACCGGTCACCAGTAACAGGATCACCGCTGCCCATACCCACCGGAAAAATCGGGACAGAGTACAACACCAGAGCGCGCCCCGCTGCGACGCATCAATCACCTCAACCACCGCCGGCCGCATGGCCATGTAGGCGAAAAACATGCCGCCAACCCAGATCACGGCGGAGAGAACGTGCAGTGCAATGGCCAGACTCATAAACCAACTCCGGAACAAAAATGTGTGCGATGAGCATAAGCTGCACCCGCCTCAAAACCAACTCTGTCGATCGCTGGCCAATAACGACGCAGCAAATCCCGATAAAGCCATTCAGCATGACCATGTCGCTGCTCCGGTTCACAGGAAAGGTATTTCCCCAATATCCGAAACTTTGCTATGCAGGGCCTGTTAATTAGCGTACCGTCTCTTTCGTTGGAAAGATTTAGCAAAGCATTTCACGAATAAGACCTCTTGTGTTACCACACCTTTTGTCCTGTTTTTGATCCTGCACGTTTTTTTGTTTCCCGCATATCGCTGATCAAAGATCACAACGATCTTTTGGCGGCACCTTATTGATTAATTTCAGGATAGCTATTTATGTCTACAATTACCGGTAACGTTAAGTTCTTCAACGAAGCAAAAGGTTTTGGCTTTATCACTCGTGAAGGCGGCGCCGACGTCTTTGTTCACTACAGCTCTATTCAGGGTAGCGGTTTCAAAACTCTGGCCGAAGGCCAGGAAGTTGAGTTCTCCGTGACCCAGGGCCAGAAAGGCCCGCAGGCAGAGAACGTTATTGGCCTGTAAATAACAGCCAATACGTCATGAAGAAAGGCAGCCTCGTGCTGCCTTTTTTTATGGAAAATCGAAAACCCGACTCCAAATGCGTCCGCCAGCTAACGGCATGGTGAGCTCCGATTACGTTTGAGCTTTTCTGCTATGATGCCTGCAGGTTGCAAAGACGCTGGCCGACACACTGGAAAGGCTTGCTGCGTAGAACGGCATCTGCCTGTTTGCATAAAGGGATTTTGAGGACTGGTTTATGACAGGGACGTCAGATAAACACGAGATTTTCACTGATCTCACTGAAGCACTGGCCATGGCTTTCTCAGTGATCTGTGTGGCGGTCATCGTCAAGGACGGAGATTCCCCGAGCCATCTCATCGGCGATCCGGAGACAGCGCAGCTGCTAATGACGTTGGACAGCGTTCAGGCGACATTGGCTGACGGGCTCTCCAGAACCGAAGTGCCACCACCAGGCACAGCCCTGGAAGCAGCCGCCTTCATTGCTGTTGAACCCCTGAACATTCCTCACCAGGAATCCGTGGCCACGGTGGTCGCATTCGCAGGCAAACACCTGGATGATTGCGAGCGCGCAGTTGCACTTCTGCACTCACTGGTGACGGAAACGCTCAATGAGTTAATGTTTCTGAGGCAAACACCCTTTCTGGCAGCTGCTTTTGCGGAAATCGAATGTGGTGTAACAATCGCCGATCCCAATCTGGAAGACACGCCTTTAGTCTATGCCAACGCCGCATTCGAGCGTATGACGGGGTATTCAAAAGCGGAATTATTGGGTCGTAATTGCCGCTTTCTTCAGGGTGATCTCCAAGACCAGCCCAGTCTTCGCACTATTCGCAATGCGCTTGCGCGTGGCACAGACTGTACTGCCGTAGTGACTAACTTCCGCAGTAACGGTGAGTCGTTCGAAAACCGCCTCAAACTTCGGCCCATCCGGGCGCATGACGGTAAGATCTCTCACATAATTGGTATTCAGCTTGATGTCACAAGAGAACACTCCGCTCTCGAATCTCTGGCGCTGCAAAAACGCCGCTATGAAAGTCTCATTGAAACGCAGTCAAGCTACATCTGGCTCATGGATGCAGACGGAGAGCTTAAGAGTGTGCCCGAGAAATGGCTAGAGCTTGCTGGTCTTCCACCCTCGAGCGACCCGCCAGAGCTGCGGGCGATCCGCAGTGTCCTGACTCCGGAGGCAGCACAAGCTTTCCATGAGGGGTGGAGCAAAGCCCTCAGCAATCTGACACCGTTTGAAGTGATCTATCAGCTGCCGGCCCAAACCCTATCCCCCAGGTGGTTTCTGGACCGCATTACGCCGGTGCGCGATGATGAGAACAGACTTCTTGAGTGGATTGCCTCGTCTCAGGAAATCACTGAATTGATACGCGCCGAAAAGGAAATTGAGCGTGCCGCGTATGAGGACCGTCTGACTGGTCTACTATCGCCGGAAGGCTTTGCCCAGCGCCTTGACGAGCATCTCAGAGCGCGGGATCTGCACCCGGCCAGCCCGGTGGTAGTAGTCGACATCAGAGCCCTTAGAGAAATCAATAACACCCGTGGTTATGACGTTGGCGATGAAGTCCTGAGGGAGGTCGCCCGGCGACTGACCTCCGAGTTGGGGCCAAGCGCACTGGTGGCGCGCACCGGCGGTGACGAGTTCACCGTGCTTGCACCACTTGAAAATCAGCGCACTCGGCGTCAATTGCGAAAATGCATGGCAGCCGTCTTCGGTGTCCCTTTTGAAATCAGAGGCTTTTCCTTCAACGTGGAAGCATCTTTCGGCTACGCCCGGATCCGCAGCAGCGCCGGGGACGCCCGGAAGCTTATGACCGATGCGGCATTGGCGTTGCACCTGAGCCAGTTGAATCCGGCGTTGACCTGGTCCCAATACACAAAAGCGCTCGAGCGTGAAACGCGCAAAACCGTGGAACTCACAACGAAGCTACGCCACGCTCTGGAAGCAGAGCAACTGGAACTCTATTACCAACCTCAGGTTGATCTCGAGAGCGGGCGCATCATCTCGGCGGAATCTTTGCTGCGATGGAATCATCCGGAGATGGGTTTCATACCGCCAGACCAATTCATCCCTCTGGCGGAACAAAGTCAGCTCATCGGGCCGATAGGAGATTGGGTTCTGCGCCGAGCCTGCCGGGACCTCAAGGCGTGGAAAGATGCGGGCCTGGGGACCTGCCCGGTGTCGATCAATGTATCCCTGATCCAGTTCCAACTGGGGTCTATTCCAGACACAGTGCGCCGGGCATTGACTGACTTCAACGTCGCACCGGAGGAGTTGACCCTGGAGATCACAGAAAGCGTCTTCGAGCAGCACGGCAGGGCCTTGAAGCAGGATCTGGAAGCCCTCAGTGCGATGGGAATTCGGCTGTCCCTGGACGACTTTGGAACAGGCTATTCGTCTTTGGGCCATTTAAAAGACTATCAGTTCAATGAGATCAAGATAGACAAAAGCTTTGTTAGCCAGTTGGACGAGGGTGATTACGCACAAGCGATCGTCAAAGCAACGATCTTCATCGCCGCAGCACTTGGTGCAGATGTCGTTGCCGAGGGGATTGAAGCATCAGAGCACATAACGACTTTGCGGCAACTTGGATGCACAAAAGGCCAGGGTTACTATTTCAGCCGGCCTGTACCCGAACCCATTTGGCATCAATTGCTTATCAACAAAAAAGTGCTTCCCTGACGGCCGGGAGGTTGGGTGGCGGCATGCGCCAGGATGTCGACCGGTTGCTAAGTGCTATCCGGCGGTTACAACGCCATGCGCGGGCATGGGGGTATTAAATGCGGTTGACTGCCATGAAGAAGGCGGTCTGAAAAAACAAGACGATCAAAGTTGACACAGTTCAAGGTTCGCTCAAGGATGATTGTCATGACCAGATCTAAAAATGACATCGAAAACCAGAGCAGCGGTACGCCAGCAAACCTTGTAACGGCCTTTGAAGACGCCGTCAGCCGCCTGGCTGAAGTCAATGCCGTGGAGGGTGTTTCGCCCGTATTCGAAGTGATTGAAGCGGCAAAGTCCCTGGTGCTCAGCCCCGAAGGGCTGGAGGCAATTTACCAACGTGTCCCGGCCATCGAATCGGCCGGGTTCTTTGGTGGCAGCGATTGGGACTTTCCCCAGACACTGGTGCCCTCCCTCGCTGCACGCACGGTTCGACACGGTGAGCCAACCGAAACACTGGTCGAATGCCTGAGCCAGATTCGCCTTTTGGCGGTGGCCAAAGGCGACTGCATACACGCCTCAATCTCGGCGGAACATGCCCATCATTTCCTCGCCCAGGTGATGGCGATGAACCTTGATCTGGTGGTCAGTGACGACCTGCAGGAAAGTGATCGGCTGCGGCCCGATCAACTCGGCCATGCCGTTCAGAACCTGTACCACTTCCTGCTTCAGCATCTGGGTTATGAAAACCTGCTGGAACACCTGGTGGCTGAAGTCTGGCGAATTCTGGAGCAACGCCCGGTGCAGGTTGAGGGCGTCAAACAGATGGTGACCCAGATTGCCGTCTGCCTGAAAAAACCGGACGCCCTGGGCGGTGAAGTCAGCGACGACGCCCTGCAACTGATCAACGCCCTGTTCAGCCCCACCGAAGGTTGCCGTGAAGACCCCGGCTTTGAAGTCTATTCCGAACGACTGGCGGAAATGGACGACGCCACCCTGATGCGAGAGGCCATCGCCTTTGCCCGGGCCATGCACAACACCGGCCTGGTGTCCGCCTATATGCCGGTGTTCATTCGGTACCTGCGTGACCGCTGGAATGCCCTGATTCCCACAGCCCTTGGGCTGAGTTACACCGGTGCCGATGCGTTTCACTGCTACCCCGCGCTGATACACCGCCTGATTGACGACGCCGTATTTCCCGAAACCAGCCAATGCACCTATGGCCTGGCCATGATGCTGGAACGGGGCATTCTCTACTCGCCCCCAGTGGCGCCATCCCTGTGGCGCCAGATCCGCATGACGCTCTGCGACGCCGCAGCCGAGAAAATCGCGACCGTCTTCGGCGGGGCTCGCTCACCCGAATGCGTCTTACTCGCCGACGTACTGAACGTACTGGGACGGCCACTGGGCGTCGGCCAGGGCAACTACCCTACCTGCCAGTCCACCCGCGCGCTGTCCATGTGGGCCTACAACATGCCCGCAGAATTACTGCGTATCCTTGCCTGGGCGGCGCGGGACGATGAAATCGTCATGCGGTTCGAAGGCAACAGCATTTCTTCACGGGAGCTCGGTGCAGGGCTGGCAACCGAGCCACCCGTTGATGTCGATGCCGTTTCCCTGCTGACCGTGCCGCATCTGGACCGCATCTATTTTGAAATGGGGCGACGCAGCGTTGGCCGAGGGGAAGACCCTCATAAATGGGTCAACGCCGAATTTCACGGCGACCACGTCGGCCACGGATTTCGCATCGCCGTAGACGTTTTTACCGGCGGCCTGAAAGACTTCGAAGGGTTTGTCCGGGATTTCTACGCCGCCTATCACCCCTTCTATAACGGCAACATTCCCGTGATCAATCCGCAGCCGGCCGGCATTGCAGTAACTGACAGCGCCACACGCTTTCTAGGCTGGCACGCCATCACCATCCAACGGCTCGCAATGGATAAAGACAAGACCATGCGCGTGTACTTTTTCAACCCCAACAACGACAGCGGGCAGAACTGGGGCCAGGGCGTTATTACCTCAACCCACGGCCACGGCGAACTGTTCGGCGAAGCCTCCCTGCCCGTCGCCGAATTCGCCTCCCGGCTGTACGTGTTCCACTATGACCCGATGGAAAAAGGCGATCCGGATGATGTCCCGGCCGATGAGGTTAACCGGGCCATGGAACTGGCCCGGGGCAGTTGGGCCTCAGCCCGGTAGTCAGCGACTCCTTGCTTTCCATGCCGGATGTGTACTATGCCAACACAACTCCAAGCCTTGAACCTATTACTGTGAGCACCCTCCATCGACGTGAAAAAGGCCACCCAACACTGCCCCCCCATGGCAAAGCCAAAACGAATCTACCTAGCCGGCCCGGAAGTCTTCTTCCCGGCTGAAGAACACCAGGCCATCGTGGCCGAGAAAAAACGCCTGTTTCAGGACTACGGGTTCGAGGGCATCGACCCACTGGACCGCCGACACTACCGGGAACGGACGAGCTCAACCGGTCTGGACGAACTGGGCCACACCATTGAGGACTTTGAGATGAGCGACAACCTGATGTCGGCAGCGCCTTTGTCGATCGCGTATATCAAGAAAGTAACAAAGCCGAAGCCCTTGGCGTCATTCCATGAGGTGAGTGAGCCCTTTTGATTCACTGGCGGTTCCCTGCATAGTCTATTTTCGGCGCCTGGCAGGAGTATGCTGCCTACCTGACAAGAGATTCGGCCGAGTTCCTCCAAGCGATTTCACGAGATTTTACTCCGCTTACCCCCTCAGTCCGTAGCATGGTCACCAGCGCTCGGCTACCATGGCCCGCTGCCGCTGAGCCTCCGCTCAGCGGTAGGCAATACTCAAAAAAACAGATAAGTAAAAAGGAACCGACTGTGCGAAACGCAAGGATTCTGGCGGTGCTAGCCGCTCTGCTCTACCTTACCGGCTGCGCCTCCGGCGCCCAAATGGGCAACATGGTGTATGACGGGCCAGTGAAGGCCTACGACACAGCCCTGGAAAACAATGTGGATGTCACCAGCGTATCGGGCGGCGAGAAAACAAACCCCGCATGGACCTCCGAGATCGACAACGACGCCTTCGCGGGCGCTCTGAAACAAACCCTGCAGAAACAGGGACTGCTCTCCGGCTCTGGCCGCTATCAGCTCGAAGCTCTCCTGCTGGAAGTTGACCAGCCTATGTTCGGGCTGGACTTCGAGGTAACCACCCGCGTGAAGTACATCCTGACCGACCGCGACAACGGCGCAGTTGTCTTGAATGAAACGATCGCCGCACCGTACACAGCCACCGTTGGCGATGCCTTCGTCGCCATCAAACGCCTGAGGCTGGCCAACGAAGGATCCGGAAAAGCGAATATCCAGGGTCTGGTTGAGAAACTCTCCGAACTGCAAATCCAACCTGGCGACATCTCCCTCGCGCAATAACTTTTCTGGAATTCAGCACTACTACAAGGAAGCACCATGAAGTATCCGCTACTACTCACACTGGCCGCCATCGCGTTTCTGTCTACCGGTTGCGCATCGGTGGTCTCCGGAACCGACCAGAAACTTACCTTCAACAGCGAGCCTGAAGAAGCTACCGTTACGGTTTCCGGCCGTGTACTCGGTAAAACCCCACTGACTGTGCCGGTGGACCGGGGCTCCAACCAATCCATTACCTTTGAAAAGGAAGGCTACGAGACCTACACCGCTCAGCTTTCCACCACAACCAACCCGTGGTTCTTCGGTAATATCGTGCTTGGCGGCCTGGTGGGTTCCACTACCGATGGCGTCTCCGGTGCCATTCACGAGTTTTCCCCGGACCAGTACTTTGTCACCCTGCAGCCAAAGACACCCACCGGCGTCTCAACCTCCAGGCCGCGACAGATCAAGGAAATCATCATCGCGTTCAGCGGAGAGTTTCGCCACCAACTGGCCGCCGGTGGGGGTGAAAAAGTGGACACTGTCGTGCACTTGCTGGGTATCGACGCCTCACAGAAAGGCACCACCGTGCGGGCGCTGAACCAGCTTGCATTGGCGAACGAGAACGACCTTGAGCTGGCTGAAATGATTATTGAGGTTTACGACGTTCAGTAACGGTTCACTCTCGAAAACCGGGGCGGGCGGGTTCCGGTTTTCCTGGGCTTTTGGTCAGTTACCAAATAAGTGGCTGCAAAGACTTCAACAAGTCAAAGCCCAGTTGCTGACACCAACTCATCGCCTCCGGCGCCACCAGCCTGTCCTAACCCGGATCCTTCGCGTAATCAAAGATCATTCGCCGCTCCCCTGTTTGTTGTTATTGTGTGTACGTTAAGACCCGACCACGCTATCACGTCCGGCCGCGATGTTCGCCAAAGGACCTGAACAAGTCCAAACCGGGTTTTCATACGAACCATACACTCTCGATCAATCGTGTATCTTTCCCAAAACAAGGAAACGGAGTGAATACTATGCCTTTGACGATCAAGTGGTTCCTTTCCGTAATCACGGCATTAACGATGGCCAGTGCCGCCCAGGCGGAAGCGCCGCTTAAAAAGGAGCAGGCGCCGGGCTATCACCGGATCATGGTGGGTGATTTTGTTGTGACCGCCCTGTCCGATGGAACAGTTGAACTGCCCGTGGATGACCTGCTGCTGAACACCACCAAAAAGCATGTGCATGAAACCCTGGCCGAGAATTTCCTTTCCGCGCCCCTGGCCACTTCGGTGAACAGTTATCTGATCAACACCGGCGAAAAACTGGTGCTTGTCGATACGGGCGCCGGCAGCCTGTTCGGCCCGACTCTCGGTTTCCTGGTCGAAAACATGAAGGCAGCGGGCTACACCCCCGACCAGGTGGATGAGATCTTCATTACCCACATGCACCCGGACCACGTCGGTGGCCTGGTGTCCGAGGGCGAGATCGTGTTCCCCAACGCCACGGTCCGCGCCCATCAGCAGGACGCCGATTATTGGCTCAGCGAAGCCAACCTGGAAGCAGCGTCGGAAGAGGCCAAAGGCTTTTTCAAGGGCGCTATGGCGTCGGTCAATCCTTACGTGAAGGCTGGCCAGTTCAAAACCTTCAAAAAGAACCAGGAGCTGGTTCCGGGCATTTCTTCTGTAGCGGCAGTGGGCCACACTCCGGGGCATAGCATGTACAAGGTGGAAAGCCAGGGCCAGACCATAATGCTGTGGGGCGATCTGATCCACGTGGCTGCCGTGCAGTTCCCCGAGCCTGACATTGCGATTCAGTTTGATGTGAACAGTGAAACCGCTGTAAAAACCCGCGCGGAAGTCTTTGCCGATGCACGGGAGAAGGGCTACCTGGTTGGCTCTTCACACCTTTCATTCCCCGGCCTTGGCCACCTGACAGGGGCGGAAAGGGGCTATGAGTTCATTCCGGTCAACTACGACAGCGAGCTTTAACACGCTACGCCCCTGCCGTTGCCACAACGTTCAGGGGCTGGTTTTCCAAGGGCCCGGTTTTCGAAGTTTAACAATTCATCACCAAGCAAATAGGCAGTACCCGAAATCACTGCTAGGCTCGTTCAGATAGCCGCAGACAGCGTAAGAGCACAGAAATCCGCCTCCGTTTTTCTCACCGGCCTCCGATCTGCGCCAGTACCTTGTGACATCCATGAACGTTCGCGTCGGAACCAGCACTACCCTGGAAGCCCAGACAGAAGCAGTTTTCCAACCCCCGGGAGTCTATGACCATGTTGATCAATTGCGTCGCCTACCAGGACGGCAAAAAACTCCGGGACATCGGCGTTGCCGAAATCCACGAATACGCCGACAAACCCGACTGCTTTGTCTGGGTGGCGCTGCGGGATGCGGACGCCGAGGAACTGGAGCAGATGAAGCACGAATTCGGCCTGCACGATCTGGCCGTGGAAGATGCCCATTACGAAAACCACCAGCGCCCTAAAATCGAGGAATATGGCAATACCCTGTTTGCTGTCATGACGACCCTCGACGTCGTAAACGGCGAAATCCTCCAGGGGGAAGTCGATGTATTTGTTGGTGAAAACTATGCCTTATCGGTCCGCAACGACAGCCAGCAGGGGTTTCTGGGTGTCCGCGAACGTTCCGAGCGGGAGCCCCAGCTCTTGCGCAAAGGGCCCGCGTTTGTTCTCTACGCACTGTTGGATGCGGTTGTCGACCGCTACTTTCCGATCATGGAAATGCTGGAAACCGAGATTGAATCGCTGGAGGAGCAGATTTTCATACGGGGATCAGAGCGACGCAACATGGAGCGGCTTTACGCGCTCAAACGCAAGGTCATGTTGCTGAAACACGCTGTAGGGCCGCTGATGGAGTCGGTGGGGCATCTGCACGGCGGGCGCGTACCGGCTCTGTGCGCTGATACCCAGGATTACTTCCGTGACGTCTCGGACCACCTTGCACGCATCAATGCATCGATCAATACAGTGCGCGAGACCATCACCACGGCGATTCAGGTCAACCTGTCCATGGTCGCGATTGAAGAAGGCGAAGTGAACAAGCGCCTTGCTGCCTGGGCCGCCATTTTTGCGGTCGCCACCGTGCTGGCCGGCATCTGGGGCATGAACTTCAAGCACATGCCGGAACTGGATTCGGCGTACGGCTATCCGGCAGCCCTGTTGACCATGGTCTGTGCCTGCGGCTTTCTCTACTACCGGTTCAGGAAAGCGCGCTGGTTATAAGTCAGGTTCCTGGTCCCCGTCGACCGGGCGTCCAACCAATCGATTAGCTTTGAGAAGGAAGGCTATGATTGTATGCGGAGTTGAGCTGACTGGCAGCGACGCGGTGGTGTGCTTGCTGAATATGGACAGGGGTCAGTTCAACCTGCCGGAGTGCAAGGTGCGCAAACTGTCACTGCCTATGCGGGGCACCTGCAGGGTCAGCGTAGCTGACGGCCTGGTCTGCAATTTTCCGGCACCCCAGGCGGATCAAGTCCCGGCGGCCTGCTCCACCGCGGCGTCTATTTTCTCAATGGCTTGATTGAGAACCTTTTCAGACTCCTTGTGGTTGCCCGCCTTGTGGAGCGCTTCTCCTTTTGCACGGAGTTTCTCAACCTCAGCCCTGGTGGTTGCATCCAGCTCCGCTGACTGAAGCTGAGAATCGACCTGTTTCATAAGCGTGGGGCACTGATTACTGAACGCCGGTGATGAAAAAAGCAGCATTGCGAGTAAAACGAAAAGATAGCGCATGGGTATTCTCCTTTTTATCCATCCGTCCTCTTAACAGCATAGTCGATTCAAATCGGAAGCGGGAACTATTTCGAAGGTCAAGCAGCGCGAACAAGGCGCGTGCCATGAGCAGGAACCGTTCTGCGTTACAATATCGCGGAAGCTCCTCAAAGAGCCCACGCATCAAGATCAGAAAGCAGGAGCATTCAATGACGTTTGATTTCCACGGCCGGCGCGTAATCGTCGCTGGCGGCAGTAAGGGTATTGGCCGAGCCATCGCATTGGGATTTGCCCATACCGGTGCCAGCGTTTCTGTATGCGCACGCGGACAGACAGCCCTGGACGCACTGGCGGAAGAAGCGGAAGGCGAAGGGCTGTCGCTACATGTGGCCGCCTGCGACATCGGCGACAAAGCTGCGCTGGAGACTTATCTGCAGAGCGCCATGGGCGAGCTGGGTGGCCTGGACGTGCTGGTCAATTGCGCCTCGGCGTTCGGGCGGGAGGACAACGAAGAAGGCTGGCTGAGCAGCGTTGAGGTGGATCTGATGGGCACGGTTCGCGGCGGCCAGGTTCTGTCCTGAACCATGGCACAGCAGCCAGGTAACAGGCATGGCCCAAACTTTCCAGCCCGCGAACATCGGAAAGCGTGGCCGGGTCTGGTCTAAGCACCTCCCTTGCGTTAAATGCTAGGATTCATCCAACCCATGGAGACAAGGACATCTCAGAGACATGAACACCAACTACAAGATCGCCCTGCTGATTGATTGCGACAACGTCAGCAACCAATCCATTGAGGGCGTGCTTCAGGAACTGGCCAAATACGGAGCCGTCAACGTGCGCCATGCGCATGGCAACTGGAATGGCCCGCAACTGGGTGGCTGGATCGAAAAGCTGCATGCCAACGCCATTCGCCCCGTGCAGCAATTCGCCTACACCACCGGCAAGAACGCCACCGATGCCTCCATGATCATCGACGCTATGGACCTGCTCTACAGTGGCAACGTCAATGCCTTCGCCCTGATGACCAGTGATTCCGACTTTACGCCCCTGGTGATGCGCATTCTGGAGGCAGGGCTACCAGTGTTTGGTTTCGGCGAACGCAAAACCCCAATGCCGTTTGTGAACGCCTGTTCCCAGTTCATCTACACGGAGAACCTGCGCGAAGAGAGCGAAGAATCGGATAACAGCGAGACTGGCGGGCCTGCCAAACCCAAGCCCACCGCCAAGCGAACGCGCAAAGAGCTTCGGGGCGACACGGTTCTGGTTCGGACATTGCGCACGGCGGTGGAGCAAACCGCGGATGACGACGGCTGGGCGCACCTCGGCGCGGTTGGCACCTACATTTCCAATAACAGCTCCTTCTCCCCCGTTAACTACGGGTACAAGAAGCTGAGTGATCTGGTCCGGGCCAGCGAGCTGTTTGAGATGAGTGTTCGGGACAAGAATACCCTCTACATCAAGAGCCCGGAGAAATAGGTCGCGGCTCATTTCCGAACGGCGATTTATCGACCGGCTTTTTAGCCTGCCATCACCCGCTTCCTCCCTGCTGATAGCCTGAGCCAGGCAAAGGAAGCGGATAATCGAACTCACAGAATAATACGCTGTTCCTCTCAGAGCGTTTCACCCTGTACATCAAATCGTCTGCCAGTCGGCTCGATCAGTCGCCGATTTCTTCCTTCACGGGCTTGCCGTTAACCGGATTGTAGTAGATTTCTACACGCTTTCCGTCTTTCTGCCAGCCATAGATTTCATAACAGTTGGTGTCAGTCACGTTGAAGCGCTTGATCTTGTAACCCTGCTCCTCCAGGGATTTACGAAACATATCCTGATCCTTCCAGGAGGACTTGGGCGCTTCGGTGCATTGCGGATCAGCCAGGGCCATTCCGGACACGGAGGTAGCAACAACAAGGGCCAGTGCTTTGGTGATAGTCTTTGCTTTCATGGTCATTCCTTTTTTGAGTGATAAACGAAAGGTCACGCTCAGGCCAGGTCATCCCCGGACGCAGCGCGTTTTTTGCCGGTAATCATGGCGCGCGGCAGGTTTTCACCGTGACGCCGACTGGCTACAAACACCCCGGCCAGGTGTGCAACCACAAGAACCATGACGCCGTCCGCCAGAAAGCCATGAGTCTCTTCCATCCATTCCACACCCCAGAACATGTCGGTGGTCTGGAGCCAGCCGCTGAATGCCGTTGCTGCCAGCGCAATCATCAGCAGAATCACCATGGCACCACCGGCCGGGTTGTGGCCCAGGTGGCGACGTTCGCGTTTGGCGGCGATATCACCCAGGTAATTCAGGACGGTTTTAGGGCCATGGACGAAATGGTGGAAACGGGCATAGTGAGAGCCAATCAGGCCCCAGATCACCCGGAAGGTCAGCAGCCCGGCGATGATGTAGCCGGAGATTTCATGGGGATCATCCCATTCGCCCCCGGTAATCCAGGAAAACGTGAAACAACCGACCAGGGACCAGTGAAAAATACGGACCAGCGGATCCCACACGCGAACGGATTCAGGCATTGTCTGTTCCTTCAGGGTATTGATTGGTGCCGGTGGAATTCGAATTCACCGGAATGCAGTCATGGGTCCTGACTTTAGAGGTTCTTTCTTAAGTGAGCCTTAACGCAGGTCGCCTGAAAACTTAAGGCGCTCCTAAGCTCTCTGTCAGGTCAGCCTAAGAGTGGTTTGAGACGGTTTGCAATCAAATCCAGTAGCGCCAATCATTCCAGTCATGACATCAGCCCCGCCCGTGGCGAGGCCATGGAAGCACTCCAAAGCGTGGCGGTCACACCCGGAAAAGGCCTGGAAGGCGACCGATTCAAAGGCCGCGAAACCAGCAAACGGCAGGTCGCCCTGATCCAGCAAGAACACCTGCAAGCCATTGCGTCCTGCCTTCAACGTGAAGCCATCGCACCCGAGCTTTTCCGACGCAACATTGTGGTGTCTGGCCTGAACCTGCTGGCCCTGAAGGGCAAGCAATTCCGAATCGGCAATGTGGTGCTGGAATACACAGGGCTTTGCCATCCCTGCAGCAAAATGGAAACGTCACTGGGGCCCGGCGGTTACAACGCCATGCGCGGGCACGGAGGAATCACAATGCGGGTGGTTGAAGCGGGTGAGCTTGCCCTTGGGGACGACGTCCGGGCCTGTCTGTAATCAAGTTTCACTGAGAGTGGAAATACCGTTGACCTCAATCACCGTTTTGGCACCCGCCCGCTCAATGATTTTCAGGAGGGTGGACTGAATGGTTTCGTCTTCCCGGGCGTCACCGCCACTCACAAACGTTTGCTTCTGGGGTTCCGCGCCCTCTTCCTCGGTAAATGAAATCACAACCTCGCTGGCTGAATCCGGCGTTTTACCAAAGTACTCCAGCGAAACTAACGGATAGCCGTGAAAGCCCTTCTTAACCTGCTTTGCAATACGCTTCTTCGCTTTATCCACGTGCATAATCGGAGCCTTTCGCTGCGTTTGTTATCTGGGTGCGCATGAGCACCCAGATCAAAACACAAAACCCTATTTTTCGGACGTTGTAAACGCTTTTGTGAATACGCTCAGGCCGCGTTTGGAACGGTTAAGTTCGAGTCCCGACTAAGTGCAAAAATGCCTGGCTCTCAGAGCTTAATGTCACTGGTTCTTCAAATCGCGATAAACCTCACAAGCCTTATCTCGCTCTCGCGCCAACTGGGGGTCGCTATTTCCCATAGCAGCAACCGTCGCCGCATTACACGCCCGCCGGGCCTCTTCCAGCCCGGAGAGCGTTTGTGCGGAACCGATATTGGCAACAATAGGTTTGAAAGACACCGCAGCATTACAGTACATATTCTGAACCTGCACCTGCCGCAAGCCTTCTACCCCTGATTGCTTCAACTCCAGACAAAGGGCATTGAATAGCTTTGAGGCCTTAACAGTGCATTTGGAGAACTTGCTGATATTTTGCTGGTAATTCGCACATACACTTTCCGGACGCACTCGCCATAGCTGATGCTGGTATGAGACAGGCGTACCCTCGTATTCGACAACGACGGGAGTAATCTCAAGGTTTCTGGTTTCATTGAAATGATTCGATACCGTCGTCTGCACGGTATTCAGGTATGCGGAGAACACCAAACTCACCGGGTCCAAGATTTTATGCTCCGAAATTAATCCAGATTCGGAAAACCGATAAAGGCTTTTCCGTTGTCTACTACCAGATAAGCGGCTGCAACGACTTCGACAAATCAAAGCCCAACTGTTGACGCCAGCTCATTGCTTCCGGGGCCACAACTAGCCACCCCAGAGCGCCAAGATTGGACAAGACCGCCAGCCAGAAAACGAACTGATAGCTGCCCTTCCGCGTCTTGTGCCGAAAAGCCTTCTGGGCCACCAGTGCACCGGGCCAGCCACAACACAGTTCGAAAAGATGCAGCGTGTTCTCCGCGATGCGTTGGCCACCCCGCTGCGCCGCCTGCTTATCGATCCAATACATCACAAACAACACCAGACTCACCCCACCGTAGGCAGCCAGAATAGAGACAGGCAGATACCTCTGATAGAACAGTCCAGCCAGAGTGATGAAAAACAACAGCACCACTGCAGCCGCCACCCAGAACCCCGGGGCCATGCTGGCGCCAACCTTTGCCGCTCCAGCGTATTGAAAGCGCCCTGCCCTTGGCCGACCCTGAGCATCCGTCGCAATGCTGTATGTCACCTTGCGATTGGAAACCGGCCGGCCCCTGCCGGCATAACTGCTGATATGCGCAAAGACCCGTTCACCACCGACCTCCGGCGTAATAAAACCAAACCCCTTGGCGTCATTCCACGCAGTGAGTAACCCTTTCTGATTCAAAGCACTTCTCCTTGCAGAACCTTATACCGAGTACACGCTTTATCCCTGTCTCTGAGAAGGCGCGGATCCCGATTGCCAATCGCGGCAGCGATTAAGGCGTTACATTCCTGCCGTGCCAGAAACAATTCCGAAGGAGGTTTGTGAACACGCTGAACCACAGTGCCCGAAGTAGTCGCCGGCACAACAGCTCTCGAATCAGTGCTGTGTTCGTTGACCGATTTACGAGGAACAGGCTGAGGTGCGACCTGAACCTTGTTTTCAGCGTTCCTTTTAGTGGCTATTGCCATCGCCCCAGAGACAAAGTTCGAATAGGCATTCACTCCAATCACACCGACTCCCAGCATCAAGACCGGGAATACCAGCAGCTTGAGACGCCACCTGCTCCGCCGACGGGGCACGTGACCGTAGCGCTCGGCCACCAAGCCTCTTACATGGCGAGCATGGGCCTGATCGGTGGCGAACGATGCCTTTAGGCGACCGGACGCCACCTTTTCCCGGACCTCCGCAACTTGCTCCGGGGTCAGCACCAACTCCCGGTGGGATTTTATAAAGCGGATATACCCGAGCCCCTGAGTCACGTTTTCCGGCATAGGCGTTTTGAAGGTGCTGTCCCCCACGAACACCACCACCGAATGCATCTGATGGTCACCCAGCCCGAGTAGCGTCTGCAGTGTTCTAACGTGCTTATAGTTCTGGTGCAGCGGGTTCTGGAACTTGTGGTTGGACCGATAAATCTTCTGAGTCCAGGTGCGCTTATGAGCGCCACCGAAGATCCAGCCCCTCATGTTTTTGGTCTCGACAACGAAGACCCCAAACTCCGAAATCAGAACATGGTCGATTTGGGTGGTGCCATCTTCCGTGGCGAAGGTAACGTTCTTGATGAGATGGTAGCGGGACTTATCCAGGAACCACCGCGCAGAGAGGTTCACCAGAAACTCGCCAAACTTGCCTTTGAACAAGGGCGACTTGATCAGGCCCGCTATGATGGCAAGAGGTAACAGATACCAGACGGCAGCAATAAGAGGCTGGTAAACCGGGCTCAAATCCATTTCTCAGACATCCTTGTTTCGCATCCTTCAAACAATCCAATCTGAACGATAAATCAGTCTTTACTTCAGTGCCTTAGGATTTTTGTAACGCCTTTTGGAGGAAACCCAAGCCATTATGGCCTGGAAACCAGATCTTTCCCGTCTCTCCTGGTCCCGGCTTTCTCGATTCAAAAAACTATATCTGCTTATATCCCCGTTCCCGCAACCATGCTAAAAGACTCCACCCGGCAGTAGCCCGGGCATTCTTCCCACCAGGATCTCAGCATGTCAGACAAATTTTTCTTCAAGGGCCGGCAGGATGCACGCCAGCACCACACCGCTTACGGCGGCTTTCAGACCAACGCCAGCCAGAAGAGTGGCAGCCTGAAGTATCCGCTCACGCTGGTGGTTACCAGTGAAGCACGCAAGCAGGAAGTTGAGGCTCAGGTGGCCGGGGCGAAGCTGCACGCGAGTATTTCGGTTGATACCAGCGAGGGCGCCGTTGAATCTATCAACGAGCTCACCGCTATCCTGAATAAAGGAGGAACGGTCACCACGGTAAAACCGCCCTCCCGCAACGACGTCTGCAATTGCGGTAGCGGACTCAAATTCAAGAAGTGCTGCGGCTAACGACAGCCGGGGCATAGAGGGCAATGGCTATGATTGTTTGCGGAGTTGAGCTGACTGGCAGCGATGCGGTGGTGTGTTTGCTGAATATGGACAGGGGGCAGTTCAACCTGCCGGAGTGCAAGGTGCGCAAATTGTCACTGCCGAAAAACCATAGCCGTGAAGATCTGCAGCGGTTTCAGGCGGCCTTTGCGGAGTTAATGGCCGAGTACGGCGTCAGCAGTGTCGCGATCAAAGAACGGATGCCCAAAGGCAAATTTGCCGGCGGCGCCATCAGCTTTAAAATGGAAGCGGCCATTCAACTGATCAGCAGTGTTGAGTTGACGGTGACCATGCTGCCCCCGGCACTGATCAAGTCCACCCTGGCAGCCAACCCGCTGCCCATTGCCTTTGCCGACACGGGGTTGAAGGCCTTTCAGGAAACTGCTTTTATCGCTGCTTATGTGGGGCAGCTGCATGGTCGTTGAAGCTGTCAGCGTAGACGGCTTAAATTTTTCTCCGACAACTGTAAAAACCGGGTTTAATCAGTTCGAGACCCCGGATGAGAAACGCGTTTGATGAGCATAGGCTTCAAGCTCTCTCCGGACGTCTCGATAAGCCTCTTGATTCCGCGACTCCAAGAACGCGGCAAACTCGAAAGCGTTAAAACCGTGGAAAGCCTTTTCGGGGCTATCAATTGGTAGTTCCGGATCCGCTCCCAGGCGTAGCAATGCATGTAGGTAGTCATTATTGGCGTTCAGTACCGCCTCATGCACCGGTGCAAGCCCGTGGTAATAGCCGTTAACGGGCTCTCCCCTTGCCGCAAAATGTCGAAGCAACGCGTAACCACGTCTCCTCATGATCGAATCAGCATCGTGTGTATCTAACGATGCGCCCACGAAATTGATCAGGGGTTGCGAACAGCCGCCCATCGCGCTCATCGCTTTTCCGCATCGCTCATATGGCCAGTCGGAATGCGTTAAAAGCCAATACGCTACTGCAGGCCTGATCGCCAGGCTATCAGAGTCGAAAGGACTCCACGGCATTTCTTCAGGATCAAGAAGCGCGAAAACTGTGAGCCCCCAGGCATCCGAGCCGAAAGCCCAGGTATGATAGATCATCGGGAACGAGGCCCCGAGCACCTTCTCTAGTCATATGCTCCCAGGTACCAACCGGTGAAAAAGAACAGAACCATTAGGACCGCATACACGGAGAAAGGCAAAATCACCCACATTTTCAGCGAAAGCGGAAGCGGTTCATTCTCGTCACCCATTCTGGCTTCGATCCGGGGCCCGATTCGTGGCAGGTTTCGGAATAGAAAAAATATGTAAACATGCGAAATTCTCATCCAACGACCAATTGGGCCGTTCCCCCAGATGATGCGAATGCTATCCAGTTGTTTGCCCGGCGTTGCAATTCTCCGTTCAACTTCCTCGGTTTTTCGGAAAAAAAACGTGACCATCAGGAACATCAGAATGATGCCAAGCCCCAGAGAAGCAGCACCTGTGATGGCCGCTAACTCTGTCCATTGCTCCTCACTCATGAAAAACCTCCCTGAGGTTTTCGCCAATGGCCTCACCAGTGTTTCCACCAGCTTGGCCACCAGCCGCTGCGCCGAGCCCTCCAGCGATGACGGCACAAGCAATACCACCTATTCCTGCGGTAGTCACAGCGAAGACTGTGCAAGCCGAAACTGCAACGGTTGCACCAATACTGCCTCCAGCATGCGAACCAGCAAATTTACCTCCCTCCTGATAAGCAACGACCTGACATTCGCTCTCGCTTCCAGTGGTGCATGCTTCTTTGATTTTTGACGCCGAGATAGTCGCATCCAGAGCAATCCCCACATAGCCGACGTTTCGGGCATATCGGGCACCTTTTGCCAGTCGCTCATAGTACGTGGTGTAACCTGGAATGGCACCAACCCCTGAAGTCTTCCAATGATGCACGATACTCTTGGATGACAACCCAAGCGCCCGTTTGAGCCTTTCATCGCTGTCTATTGACATACCCTTGCGTGCGACACTACCCAGAGCGAAATCCAGTTTCCTGAAAAGTGCCCGCCGTCTCTCGAAAAACCCGGAATGATTAAGATGCCCATACTTCCGGTAACTGTCTTGGTATAGCCGCTCAATGCTTTTCAGTGTCTTTTCAATGCTGCCAATCTGCTTCGAGACCATCACTGCGCCAGCCCCCAAACCCGCCGACCCTGTCGAAGTGACCGCTTCCAGCAGATCGTAGTAATCGACGATAAACTGCGCCTCGCCTGGATCGAGCGCCCGAACCTGAGCATTTACTTGTGCCGCCACCTCCATCAGATCAGCTTCTTCCGTGGTGCACGCCTTTCCTTCCGGGTCACCCAGGACAATCATCTCTCCCGGCAGAACCCTGTCGCCGAGGCCCGGGTTCAACCGATCAAAGTGATCCGGCTTTGCGGATGCGTCTCCGTACAATGCAGTCAACAACTGCGTTCTGCTCATCGGGCTCCGGACCACATGGTAGCCAGGTTCGACGGTACCTTCTGCGTATCCCCAATCACAACGCTGCCACTGCCGATGGTCACACCCCCGCATGAAATGGAACCGCCAGTCACCGCTGCGGGAATGCCATTGATCAGCACCGTTGCCGAACCTGAGGCAATGGCTCTGGGGTGGGGAGGGTGTTTGGGCTTGGAGTGAGGCGCGAGGGAATCGCCAACGCGGGCGACGGGCTTGCCGTCAATCAGCACATTGGGGGAGCCGGCGATAACGGGTGTGGGAGGGAAACACTCATGATCGGTGCCCATATCACCCAACAATACGACTTTCTTGCTCATTCCTTTATTCCTTCCGTCCTTGAAGGTTTATCCATTTTATATGGCTGCCGTCACTGGCAACCTGGTCCGCAATAGTAAACAAAGAATCTACAATGCCCAAATTCTCTATTGTTTCTCAGAATCCTTCAAAGGCGACCCGGACCTGTAAGGCACCTTCCCCGCAGGGGTATATCTGGCAGCTGGCTCCAGGTACACATCCTGATCATCGAAGAAGATATGCGCCCTGAACGTCCCCCGGTAAGTTCAGCGGCTTTGATCTGGATGCCATCATTCTCTCCAACACCTATTGCGAAAGCGCTGCTTGTACTGCCGGCCTGGTTGGGCTGAGCGTCTTTGACTACTCACCAGCAGGCACACTTTTTAACCCCGGCACCCAGCGACCGCCAGCCAGGCAAGAGTCAGTTGCTATTCCTCCGCGCCCCGTAATCAGTCGGAGCCAGATAAACTTGGACCATGACGCCAGCTAAAACCGGGGCACCCATTAACCTGTTGACTACAACTGGCTAATGGATGGCCCGGTTTTCACGGTGTTTTTGGCCTCTACGTCGAATTCAGAGAATAAGACACTATTCCGCTCAGAGCGTTTCACTTTGTACATCAGGTCGTCTGCCAGGCGAACAGCTTCGTCGGAATTCAACGGTGGAAACGGAAACACGGCCACCCCCACGCTGAATCCTATGGGCCAGTTGTTACTCTCGGCCAAATCCAAAAGAGCTGCGTGCAGATCTTTAAAAAAGCTGCGTGCGCCGAGCATGCTGGTTTCAGGCAGCAGTATGGCGAATTCGTCGCCTCCCAGCCGGGCGCCCAGATCGGAGACCCTGAGTCTCTTGGTCAGAGCACAGCCTACAGCCTTCAGAATTTCATCACCGGCACTGTGGCCAAACGAGTCGTTGACACCTTTGAATCCGTCTATATCGATATAGCCCAGCGCCGAACTGTGGCCATGGCGGCGGGCAATATCGAAAACCGATGCAGATGCCTGCCCGAACGACCGGGCATTGTGAAGGCCGGTCAGACTATCCATCTGCGCAAGTGCCGTCTGGGTTTCCAGGAGCTGTCGAATTATCGACATGAGATAGACCGTCAGAGCAAAAAAGCTTAATCGAACCAGGGCGTTCCAGAACGCGATTGCCGGGTGGCTATACGACTGACCGGACGTGTGGTCGACCAGCAGCCAGACAATAGCGGCCGCCAGGGCCATCAGGAAGGCTACTCGTCGGCTCAGGTACCAGGCCGCAATGGCGACGGGAATCAGATAAAAAAGTGCCAGCGCAATTTCGTTCCCTGTCAGCTGATCGATAACACCAATAACCAGTAAGATCAGCGCGCAAAGAAGGCCAACTCGCAAGGCAGACTGGGAAGAGAGTAATGCATGAATATGATCGAGCATTGGCAGCGCACCCTTCATGAATGCACGTGATAGCCAGGGGGCATACGGTCCCGGTTTCCATGAACGAAGGTCATGTTCAAGAGATGTTACCTATCTTCTTCCTCTTGTTCCCCGGTTGCCAGTGATACTTTATTAACCTCCACCATCAATTCATCTGGCGGCGAACCAATATGAAAGCCCACGTCCTTGCACGGGCCTTTTGAGATGAGCGAGGGCGGCATCTACGGTTCCGGTGGCCAGCTATTCGTGGCAGAGCAACCGGGCGAACACCGGTACTTCTCGGCAGAGCTGTTCCGCCGTTGCGTGAGGGCGCTGGCTCATGCCTGACCAGTGCCCAAATAATAAATCTGTCCCGGTTTTCCCTTCAGGCGTGTCAGCTTTCCTGATGCCGGTCCGTCCAGTACCAGCTGATCAGCATGGTTGCCGAGATGATGACTGCCACCGTTGCCAGCGACCAGCTGATGGGAATGGTGTACCAGTGTTCGATCAGCAGCTTGATGCCGATGAACACCAGTACCAGCCCCAGCCCATAATCCAGTAGTGAAAAGCGGTCGGCCAGGCCGGAGAACAGGAAATACATGGCCCGCAGCCCCAGGATTGCGAAAATATTGGACGTCAGGACAATAAACGGATCGCGGGTGATCGCAAATATCGCGGGGATGCTGTCGACGGCAAAAATGAGATCGGATATCTCCACCATGATCAGCACAACCAGTAACGGCGTCGCCCACAGACGGCCCTGCTCCCGAACCAGGAAGTGATGCCCGCGCAGTGATTTGGTAATGGGAATATGGCCCCGAATCCAGCGCAGAAACCGATTGTTCTCGACATCGGATTCCTTGTTCGCCGCCCAGGCCATCTTGATACCGGTGAATACCAGAAACGCGCCGAAAACATACAGAATCCATTCGAAATTGGTCACCAGCCAGGTGCCCATCAGGATGATGCCCGTACGCATGATCACGGCGCCCAGAACGCCGTAGATAAGAACCCGACGCTGGAGCTCGGCGGGAATTCCGAAGAAGTTGAATAACGTCAACCAGACAAACACATTGTCGACAGAGAGGGATTTCTCGATCAGGTAACCGGTCAGAAAGGCGGTCGCCTTTTCGTTGGCAACCTGGATGCCCTCAGTGCTGTAAAGGTATGCCCAAAGGCCGGCATTAAACAACAGAGAGACAAGAACCCACACTGCCGACCAGATCGCGGCTTCTTTCATGGAGACCTTGTGCACGCTTCCGCGCACGAACAGATCCACGGCGAACATGATCAGGATAAAAGCCGCAAAAACCGCCCAGATCCACCAACCTGCCATTGACTGTATCAAAGAGTTCCTCCCTTTCTTTCACTGAGTTTTACAGTCTAGCAAAGTAGAACTTCTACCCGCATTCTATAGTTTGCCGGCAAGCCGCCGGAATCCGTTAACCAAGGTATGGCTGCCATCGCCTAAGAGGCACTGGAAGAAGCTCAGAGTTGCTCTGCCGCTGTGGATTTTGTACGTCGCCCCATCGCAGGTCGCCCAGGCGGCAAGTTCAGTCACCTTGTCTGAATAGTTCATTGGGCCTCCGTGTTCCGGAAAACTCCGGAATATGGAGGCCAATATCAGCCGTCCTGCGGATCAGGGTAGTGACGTGGATCAGACCTGGAACCCGGAATGTCCCGGTTTTTATAGGGTCCGTTGCACGGAACCTTCGGCACGTTCTACAATTGTCGCCCCGTCAGGAAGGCGGGCCAGGGATCCTGAAAATTATTGATGCTGATCCCTGAAGTAACGTCCCTCAATTTTGAAAGGAATCAATTTGCCATGTCCTTGCATACCTTCAACGTTTACCAACACGCTGATCGCTCAACCAAAGCCGTGAAAGTGGGCTTCTCCTGGCCCTGCCTTTTCTTCGGAATTTTCTGGCTTGGGGCCAAGCGCCTTTGGGCATTATTGGGCTTTCTCGTTTCTCTTACAGCTATAAGCTACCTGGTTGAAGGCTTGGTCCACGATGCTCTGCCTACCTTTGAGGCAGGGGTGTTTTCATTGCTCCTCAATGTGGCTTTTATGGTGGGTTGGGTGGTTTTTTCCAATTATGCCAACGGGCTGTGGGCATCAAGCCTTGATGAACGCGGATACGAACTGTTAGCGACGATCGAAGCTGCCCATCCCGATGCTGCGATCAGCCAGGCTCTGTCCGGCAATACTGACCAGCAACAGGGCTCCGCGGTCGTATCAACTTCTTCGTCCGGCAACTTTTCCGCTTGATCCCCATGCTCGCCAGGACTGAACTCAACTGGCGAGCCAAGTCCCTCGCTTCCGCAGTATTATGAAATCAAGGGTAGACTGAAATCTGGAGGAAATTCGACAAACTTTTCGTCGCCAGTCAGCTTCCTGCTAGTGAGCGCCGCCCGATTCGATTCATCTGCCGGAAGCCATGGCCCTGGCTCCTAGTTTCAACTCCGAGAAAACAGCTCTGTCCTGGCTTTTGCAGGCAAGTCAGCTTTCCTGATGCCGGTCCGTCCAGTATCAGCTGATCAGCATGGTTGCCGAGATGATGACTGCCACCGTTGCCAGCGACCAGCTGATGGGAATGGTATACCAGTGTTCAATCAGCAGCTTGATGCCGATGAAAACCAGCCCCAGCCCAGTTCGGACGCGGGCGTCTGGAAAATCGGGGATCGAGCCTATTATTACTTCTTGTCTGATTCAGAATCCTCGTTTGTATTCTTTCAGTCCGGCAACGATAACTTGATCAAGCTGGAATCTGACTTTCTCGATTCTGATGGCTTTCGAAGAGTGCTTGGGGATATTTAGATAGGTGAAAAGCTGTGTCAAAAGCATAGTATAGGGACAGGAAATCAGCCCCTCCCGGTTTTCCCTATATCTCCGTTCCCACAACCATACTAAAAGACTCCACCCGGCAGTAGCTCGGGCATTATTCCCATCAGGATCTCAGCATGTCAGACAAATTTTTCTTCAAGGGCCGGCAGGACGCTCGCCAGCACCACACTGCTTACGGCGGCTTTCAGACCAATGCCAGCCAGAAGAGTGGCAGCAATCAGGACATTACTTTCCTGCGCAATGAACCATAAAAAAAGGCAGCCGAAGCTGCCTTCTGTCGATCGAGCTGTCTGGTAATGAGGGCCCCGCGAAAGGCAACGGGCAATACCTGACTCTGTAGCTCCGGTTGTTCAGACTGTTAACACGACTGAATGGGTGTGCCGTTTTAACAATGCTGTCCTGGTTTCATCCTTTTTATCGGGCATCCATTTTATGGCGCTGTAATGGTGTTCATTTCCAGGGTTACAGCAGTCTGCCGTTAACCGTTGCGCTTGTTTTAACCGTTACGCCTTTCTCGGCGAGCACAATGCCTTTGAAACTTGCACCTGTATCAAGTACCACACCGGTGCCGCCGCCAACCTGCCAGAACACATTCTCCGCCACCGCCCCGCCTGATAAAAGCACTTGGGTATTACTTGCCTGAAGTACATCGCCGGCTACCTGGAAGATCCAGACATCGTTGGCGCTGCCCGCAAGCGTCACGCTCGTATTGATCAACACGTTTGTACCCCATTTATAAAGACCTGGGACCAGTGTCTTGCCGCTCACATCACCTGCGTGCAGTTCAGTAAAGTCAGGGGTGGTTCTGCCTGCTGCGTCAGTGTAGGCCGTTCCCATGTCGAGTACCGCGTTGGCAACCAGTGTGTTGTCTGGTGCTGTGCCGGAAAAGCACGCTCTGCCACCAGCACTGGCGACATAGGCGTCATCAGCGCCGTAGATGATGCCAGTTATTTCATCGCAAGAAACACTGTTCATGGCCGCCGCAGTGATTGGGCTGGCACCGATGTTCCCAGTGATAGCGGATTGAAACACGTTGGTAATACCGGTTTTAGTCAGTATCACAAAATCTCCGGCGGTTCTGAGATTGACGGGTTCCGGACCAGTCGCGACGGTGTCTCCGGTCTCAAATGTCCAGCTGTAACCGGCTGCAAGCGCATTGGCCGCGAGATCTGTTACCGCCGTTGTCAATGTCGCGGTATAGAGGGTGTTGGCAGCAAGATTGTTTACGGGGTTAAAGGTCACCAGCTTGTTCGAGTAGCTGACGCTACCTTGTACGGCTGTTCCACCCATGCTCAGAGTGAAGCTGTCTGAATTAACGCTGGCAGGATCCAGTATTTCGCTAAACACCGCATCAATGTTTCGGTTGAGTGCAAAGCCTGTCGCTGCACCAGTCGGGTCTGTAGAGACTACCGTGGGAGCGTCAGTGTCAGCCGCGATCCCGCTTCTGAACTGCCAGACGTAGTCGTTTGCCAGTGACTTACCGGATAGGCTTTTTGCCGCTGCGGTAATGGTAGCGGTGTACGGCGTATCGGCGGTGAAACCGGGACAGATCTATTTTCGCACACATTCTGTGCCTACAGACCCAATGTTAACCGAAGTGCTGAACAGGTTGGTAGCAGGCCAAATCTCTGCTGCACCATTAAGGAAACCACGAGAATTAATCCCGAAATTCAATGAAGGCAACCATCCTCAAATGATTGCCGCCGATGTCGATAACCCACCATTTGTCCCGATACTTGAAATTGTCCAGTGACGGGAATACCTGGCTGCATCGTTAAACGGCTACCTCTTACTTCTCTTTACTGACAGGCAGGTTGTCACCAGCCCGATCGGCCGGTGACAACCTGCCGGCCATTACATTGCCCCCTTCTCCTCGTCGGACATCATGTCCTTTTCCATCGCTTCCTTGTCCATGTTTCCCTTCTTCATGCCATCCTTCATTTCATTGTGCATGCCGTCATCCATCATGCCTTCATCTTTCATCTCGTCAGGCATGGTGTCGGCCTGCTTTGTGTCCTTGTCCATGCCGTCGTCTTTCATGTCAGCCTGCATCATCTTCTTTTCCGCACCCATGTCGTCCTTACCCATTTCATCCGCATGGGCCGGGGCCATCATGGCCAAGGCGGTGCCAAGGGCGAGCAGTGTGGCTGTCAGGGTTTTCATTATGCATTCTCCTTATTGGAAACATTCACTGTTCGACGTCGCTGAGCCCATGGGCAACACACCGGCGGCGTCAGAATGCAGAGTGCAATGGCAAGGTCACAGGGCCGTCACGGCCCGGTCAAGACTCTATAGAGGAACAGTCACAAAACCCTCACGGCCAAGGCGCCTCGTTCTGGGCAGGCCCGAGCCTGGGCTTAATCATTTCGGTCCCGGTCTTCGTTCCTTTGCAGATCGACAGGACCCTTTAATCCGAAGGGGACTTTTCAAGCAGAGCTCTAACGTCACTCAGCGAGTATGACCACGCTGCACCATTTCGGCTACCTCGAAAATACTGGATGGAAGTATTCTTCCCCGCCACTGAACATCAGGCCATTTTGGCCGAGAAAAAGCGCCTGCTTCAGGAATACGGACTGGAGGGCATAGATCCGCTGGATACTGAACTGGCACTGTGCGCCAACGAGGCGGAATCTACAGTTCCGGTGGCCAGCTCTTCGTGGCAGAGCAGCCCGGAGAACACCGGTACTTTTCGGCCGAACTGGTCTGCGACTGGTACAAAAAATGACTTCAGGAAATCTCGGAGGAAATCCAGGACACAAAGGCTCTGACCTTTTCGGTTCTGAACTTGGCCTCCGGGGCGACCAGATAATAGTGATACTCCGCGGGCATCGAAAAGTTGATCGGCCGGATCAGGAGACCGGCTTCCAGCATATCGGCGACCAGAGTGTGACGAACCAAAGAAATGCCACGCCCGGCAAGGACCGCTTCTACCTGCGCAGATGCCTCATTCACGGCCAGTTTGATAGCAATGTCAGGAATATCAATGCCCAAGGCCTTCTGAAACTCGGTCCATGAGCCCTGCATATCAATGGATTCATCAAGGAGCCAAGGCACATCAGCAAGGTCAGCCGCTTCCTCCTCTGCTCAGGCAGCCAATTACCTTCACAGCAGTAAAGCCGTTAAAAACCGTCTGATTCATAAAATCAGCCGATGGCATATGAATTGGAGGACTCGCCGACAACTTGCCTGCCTATCTGACTTCATGCTGAAAGACATCGGTATCTCGAGAATCGATGCCGAACAGGAAGCCCGAAAGCCTTTCTGGAATGAGTGACACCTACACCTTTGCCGATGTGAGAACTGCAACTTCAAAGACGCTAAGCAAAAAAAGGGGCAAGGTTATGGGCAAACACAGGGACCATGGTGAAAAGGGCTCATCCGCGACATCGTCAGAAGCGCGGACTCAAACACGCTCGACAAACCGTGCAGATCGACTCAAAACAGGCATCTTTGCTCTTTTGAGGACATTGCAAAGCCGACGGAAAGCTAAAGAGGAGCTTCGTTGTCTCTCAGACCATATACGAAGAGACATTGGCATGTAGCCTCAGAATCGATCACCGGAGGGCGATCGCATTAGGGCACTCCTCCCGGCGAGTTCCGGTTAAAGCTTACCAGCGATGATCGCTGACCAGCAGTCTGACCCGACGCGGGCATCGTAATTTGATGAGAGAGTGTGAGTGAAAATCGGGCGTGGACGGATTTATGAAATACGAACACGCCATTGTGAAATTTGAGGGAGACGTTGCCATCCTGCTCTGCAACGGCTGCGGCATAACGATCTCAGAGGGCCTGCGAATGACAGAGAAAGCCAGGTCCGAAAATGTGACCAGAATGAGTGAACCACTACAAAAATCTCAGAAAAAAAGTACCGGAGGCACTCCAAACCGCTTTCCTAGTGCTTCCATATGTTTGCGGGTCAGTTTTTTTCCTTCAGCACCGTTGAGAATTTTGCTCACATTGCCTTTTGATCCCAGCTCCGGCAGATCCGCCACCCCAAGACCGTGTTGAGCCATCAGGGTTTTAAGTACAGCAACCCCCCTGTCCGTTGCCGCGACAGTGGCATTAAAGCCGGAAAACTCAGCAGCCTGGTCCTCCCAACGCTGAATGCTGGCAGCCAGAATCTCAATGAGCAGTTTGTTGGCGTCATAGTCGTCCACCAACTGATCCATCATCTCCAACGCTTGCTGATAGTCATCCTGAGTCTCAATATGAGCCACGAACGGCACCTGGGCCAGCGCATCTCTTATCTCAACAAAAGCAGGCGATAACATAGGCCTCACTCCTTTTTACGACGGTACTTGTCAGTCAGCCGGTCGTAGAAACCTGCCGGCAACGAGTCGCAGTGAACTTCCGCAACAAAATGGAATTGGCAAAACAAGGATTGTGATATGAAAAGCCCCGCCCCGCTAATCGCTTTGACTTTTGCCTCTCTCTCGGCCTGCGCTCAAACTGACCAATACATTACTGCCGCCTATGATGGTATGAAATTCCAGGCGCCTGCCTCTCCGGTTATCGTTGGGTCATTACCGATTAGGTGCGAACAATGACATTCTCCTGGTCAAATATTCCGACACCGTTGGCAAGCAGTACATCAGTTCTGGTACCGAAAACACCCTCGAAACCGGAGGCTGCGGATGGTCGGACTTTCTCGATTCTGAGGGCTTTCGAAGGAGGCTCGGGGACATTTAAGTTGGTGAACGCACGCTACGCCATTAAATCCGAAAACACCTTGGCAAAGGCCCGAAAATCGCCGAGATGCCTGGTGCAGATGGCGTACACAATCTCCCAGTTCACATCGTCATAGTTGTGAACCATGACATTCCGGAACCCGACGGATTTGCGCATGCGAGCAGCCAGTTCGATATCGATAACGCCGGACTGGGCCAGCGCTTCAAACGCCTGCCCCATGGTTTTTGGCGCCGTGGCTTCGGCGTGCTCTGCAAGCCAGTGTGAGGCAATATCAACGCACATCTGCACGGCACGGGTGAGGTTCAGCGAGATAATATCCTGCGCATCCAGGTCAACCAGCAGAGCATCCAGGCTTTCGGGTAGTCGGGATTCCACCCGCTGAATGCACCGCCTGAGGGACTCCAGTTTCTGTGCTACGAGTTGCTCATCCATGCCTTGCGCCGGCCTTCCAGTATGCGTTTTTGATAGGGAACAAAGTCTTCATTTTCCATGATATTGCGATAGATCAGATCGCCCCATTGGTGGCGCGTTCCGATCACCTGTACCGCAGTGCTGACAATCTGGTCCAGTAAAGGCTGGCCCACTGTGCGCAAGTCCACCAGATCAACCGGGCGGTTGAAAGCCAGCGCAATGGCTTCTGTTATCGCAATACGCTCATCCGCGCTGAGTTCCTTGTCCGCCTGGACGGCAACATCAATATCACTGTCTGGCCGGGCCGCACCACGGGCCATGGAGCCGAAGAGAGCGGCAAGCCGGATGTGTGGAAAACCGGCGAGTAGCTCGCTGATTTTCTCGATATCAGGATGTTTGGTTACATCAGGTGACATGGCGCTCGCCTACGGGGTTTACGTCTTGAGTGTATCAGAAAGCGCCAAGGCGGGTGGCAAAACGACATAATAGTGAAAGGCCCCAACGTCATACACCCCCTTCCTTGGCGCAAATCAAGCGCACCTATTTAGGTACGCAAATGCCAGCCATCTATTCTTCTACTGATCCATTTTTCTAAAACCGGCGAAAACCGGGACAGATCGATTTTTTAGATCTTGTAGCGTCCTTCCCAGAGGGAGCCACTGCGTTTTTCGAGGGCATTCACAAAACGGGTCTGTCGACCAGCTTAATGACCCGCTCCAGCATCGGGTCTTTGCCTTCCTCGCGCCCTTTTCGGCCAAGGTACTTGAGACGGATGTGTGGCGGGATGCCGACATCTTCATATATCTCACCGTCGTAGGCCCGGTAGATTTCATTGGACAAGGTCAGGTGCCAGCCATTTGGCAGATGGCGCTCGAGCGTGTCGGAAAGGATGCCCTGGGTAGGCTCGCCAATAAGGGTGAGACGGGGATGCTGCAGCAGGGAGAGCACGAAGATTTCTGCGGCACTGGCCGTTAGCTCGCTGGTCAGCACAAACAGGTTGCCCTGGTAAGTCTCATTGGCAGGCGTGACATAGACAGACTGCTTTCCGGTAAATCCATTGCCATGACGGGCTGACTTGGTGAAAGCCAGCCGTTTGCGATCCATCAGGTACGCTGCAAAGCGCAGTGCGACACCATCGTACCCCCCACCATTATTGCGAAGATCGATCACCAGATTGGGGAGCTCGCCAACATCTGCCAGCACGCTCTTCATCACACTATCGACCGCACTGAGATCCGCAGCCGGTTTGCCTGACTTGCCGCTTTGGCCGGCCATGGCCCGGATGTTCAGGTAACCGATGAGGTCATTAAGGCGCCCCCACTCCACCAGCCGGTTGCCGCCATGGCTAACGGCGCTTGCGAGATAATCCTCATGGATCACGTCACGCGCCGACTCTTTGAGATCGCCCAGGTAGCTGGTGAGCTCCCGGTCATCATTGGCGTCTTCAAGTTCCTGTGTCAGCCGCCTGAAGAGCGCCGGCTGGGCACCTGCGCTGTAATGACCCCAGGGTGAATGCAGACGAATATGGCCATCCTTCAGGGGCCGTAGCATCGCAACCATGATGACAAAGAGCGTTTCCTGTGATGTGTTCGCGTTAATCTGGGGAAGATAGTCATGATGCGCCCGGTCCCAGGCCACGCCCTTGAGTTCAAACAGGGCGTATTGCTCGTGAAAGGTTCGCCAGAAAACGTCAAAGTTGTATTGCGGATCCTTTGCCCTGTGCCTGTGACTTTCAGTGACACTGGCGGGCAATCCTTTCAGGCGACGGAATCTGATGCGTGCTACGCCAGTTACCCGATGGGCACTGAACGCCTGGCCACCAGGGGATACCGCCAAATCTTCGTAATAGTGGCCAAGTTCTTCAATACTGCCCGCATGAATCTTCAGGCAGCTGATGCTGGTTTCTTCAAAAAGGGTGTACCAATCCTCCTCGATCAGCAACACATTGCCGTAACCCCGGGAACGCCAGACCCCGTGCAGGCGCGCAAAATCAGGGCTGGAAAGAGAACTGCCACGGCGTTGGGCGGTTTTCATAGAGGACTCCAGGTCCACATCTGTTGTTTTCAGACGTCAGGTTACAGTCCCGGGGTACCGGATGTTCAGGTTTTTATCAGGGTAGACCTCGCTGGCATCCAGCTTGCGGTAATCCGCCCGAACCTCCTCCAGAAAAAGTTGAATAAAATTACCGCGAAAGGGCAGGCCCCAGTAATAGAGTTCGTAGTCCTGCATTGTGACTCCCCCACTCTGACAGTTGAGAAGATAACTGTTGTCTGGAAGTGTAGCGCACAGGAAAAGACCCGATCCGAAAGCCAGTTCTATTCAACTCAATACCGCTGGTTTAGCAACCTGATTTCAAAAGCCGCCAATGTTAGGGAAAACCGGGGCTGAAAATAGATCTGTCCCGGTTTTCTGGAGTCATAATCCTAGCAAAACCGGGACGGCTCTAATTTTCCAAGCTCATCCATGAATGTTACTGCCGGTCCGGAGGAATAAATCTGTCCTGGTTTCGGAGGATACGAGGTGGCCGCCGCAGCGTTCGAACCGTCATGTTCATGGCCATACTCTCTTCCATCCAGTGCAATCCTGTCTTCAAACACTTTTGCGAGCGCCTGAAAACCTGGCGGGAATCCCGAAAGCAGCCTTGATCGCCTGGATGAGAAAGATGATTGTGGTGCTCAATACCACGATCAGAAACCAGGATTCATGGCGGGGTAATATTGCTTAAATTATGGAACTGACACCACAGTCACTTGTTAGATTGAGTAACAGAGTACTTCGCCAACTAGTATCCAGCCTTCATCAAATGCCTTTTAAAGATGTTAGGAAGTTTATCTTTATTGATAGTAGCGAGTGCTTTTTCAGCAGAACCCCCTACCTTCTTGATCTTGCTAGCAATTGAAAGTGCAACAGATCTGTTTATTCCACAGCTCATTAGTTCTAGAACAACAGGGTCGTAGCTGCCCATTTCAAGCATAGAATGCAAATTTAGGATGTAGGCATTCTCTTCAATTTCTTCTTCGCTCAAGAAGTACGAAACCATATCAGACCAGAGCATAAGGTACTTAACAGAAATAAACGTTAAGTTAGTGCTGATGTGACTAGTAACTCTCCTCGCTGCCTTATCGACTTCTGCCTCATCATTAATGTTTTCTCCGATAAGATCGAGGATGAAGAATTTATGTTTTTTTCCAGCCATCCAACGATGGGCATCTCTTACAAGCCTTCCTATATTAACGTAATTGTCTTTCGCATAACCATTGTTATTGAGTTCATATTCTATATTGAAAATTTCATTGAGCCTGTCGAAAACACTCCATAGCTGAAAGTAATAACTTTTTTCCTGGAACGTTACGTAATCCAAATCACTACCGCCTTTGGTCATGGGCTTCTTGCTAATCAGCCAATTTCCAATACCTTCGGATTGAATCGCTTCGAAAAGCTTATTTTGCAAAATAGGATCAATAAACGGATTTTTTGCTATAAGTTCCTGAGGCATAGTAATACATTTGTACATAGCCTCTAACTTTTTAGAAAAATCTTCAGCGCTTTCTATCGAAATCCCTGAGCTTGATAGAATCCTATCGAAGTGATTTCTATCAGTTCTAAAGATCGACCTTAAATATGATAGATTGCTGTAAATATCTTTATCATCTGTCATATCACGTATCTGATCTTCTGACATATCAGCAATTTCTGATAGGTGATCTTCATTCTTCTGAAGGAAAAGGTTCGAAGATGTATCAACAGTTTTGTTTACCTCAGCTTCAAGTTTCTTGCTTCCCCATTCATCATCAACAACATCAATACAGTAGATTTCACCGTAAAGCTTTGTATTGGCTCTGCCTGCGCGACCAAGAAGATTAAGAAAATCAAAGGCCGGCATATCGTGAGAATTCACTTTAGGGCTTATGACAATGAGTCTGTCCGCTGGCAAGTTCACACCCTGTAGCAAGGTGGATGTGCAAACAATATTCTTGATAATAGACTCCGAATAGAGCTCCTCTACCTCTTGCCTTGCAATATCTGGAAGCCCTGCATGGTGATAAGCAACTCCGAGCCTGAGAGTTCGTATTAGAGAGTAATCTGGATGCACTTCTTCAGATAAGAAATCGATTAAATCTTTAACTCTAGAATCGGCTGCTTCGATAATTTTTGGGTTCTTTAAGGCGATAATAGGAGCAATTTTGTTCGCCCATTTCTCTGCAAGATTTTTCTTCGGAGCATAATAAATATTATGGTCCTCAGGAGAAAAAATATCCGCAATAACCTCTAGCGCCTCCCCTTTATTTGTTTTAATTTTCGAATACAGGGATTTTTTCAGTTTAATCTCGCCTGATAGAGTTCGTCCAGTTGGGCTCGATATTTTGTATCTAGCAATTTTTTTGATTGGAAAAAAAGTAAGCGCTGATCGGACTTGAAACACTGGTGAAGAGAGTGTTTGATGATCAACAATAGAGATATTACAGATTTTCTTAATGCTATCTGAAAGTGAGCTTATGAATGGCCCTGCAACGACAATTTGGGTAGAAGCCCAAATAGAGATCACTCGATATAGGATGTTCTCAAATATAACTCCTCTAGAACCAGCTTCAATATTATGCACTTCATCCATGAACATCAGTTCCGGTGCTGCCACATTTTTATCTTGTAGAAGTTTCAAACATCTCTCTGGAGTTAGCACATAGATAGTAGCTAGATCATCTTTCTGATTTTCTATGTAGGTCGTATATACATGCGCTTTTTCGTGGAGCTGGCTCTTTAGTACATTGCTCACTTGGTTTATCAGTGCTTTAGTGGGTACTATGAAAACTATATTCTTTGCGCCACTTTCTACTAGCTCCAGAATATATTTTTTTATGATGAAAGATTTACCCGCAGATGTTGGGGCCGAGATAGCTATGTTCTCTCCGGAGTTAAGGGACTCCCAGAGTTTTTTCTGAAACTCAGTGAAAAAAATCTTTGTCTCATCTGAGAATTCATGCTCTAGCAGTGCCCTGTGAGCCGCCAGCTCGAAGTTTAGTAACGTTCCATATTCGCTAAGAGTGTTATCTTTGTGGAAGAGTTTGGGTATATGGCTGCTGGTTATCAGATTTCCAGTTCTTGATTGGAGGATATAGCATGCACGCTTGTATATTTCATTTTCTCTATCGGTCAGATGAAGTAGCGCTCCAAACGCATTTGCCATATTGCGCTCTTTGTCATCGTCACTAAGAGCAGCTATCGAAGCAAGCCAGGTAGCTTTTTTGATCTCTTCATTATCAAGATCAACCTGTACATTATCTGTTACTTTGTCCTCTAGAAATAGCTTTTCCAATAGCTTGTCAAAAACTCGAACAAAGTCTTCATGATTTGCTGCCTGAGAATATATCTGCGTCATATCATTTATTTTTCATTTGATACATAGTCTACGCCGTGAATTTCTCTATAGAGCGCGTTTTTGAACTTAGATACATTAGTCAAAGGCACAATAAATACATCGATGTATATCTTCCTTAACTCTGGGTATTTATTTAACTTGTCATCTAGAAGATTTTGTATTTCTTTTGATCTGCTAGTAAGCCATTCGCTGAACATCTTCTCTGCTTCGTCTTTATTTTTGGCCTTCTCTTCAATCGTACTAATTTTACTTGATTCGAAAACCAGAAGAACGGGGTGCGCCTTGACGCAACCTTTGTACTGTTCAGTGCCCGGGGTGAACGCTTTATAAAGATTCTCGGCATCATCTAATGATGAAAAATTCTCCGAAATATTTGATCGAGCAATGAACATCTCATGCCCTAGTTGACCGGAACTATAGTTGTCGTAAAATCTATCCAGTGACTCTAGTGCGTCTTCCATGGCCCCCGCAGCTCCCTGGTGAATCTTGGACTCCCCTATTAAAATAGCTAATTCATCTTTATAGTCACCAAAAAAAATACCATCACCGCCTTTGACTTGATCGTTCGTATTTGTAATAAGAGATAGTTTGTGGCTCACAAGAGGTGTGTGGAGAAATTTTTCTGTTAGAAGATACAAGAGAAGTTCTCCGTACTTACCATCCATATCTGGATTTGTCTTTCCGAAGAATCTCATCGCCTTTTGGAATGGAACTTTTCCTTCTTTGTGGAAGCTCGCTAGCTGCTTCTTATCAAAAACATAGTGTTCGATTGATTCAGCCAGTGACTCGGTTAGAGAAAGCATCTCTTGCTGAGTGCCTGAAAAGTCCAGTGAGAAGAATCGACAAACGGTTTTCTTGTCCTCAAGAACGGAGTGTACTTTGAAATGATCTTCAATCCATGAATGCTTGCCAGCTACTAGGCTTGGCCAATTAATCGCCTTTAATTTTTCCATATTGATCACTTTTATATTTATTACTTCCGCCTCATTAGCAGGACAACCTAACACTTTGCTCACCGGAAAATTAATATGAACCTGCGTAGCGGCAGAAAATCCGACAACATGCGTTTGTTAGGCAACTTATACAAGGCTATCTTGAACCCCTATATTTCTTCGCTGATTATCATAATGCTCTTTAGTGAATCTCAGAAAAGACTCAGGCGATTCCAATGCACCCTCTAGTAATTCAAGATTAAAAAGGCTTAGGTACAAGGCAACTGCGTGAGCTTGGCAGTTTATTGATTTTTTTGGATTAAACTCAATGTCTGTAAAACACTGATAACTTTTAACCTCATCTGATAAAGAAACATTCCGGTGAAGGGCATTTATATAAATCCAGTCATAAAAGTATGTGCGAGGAATCAACGGAAATTTCTTACCAAAAAACTCAAACCCAACTAAATTTCCAGACTCTTTAAGCCGGATGTCTTTTTTCGCAGCGCGTGAATCTAGGCCAAAGAGATCTTTGTATGGCCCTCCTCGTTCAAACACTTTACTCCCCTGGAAAGCGGTTTCGACGGTGAACTCCTTTCCATATTTTCTAGTCTTTATTTTCAAGTTAAAGGCACTTAAATTAACACCCAGTTCAATTTCGGACTTACTTGATATTTCGAGCACTCTCTTGTAGCCCAATTTATGAACTACAGAATGCAGAGCTTCAATTGACCTTTTCTTCTGTGATGCGGATAGACCGGGAAACCACTGAAAATCAATTAGCTTTTCAGTGACTCCTACAAACTCTTCGTTTGGAATAAAAAGGGGTCGAACAGCCATTATTGATACTTCCGCTTGTAAGATCTTGCAGCATAGTATCCTTTATTTTCGGCATGAATTTGTGCCTGCATATCGCCCAACAGCTCTGAATAATTTTTCTTGGCTTGACGGCTAGGAAACACTACACCTATAAAATCTGACAAATCGATAGAATCAATTACTAAAACTTCTGCCTGTACATCTGTCGGATCATAGATCTTCAAACACTGATCAGATCTTGATTCATGTCCAGGAATTTCATCATACATACCCTTTAAAGCAGATATTCCGGCTAGATCACTAATCGGTATTCCACTTATTCTGGCATCTGCGGCGTTGTGTTTACAGAACAGGCAGTCCTGACTCCATAGGACTCTAGGGTGGATGCCTATTACACACCAATCTCCCCCTTTTTCCCTTCTGTATTTATAAAACATCTGGCTGTTTGGATGGGCGATAGATAACGAGATCGTATTCGTGTGATTATCCAATCTTAGCTCATCATTAATCCCTGGCGGGTTTGCTAAGCCCGCAATCCGATCACGTGATAGCAACCCATCCGTCAATATGCTTTCCAAATTTGAGAGCTGCGTAAAATGCAGTAAACAAGGCAACTTTAGCTCTTTTACATAACTTTCTATTTCAACCGACATAAAGATCCCTAGTCGATATTCTATCTGCATAACAGTGATTGGGCTGAGCGCTTCGTTTCCGCATAAAGTTGACGTCCACAAACCACCTACACGACACTTATCGAAATGTGATTTTTATCTATTTAATCAGTGCTTTAAATAAATACCACCATAACCTTCCTCGTAATCATATGACGACTTCATGATCGAAATAACGAAGCTGTCAAAATTCTCCAATCGCGAAGGCCAAGCACAGCTTTTGACGGGAATCGAAACACGAAAAGGCAAGAAAAAGGCCCAAACAGCTTAGACAGGCTCATCGGTCGTCATCCCTAACTATCGGTGTGTGCGTAGCGTATAGGTACCTACCTTAGCCCAACTTGGCACCGAATTCCTGTTGAGGTTACAAAAAAACAAAAACTCTGCGCCAAGCATCGCTCAGCGCAGAGTTCTGAAAGATAAGTCTTTTAGTCTTGTCAGGACAGGAGAGTACCTACGCGGTTACACAGTCAGGTGCTTTTTGATCAACTCATCCGTCAACCCAGCAATCTCATCCTCAGCAACCCTCCTCCCCCGATCCAGAATCGCAAACCGATCCGCATACTTCCGCGCAAACGGCAGCTTCTGCTCAACCAGCAGCACTGTAAGCCCATCCTCTTCGATGAGTCGTCGAATAACCTCCCCAATCTGCGCCACAATATTCGGCTGAATCCCCTCACCCGGCTCATCCAGAATCAGCAACCTGGGCTCGATCACCAGCGCCCGCCCAATGGCCAGCTGCTGTTGCTGACCACCCGAGAGGTCACCGCCTCTGCGGTGCCGCATTTCCTTCAGCACCGGGAACAGCTCATACACCCGCTCGGGAATTTTCTTGCTGCCGTCCTTGCGTACGGCCAGGCCGGTGCGAAGGTTTTCTTCCACGGTCAGCAGGGGGAAGATCTGCCTGCCCTGGGGCACGTAGCCGATGCCCAGTCTTGAGCGGTCTTCAATTTTCTTCTTGGTGAGCTCCACGTCGCCGGCGAATTCGATGCTGCCGCTCTTGGTGGTTTCCTCGCCCATGATGCATTTCATCAGGGTGGTTTTGCCCACGCCGTTGCGGCCCATCACGCAGGTGCACTGGCCCTGGGGTACATCCAGGGCCAGATCCCAGAGGGTGTGGCTTTCGCCGTAAAACTGGTTGAGCTTCTGGATCTTCAGCATTACGCCTCCTCCCCCAGGTAAACCTTGATCACTTCCGGGTCGTTGGAGACCTGGTCCATGGTGCCTTCGGCCAGCACGCTGCCCTGGTGCAGCACGGTCACTTGGCGGGCGATGGAGCGCACGAAGCCCATGTCGTGTTCCACCACCACAACCGACTGCTTGCCAGCCAGGCTGGTGAGCAGTTCCGCGGTTCGCTCCATTTCCTGCTCGGTCATGCCGGCTACCGGTTCGTCCACCAGCAGCAGTCGGGGTTTCTGCATCAGCAGCATGCCGATTTCCAGCCACTGTTTCTGGCCGTGGGAGAGAATTCCGGCGAGGCGGTCCCGCAGGTCCTTCAGGCCGATCATTTCCAGCACTTCGTCGATGCGGTCGCGGTATTCGGGTTTCATGATGGCGGTGAGCGTGGGGAATACCCGCTTGTCCGCCGCCATGGCCAGTTCCAGGTTTTCGAACACCGTGAGGGCTTCGAACACCGTGGGTTTCTGGAACTTGCGGCCGATGCCCAGGGAGGCGATGTCCGGCTCGTTCATGGTGAGCAGGTTGTGGCGGCTGCCGAACCACACGGAGCCGGTATCCGGCCGGGTTTTACCGGTGATTATGTCCATCATGGTGGTTTTGCCCGCACCGTTGGGGCCGATGATGCAGCGCAGCTCACCGTCGTCGATGGTGAGGTTGAGGTTGTTGATGGCCTTGAAGCCGTCAAAGCTCACGTTCACGTCTTCCAGGTACAGGATCGGGCCGTGGCGCACATCCACCGGCGATTGCACCTGGGTAAGAAACTCAAATACATGCTCGCGGTCGGCCAGTTCCTGAAAAATGCTCATGCGGTGGCCTCCTGCCCGGTGGGTGTGTCGTCATCGGGTTGGGCTCGGCGGCGTTTCTGCAACAACCCGGCAATGCCCTTGGGCAGGAACACGGTGACCAGCACAAACAGGCCGCCGAGGGCGAACAGCCAGGCGTCCGGCATGATGCCGGTGAACACGGTTTTGGCGTAGTTCACCAGGATGGCACCGATCACCGCGCCATAGAGGGTCGCGCGGCCACCCAGGGCTACCCACACCACGATCTCGATGGAGAACAGCGGCGAGAATTCACTGGGGTTGATGATTCCTACTTGAGGCACGTACAGCGCCCCGGCCACGCCCGCCAGCATGGCGGAGACCACAAACACGAACAGCTGCACCCGCTCCACCCGGTAACCCAGGAAGCGGGTACGGGCCTCAGCATCCCGGCAGGCCACACTCACCCGGCCCAGCTTGCTGGTCACGATGCCCCGGCAGATCACGTAGCCGAAGGCCAGGGCGATTCCGGTGGCGATAAACAGCCCGAGGCGGGTAGCGTCGGTGCGCAGGTTGAAGCCGAGAATGTCCTTGAAGTCGGTGAGGCCGTTGTTGCCGCCAAAGCCCATCTCGTTGCGGAAGAAGGCCAGCATCAACGCAAAAGTCAGCGCCTGAGTGATGATGGAGAGATACACCCCGGTTACCCGCGAGCGGAAGGCCAGGAAGCCGAACACCAGCGCCAGCAGGCCCGGGGCCAGCAGCACCATGAGGAAGGCAAACCAGGCCATGTCGAAGCCGTGCCAGTACCAGGGCAGCGTGTCCCAGTTCAGGAACACCATGAAGTCCGGCAGGATCGGGTCACCGTACACGCCCCGGTCGCCAATCTGGCGCATCAGGTACATGCCCATGGCGTAGCCACCGAGGGCAAAGAAGGCGCCATGGCCCAGGCTGAGGATGCCGAGGTAACCCCACACCAGATCCACAGCCACCGCCAGCAGGGCGTAGCACAGGTATTTGCCCAGCAGGGTGACGGTGTAGGAACTCACGTACAGGGCGCTGTCCTGGGGCACGAACAGGTGCAACGCGCTGACGATGATCAGGGCGGCAAACAGCACGCCCAGGAAGATTTGAGTGGAACGCTCCTGAAACGGCCGGAGCAGCCAGTTCTGTGATACCGCCATAACTCAGCCCTCCGCCGCTCGGCCTTTCTGGGGGAAGAGCCCCTTCGGCCGTTTCTGAATGAACAGGATGATGATCACCAGCACAATGATTTTCGCGAGCACGGCGCCGGCCCAGGGTTCCAGCAGCTGGTTGATGGTTCCGAGGGAGAGGCCCGCCAGCAGGGTGCCCCAGAGGTTGCCCACGCCACCGAACACCACCACCATGAAGGAATCGATGATGTAGTTCTGGCCCAGATTGGGGCCCACGTTGGTGATCTGGGAGAGCGCGACACCGGCCAGGCCGGCCACACCGGAGCCCAGGCCGAAGGTCATGATGTCCACTTTGGTGGCCTTGATGCCCATGGAACGGGCCATGGCACGGTTCTGGGTTACAGCGCGCACTTCCAGGCCCAGGCGGGTCTTGCGCATGATCAGCATGAGGCCGGCGAACACCACCAGGGCGAAGCCGATCACGTACATGCGGTTGAGCGTTAATGAGAGTGCCTCGTTGATCATCACCGAGCCGCTCATCCACTCCGGGGTAATCACGGTGCGGTTCAGCGGTGAAATCACGGTGCGCACCAGTTGCTGCAGGATCAGGCTCACGCCGAAGGTGGCCAGCAGGGTTTCCAGCGGGCGGCCTTTGAGGTGCTGGATCACGGTGCGCTCAATGGCAATGCCCGCCAGCGCCGCCACCAGGAAGCCGGCGGGTATGGAGAGAACCAGCGCCAGGCCGGGCTGGCCCGGCAACAGTTGCTGCATGCCCCAGGTGGTGTAGGCGCCGAGCATGATCAGCTCGCCGTGGGCCATGTTGATCACGCCCATCACGCCAAAGGTGATGGCCAGGCCAATGGCGGCGAGTACCAGCACCGAGCCCAGGGAGAGCCCGAAATACAGGGTCTCGGCGGCGCGATTGAGTTTGAGTTTCTGGTCGATGCGCTCCATGGCGGCTTCAGCGGCGGCGACCAGTTCCGGGTTGTCGCTGCGCATGGCGGTCAGCAGCGCGGCCCGGGCCTGGCTGTTCAGGCTGCCGGAAAGGGTCGCCACGGCGGCCACATCGCCCTGCTCTTCCACCCGGTAGATGGCCAGGGCCTCAATAAGATCGGCCTGTACCGATTCGCTCTGCTCGGCGTCAATCAGTTCCGGCAGGCGCTCGGCCAGGGTGTCGTCCACGCTGCCTTTGAGGGCGCGGGCGGCGGTGAGTCGGTTGTCTTCGTCGGGGCTTTTCAGGTCGATCACCGAGAGGATGCTTTCCAGCTCGGTGCGCAGGGCGTTGTTCACCCGGATGGTGTCCAGGTCCCGGCGGGAGATTTCACCCAGGTTTTCCCGGGTCAGGGCATTTTCCACGGTCCAGTCCCGGCCGCGGTTTTCCAGGATAACGATGAACTGACCACTGGCCTCGATGCGGCCGAGTTTGTTGGCGGCAAAGGATTCCAGCCAGTAGCGGGCGCGTTCATCGCCGCTGTCGGCGATACGGTTGACCACCTGTCGCTTTTCCGCAAAGGAGGCGTCGGCCAGCGTGGTGAGCAGTTGCTGTGCTTCTGAATCCGCCACCTGGGCCGAAGCCACGGCTGGCCAGAGCAGGCAACAGATAAGCAGAAGCTGGCTGAGCGATCGGCTGATGCCCATGGGTGCGTCCTGTCCTTGAGAGTGAATGTGGAGCTGGTTCACGAGGGGGCGGGGAACTGGCCCCGCCCCGCACGCTCACGATGGTGTTACTCGGAAGCCACTTTCGCAGCGCCGCCACAGGTGCCGGCAACCACGTTGAAGTTTCCGCAGAACAGCGGCTTGCGCCAGTCACTGATCAGGTCTTTGGAACCCGGCAGGAAGTCAGACCAGGCATCGCCGGCTACGGTGGACGGGGTTTCCCAGACCACGGAGAACTGGCCGTTGTCCTGGATCTCGCCGATCAGCACCGGCTTGGTGATGTGGTGGTTGGGCATCATGGTGGCGAAGCCGCCGGTGAGGTTGGGCACGCTCACGCCGATGATGGCGTCTTTCACCGCGTCCACGTCGGTGGTGCCGGCTTTCTTCACCGCTTCCACGTACATGTTGAAGCCGATGTAGTGGGCTTCCATCGGGTCGTTGGTAACGGCGTCTTCCTTGCCGGTGTATTCAACCCAGGCGTCGATGAAGTCGTAGTTGGCGTCGCTTTCCACGCTCATGAAATAGTTCCAGGCGGCCAGGTGGCCCACCAGCGGCGCGGTGTCGATACCGGAGAGTTCCTGTTCACCCACGGAGAAGGCCACCACCGGGATGTCGGCAGCGTCGATGCCCTGGTTGGCCAGTTCCCGGTAGAAGGGCACGTTGGCATCGCCATTGATGGTGGAAACCACGGCGGTTTTCTTGCCGGCGCTGCCGAACTGTTTGATGTCGGAGACGATGGACTGCCAGTTGGAGTGACCAAACGGCGTGTAGTTGATCATGATGTCTTCGGCGGCCACGCCCTTATCCTTGAGATAGGTCTCGAGGATCTTGTTGGTGGTGCGCGGGTAGACGTAATCGGTGCCCGCCAGCACCCAGCGCTCCACGCCGATGTTGTTCATCAGGTAGTTAACCGCAGGAATCGCCTGCTGGTTGGGTGCGGCGCCGGTGTAGAAGACGTTTTCCGAGGATTCCTCACCCTCGTACTGTACCGGGTAAAACAGCAGGCCATTCAGCTCTTCCACCACCGGCAGCACGGACTTGCGGGACACCGAGGTCCAGTTGCCGAATATGACGTCCACTTTTTCCTGGGCCAGCAGCTCCCGGGCTTTTTCCGCGAACAGCGGCCAGTTGGACGCGGGGTCCACCACTACCGGCTCCAACTGGCGGCCGAGGATGCCGCCGGCGGCGTTCTGCTTCTCGATTAGCATCAGCATGGTGTCTTTCAGGGTGGACTCACTGATCGCCATGGTGCCGGACAGGGAATGCAGGATGCCCACCTTGATGGGGTCTTCCGCGGCAACGGAATTGAAAGAGATGGAGAGAGCGAGTGCAGAGAGGCCCAGTTTCACGTGTTTTTTGAGGTTCATGTTGCGCGTCCTTTTCTTGAGTCGGGTCTTGGATTGAAGCTTGCAGTTCGTCATGAAACGCACCAGGGCCTCTGCATCTGCTGTTCCACATTCCCTATATATCCCGCCAAAACAGTTAGTTATCTAGTATACAAGCCGGCCGAGCACCATCAGGCACACCATAACCAGCTCCCAAACCCCTGTTTTCCGGTTCAGTTTTGGTGCGCCCGCACCGGCGCTGGGCAGGCGCCAAGGCCAGGCTTTTATCCGATAAAACCCTAACCAACTGTTTTTACTCGCTTATCAAGAAATTTCCGCAAATGGCACAGGCATTGCCATTCCACATGTATACAAGTTGATAACGCACATGAGGACGAGCAATGCCTTCGACACTCGGATGGACCATAAAGGACTGGCAAAGCGCCTATAGAGAAGGTGCAACGCCGGCGGCGCTGCTGGGTGAGCTGCTGACCGGCCTGGATAGCAAAGACGTGGCCTGGATTTCCCTGCTGGATGGCGACGGCCTGGCCAATGCCCTGGCAGAACTGGAACAGACCCTGGAAGCCGCCGGCGGCGACAAGGCCGCGCTGCCGCTCTATGGCGTTCCGTTCGCGGCAAAAGACAATATTGATGCGAAGGGCCTCGAAACCACGGCTGCCTGCCCGGCTTTCGCCTATACCCCGGAAGAAGACGCCACCACCATCGCCCGCCTGAAGGCCGCCGGCGCGGTAGTGATCGGCAAGACCAACCTGGACCAATTTGCCACCGGCCTGGTGGGTACCCGCTCGCCCTACGGCGCGGTGCCCAACAGCTTCAAGCCGGACGTGGTCAGCGGCGGTTCCAGTTCCGGGTCGGCTTCCGTGGTGGCCCGGGGCCTGGTGCCGTTTTCCCTGGGCACCGACACCGCCGGCTCCGGCCGGGTGCCGGCAGGGCTGAATAACCTGGTGGGGCTGAAGCCGACCAAAGGCCAGTTCAGCATTCGGGGTGTGGTGCCGGCCTGTCGCTCCCTGGATTGCGTGTCCATCTTTGCGCTTACCGTCAACGATGCCGGGCTGGTGTCTGAGGTGATGACCGGTTTCGACCCCGGCGATGCCTTCTCCCGCAAGGCACCTTACGCCCTGCCCCTGAACGGCCCCGCCCTTCGCCGACCCGGACCGATCAGACGGCTCGCCATTCCGGAACGTCCGCAGTGGTTCGGTGACCAGCAGGCCGAAGCGGCCTGGAACACCGCCATCAGCCTGTGGCGCGGGCTGGATGTGGAGCTGGTTCCCATGGATTTCAGCCCCATGCTGGAACTGGCGGCGCTGCTCTACGAAGGCCCCTGGGTGGCCGAGCGCCATGCCGCTGTGGAGGCGTTCATGGCCAGCCACGCTGATGCTATGAACCCGGTGGTTAAAGGCATTATCAGCAACGCCGGCAAGTTCAGCGCCACCGACACCTTCAAGGCCCAGTACCGCAAGGAAGAGCTGGAGCGCCAGATCGATGAGCTGCTGGCCGATGTGGACGCCCTGCTGGTACCCACTGCGCCTACCGCACCCACCATTGCAGCGGTCAACGCCGACCCGGTGACCCTCAACAGCCAGCTGGGCACCTACACCAATTTCGTAAACCTGGCGGACATGAGCGCCCTGGCGATCCCCGCCGGCTTCCGGGACGACGGCCTGCCCTTTGGCGTAACCCTGATCAGCGGCGCCTGGAAAGACACCGAACTGCAGCACCTGGCCTGCCAGTGGCTGAACGCCCACCCGACGCCCTTGGGCGCCACCGATAAAGACCGCCCGGAAGAAACCCCGGGCGCGGCCATTTCAACGCCCACGGTTCAGGTGGCGGTGGTGGGCGCTCACCTCAGCGGCATGCCCCTGAACAGCCAGCTCACCGAGCGCTTCTCGGTGCTGCTGGAGCAAACCACCACCTCCGCCAATTACCGGCTCTACGCCCTGCCCAACACCACACCGCCAAAACCCGGCCTGAAACGGGTTGCTGCAGGCCAGGGAGAGGACAAAAAGGGTGAGCAAATCATCGTGGAAGTCTGGGAAATGCCCGCCTCCGCCTTCGGCTCCTTTGTGGATCTGATTCCCGCACCCCTGGGCATCGGCAACGTGGAACTGGCCGATGGCCGCTGGGTAAACGGTTTTATCTGTGAAGGCTACGGCTTCGACGGCGCCCGGGATGTCACCGACTTCGGTGGCTGGCGCGCGTTTATCACCGCTGAAAGTGGGGTCAGATGAAGTTGGGGTCAGATGAAAAGGGGGTCAGATGAAAAGGGGGTCAGATGAAGTTGGGGTCAGATGAACTTTTCATCTGACCCCATTTTAAACATTCGAAAAGGGGTCAGAAGAAAGCGTTCTTCTGACCCCGGGTTCACAGGAGATTCCAGACCATGTTCTCTAAAGTACTGATCGCCAACCGGGGCGAAATCGCGGTCCGCACCATTCGCACCCTCAAGGCCATGGGCGTTGGCAGTGTTGCTGTCTATTCCCACCAGGATCGTCATAGCCTGCATGTAACCCTGGCCGATGAGTCCGTGGCCCTGACCGGTAACGGCGCCAGCGAAACCTATCTGGACAAGGCCCAGATTCTGGCGGCCGCCAGGCACACCGGCGCCGAGGCGATTATTCCGGGGTATGGTTTTCTCTCCGAGAACGCCGATTTCGCCGAAGCCTGCGAGGCCGATGGCATTGCCTTTATCGGCCCCACTCCGGAACAGATGCGCGAGTTCGGCCTGAAGCACCGGGCCCGGGAACTGGCGGAAGCCGCCGGTGTGCCCCTGGCGCCTGGCAGCGGCCTGCTGGACAGCCTGGACGAAGCCCTGCAAACCGCCGACCGGCTGGGCTACCCGGTGATGCTGAAAAGCACCGCCGGCGGTGGCGGCATCGGCCTGACCCGCTGCAACAGCGAACGCGAACTGCGGGACGCCTTTGACACCGTGCGCCGTCAGGGCCAGAGCTTCTTTAACGACAGCGGTGTGTTCCTGGAGCGCTTCATCGCCCGGGCCCGCCATGTGGAAGTGCAGATGTTCGGTGACGGCGCAGGCAATGTGGTGGCCCTGGGCGAACGGGATTGTTCCCTGCAGCGCCGGAACCAGAAAGTGGTGGAGGAAACCCCGGCCCCGAACCTGCCGGCCGCCACCCGCCAGAAGATGCTGGATGCCGCCGTCTCCCTCGGGCAGTCGGTGAATTACCGCTCCGCCGGCACCGTGGAATACATCTACGACGCTGATCGGGACGAATTCTACTTCCTGGAAGTGAATACCCGCTTACAGGTAGAGCACCCGGTCACCGAGTCTGTCACCGGCCTGGACCTGATCGAATGGATGCTGAAGATCGCCGCCGGGGAAAGCCCGGACCTGGCCGGTTTCGAGCCAGAACTGAACGGCGCGTCCATGGAAGTGCGCATCTACGCCGAGGATCCGTTGAAAGACTTCCAGCCCTCCCCCGGCGAACTAACCGACGTGCACTGGCCGGAAGACGATGTGCGGGTGGATACCTGGGTGGAAAACGGCAGCGAAGTGTCCGCCCACTACGACCCCATGATTGCCAAGCTGATCGTGCACGGCAAAGACCGGCACGACGCCCTGGCCAAACTGAAAGCCGCCCTGGCGGAAACCCGGCTGATGGGCATTGCCACCAACCTGGATTACCTGCGCCAGGTGGTGGCCCAGCAGAGTTTTGCCGATGGCATTATCTCCACCCGCGCACTGGAGAGCTTCGAGTTCAAACCCTCGGTAGCGGAAGTGGTCAAACCCGGCACCTACACCACGGTGCAGGACTACCCGGGCCGCGTGGGTTACTGGAACATCGGCGTGCCGCCCAGTGGTCCGATGGACGATTATGCCTTCCGCATTGCTAATCGCATCGTCGGCAACCATCACGAGGCCGCGGGCCTGGAGGCCACGCTGATCGGCCCCAGCCTGAAGTTCCACAAGGATTCCGTCGTCGCCCTGACCGGTGCCCTCACCGAAGCCACACTTGACGACAAGCCGGTGGAATTCTGGAAACCCATCACCGTAAAAGCCGGCCAGGTTCTGGCGGTGGGCAAGGCCATCAAGGGCTGTCGCACTTATCTGGCCGTGCGCGGTGGCTTTGATGTGCCGGTTTATCTTGGCAGCCGCTCCACCTTCGCCCTCGGCCAGTTCGGCGGCCACGGTGGCCGGCCCTTGCGCCCCGGCGACATGCTCGGCATCAGCCAGATCAACCTGCCGGCCTGCACCACCACGGCACCGACACACGATCCCGCCCCGGCGGATCCAGACCTGATTCCGAACTACCCGGATCACTGGGAAATCGGCGTGCTCTATGGCCCCCACGGTGCGCCGGATTTCTTCACCGAAAAGTCCATCGAGAAATTCTTCGAGCAGGACTGGGAAGTGCACTACAACTCCAACCGCCTGGGCATCCGCCTGAACGGTCCCAAACCAGAGTTCACCCGTGCAGACGGCGGCGAAGCGGGCCTGCACCCGTCCAACATCCACGACTGCGAATACGCCATCGGCTCCATCAACTTCACCGGCGACATGCCCGTGATCCTCACCAAGGACGGCCCCAGCCTGGGCGGCTTTGTGTGCCCGGTGACCATCGCCAAGGCGGAGCTGTGGAAAGTCGGCCAGGTAAAACCCGGCGACACCATCCGGTTCGTGGCCATTGATAACGACACGGCCGTGGAACTCTCCGAACGCCAGGAACTGGCCATCAAGAGCCTGATGGCACCGCCGGAAGTGGCTCTGGTGAAACCGGACCTGGCTCCGGTAAACGATCTTTCCGCGACCATCCTCGCCCATCTGGAAGAAACCGACGGCCGCCCGGAGGTCACCTATCGCCAGGCCGGCGACCAGTACATACTGCTGGAATACGGCCCCAACGTGATGGACCTGGGCGTCCGCCTGCGCATCCACGCCCTGATGGAAGCCATCGCCGACGTGCAACCCAACGGCCTGCTGGAACTCTCGCCGGGCGTGCGCTCCCTGCAGTTGCGGTACGATGCCCGCATCCTGCCCCAGGCGGCGTTGATGGAGTATTTACTGGATCTGGAAGCCACCCTGCCGCCCACCGACGAGCTGAAAGTGCGCAGCCGGTTGATTCACCTGCCCATGGCCTTCGAAGACAGCGCCACCCTGGAAGCCGTGGACAAATACCGCCAGTCGGTCCGTGAGACCGCGCCCTGGCTGCCCAACAACGTCGACTTCATGCAACGCATCAACGGCCTGCCCAGCCGCGAGGCCGTCCGCGACATCCTGTTCTCGGCCCGCTATTTGGTGCTGGGCCTGGGCGACGTCTACCTCGGCGCCCCCTGCGCCGTGCCCCTGGACCCAAGGCACCGGATGCTCACCTCCAAATACAACCCGGCCCGCACCTACACGGCCGAGGGCACCGTGGGCATCGGCGGCGTGTACATGTGCATCTACGGCATGGACTCCCCCGGCGGCTACCAGCTTGTCGGTCGCACCCTGCCGATCTGGAACAAGTACCTGAAGAACCCCCAGTTCGCTGAAGGCGCCCCGTGGCTGCTACGGTTCTTCGACCAGGTGAGCTACTACCCGGTGACCGAAGCCGAACTGGACGAAATGCGCGACCAGTTCCGCGCCGGCCAGCTGACCGTAAAAATCGAGGAAGAAACCTTCGACCTGAAATCCCACCAGGCCTTCCTGGACGCCAACGCCGACTCCATCGCCGAGTTCCGCGAACTGCAGCAGGCGGCCTATGCCAAGGAAGTGGCCCTGTGGAAAGACAGCGAAGCGGCGGAACTGGATAAACTGGCCAAGGCGCCACCGAAAGCGGATGTCTCCGACCTGGCGAAATTCGGGGAGCTGGTGAGTGCGGAGATTGCCGGTAACATCTGGAAGTGCCTGGTGAAGCCGGGTGATACCGTGGCCGAGGGTGATCCGCTGGTGATCGTGGAGGCTATGAAAATGGAGTTCGAGATAAACGCGACCCAGGCCGGGGAGATCAGTGCCATGCATGTGGAGCCCGGCAAGGCCGTTACTCCCGGGGAGCCTTTGTTGAGTATCAAGATTTAGGCCTGGGAGTTTGGCCTCCTCTGGCCGCTTGCTCGGGTGTTTAGCCGATGGGGGCAGGCCTGTCACAGACACGCCGTGAACCCATCCATGGGGGCTTGAGCGCAGCATCCCTGCTGCGCACAGTCTGTGACAGGCCTGCCCCCATCGGCTTCCAGACATAAGGTGATTGCGGTTTGAGAAAAAGAAAGGTGACTTGGTTGCCTGACGGGCAAAGTAGGTCTGATCTTTCAAAGTAAAACCGTCAAAGTGCCGGTATTGGTTTCTGGCAGGCAACGGGAGTCGGGGACGGATGGTGGGGTGAGGGTTTCAAAAGTGTGCGCAGCAGGGATGCTGCGCTCAAGTCCCCATGGATGGGTTCACGACGTCTTTTGAAACCCTCACCCCACCAGCCGGCCCCAGCGCCCAACTCCAAACAAGAGGAATAACCGGGAAAATGGCAACAAACACCAAAAGAAAAGAGTCCATGGCAGACAGGGTTTACGAAGCCCTGAAGGACGACATCTTTGAGTTCCGCCTGATCCCTGGAGACAAATTCAGCGAGGGCGATGTGGGAACGCGCCTGCATGCCAGCCGCACACCGGTTCGGGAGGCATTGTACCGGTTGCAGCGGGAAGGCTACGTGGAGGTGCTGTTCCGCAGTGGCTGGCAGGTGAAGCCGTTTGATTTCCGGCAGGTGGAGGAGCTGTATGACCTGCGGATTACCCTGGAACGGGCGGCGATGCACAAAATCTGTGCCCTGGATGAGGAACCGCAGGCGATACGCACACTCATTGCCATCTGGAACCCGGATCATCCTTCCGAGCGAGCCGTGGGCAGCACCGTGCGGGCGCTGGATGAGAGTTTTCATTGCGACCTGGTGGCCGCCGCCGGCAACCGGGAGATGACGCGGATTCACCGGGAGATCACCGACCGGCTGCGGATTGTACGCCGGCTGGATTTTACCCGGGAGGATCGGGTGGATGCGACCTACGTGGAGCATGCAGCGATTCTGGACGCGCTGCGAACCAATTTGGCCAGCGACGCCGCAGATCGCCTGACCCAACACATACGCGCCAGCCAGAAAGCGGTTCGGGAGATTACCATGGAGCGGATTCGGGAAGCGGCGGAGGCCCACCGGCGGGTGGCCACGGAAGCCGGGGTCAGATGAAATTTTCATCTGACCCCGGAGGCAGTGAGTTTGCCAACTACCAGCCTGCTCCGGATGACGGATCATGGGAGGCGGCCGACTGGCCGCATAACTTCAACCTCGGGAGATTTCCGCTTCGCCTATGTCCTGGCGCATGTACTGCGGGAATCGGCTGGCGTTTCCGATCGACATGAGATGGGCGTATATCCAGCCCAGATACCCGTCCCGATTCAACTGCCCGAGCACGCCGTCGTCGAGTTCACGCAACCTGGCTTCGTCCACGATCTTCAGGTCCCGGAGCAGGAAGTTCCTCTGTTCACGGTTGGAAACCCGGATTTCCCGGGTAACCAGCAGGTCCAGTTCCTGCAGCTTCTGTGCAAACTGCAGTGTCCTGTCACTTTCCGCCAGGTAACCGTTCAGGAAATTGATGACGTTCTTAAGGTACTCGGTATCGTTACCTTCACCATCAAACAATGGCTCCCCCTCTTCCTCTGAAAAGGCATGGAAACTGTCGTCCAGACACACTGTATAGTCGCCATCCTTGCCGCCCCTGGCCAATACAAACGGATAGCGCCGCACGAATGCCGGCACATAGCAGCCGGCGCGCCAGGCGTTGTTCTCGTCGAGAAACAGATTCTCGTTCTGGCGCAGCCCCAGCAGCGCCACCGCGCCCAGTTCCCCGGCGGATTCACCGGCAAAAACAATGGGGTAGTCCCGGGCCGCCTGGAAGAATTCACTGCCGGCCAGCGGCACGTAGTGGGTTTCTTTGGCGAATTCCGCCGTCCCCAGGCCGGTTTTGAGCTTCAGGTTACGATGATTGTCCCGGTTCAGGGGCACAATGTGCTGGTAAAAAAGCATGAAAAGTCCCTTCTTGTCTTGGTCTTGGTTCTGGTTCAGAACTGGTAGCTGATGCGGGCCAGCAGTTTGCCGGCGTCCTGGTCTGGCACCACGTCCCGGAGGGTCTGGCCCCAGTATATCTCGCCGTTCAGATGATCACCGTATTGCCAGCGCAGACCCAGGCCAAGGCTATACAACTCCTCGTTGGACGGGCTGATATCTTCAACCTTGCCATAGTCTGCGAACACGAAGGGCTCAAGGCCGTCTCGCCATCGGTAACGGCCTTCGACGCTGGCAAACAGGCCATCGGCGCCGGCAACCGCACCGGAGGGATAACCACGGACACTGCCCGAGCCGCCAGACTGGAACAGCAGGGTTGGCGGCACGGTATCGTCTTCTGAAAACTGCCAGCCGCCACGGAAAAATCCGAGAAATCCTCCGCCCAGCGCCTGCACCCAGGACGCATCGCCGTCGTAAAGGGTGTAGTCCTCACTGGCTCCGAACACATTCTCCACGTCCGCCTGCACGGCGCCCTGGCGAAAGCTCCAGTTGGCCGTTCCCAGGTACCCGTTGACTTGCGCGCCCAGCGCCCAGCGATCCACGTCAAACTCGCTGACCGCCTCGCCCTCAAGTTCCGTGGTGGACTTGATCGCGGCGTTCTCGAGGTAGCTCTGAATCAGGACCGTATCACCGGAGTACCAGGGCTGGTCCCAGCGCAAGGCAATTTCCCGGGAGTCACCGGTAACGTTCAGGGCTTCGAACGGGCCTTTGACAATTTCGATATCGCCCTGGCTGAACCGCACGCCCAGTCGGCCGCCCCAGCGATTCACCGGCGCATCGTAACTGAACAGACCGTTCACCGAACCTTCCGAGCCCACTGCAAACAGGGTCAGGCGGTCGTCGATCCTCAGTGGTCCGTTCACCACCAGCGAAGCGCCAAGACGTTCCTCGCCGGTGCTCTCCGAGCCGGCGTTGTCGGCAAAAACCTGCCCGATGAGCCGCGGCTGCTCGTTGATGGTCAGGCGGATATCGGTTTCTCCGGATTCCTCGCCTGCGGCCAGCGCCGCCCTCAGGCTGAAGTTGGCGGTGCGGTTGATCCGGGTCAGGGCCGGTCGTAATGTTCGCACATCAACGACTTCACCGGTCTCCACCGGCAGTCCCCACAGCACCACCGGGTCCCGCGTGTAATGCTCGTTGGCGATGATCACCTTACCCAGGCGGCCCTCCACCAGTTGCAACCTGAGGACGCCGTTCTGTATCTGTTGCGGCGGCACCAACGCACGGGCGTTAACCAGGCCCTCGCCGGCATACAGCTCGTTAATGGCATTCACCAGCTTGTTGATGTCGCCGAACGTGACGGTCCGGCCCTCGTAGCCGGCAATCAGCTCGCGGATCTGTGCCATGGGCAGTAATTCGGAATTATTGATGCGAACCTCGCGAAGCTCGAAGGTCACGCCGGATTCCGGCAAACCGCCCGCTCCAATGGCAGGCGGTGTTTCGAGCGGGTCCTTCTCGAGTTCCCGGGGTTGTTCCCGAAAATACTCCTCACTCTGAAGGGTTCTCTCCTGTTGCAGCGCCGGGTCAAGGATTCTCAGGTCCGGGGCTGGCGCCTGCTGGGCGGCGACCAGGCCGCTGCCCACTGCCAGCCCGACACCCGCCAGATACACCCGGCCCTTTCGGGCCATCGGCGGGTGATCAGACTTCTTTTTCGTCATCCGTGCTCTCCATTGTTGTTGTGGCCTGGCGATCGTCCAGGTTGACAGCGCTTCCCTCAATACCACCGGCCGATTCCAGAGCCGGCGCAACCGGGCCCGAGAAGTCCATGGGCACGGTGAGGCTGCGCAGGATCGCGTCGGTACCACCCTGCAGCGTTCGGTCCGTATTCCGGGCTACACTGGCGCCGTTGACTTCCAGGCCGGTGTCCTGACGGCTCTCGTTGTAGTTCGGGCTCTGCACATCGTGGCCCGGGCGATAGTGGGAGACATAGGCGTCGGTCCAGGTCCAGCCATCGCGCATGCGCAGGCTGAACCGGGTATCCGGCTCGAATAGCTGAACATCCACGTCCCGAACCGCGGAACTGCGATTGTTCATGTACAGGGTATTGGTGCTGGTGATAACCGACAGATCCGTGCCCACCCAGCCGGAATCAATCGCAAAACGGTCCGTGGTGGTGGCAACGGTGGCCTGCTCGGCATGGAACTGTGCCATTTCAATGCTGCCGCTGCTGTCGATACCGAGGGACACGACATCGGCGAGATTGCCATCCGCGCCGGTAACCACGCCATCAAGCCGGGCTCCGGTATGCTCGATGTCCGTCGCGATGGTTCGGCCCTGCAGGCTGATCCGGGCCGGCACGGCAATCCTGTCACCGGAAATGGCGTCACCGGCCAGAACAGCGACTGGTCCGCCAGCGGTCAGCCGAGCGAAGTTGACGTCGTTGCCCGCCGCCAGCGACTGCCCGCCCGCAGACTCGATAACATCTACAAGGATGGTGTCTACCGCCCGCAAACTGACATCCGCCCCGGAAGAAACCGCATCCAGCATGGAAATACTGGCACCGGCCTCCGCCAGAACGCCGCCGCCCACATCCACGGAATCCGCCACGGTGATATTGCCACCGGCACTGGCGGCAAAGTCACCACCGGCAAGCACGTCTCCGGTAATATCCAGCGCGCCGGCGGCCGTCAGGGAGACACCGGTACCGGCGTTCAGGCCATTGCCGAGGCTGATGCTGCCGCCAGCCGTGGCAATGATGTCCTGCCCCGCCTCGATGGTTCCGGAAGTGGCAACCCCATCCCCTTCATAGCTGGCAATCACGATGTCTCCGGCAGCATCCAGGTTGACAGTGCCGGTTTCAGCCAACAGGCCGCCCAGCAGGATATCGCCGTCAGAACCCTCCACACCCAGGGTAGAGAGATAGATGTTGCGGCCGGCTTCCAGCGACCCCGAACGGGAATCGAAATCGCCGCCGATGGCCACGTTGATGTCCCGCGCCGCCCGGATGGTATAGCCTCGGCCGGCGTCAATCCGCTCGAGAAACAGCTCGCCGCGCAAGGCGCGGGTGATCACATCCCGACTTGCCTTCACCAGGTTACCGGAAATGTCGCCATTCGAGGATTCCAGGAAGGCATCACCACCAAGGTCCGGATCGTCGGTTTCCTTGCCCACCCGGATTTCGCGGAATGTGATGTCGCCATCGGCAATCAGTTCTACCAGACCATCGGCGCTCAAGTACCCCCCCGCCTCCGGGTCCTTCTGGCCATGGCTCTGATTGCCGGTGGTGTGGATGCGGATCTCGGCATCGGCGCTGTCGGCATTGGCAAACTCCACGGCAGCATCCGTCGCGTCCACCACGATATTGCCACTGAGGGATTCGAGCCGTCCGAGTTCCGCCGTCTGGCCGGCATCCACCACCAGGTCGTCCCCGGCGGACGCCTCGCCAACGCTGACATTGCCATCGGCCACCAGGTTGATGACGGTGCCCGCATTGGCGCTGCCAACCTCCAGGTTGCCGTCGCTCGCCAGATCCACGTAGGTGCCCGCTTCCACCGAGCCAAGGGAGCCGTTGCCACCGAAGCTGCCGACAATGTCGCCGTCGTTGGCCAGCACGCTGTCCAGCGTCACATCCGCCAGGCTGTCGAACCGGATAATGCCCTCCAGTGCGGCCAGGCCGCCACCGGTCACCGTATCGAGGAATGAGAGGTACAGGGCGCCGGTTTTGCTGAGCACTGTCGGCTCGGCCGAGGCAAGTTGCAGACTCTGGTCGGCACTGCCGATATCCCCCACGGCAGTGAGCGTCAGCGGGCCACCGCTGGCAATGCGGTGTGCGTCGCCATCACCCTGAATGGTAGCGCCCTTCAGCGCCATGGCGCCGGTCGATTCGGCCTGGCCGATGAGCAGGTCATTGGCTTCGACACCCAGCCAGACGTCGCCGCCAGCCTGCAGGTTCAGGGCCTCGCCATCGCCCGTCAGGACATTCAGGCTTTGGGTCGCGGAACCGATATTGCCATTCACGTTCAGGTTCACCGCCCCGCCCTGGATGATATTGATCCCGGTGTTGTCATAGGCGCCGACCAGATCCCCCCCGGCGACCGACAGCCAGATGCTATCCCCGGCAAAGGCCCGGCCCAGGCTCAGGCTGCCCTGCTGGTACAGGTACAGGGCATTGGCCGCCCGGGCACTCAGGTCACCGGTGATCGCGGTCTGGATGGGTGCCTCGGCGGTGCCGATGTTGCCGCCGGCCGACTCGAGGATCACATCGGTACCGCTGACCACGGTCTCGCCGGGCCGCGCGGTGGTGATGGAGCCGTCGGTCAGCACGCGAACGGCGCCACCGTCTACGTTGTACAGGTTGAAGTCGGTTTCGCCGCCGAGGAAGATGTCGCTGTCTGCCGTGGCCGTTATGGTGCCACTGGCCTGAACATCCAGGTCCTCCCGCTGGGTCACCCGGATGATCCTGGCGTTGTCTTCGTCAAAGCTGACGTCATCAAACTCCGCCGATGACAGCGCCAGGAGTTCTTCGTCGCTGACCCCATCAAGGCCGCTGGTGACGTCAATCACAACATCATCCGCCAGAGTGCGGCCTATGTTACCGGCGGCCAGGGATACGTTCTGGCCAATAATGTTGGCCTCTTCGTTAACCAGCGATCCGCCCGCGTCTTTCTCGATCAGCGCTTTCGAAATGCTGTTGCGCAGCTGGCTTTCGGTCCATACGGCACCGGATGCCACCTGTTCACCAGTCGCCTCCGACAACTCGAACTGGAAGTTCTCGTCGTAGGCGCTGCCGCCAAACTCGGCATGCAGATCGTGGTAAGTCCGGGTCTGCTGCTGCTCGTAGGCGGCTATCTCGGCGTCATCCCAGCCGTTGCTGTCGGCCAGGAAAGCCCGCTCCGAATCGCTCAGGCTGTACTCGAAGTCCGCATCGTAGGCATCGGTAACGATGTTGCCTTCAGCATCCCGGCTCAGGCCGCGCAACTGCCAGTAGCGGTTGTACCGGGCCTCACCGGCAGTCACTAATGCCTGTTTCTGCTGCTCCAGCGAGGCTTCGGCACCCGCACCCAGCAGGTTCATATCGTTCCAGAGGTTGAGCAACTCATCCGCCCGGCGCTCGTCACGAACGTCGTTGGTGTTCACATCCACCAGATCGCCATCAGCGACCGCAACAGTCACATCACCGCCGCCCTGGATCTGCCAGACGTTCAGGTCACCACTGGTTTCCCGCACGCCCACGTCCTGCTGGGCGTTGATAATCACCCGGCCGTCCTGCGCCACACCGCTGTTGAGGCCCAGCATCGCGCCGGCCGCGCCAACCGAACCCTGGCGGGCGGTGAGTACGAGATCGTTACCCTGCACCAGCGCACTGGCATTCAAGGCGAGTATGCCGTTCTGGGAGCTCAGGTTTACGCCACCATTGCCAGTGGTCACTGCGTCCACCCGCAGATCGCCCCGGATGCCGTCAATCGAGACATCACCGGCCACGGTGGATGCATCCAGGCCTCCATTACCAACGGCAACAGACAGCGGGCCCGGGCCACCGATGCCGCTTGTGGCCTCCAGCTCAAGCCGATCCGCGTCAATCAGTACATCGGAGTTGCTGGCCGTGATGCTGCCGTTGGAGGTATCCAGGCGGATTCGGCCCGCGGCATTGCGAAGGTCGCCCGAGAGCCGGAGGTCGGCATCGGTGCTCACATCCAGGTCGCCGGCATCGAAGCCGATGAAGTTGATGGCAATGTCTTTGTCCGCGTCGGCAACATTACGGGTGATCTCGAAGGCGCCCCGGGTCGAGCTTTGCTTCTGCCAGTAGCGCACTTCAAGGCACACAATGAAGTGAGCCTCACAGGTCGTCCAGGTCTGTGGCTCAGAGAATACCGGGTCATCAATGCTGAAATCCTCAGTGCCCGGCGTTGCATTGAAGCCCACGTACTCGGCATTTTCCATGGGGTTGGCATCGCCAGAGGGCAACCAGCCGGTATCCGAGCTGATAGTACCGCTACCGCTGTCGATGAAGCCGATGGCAGTATCCGAATAGCGCGTCACGGTGCGGGTCTCAGAGAACTCCTGCCCTTCCAGCCAGACAAAATCCAGCCCTTCGCTCGGAGAGTAGCTGGCCGACCGGGTGTTGCTCCGGGTTTCGTCCAGATAGGCGCTGCTGCGCTCAATCTCATCAGAGCGGCCACGGTAGACCTGCACATCATCACCAACGCGGGTGTAGATCGTGCTGTTGAGGACGGTAGTCTCGGATGCCGTGCCCCGGTTAAGCAGGTCGGTGTCATTGATGCGCAGCACGCCTTCAATGTCATCGCCCAGGCTGATGTCGGAGAGCTGCAGGGCCTTGCCGGTGGTGTTGTTGATCTTCACCCGGCCATAGCCGTCGAGGACGTTGATCTGGCCGTTGCCGGTACTCATGATCTCACCGGTCAGCTCCATGTAGCCGCCGGCTACGTCCACCTCGTCCAGCAGGATCCGGTCGGCCTTGGCATCGTAGCGGTAGCCGATAATGCCATCGCTCGGGTCGGAATCCGTGATGCGCACAATTTGTTCGCCCACATTGTCCCTGTAGTTATCGCGCGCGTCGTCCATCGCGGCTTTCGCGGCGTCATCAATGGTCACTTGCCAGTCGGCGATGCCTGACTGCACGGTGCCATTGATGTTCAGATAGCGGGCACTGGCCACCAGGTTGTTGCCGGCAATGTAGTTGCCCGGGTCGTAGCCTTCGGCATTGAAGTCGGCACCCCGTGGGTCGTTGCCGACGTGGCGGAAGGCGTCGATATAGCTGAGCAGGATATCCGCACCGGCACCAATATCGAGGGAGTTGCCGCGGATATCCGCCTGGATGTACAGACTGCCCTTGGTACTTTCCAGATCGACACTGCCGCCCAGGTTGAGGATATCGCCCTGCACAAAAATGTCTGTTGGCAAAAGTCCAGCGAACGGAGAGTTTACGGAATCGGAACGATCACTGAGATCCGGCAGCGTTACGTCGGACGGGTTAAAGGTATTGGCGACCGTAATCGATGGTGCCGGCGAGTTGGCACCACTGACGACGCTGCTGAATCCGGCACTGCCATGATCGCCGCTGTTCAGCGCCCCGATGTCAGAGGCACTGGACACCAGTGAACCGTTGAGGGTGATATCACCCACCGCATCGTTGGGAATTTCCAGCCCTTCCAGGCGGAGGAACGCAGGCGTCGGGTTATCGATGGTGATACTGGCATCGCCGGGGGCATCCAGTACGCCACTGCCGACCAGGGCATCGCCGGTGACGCTGATGTTGCCGCCACGGGCAATCACCGGGTCCACTTCCACGATCTTGATGGGCAGATCCCGGGGTGCGAACAGTTTACCGTCCTTGACGATATCCTCCCGCGCGTAGCCTAGCTCATCCACGAAGAATCCGATCAGCGCTTCTTTCAGCAGATTGATTTCCGCCTGGAAGGCTCGTTTCTCGGTTTCCGAGGCCGCGTACTCCGCCTGCATCGCATACAGTTCGTCAATCCGCTCGGTAATGGTCTGGTTGTAGCTGCCGTCGACAACGCGGTAGGAAATGCCGTCGGTTTTCTGCACTTCCTCGATCACTACCTGGTCGGTGTCGGGGTCAAAACGATAACCGAGTTCCAGAATTTCCTTGTTGTGCACGCCGGCTTTGAGGGCGCCGTTTACGGTGACGACCTCGTTGGAGGTACGGTGGGTATCGCCGGAGATGGTCTTCAGTGACACCTCCTCGGCACCCACCAGGTCGGCCAGGCCATTCACTATGCCTTCAACAGCCTGCTTTGCCAGATCCGTTGCCGTGCCACGGGCGGTGAGGTCCTGATTGCCCGGGCGGGCATTGATGAAAATGTCGCGAACGCCATGCACTTCACTGCCAGAGGCAATGGTCACCTTGCTGTCGTTGTCCAGGGTGGTATTGACCACCGCCGGGCCGCTCATGGCGAAGGCCGTGTTGTTCCACAAGTCCATCCGCCCAGTGAGCTGGTAACGGCCATCGTCGCCCGCCGCACTCATACCGGCATTCAAGGTGACATCGCCATAGCCTTTGAGGAAGCTGCCGGCCGCCAGGTTAACGGTGTTATCCGCCGTCATGGTCAGGTCGGTGGTGCCATCCGCGGCACCGGCAAGGCCATAGGTCTTGACGTTACCCGCCACTTCAGCGACCGCATCGGTGCGCGCACCGATCGACAGATCACCCACCGACGTGATGCGGGCACCCTCGCCCACCGACACATCAGTGTTCGATGTCAGGGTCATAAAAGCATCACCGCGGGCGATCGGCAGGCCACCGCCGGCATCAATGCGCAGGCGGTCCTCCAGATCGAACTTCGCCTCGGCATTGATCAGCAGGAAGCCGGGGTCGCGCCAGTCGCCGGTCGCCTCAAGGGCCGCGTTCTGGCCGATGTCCACCAGGCTATCCAGGGTGACGTCCGTGGTAATACTGGCTGCGGCCGCGTTGGCAATGCCACCGGCGCCGGAGGTGAGGCTGTATTCCCGGCCTTTTTTGGTCGCTTCCGCCAGACTGCGAATTTCAACATTCCGGGCGTCCACTTTGGCGCCGTCAGCCACGTTGACTTTGGCCTCTGCGTCCACGTCATGGCGGGTAAAGCCCCCGCTGGCACCGAGCGCCGAGGCCTGAACCGTATTCAGGTTGGCATTGAAGTCGCTCACATGGGTAGCGCTCAGGTTCAGATCGGCCAGCGTGGCGGTTCCGCCGTTGGCCAGGTTGGTCGTCGTGGTGCTGGTGTCTTTGGTGACGGCAGTGGTAGAGGCACCGGCAATGATGCCGCCGCTGCCCGCTTCGGCGTCCACCCGGTTTCTGGTTTTGCTGTCTGCCATCACCGTCAGTGAATCCCGACGGGTGTCGGTCATGGTGGCGCTGAAGGTGGCAGTTGTGGTGCCCTCGGCGGTTGCCGTGCCGGTGTTGCGGCCGTCAGAGGCTGCGCCCACGGCAAATCCATCCGCCCTGGCATACTGGGCACTGGTGTTATCCGCCGATACCCGAACGTCACCGGCCAGATCCAGGGAACCCGCGGCCAGCGCGGTTGCATCAGAGGCGCCTTTGGCGGTTGCCGACGTGGCGCTGATGCCAATCACCAGGCCGCCGGAGGAACCCTCGGCTTGGGCATCGGCACTGTTATCGTTGCCAGAGGCTTTCGAAACGGTGGCGTCAACATTCAGGCCGCCGCTGCCGGAAACCGAGCTGCCTTCATCCAGCGTCGCTGTTACCGTGGTATCCGTCCGGGCGTCCGCGATGGAGGCACCAATGGACAGGCCGCCGGATACAGTCCAGCCCTGGGCAAAGGCCGTTGCGTCCGGCGTGGCTTCGGCGAGAACATCCAGGCCGCCATAGTTCACCTTGAGGGCGCTATTGTAGACACCGGCATCAATTGTCGAGGTGTCCAACGCGGTCGCTACCGAGCCGCCGCCGGCCGCACCAAGACCGCCGGCCGCGGCAATGGTGTGTACATCCACCGCGCCGGAACCGTCGGCTTCGATGCGAGTGGAGAAACTGTCGTTGAACGTGGCCCCTTCAATGCGCGCATCCACGCCACTGTCTTTAGCGGCCGTGGCGACGACCACGCCAACGGCGCCGGCGCCAAAGGCGGCACCAATCGCATCGGCCTCGATGGAGGTGGCGTCTTCAGCCTCCACAGAGGTGTATTGCAGGCTGGGGCTGTTCGGGCCGCTGGTCAACGAACCACTCAGGCCCGCGTTCACGGCATTATCGATGCGACTGTCTACCACCGCCGCACCGAGCCCCACGATACCGGCACCGCCGGCCACGGCATCCGCCTCAATGGCGTCGCCACCGTCGCCGTTCAGGGCATAGGCGCCAATATCAAGATCACCGGTCAGGGTCAGGCTGGAGCTGCCAGCCACCTGGGCGGTGACGGTGTTGTAGACCCGGTCGATAATTACCGAGCCTCCCGCACCCAGGGTCCCGCCGATACCCACTGCCCCGGCGGTGCTCTTGAGGCGGGTTTTGTCCGTGGCTTTTACCGTTACGTCGGCAGCGGTGACACCGGAATCCGCTATCCTGGCCGTCGTCGTATCGGCGAGGCTGGCGTCCGTGGCCGCCCGCAGGTCGTAGGTGCCCGCCGAGTTGATGGCGGAGACCTGGTCGCCGTCAAGTTCATCGGCGGCATCACCGGTGCGGTCCGCGTTGGCCAGCGAATCCAGTTCGCTCAGGGTACCGGAACCGCCCTTGTCGAGTTCCTCGTTGGCATCGCCGCGCTCACCGCTGCCAATGAAGGTCACCGACAGGGCACCGGAAATGCCGAGGGTGCCACCGCCGCCGGCGGCCACACTGGTGGCGTCAATCTTCGAGTCGCTCAGGGCGTCGACGGTGACATTCCCCGTTGTGCGCAGGGTCGAATTCTCCACTGTGGCACCGACACTGGAATGCAGCACAGACACATGGCCGCCGGCACCCAGCCCCATGCCTGCCGGGGATGCGCCAATGCCGATTGCGCCGGCGAAACTGCTGAGATCCGCCGAATCCGCCGCCGTCACTTCAATATTACCCGTGGTATTCTCGTTACCAAGGTCAACACCGCTGGCCCGGGCAATGGTCCGGTTTTCGGCCACGTTTGCCGTCACCGAACCGGCCACCCCGGCGGCACCGGCGCCCGCCGCACCAACCGCCCAGGTGTCGATTTCGCTGCCGGTACGGGCATTGATCCGGGTGTCTCCGGTGACCGATAGAATGCTGTCGGAATCACCGGCACTGCCGTCCCGCTTGTCACGATCCACCGTGGCTTCTGTGGTCAGAGAGCTGATGGCCAGGTTCATGGCACCGGCCGCTGCAGATCCGCCTGCCACCCCGATAGAACCAGAGGCCAGCAGCAGTTGGTTGTCCGTTGCAGCGTCAACAATCAGGCCGCCCGCGGTGACATCGGTGCCGTTATCCAGGTAGGCCAGAGTGGTGGCATCGTGCAGGGCAAAGGTACCACTACCGGCAGCCACCCCACCCGCGCCGCCGGCCGCACCGGCGGACATCACGGTGGTACCAAGGCCAGTGTAGGCATCCACCGTTACATTGCCTTTGGCCCGGGCATCCACGCCACTCAGGAAGGCCTCAGTCTGGCGGTTAACCACATCCACCACCAGCACCCCGGCACCGGCACCACCAGCACCGCCGGCAAGGCTGATGCCCATGTTCGAGGTGTAGGCGTGGCTGGAGCCATTCACATCCAATTGCTGGGCGGCATTGGCGCCGTCCGCTGTATTGATGGCCGCGCCGGTGATTCCGGCGCGGGTGGCACCGCCGACAATATTGGTGGTACCCGTGAGGGCACCGGCGGCCGTGCCCGCACTGAAGCCAGCCGTAACGGCAAAGGTCGAAACGCTTTGCAATGACTGGGCATTGACCGCAACACCCCGTACCGATTTACGGTCGCTCTGCAGATCCGTAGCGGTGATATCAACGAGATCTTCCAGGCGGGTGAGCTCTGGCGTGCTGATGAGATCTCCGGTCGCCACATCCAGAACACTGCCGCTGTCTCTGGCCAGGGCACTGACCTGCGTACCGCTGCCGCTGATCAGGGCCTCGGTGCTGGCCAGCATGTGGTTCACCACCAGGGAGGCGCCGCCACCGAAGGAGCCGGAGCTGACGCCGGCGGCACCGGCAAACACTTCCAGAACGTCGTTATTGGCGGCCAGCACACCAACGTTGTTCTGTGCCGTAACATCGGCATCGTCCCGAATCTCTGAACGGGTGCTGGTATTCAGAAGGTTGACGGACACCGAACCGGAAACGGCATCACCGCCACCGGCAGACAAACCGGCGGAGACAGTGCCAATACGGGCCTGGGAATCGGCATCCAGAAGCACATCGGCTACATTGAACTGGCCACCGGACAGCTCGGCCACCACGTCGTTACCGATGCGATTAACGGCAACCGAGGCACCCACAGCCGTGCCCCCGACCTGAACCGCACCCGCCAGGCTGTCGATGGTGCTGTTGTCGGCCGCGGTAATCTCGACATCCGCCGCGGTGTTGTCCAGGTTCACATCCGTGGCTTTGGCGCTGAGGGTGTTCTCGGTAAAGCTGTTGGCGCTGGACACACCCGCAGAGACCAGGCCCGCCGCTCCGGCGGAGGCCGCCAGCGTCTTGATTTCAGAATAGCTGGTGGTATTGACCGTCAGGCTGTCGGTGCCGATCAGCTCCGTGCCTTCAATTCCGGCTGTGTAGCCGCCAGTGATGGTATTGACGGAGGCGGCCAGCCCGCCGCCCACGGAACCGCTGCCACTGATAACGCCAGCCAGGGACCAGATACTGGCCCGATTGGCCGCGGTGCCAGTGCCCACGGTAGCCGACACATTGCCGGCTGTGATGCTGCCGGCGTTGATCAGGGCGTCGGTCTGCAGCGTCATCAGGTTGATACTGGAAGACCCGGCCAGGGCAACGCCCTGGGTACCGTCGCTGACGGCGCCGGCAACGGCAATGGAGGCAATATCCGCATCCTGGGTGGCCTTGACGGTCACCCTGCCCTTGTCAGCGGCAGCGCCGCCGTCGGTCACTGTCGCCAGCCCGCCGAGTTCGGCAGACACGGTACCACCAATGTCGTTATAGCTTGCCGCAGCGCCGATGGCCGCCTGGCCACCCACGGTGGCGGAAAGACTGCCTGCCAGGGAGAAGAAATTGCCGTCCGCCCCGGCGGTGACGGAAACATTATCGGCATTGAGGCTGGAGTTGCCCAGAACCCGCGCCGCCACATCGGTACTGCTCAGGGTAATGGCGCCGGACCCGAGAGCCGAGAACCCGTTGCCACCCGAAACGCTGGCGCCGGCCGCAATACCGATCGCCTTGCGGGAGTTCAGGGCAGAAACGTCCAGGTCGCCATCGGTGGCGGTCACGGACGAATCACGAATCTCCGCCACATAGCTGCCCTGGAGGTCGGTAAAGCCAACGGCCGCTCCGGCCGCCGCGTTGCCAGCACTGATCGCGAGCGACCCGGCGAAACCCACGACCGTCTCGCCAGAAGCAAATTCCTCATTATCGAGTGTCAGCCCGGTCTGGCTGGAATCCACATCCGAAAGCGCGTTGGCGTCGAAATCGCCCTGTGCGCCGGCAGTGTTATCCCGGAACAGATTATCCGGGTCGGCGGTGTCGGCGGTGCTGCGAGCCGTCACGGTCACGTCACCGGCCGCTTCCACCGTCGAGGCCGTCACCAGGTTTCCATAATCCACCACTTCCGGCGTTGCCGCGTCGCCGTCGTCATCTTTGGTGCCGTACTGGCCGGTAATGCCGGCCTGCAGGTCGCTGTCCACTGTCATGATGTAGACCGAACCGGCGCCGGCAAAGGAACTGCCGGTGGCCGCGCTGCCACCGAAGGCGCCCGCCAGGATTCGGGCCGCGCCCAGGGCACTGACATCCACAGTGTCGAAGCCGGTCAGGCTGCTGCCCCGGATGAAGGAGCTGACATCGTTATCAATCCGGGCGTACGTGGCGGCAAGGCCAACGCTGCCGCCGGAACCGCCCCCCAGGCCCAGGGCCAGGGAGCCGCCGCCCGTAAGAATGCGGGAACGGTCGTAGCCGGTCACATTGGCGGTGCTGCCGGCGCCAGAGCCAACCAGCTCACTGTCCTCAATCTCGGCCTCGTAATCGGAGTCGATGGCCGCCACCGAGACGGAACCGGCTCCGGCCGCGCCGGCGCCACTGGAGGAGCTGGCTGCCAGGGCGACGCCGATGGAGAGGATATCGCCAGAACCCGCCGCGAGAACATCAAGCAGATCCACCCTGCCATCCACGTTGTACAGGCCGGCACGAACGCTGTTGCTGATATCATTCACAGCCACCGCGGCGGCAATGGCTGCCGCACTGCCACTGCCTCCGCCGGCTATGGAAATGGCCGCGGCACCGGAGGCGCTGATCTGATCGACATCGCCGATAGCGCGAACGTTCACGCTGGTGGCAGGGTCACCGGTCCCCTGAAGAAGACTGGTGTCGCGCACTTCCGCAACGGTATCCATTTCCGCCAGGTTCAGTGTGATGGAACCGGCTCCGGTCAGGCTGCTTCCGGGCTGTTTGCCGGCCGCTCCGAAGGCGCTGCCGGCCTCGCTCAGGGCTGCCAGGAAGCTGCCGTTCTGAGCTTTGGTCTGGGTAGGTGTTGGAGACGGCGCCGTGGGCGGCGGAGTTGCGCCGCCCGGGGAATTGACAGCAACCGCACCCGCAGCGCCAATCACGCCGACCGTGCCCTGGCTCACTGCATCCACCGTCAGATCGGCCGTCCTGATTCCGGCGGCCTCACCCGATGCCACAGCCGTATCCGCCGGAGGCGTTTCCGGGGACTCGCCCTCTTCCAGGGCCCGATCCTCGCTGTTATCGCCCACATAGGCACGGGTATCGCTTTTCACATCGTTATAGGCGAAGACCACGCCAATGGCGGTTTTTGATCCACCGTCGCCACCCGGTGGCGCAAGTGCCACGGCACCGCCAACGGTCCACAGGTTCATGGAATAGTCCGCGCCGAGATTGACGGCGTCGGCCACAACCCGTGCGCCGCTGTGAATACTGGCGTGGGTGGTGGTATCGGTGTTGGCGTAACTGAGGATGCCATTGCCCGCAACGCTGGAACCCTGGCCGGCAGAGGGCGCCACCACGTACATCAACTCACGGGTTGAGGCATCCACGTTCAGGGCGTGGGTCTGAACCACGGCACCGTCACCAATGCCGGCAATAGTGCTGCTATCGAATTCGGTCCAGCCAATGGCACCGCCACCGGCGTTGTCCGAGGGCGCGGCCCGGGAAGTCAGGTAGGTCAGCAGTGACAGGTTGCCGGTAACGCTGGCTGTTTCCATGGCGGTGCGGGCATCCACGTCCACGCCGCCGGACCACTGCCAGGTGAGATCGGTATTGATATCAAAGCTGTCTTCGCCTTCAGGGGGCTCGAAGGTAATGGCAAAGTCGCTGTCCCAGGTGTCATCGGCACCGGTAGAGACCAACGTGGCGCCCTCGCCCACCCAGGCACGGGTGTCGTGGCTGACAAACGTGCCGTTGAAACTGCCGTACACGGCGGTGGTGGTTTCCGAACTGCCGCCGGCACTCTGGGCAAACGCATTGGAATAGCTGGTCAGCAGGTAGTCCGGCAGGCCGAAGGTTTCATAGGCCTGCCCGTCCGGCGCCAGGTACAGGCCAACGATATTGTTGACCGTGGCCAGGAAATCGTCGGGGCCATCCCATTCGGCCGGGTTGAACTCTGCAATAAGCTCGTCGTAGTCATAGTCCAGCGGCAGCTCGCTGCGGGCTCCCACACCGATGTTCCTGGCGGTAATGGAAACACCATCGCCAATAATGGCCTGGCTGGAGTGCAGGTAATCAGCATAGGCAATGGCAACGCTGCCAGAGACTTTGGCGCCGTCCTTTTCCGAAACCGAGTTCACCCGGCTGTCGGCAATGCTACGAACCCCCTGGTCCACCACCCGGGACCGTACCGAGACGTTGCCATTGGCAAGATCAACGGTGGCACCACCACCAATGATCGCCTTGGCATACTGTTCACTGAACGTAAGACTGGCGCCGGCGGCCAGACGAACACCGGCCGGTTTGCCGGTTGCGCTCAACTGGCCCTGAATAAAGCTGTTGATGGCGGAGGAGCGCTGACGGCGGCTGCCTACCAGGTAATCGAAAACGTTGTTGCCATTCTGGACGACGGCCTTGGTCACCCGGGTATCGCTCATGTTCTCCGCCACAACGTCCAGCGCGGAAGACGCGGCATCGGATGACAGGTCAGCGTTGAACGACGCCAGAGCAGAGGTGTTGAAGTCGGAGATGGCCAGGGTAAGGGCACCCTGGGAGGTCGCGGGCGCCTTCGGATCCACGAAGGCGAGGCTGGCGGCTTCCGTGGTCAGGCTGTCCATATTGCTGGCGCGGACTTCCACCGAATCCGCCGTCAAAACAACGTCTTTTCCAACAACGGCTTCGGTGTTCACACGGGCGCGCCCGATTCCCAGGGCGAAAGCCGCAGCCGTATTACCGGTATTACCAGTCTTGGCCCGGGACACCTCGGCCTCCGCAGATACTTCCAGCTTGTTCCTGCTTTCAGCAACCACGGAGAGACCCGTTGCGGTGACCTGGGCATCGTCTGAAATCCGTGCAGCTGTGGTACCGGATACCTGCCCGTAAATCACGCCAAAACCGGTCGCAGGCAGAGACCCATTTGCCAGACCGCCGGTGGCACCTCGCACCATACGCTCAGCGTTGGCTTTCACGGTGACATTGCTGGCAGCATCCAGCTCGGCACCCGCGCCAACGGTAACCGTTGCATCGGCAATGGCCAGCCCGGCAGTGATCGGAAAGCCCAGGGCCAGCAGTGAGGTCAGATCCGTCGGGTCATCGAAGCTCTCAATGGCATTGTCCTGAATCTCCGAGGACTCCAGGCTGGCCATCTGTTCCATCACCGTCAGGGGGCCTGTTGGGTCCGCTGGGTCCAGGCCGGCCAGCCACGCGAAATCCACCTCGGCAATGGCCTCGGCGGAAATGTCGATGTTGCCGCCCTTGATGGCGCCGTTCACCGTGACATTAGCCTCAGCATCCGACCAACCGGCTATCTGGACATCCGAGGCACGGGCTTTTAGTGTGACATCGCCGTCTGCTCCGGCAGCACCGGTATAGCCCGCCCTCTCAACGTAGCGGGCATCAATGAGTGCGCCGTTCTCGACATTGATAGCGACATCGGCCGTTTGCGCCAAACGCACGCTATTGGTCACATTACCAACGCTGGTGAAGTAGTCACCAGGGCTGGTGGACTGGCAGATATTACAGGTGAAGTTGTCGCCGGAGGTGAGCGTGATATCGCCCGCGTTGTAGCCATCCGTGGCGAAGGTGAGAATGCTGGCGCCATCCTTGACGGTGATATTCGGCGCCTGCAGGGTCACACTGCCGGAGTCCCCTTCGGAGGCCACGGTGTAGAGATCCGCACTCGCCGCATCAGCCAGTCCCGCCGGGTTATCAGAAAGCTGACTGGCAGGATCAATAGTAACCGCGGTTTTACTGCTATCAATCCGGCGGGTGTTGATCGTGGCACCGGCATCAATGGTCACCGAATCACCGGCGTTGATCAGTACATCGCCGCCGTTCGTGTAATAGGCGGTCGATTCCATGGTCACATTGGCGTTACCCACCAGGAACTGGCCATCTTCACCGCTGGTACCGCCGGACAAATCGGCATTCAGGCCGGCCAGTGTCAGATCGTTACCGGTGGTCTCGAGGGTACCACCATCGCCGGTTGAACCGGCCGAGGCATCAAGCAGCGCGCTGCCGGATACTGCGGTGGTGCCTGTTGCATCGAGCAGAAGCTCGCCGCCGTCACCGCCCTGATCGGCGCCGGCCACGCTGACCGCTGCGGTATCGCCGATTGTCAGATCCTGATCGGACCGTAGAGTGACCGAGCCACCGTTGTGCGGGGTGGCATCCGGAGACTGGCCGCTTGCGCTGATCGTGCCGTCAACCTGCAGATTTGCGCCCGAAGCCACATCGATACGGCCCCCGTCGCCACCGTCTGAAGCACCATCAGCCAGCACACGGCCGCTGGTGGCAATGGTCACATTACTCTCTGCGGCCACGGACACCTGGCCACCTCGGCCTCCGGTCTGCGCGGAACTGGCATCCAACAGCCCGGACACGGCCGCGTCTTCACTGGCCCGAATAGTAATACCGCCATCCACCACGGCCACAGCGGTGCCCGCCTGCAGTCCTTCGGTATTCACCGTGGCCTCGAACAATGCCTGCCGGGCTTCATCGGTCGCCGACCGTAGCGAACCAGTCACCGCCACATCGGTGCCATAAACGGCAATAGCAGAGGCGCTGTTCACCGTGCCTTCAATACTGATGATGCCGGTGGCGGACTGCGGGGCGTTACCGGCCAGAAGGTCACCCACGGCTTCATCACCAATCACACCTTCAGGGCTGATCAGCGCATCCATGAAATCGGAAGTGGGCGTGGCGAACAACAAGCTGCCAACGTTCAATACACCCTGGGCGCCAACAACAATGCCATGGGGATCAGCAAACACGATGTGGCCACCGATCTTTTCGTTGAGCAGGCCGTTCAGGGTGCCGTTGATCACCGCCTGGGAATCGTGCACCAGATTGATGAGATTTCGGGTTTCTGCGGGAAGATGGAGGTTAACGGTGTTACCGGCCGCCACCTGGAAATGATTGAAGCTGTTGAAGCCGCTATCACCCTTGACCGTTGTGGTGCGGATGTCCGTGAAGGTGCCGTTGATGTCCAGCGTGGTGTCGGTCCGGCCGCTGACTTCAATGGTATTGGACGCCGCCTGGGCAACCGGTGCAATACCCAGCGCCGCCACAATCGCCGACGTCAGGGGATGCTTGACCAGAGGAAGGTCGAGCCTGCCAACCCGCCGGCCCTCCCGTTTTTGTTGGCGGGTGGGGAGGTGCCTGGAGCGTACATTCATGGCGCAAGTCCTTTACTGCGTTAACCCTATCAGGCGCCCCGGCGGCAATTTTGGGTACTGCATGTCAGCACTGCAGAAATACAGCCAACGCCCCTGTCATCATTTGTCAGGATGACTTTTAATATTTCCGAATGTTAATGCTTGTTAACAAAACTTTACACCCCCTGATCAGGGGGTATTTGCCATCAGGCCGGGAAGGACGCAGAAATTGGGGAAGGGTTAATCATGGCCGAGCCAGAGGGCAGTCAACGCCGCACGACTGCGCACATTGAACTTTCGGTAAAGGGTAACCACGTATTGGTGGGTGGTGTTCTGGCGCTGGTTGAGCTCGCTGGCAATTTCCTTTTCCGACATCCCCGTCAACAGGCAGGAGAGAATATTCCGCTCGGTAGGCGTCAGCGGCTCACCCGCCACCAGAACCCCAAAGCTCAGCAGCACCTGCCGGAAATACCAGACCAGTGAGCGAAGTGCGAACTCGGCGACCTCCAGGTCCTCCTTCGTATAGGAGGGAGCGTCCCCCAGCCGGTGCAGAGCGACGTATACTTCGCTGTCCTCATTGACAGGCGCAACCACAAACAGGGTGTCTGAAATCCCGCGTTCCCGGTAGAACTTCCGATAATGCTCACTATCAAAAAACTCCTCCGTGACATGATCACGAATCAGCGTGGCGCGGAAACGCCCGGCATTGCGGATGTGATTCAGGGAACTCTGGTCGGGTTCGCCATTGTTCATGGCACGGGCCGCCACCCGGTAAAGCTTCCGGTCGGCTTCGGTCCCATTGAAATAGAACATCGGCCCGGCCCGCCAGCCTTGCATGGGATCGTTTTCTGGCCTGTTGCTCAAGCGCATGGCAGAGAGAACATAGCCTCCGCCGGCATTAACCATTCTGGCAAGGCGCTCCATCAGGTGCTGCAGGGATGCTTCCGCCTTGGAGGCAGGAAAGGTGGATAGCTCATCCCACAGATCGTAGATCGCTTCTCGGGTCTTGACATCGATGTTCATCGCGCGCCCTGTCAGTAACAGTTGGTCTCGGGAGACCCGATTATTTAACTTTTGTCAAAAAGAAGAAAAAGTAGGAAATCCGGCAATAAGAATCAAGTTTGTTGGAGCTCTCCTCTGAGACACTCACTCATTGTTCTCAGCGGTCGTTTGCCAACCGCCCCGCTGCTCCGATTGCCAGACCATGGGTGGGAGCGGTGCCGACCTTTGGGGTGAGCGTGAGAGTGAACCCAGGTTCATTCTGGCAGCTGCTGAAATGCTTACAAACCTGTAAGACATATCGCACAAAGCCCGGAGCGATTCTCCGATAGGTACGAATTCAATCCCCAGTAAAATGGTCATTGTCAGGGATGACAAGCCAGCAAGGAACGTTGGCTCAAGGATGAGAACTCCACGGATCAGGAGTTGCCCGAGGGATCAGGGCTTACAGGGATGGCAACAAGGATGACGCGCTCAGGATGAGTCGCACGCCTGACGGAACGGGCAGGGGTCAGCCACGGAATTTGGGATCACACGGAACGTGGTCCCGTCCGTGCACTTCTACCGCTCACCGCACATTTCTGCTCTCCCCCAACATTTCGCTCCTGCTGCTTTGCGCCCTGGCACAACACCAATAACGCAAATTAGCCTCAGGAGCTTATACCATGAAACGCACGCCCCTCTTAGCCACCCTCGTTCTGCTGTTCAGCCTGGTGACCGGTTTTGCCTACGCGCAAGATGTCGCCGTCAATATCAACACCGCCGATGTAGCCACCCTCGCAAGCCTGAACGGCATTGGCCAGAGCAAAGCCGAAGCCATCGTCGCCTATCGGGAAGCGAACGGTCCTTTTGCGGTAACCGCAGACCTGGCGAACGTGAAAGGCATTGGCGAGCGGACCATTGAGAAGAACGCAGAGCGCCTGACCGTCAAGTAATACGCCGGGCAGTGGCGCACTGCCGCTGCCCTGTTTTACGCTAGTGACGAGCTCGGAAAAGATACTCTTCTGGTGACATATCGTTACCAACTGCATCGCGAATAGCAAGATCGATCCGGTCGCTGCTCAGGTCATGTAACCCGCAATTGGCCAGAGCCTTTCGGACAACGACATTCTGCCCAAGGTATTCGTAGAGCACCCTGGCGCAACAGGGCATTCGCTCGCTGTTGTCGGAAACCCCTATCTTAAGCCCCGTCAACCGGGTAACCCGGTTACGAAAACTGGGAAAGAGAATAGTCTGCGTAATCTCGTGCCGGTTGAGTGTTTCATAATCCACCAGGAACAGCCGGTCCGTCAGCAAATAAGCGATACCCTGATACCGATTGTGGCATGGCGGCTCATTGCTGGTCGCCCGCATTCGTTCCGTACGCTGAAAAACCACCCGGTTGCCTCGGCGCTCCAGACACACCAGATTCTGAAGCACCTTCCCGGGCGCCGACATGGACTGGTAGTACTCGTAGTAGTATCCCAGGTAACTATCAATATCCCCCCGAGCGTCATGATCAAGTCGATCAAGGTGCTCCTGGACGGAATCCTCGCCCTGGCTTGGCTGGGCCTTGATCTTCGGGCGTACATCCACGATGCGTCGGAACTGGCCGTGCGGCAGAAGAATTTCCTGCTCTTCCACACCAAAAAACTCGCACATGCGGCGCAGTGTATTCGCCGAGGGCTTGTGCTGGCCGCCCAGGTATCTGTTGAATTGCGGTCGATTGATCCCAAGGCGGCGGCAAACCTCCGCAATGGACTTGTAGTAGCTGCAAAGCAGCCTGAGATTCTGAGCCAGGTCCTGATGCATTCGATGAATCGCTCGCAGTTTCGTCCAGAAGCCCGGTGCGCCAAGTCGCGATAGCGCTAGTTGACGCTATAACTGCGCCAAATCACGCCAATCAGGCAACAGTTCGCAAATTCTAGCAGGCGCACTCAATTGATTAAATAGCAACTTCACACAACAACAATCGTCATCGGAGTTGCTTATGTTGGAGTTTCTGAACGAATTACTGTGGGGCAAGGTTCTGATTGCCCTGCTGGTCACCGTCGGTATTGGATTCACCGTCGCATCCCGCTTCGTACAGTTCCGCTATTTCGGGCGCATGTTCCGGATTCTCAGCGCCAGCCAGGCTTTTCAGAAAGACAAACACGGGCATCTGAGCTCGTTTCAGGCGCTTCTGCTTTCCGTAGCCGGTCGTGTTGGCGGCGGCAATATCGCCGGCGTCGCGGTTGCGATTACGCTTGGCGGCCCCGGTGCCGTGTTCTGGATGTGGGTTGTAGGGCTGATGGGCATGGCCACCAGCTTTCTGGAATGCTCCCTGGCCCAGACCTATAAAGTGGCTGAACCGGACGGCACCTATCGCGGTGGGCCGGCGCACTACATCTCCCGTGGACTTGGTGCCCGCTGGAAGTGGATGGCAGGGCTGTATTCGATTCTGTTGCTGTTAACTTTCGGTTTTGGATTTACGGCCCTGCAGTCCTATGCGGTAGCAACATCTGTCGATGATGCATTCGGGATCCCCGTGTTCTATACCGGCATTGCCCTGGCGATGGTTGTAGGCCTGATTATCTTCGGCGGCGTCCGTCGTATTGCCCGGGTTGCTGAATTCCTGGTTCCAATCATGGCAGGCAGCTATCTGCTGATCACTGCCGTCGTTCTTGCCCTGAATATCGAACAGATTCCGGATGTCTTCATGCTGATCGTCAACAGCGCCTTCGGCCTTGAGCCAGTTGTCGGTGGCGGTATCGGCGCGGCGATTCTGATGGGCGTCAAGCGCGGCCTGTTCTCCAACGAAGCAGGACTGGGCAGTGCGCCCAACGTCGCGGCTGTCGCCTATGTACCCCATCCCGCAAATCAGGGCGTGGTTCAGGCGTTTTCCGTCTTCATCGACACTCTGATTATCTGTTCGTCCACGGCCTTTATCATTCTCCTGAGCGGTATCTATGACCCGGCTGGAATGAGCGATGTTGGAGGTGTGGCTCTCACGCAGTCAGCGTTGGCAGATCACGTTGGTGACTGGGGGCGCAGCTTCGTGAGCTTTGCCCTGATGCTCTTTGGCTTCAGCACTATCCTTTACAATTACTACCTCGGCGAAAACAGCATCAATTTCTTCAGCACCGAGAATCAGAACTTCTTCAACACCTTCCGCGTTGCCATCATCGGCCTGGTTTGCTGGGGCGCAACGACTGATCTTGGCACTGTATTCGGTTTTGCAGACGTAACCATGGGCCTGCTTGCTCTGGTAAACCTGATTGCGCTGATCGCCCTGTTCAAGCCAGGCCTTCGCATCCTGAAAGATTTTGACGACCAGATTGCCGAGGGTATCGAACAGCCGGTTTTTGATGTTGCACGCTTCAAGGATCTGAATCTGGATGCCGCCGCATGGGAAATCGAACCGGAGGACATCGAGCGCGTTCGATCTCGCGGCGGCCGGAGCAGCCAACCCGCCACTGAACGTTCCTGAACAAACCTTAGCGGCCCCTCCCGGGGCCGCCTTTAACCAGACTTGTTGCCTGACTTCAAGGAAATATCCCGTAGCATGAACACTCGCATTGAACATGATCTCCTTGGCGATCTCCCCGTTCCGGCCGATGCCTGGTACGGTATTCAGACCCAGCGCGCCCTGGATAACTTTTCAATCACCGGCGTTCCCATCAGCCATTTCCCTGACTTTGTCCGGGCATTGGTCATGGTGAAAAAAGCGGCCGCGATGGCTAACCGCGACTTGGGAGCTCTGGCGCCCCGCAAAGCCGAAGCCATCATGGCCGCATGCGATGACATCATCGCCGGCCACTTACACGACCAGTTCGTAGTGGACCTCATTCAGGGCGGCGCAGGCACCTCAACCAACATGAATGCCAACGAGGTGATTGCAAACCTGGCCCTGGAGAAACTCGGCCATGGCAAAGGCGAGTACCACCAGCTTCATCCGAATGACGACGTCAATCGCTCGCAGTCCACCAATGACGCCTACCCCACCGCAGTGTGCCTCGCCGTGCAGTTTGCCGCGGAACCGCTGGAGCAGGTCATCACTGACCTCAGGAAAAGCCTTGAACAGAAAGGACGGCAGTTCTCGGAGGTGGTCAAGATGGGGCGCACCCAGTTGCAGGACGCTGTACCGATGACCCTGGGCCAGGAGTTCGAGGCCTTCGCCGTCAACCTTGGCGAAGATATCGACCGCCTGCACGAAGCCAGTCGATTGCTCTGCGAAGTAAACCTTGGTGGAACCGCAATTGGCACGGGCATCAATACCCATCCTCGTTACCAGGCTCTTGCGGTCAACTACCTCGCTGAAATTTCCGGAAAACCCCTCGTTTCTGCGAGCAACCTGGTGGAGGCGTCATCCGACATGGGTGCCTTTGTGCTGTTTTCCGGCATCCTCAAACGCTTTGCGGTGAAGCTGGGCAAGATGTGCAACGACCTCCGGCTGCTCTCCTCGGGCCCCCGCACGGGCCTGGGAGAAATCTTCCTGCCTCCCATGCAGCCGGGCTCCTCCATCATGCCTGGCAAGGTCAACCCGGTTATCCCCGAGGCGGTGAACCAAACTGCCTATCAGGTGATTGCCAGCGACCTGGCCGTGACCCTCGCAGCCGAAGCCGGACAGCTTCAGCTCAACGCCATGGAGCCGTTGATCGTCTACAACCTGCTCAACTCCATGAAAATGCTTGGCTCTGCCTGCAGCATGCTCGACGAACGATGCATTAAAGGGATTCGCGCCAACACCGAGCAATGCGCACGGCATCTGGACAACAGCATCGGGATTATCACCGCTCTCGTTCCGAGGCTCGGATATTCCAACGCCACGCGAATCGCCTCGAAGGCGTTGAATTCCGGCTCCACGGTAAGGGAACTGGTGCTGGCAGAAGGCCTGCTGGATGCCGGTGAGCTGGACCGCCTGCTCAGCCCCCGGGCCATGCTTGCACCTGCCGGCGACGACCTGTGAACCCCCGGGTAATGGTGCTCTACACTGGAGGGACCATCGGCATGGTCTCCTCCAACGGTGTTTATGTTCCGGGCCCGGATTTCAGCGCACGACTGGCCCGCCACCTCGGACAAAGACGCAGCGAATTACCGCAGTTCGATGTGGTCGAACTGGACCAGCTCATCGACAGTGCAAACCTGACACCTGCAAACTGGACGACCATGGCGCGGGTGCTTGCAAAGAACTGGGATCACTATGATGGCTTTGTGGTGCTGCATGGCACGGACACTATGGCCTTCACCGCCTCGGCCATCTCCTACATGCTCAATGGCTGCAACAAGCCGGTCATCCTGACCGGGTCGCAGATCCCGCTTGAGCAGTCCCGTACCGATGCTCTGGACAATGTCATCACCTCGCTGATTCTGGCGTCGTCCTCAGAGATTGCAGAAGTTTGCCTGTACTTCCGCGGTAACCTGCTCCGGGGCAACCGTGCCCGGAAACTGAAGACCAGTGAACTGGATGCGTTCGATTCCCCCAATGCGCCCCGGCTTGGCCAGGGTGGCATCGACCTGGACCTGCGGCACGATCTGCTCCTTGCCCCCGGGAAGCCGGATTTTCAGATACCCACGTTTAACCCCCGGTCCGTGGCGGCCCTTACACTGTACCCGGGCATGCCCGCCGCCCTCGTTGAAGCGACCCTGGCATTACCAGAGTTGAAAGGGCTTATTATCCATAGCTATGGTGCCGGCAATGCTCCGGACGCGGACACCAGTCTGGTCCGGGTTTTAGCGCAGGGGATAGGGCGCGGCATTGCGGTTCTGAATGTCAGTCAGTGCCTGCAAGGCCGGGTGGCCCAGAAGGCCTATGCCTCCGGCGCGGCTCTGGACAGGATCGGGGTCGTTCCCGGTGCAGATCTTACCCCGGAAGCGGCCTTCGCCAAGCTGCACTTTCTGCTGGCTAAAGGGCTCTCAGGCAATTCTCTCCGACAGGCGCTGCAAACACCTTTGAGCGGGGACTCAAAGCTGGCTTCAGTTAAAGGAAATGACTGACATCCAAGTGCCCCTAAAGTCGCCTAGCAACAACGCGTTCGCCACCCTATGATTACCGGATAACAATTCAAATTCCGTTGAGTGTTGGCACATGGTTGATCCCATCAAGGTTTACCCATCAAAACCTGCGAAAGTCTATTTCTACGGCACCTGTCTGGTGGACATGTTCTACCCGGATGCGGGTATTGCCGGAGTGGAACTGCTGGAGCGGGAAGGCATTGAAGTGCTGTTCCCGCAAAACCAGACCTGCTGCGGCCAGCCGGCCTACACCTCCGGCTACCATGACGAGGCCCGTTCGGTGGCCAAAGCCCAGTTGGATCTGTTCCCGGACGACTGGCCGATTGTGGTGCCCTCCGGTTCCTGTGGCGGCATGATGCGCAAGCATTACCCGGCCCTGTTCAAGGACACAACGGACGAAGTGAAAGCAGCCGGCATTGCCGGGCGGGTCTGGGAACTCACCGACTTCCTGCTCAACGTCTGCCACATCAAGCTGGAAGATCTGGGCGAGCCTACCACCGTGGCGATGCACACCTCTTGCTCTGCCCGCCGTGAAATGGGCGTGGCGGAAGTAGGTCCGAAACTGCTGGGCCAGTTGAAGAACGTGAACCTGGTGGAGCAGATCCGCCCGGAGGAATGCTGCGGCTTCGGCGGTACCTTTGCCGTTCGCCACCCGGAGATTTCCGGGGCCATGGTGAGCGAGAAGGTGGACACCCTGGTGGACACCGGCGCCAAAGAGTTTGTCACCACCGATTGCGGCTGCCTGATGAACATTGCCGGCTACGCCGAGAAGAACCAGAAACCCCTTGAGGGCCAGCACATTCTCAGTTTCCTTTGGGCGCGAACGCAGGGCAAAGGGGGGCAGCAGTCATGAGCGAAACAGCCGAGCACACTGGCCATCACATTGACGTAAAACAGTTCCACCCCCGCGCCCAGGCGGCCATTCAAAATCCGAAGATCCGCAAGAATTTCCGCAGCGCCATGGACGGGCTGATGGCCAAGCGCAAGGCGGCATTCGAGGGCTGGGATCTGGAGACCCTGCGGGATCTGGGTGCCAACATCCGTATGCGGGCGCTTGCCAACCTGCCGGATCTTCTGGAGCAGCTTGAGGCCAAGCTCACCGAGAACGGAGTCAAGGTGCATTGGGCAGTGGACGGCGATGAAGCCTGCCGGATCGTTACCGCTATCTGCAAGGCCCGGGATGCCAAGACGGTGATCAAGGGCAAGTCCATGGTGTCCGAGGAAATGGAACTGAACCATTACCTGGAGCACGAGGGTATCGAGGCACTGGAATCGGACCTGGGAGAATACATCGTGCAACTGGCCGATGAAACTCCCTCGCACATCATCATGCCGGCGATTCACAAGAATACCGGTGAGATTTCCCAGTTACTGCACGACAAAACCGGCACCGATCTTTCCAACGATGTGGAATACCTCACCGCCAGCGCCCGCCTGCAGCTGCGGGAAAAGTTCATGAACGCGGATGTGGGGGTTTCCGGAGTCAATTTTGCGGTGGCGGAAACCGGCACCCTGTGCCTGGTGGAAAACGAAGGCAACGGCCGGATGACCACCACGGTCCCCAAATGCCACATTGCCGTGACCGGTATCGAGAAGGTGGTGCCAACCCTGGAGGACGTCACCGGCCTGCTGGCCCTGCTCACCCGTTCGGCCACCGGCCAGCACATCACCACCTATTTCAACATGATTTCCGGCCCGCGCAAGGCCGAGGAGCTGGACGGCCCCGAGGAAGTCCATCTGGTGCTGGTGGACAACGGCCGCTCGTCCATCTACCAGGACGACGAGCTGCTCGACACCCTGCGCTGCATCCGCTGCGGCGCCTGTATGAACCACTGCCCGGTGTACACCCGGGTGGGCGGCCATACCTACGGCACCACCTATCCGGGCCCGATCGGCAAGATCCTGATGCCACACCTGATTGGTCTGGATGAAGGCCGCCACCTGCCCACCGCGTCCAGCCTGTGCGGCGCCTGCGGCGAAGTGTGCCCGGTAAAAATCCCCATCCCGGATCTGCTGGTGCGGCTGCGCCAGGAATCGGTGGACGGCGACAAGCTGCACCCGGCCAAGGTCCGGGGCCACGGCGCCAAGCGCGGGACCATGGAAGCCATGATCTGGAAAGGCTGGGCCTGGATGCACGCCAGCCCCGGGTTCTACCGTTTCGGCACCGGTGCCGCCAGCAAACTGAGAGCCCTGCAGCCCGCCAGTGCCGGGGCCTGGACCGACTATCGCACGGCGCCAAAACTGGCCGCCAAAACCCTGCACCAACGGATGAAGGAGCGCGGCCAATGAGTTCCCGGGAAACGATTCTGCAGCGCCTGCGCAACCGCACTGGTGGCGAGCTGACGGTACCGGCGTGCGATTTTTCCGTGCTTGAGCGGCCAGACTGGTCCACGGAGGAGCGCATTGAACGGTTCGAGAAAATGATCGAGTCGGTCCATGGGGAAGTTCACCGCTGCACCGAAGATAGCTGGATGGATCGCCTTGCCGAAATCCTGTCCACCCGGGGTGCCCGCAACCTGCTGGTGGCGAAGTCTCACGACATCGGCCAGTCGCTGCGTAATGCCGGCCGTAACGATCTGCCGGAACTGCTGATCTACGATGAGCCCATTGAAAGCTGGCAGGCGCATCTGTTCAATGAAGTGGAGGCCAGCATCACCTCCACCCGGGGTGGGATTGCCGAAACCGGCTCGCTGATCCTCTGGCCGACGGTCGATGAACCGCGGCTCATGAGCCTGGTACCGCCCGTGCACATTGCTATCCTCAAGGCCTCGGAACTCTATACCACCTTCCATGAGGCCATGAAGGCGCAGAACTGGGCCGCTGGCATGCCGACCAATGCCCTGTTAATCTCTGGCCCTTCCAAAACCGCCGACATCGAACAAACCCTTGCTTACGGTGTTCACGGCCCCAAAGAGTTGATTGTACTGGTTATTGAATGATCCGAGGCGCCCTGCTCATCGCCCTGGCTGCCCTGCTCTGGGCGACCACGGGTATTGTTGCGAAATTCCTGTTCACCGGCACCGCACTGCAGCCCATCACCCTGGGCTTTCTGAGGCTGGTGGTGGCGTTGCCGTTTTTCTGGCTGCTGATGCGGCGGGAGCAGGCTCGCCTTGAGCGCGCCAGCCACGGCAGCATGGTGCCGGGCAGCTCACTACGAAGCCTGACGCTCAAAGCCCTGCTTCCGCTCGCCGCTCTGGGACTGTTCCAGGCGTTCTACCAGGGCAGCTACCTGCTGGCGGTAGACCTCACCGGTGCCGGCATTGCCACCCTGATTGCCCTCTGTCTGCCCCCGGTGCTGGTGGCCATTCTTGCCGCGCCCCTGCTGGGGGAAAAACCCGGTATGCTTACGGTTCTCTCACTGATCGCGGCCATTGCCGGTACCGCCATGCTGGTGCTGAGCGATATGGACACCAGCGGTACCCTGCGCCTTGCCGGCATCATGATGGCGTTGCTGGCCGCCAGCGTTTACACCGGCTTTACCCTCACCAGCCGCTACAGTTCCGCCGGCACGCCAGTGTTTACCACGGCGTTTATCTGCTTCTTTACGGCAGCATTGATCCTGTTGCCGGTGGTGGCACTCAGTGGCGGGTTCGAAGGCCTGGGCAGCCTGGAGTTAAGACACTGGCTGATGGTGGGCTATATCGGCGTGGTGCCGACCTGCATTGGCTATGTGAGCTTCTTCAGCGGCATGAGAACCACACCGGCCACGCTCTCGAGCATCATCGTGACTCTGGAACCCCTGTTCGTGGCCCTGCTGGCCTGGGTGTTCCTGGAGGAGATACTGGGGCCTATCGGCATTGCCGGCGCGTTGATCCTTACCGTAGCGGTGATCGTCGCCTCCCGCTACGGCAGCAAACCCGCGTCCGGCCCGGAGGAGACCGGTGCGGACTGAGCAGACCCGGTTGGCTTTGAGGATCAGCTCTCTTTGCGCTGCTTCTCAAGCATGTCGGGCTGCAGGATTTCGATCCAGTAGCCGTCCGGGTCCTTGATAAAGGCCAGGCCTTTCATCTTGCCGTCGTCCGGCTTTTTCACGAATTCCACACCCAGCCTTTCCAGGCGATCGCAGGCGGCGTACACATCCGGTACCGCAATACCAATGTGGCCAAAGCCCTGGGGCTCGTCGTTGCCATTGTGATAGGCGAAATCGTTGTCGTCTTCGGTGCCCCAGTTGTGAGTGAGCTCGAGCATGGCTTCGCGGCCGAAGGTGTACGTGGTGCGGTGGGCGTCATCATGGGGCACCAGGCCGGCCTGGCGGTCATCCAGGTAACCCAGGAAATACAGGGTGAACTTCATCTCCGGAAAGTCCAGTTTGCGAACCAGGCGCATGCCCATCACTCGGGTGTAGAAGTCCATGGAGCGCTCAGGTTCCTTGATGCGCATCATGGTCTGGTTGAATACGTAACCCTCGGTCTCGGGTACCGCTTCGTCATGGAGGCCGGGGGCCTGTTCGAAATGCTTGGGCATTTTGGTTTTCCCTTTTTTACGCAGGATTCAACCATTATAACTGTGTTCGTTTCAGCGGGATTTCAAGGGGGGATTGTGATCCCGCTCACAGACCTTTGTCCCCCGGCGGCTTATCGTAACAATCTGTAACAAGACTCAGTTGCTGCTGCATTGGTTGTGCTGTCCCCCTGCAGCCCGGTGAGTGTTTTAACGCTCTCCGCTCACAATAATAAACCGTACTTTTGGGGCCACCATGACTCAGTCACACACCTGCCACCGAATAAAAGCCACGCCTGCTGCGCTTTCAGCCTGGGTTCTCGCCCTGGTCCTGCCGTTGCCGGCGATGGCGGAGTTCCAACCGATGAACGATGGCGCCCTGGCCGGTATTACCGGGCAGGCGGGGGTGACCATTGAGCTGGAAACCAAACTCAGCATTGACCGGCTGAGCTGGACCGACGAGGGTTCATTGAATGTGAACGGGCTGCGGTTATCCGGTCAGAACGATACAGTTCTGGACAACATGAAGCTGACTATTGATATTGCCGGCGATGGAGAGGTGCTTGAGCATGGGTTCTCCGAGATAGCCCGCCGAGCCAATGCGGGGTTGCTGGACCCAACCAATCCGGATGTGGCCGATGCTCTGGCAAAGTATTCTGTCGCCGGCTCTTTTGGCAAGCAGTTCGGGAGCGGTGATCTGGTGATGCACCTGGGTGCGACCAGTTACGGCGACCCGACCAGCCTGGACGACTATCTGCAGGCGGTGGATTTTGAGCTCGCCGTGGATAGCGTGACAAGCACCGGCAGCGAAGGTTCGGCCACGCTGTTTTCCGATATTCTGCTGCAGGGCTATATCGGCCCTACCGACCTGGTGATCCGTAACGGTGGCAGCTCCACCCGCACCCTGGCGAACGGTAATCAGGTGTCCGGTTCGGAACTGCAACTGGACACCCACTTCGAGATAACCAACGGCAGCCTGAACTGGGATGCCGCTGATGTGATTCTCCTGTTCAACTTCGCCGCGGTGGGCATTGAGGGGCTGCAGATTCATAACCGCCGGGGCGACGACACCCTGGGGCATTTCGGGATGGCCAGTGCAACGGCGAAACTGTCGCGGGGCACCAGCGCCGCATCTGGCAACGAGGGCCTGTCGGTGCACGAGGTGGAGTTCCGGGCGGATATCGATATGCCCGTATTCAAGATAGGTGGCACCAGTATCGGTAGCGTGCAGTTCACAGACTTTGCCATCACCGATACCACCATGATGGTCTATGGCCACTAGTCCGACACTGGACACCAACCATACCCTACCCTGTAAACTGCCCGTCTTACTCTGACGGGCAGCCCATGACCGAAACGACAGACATCAACTACTCCAGCGGCACCTCCTGGCCACGGCTGGCGGTGTTCAGCCTTTTGTTCGTTGGGCTGACCGCCGCCGGCCTGTATACCGTGTACGACCAGTTTGCCGGGCGCAGTATTACATTTGATCCCCGGCTGATCCGGCCGGCGGCGGTGCTTTCCATCATCGGTCTTTTGCTGATCTACTTCATGTCAGACGGTCTGCGCCTCTACTTCACGCTCAGGGCACTCGGCCACCGCCTGCCCTTGCCGACCATGTTCCGGCTGGTGTTCATCAATATCTTTTTCTCCAACATTACCCCTATGGCGACGGGGGGCGGCTTCGCGCAGATCTGGTATCTTCACAATCGCGGCATCCCCGTGGGAACAGCCACCGCAGCCACCACCATCCGGACGGTTCTGGCAGTCATATTCATCTTCTCCCTGACGCCGGTATTTTTGCTGACACTGGATGCGCTGCAGGACCACGCCATCACCGGAAGCGTCGGCACGGCCCTGGCGATCTTTATCCTCATCTACCTCGGGTTCTTCGCCGTTCTGCTGTTCCAGACCCAGTGGCTGATCGGCCCACTCACCCAACTTCTGAGCACGGCCCGCCGGATGCACCTGATCAGCGAACCCCGCCACCGGCGCTGGCAGTTCAAGGCCCGGCGAGAGATGCTGCGATTCTCCGGCAGCTTCAGCGACTACCTTCGCGGCCGGCCGCTGTTCGTGGTTCTGTCCATTCTTTTTACGGCGGTTTTTCTGCTCAGCCTGTTCAGTTTTCCTGCGCTGCTGATCTACTGGCTGGGCTATAGTGTGGATTATCTGATTTCCCTGGGGCTGCTGGTGGTCACCACGTTCATCATGTATTTTTCCCCCACGCCCGGTGCTTCCGGCATTTCCGAGGGTGTTTTCGGCAGCTTCTTCCAGGATATTCTCTCGGGTAATCACCTGATACTGGTGATTGTCGGCTGGCGTTTGCTCACTATCTACCTGGGCATGATAATCGGGCTGGTGGTTTTCCAGAGGGAGCTGATCGCCAATCGCAGGAGCGCCGGATGATTTTCCGAAACCCGCTGAAACTTCTGTTCTACCTGTGCCTGCTGGTGGTCGTTCTACTGGTAGGTTACAAGGTTTACCTGAATCTGTTCACCGAGGATTTTGAAGGGATTCATACCGAGCAGGTCGAGCGGATTGATCGCCAGATCGAGCCCGGCAAGCCCTTCAGCTTCGCCGTGGTGGGCAACATCAATAACTCGGTGGGGGTGTTTGAAGATCGCATCATTCCCGAGCTGAACAATTCCGGAATCGACTTACTCGTGTCTGCCGGCAATGCCGTCAGCGGTGGCGGTGAGGACAAGTACCGCGCCCTGTACGGCACACTGAGCCACCTGGATATTCCCTACCTGCTTACCTTCGGAGCCCACGAATACGAGGATTTTGGCAGTTTCCGGTTCTATGACCACTTCGGCCCACACTTTTTCAGCATTCAGGCGGGTAACGCCCGGCTGATATTCCTGGACAGCACCGGCAAGACACCCTGGCGATGGCAGATGCGCTGGCTGAAAGAACTGCTGGAGCGGGACACGTCCGAGGCAAGAATCCTGTTTATCGGGCATCCGCCCCTGCACCCCGATAAAGACGCCCCCTTTGACCAGAAAGAAGACTATCTGGCGCCGCCCGAGTTCCGGGACGCACTGCTCAAGACCGCGAAAACCCACGACATCGATCTGGTATTTTCCGCCAACCTGTCTTTGTACTCGGAACAGGCGGTAGGCGGCACCACCTTCATAACGACCGGAGGCGCCGGCGGCCTGGTGATGAATAACGACATCAGTTTCTACCACTACGTGCGGGTGAATGTGGGCGCCAATGGTGAGGTAAGCCATAGCCTGCAGCGCGTGACGGTGGGCCAGCACCCGATTCTCAAGCGCCTGGAGAGCCTCTGGTTCTTTATCTACTCCCTGTTCTACACCGGCTACCTCAATTTTCTGCTGATTGTTGCGGTGTTTGCCGCCCTTGCGATCAAGCTCTACGGCGCCATTTTCATCGGCAAGGACTATTATCCGGATTACGACCTGGATCCGGCGCCCTGGCTGGAACGCCAGCTTCGAATCGCCATGTTTACCAACAACTACCTGCCCTTTATCGGCGGCGTACCCATTTCAATTGAACGGTTGCGCCGGGGTCTCGAAGATCTCGGGGACAAACTGCTGGTTGTGGCGCCCCGCTACAAGGGCCAGCCGGAGACCGAAGCCCACGTGCTCCGGGTGCCCTCGCTGCTTGCCATGGGTGAGGACCGGGAGTTCCGGCTGGCCAACATTTTCCTGGGCCGGATCCGTAAACGGCTTCGCGCCTTCAAGCCCGATATTATTCACCTGCACCACCCCTTCTGGCTGGGTTCCCTGGGGTTGTTTGTTGCCCGTCGGCTGAAGGTGCCGGCTATCTACACCTATCACACCCGCCTGGAGCACTACGCTCATTTTGTGCCGCTGCCGGGCATGCTGTTCCGAAACCTGATCTCCCACGCCCTGATCAAGCGCTTTGCCAACAAGTGTGACGGCGTAATCGTGCCGACCTACTCCACTGAGGAATACCTGCGGATGATCGGGGTGAAAACACCGACGTTCGTGCAGCCCACCGGCATTGAATACCAGCGCTTTCAGGATGTTCGCCCGGAGGAGATGGATCAGCTGCGGAACAGGCTCAATCTGGGCGACGAGAAAGTGTTTATCAGCGTTTCCCGGTTATCCAACGAGAAAAACATCGATTTCATGATTGAGGCGATTGACGCCCTCCGGCAGGAGACTGATGTGCCCTTCCGGTTCCTGATGATCGGCGATGGCCACCAGAAAGAGCGCCTGCAAGCGAAGATAGAGGAACTGGGGCTGCAACAGCATTTCACTCTGGTGGGCGCCGTTCCCCCGGAAGACATGGCCACCTGGTACCGGTTGGGTGACGCCTTCCTGTTTGCCTCCAAGTCCGAAACCCAGGGTATGGTGATCCTGGAAGCAATGGCCGCCGGCCTGACGGTGGTGGCCGTGCGCTCCAGTGGCATAGAGGATGTGGTACGGCACGGATTCAATGGCTTCAAGACGCCGGAGAAGCAGGACCAGTGGCGGGCACAGGTAAAAAGACTCCTGGAAGACGATGAGCTGCGGGAGAAGCTGGCTGCGCAGGCGCTGGATTTCGCCAAAGATTATTCCGTGGAACAGTTCGCTGCCGATGTGCGCACCATTTACGCCACCACCCTGGCCATGTTTGCCAAGAAGCGGAACCGGACTGGCAGCAAACAGGCATAGGTATGGTTACAGTTTTCGCCATCACCGTGATCGGGCTAGACTGAATTCACGTATTACAGAAACCGTTTTAGCCATTGGACCGACTCTTTGATCGGGCCGGCTTCCTTATCGGAGAGTAACGTGAGCGGCATCCCCGTCGGAATCAGCACCTGCCTGCTGGGCAAGGAAGTTCGCCATGACGGCGGACACAAGCATTCCCGCTACTGCACCCAGGTGCTGTCAAAGCATTTTGAGTTTCGTTCCATCTGCCCGGAGCTGGAAGCGGGTCTGGGTGTGCCCCGCCCCGCCATTCACCTGCGCGAATACAGCGATGGCCTGCAGCTGATTGAAACCAAAGGCACGGCGGATCACACGGACACCATGCAGGGCTTTATCCACCAGGTTCTGCCCACTCTGGCGGATCTTCGGGGTTACATCCTGATGGCCAAGTCACCGAGTTGCGGTATGGAGCGCATCAAGGTGCACAACGAGAAAGGTCAGGTTACCCGCCGGGACGGCCGCGGGATGTTCGCCGAGGCACTACTGAATGCCTATCCGCTGATGCCGGTGGAAGAAGAAGGGCGCCTCAATGACGACATGCTCCGGGAAAACTTTATTGAGCGGGTGTTTGCCTACGATGACTGGATGCAGAATGTCGCCAGCGACAAGCTCTCAGCCAGGGCGTTGATTGAATTTCACACCCGACACAAGTTCCAGCTTCTGGCCCACTCAGAGAAAATTTACCGGCAGCTCGGTCCCATGCTTGGAGACCTGAAATCGGAGCCGCTGGAAGATATTGCCGGGCGCTATATCCACCTGTTCATGGAAGCCATGAGCCAGAGGGTCAGCCGGGGTTCGCACATGAACGCCATGCAGCACGTGATGGGCTACCTGCGGGGTTCCATGGGCGATGAGGACCGCAAGGTTCTGATGGAGCAGATGGAGGCTTACCGCAGAGGAGAGGTGCCACTGGTGGTGCCCATGACCCTGCTGCGCATGGCCCAGCGGCGGGAGCCGGTAGATTACCTGCATGCCCAGCAGTACCTCACGCCTTACCCGGACGAACTGGGGCTTAGAAACAACGTCTGACCCCAAGTCCACGCGTTCAATCAGAAACCGTAGAGGAGCGAGAGCGAGGTTTCGGTATCGGTGCTTTCAGAGCCCGCCGGAGGATCTGACCGGTGCTTCACCCGAAACGCGGCCTTCATGGAAAGATTGCCCACCACGTTCGCCTGCAGTGACGTTTCCGACTCGGTCACACGGTTGTTGTCTTCCAGGCCGATTTCCGTGCTGAGCTTCTGTTGAAACAGGGAGTTGGTGGACAGGGCATAATTAAACTGGCCTGCCAGACGGGCAATCGCCTCATCTTCGGTATCTTCACCCCGGGCGTTCACCATTTCCAGCTTGTTGTAGCGGTAACCGCCACCGATGGAGAGATCAAGAAAGGAACGCTCGCCAGAGGTCCAGACCCGGTGGCCATAACCGGTGGAGACCGTGGACTCAAAATCGTAGCCGGAAAAGCGATCGTCCACATAAGAGCCCCGGAGAAACCAATACTGGTTCTTAGCGAATTTGTAATTGGTCTCCAGGGCAGCCTGATATTTTTCGGCGGTGGTTTCGTCTTCGGTCTCGGAATAATTAGCCCGGAATTCACCGGTGTTACGCCAGGTTTCGACTTCATGGATCAGGCCTAGGCGGCCTTTGATATTGGTCTCTTCGGTATTGCCTGAAGTAATCAACACGCCCAGCTCGGTTTCGCCCTGCCAGTTATCGGCCTCTTGCCCATTGGCCAAAGGTGCGATAGCTACTGCGGTAATGGCTACAGCCTGTCGTAAATCCATGAGGTCTCCTTTCGGGTTGGTCAGGCCCCTTCGGTGCTTCTCGCCCTCTCGCCATCCAGGCTTTTCCGGGCCTGACGTTCTCTTTCCGCCTTTTTCCGGGCCTTGCGCTCAGCAATGATGCGCGCGGCCTCACCGCCAACGTGGGCCTCGCCGCGCTGCTCGGCCAGACGCATCTGCCGCTCACGCTCGGCAAACCGGGCTTTCTGCGCTTCGGTCAGTGAATCAATGCACTGATGACAGCTGACACCCTGCTCATACTCCGGGCGCTGCTTGTCCTCTTCGGTGATCGGCCGGCGGCAGGCATGGCACTGATCAAAATCACCTCGCTCCAGCCGGTGGTTGACAGTTACCCGGTCATCAAACACGAAGCACTCCCCGTGCCACAGGCTCTGCTCTTCGGGCACCTCCTCCAGATACTTCAGGATGCCACCCTTGAGGTGATACACCTCCTCGAAACCCTGCTCCTTGAGATAAGCCGTGGATTTCTCGCAACGGATCCCGCCGGTGCAGAACATGGCCACCTTCTTGTGCCTGGAGGGATCCAGGTTCTGCTTCACGTATTCCGGGAACTCACGGAAGGTATCGGTAGCCGGGTTGACGGCGTTTTTAAAGGTGCCGATTTCCACTTCGTACTGATTGCGGGTATCTACCAGCACCACGTCCGGATCGGAGATCAGATCGTTCCATTCCTTCGGCTCCACATAGGTGCCAACAATGCGCTTCGGATCGATTCCGTCCACCCCCATGGTGACGATCTCTTTCTTGAGCTTTACCTTGGTGCGTTTGAACGGCTGGATGTCCACGAAGGACTCTTTGTAATCAATGCCGTCAAACCGCTCGTCGCTGGCGATCCACGCTTTCACCGCATCAATGCCTTCGCGGCTGCCGGCGACGGTGCCGTTGATGCCCTCCCGCGCAAGCAGCAACGTGCCGTGCACGTCTTTCTCGAGCATCAGGTCCAGCAGGGGCTGGCGGAGGGATTTGTAATCATTCAGGACTGCGAACTTGTACAGTGCGCAGACAACAACGTTGTCGCTCATCATCTTCTCCTGCGGGCCGGACCGTAAATCCGGGGCATGGGTTCGGGGCTTATTAAAAGATCTCAGAGGCCAGAGCCCGAGAGGGCGCAAATTTTAACCATCTCAGGCTCACGATCAAGTGCGGATTATGCGGCCATCAATCTGTCTCGCTGGCGAGCTCACGCTCCACAACCGCTGAGAGCTGCCCCCAGCCAGGACGCGTGAGGCGGATGTTATCCACCAGAACAGTCGGAGTGCTGGTTACCCGCAATTGCATGGCCACCTGACGGCTCTGCTCCACCGCCTCCCGGTGAAGCTCCGTGGTCATGCAGGTCCGGAAGCGGCGTTCTTCCAGACCGAGGTCAACCGCGTAGCGAGTGAAGGTGGCCACCGGATCATTGGAGCCACTCCATTCTGTCTGGCTCTCGAACAGGCGATCATGCATCTTCCAGTAGGCATTCTGGTCTCCTGCGCAACGTGCCGCCTGGGCGGCCGGCATGGCATTGGCGTGCTGCTGCAGTGGCAGGTCGAAGTAGACAAAGCGGACCTTGCCGGTGTCCACATACTTCTCTTTCAGCTGTTTGCTCGCTGAGTAGAAGCTGCCACAGGCCGGACACTGGAAATCCGCAAACTCGCGTACCACAACCCGGGCGTCTTCGGGCCCGACAGCGACCCCGTACTGGTCCAGCTGCGCCGGGAAAGGCGCGGCATCAGCAGCAGCCACCGGCAATTCGTCTGAGGTTGGATCCGGTGACGCTGTCAGGAACGCCATTCCGAGGCCTATGGCCACAAGCACGAGCACGACGATGCCGGTATAAAGCGGCTTTTTCGATTTCGACCTGGCGGGAGGCGGCGCTCCGGTTTCCTTGCGACGTTTGGCTTCACCCATTGAGGGGCTCCTTGTTATGGTTCTGGACTTCCCGAATTAAAAAGCTGGTGATCGTTTCTGGAACCAGCCCGGCACGCTAAGATCATTTATATCCTACAAAAGTTCCAAGGAAAATGAAGGTATCGTCATGCCATTGCCCGATTCCCTGCAAGACACGCTTACCCTGCCCCTGGTTGCCGCCCCCATGTTCCTGATCTCGGGGCCAGAGCTTGCCCTGGCCTGCTGCAAGCAGGGCATTATCGGGAGTTTTCCGGCCCTGAACCAGCGCACCAGCGAAGGTTTCGAGGACTGGTTGAGCCAGATGAACGAAGAGCTGGCTGCATTTCGAAGCGCGAACCCGACTGTAAAAACAGCGCCCTATGCCGTAAACCTGATTGTTCACCGTACCAACCCGCGCTGGCAGGCGGATCTGGAGCTGTGTGTGAAACATCAGGTGCCCATCGTTATTACCTCCCTGGGCGCCGCCAGCCAGGTGGTGGAAGCGGTTCACGGGTACGGCGGTTTGGTATTCCATGATGTGACCAACCAGAAGCATGCCCGCAAGGCGGCGCAGGCTGGTGTCGACGGCATCATCGCCGTGGCGGCTGGCGCCGGCGGCCATGCCGGCACCATCAACCCGTTTGTGCTGGTGCATGAAATCCGGGAAGTGTTTGACGGCACCATCCTGTTGGCCGGCGGGCTCTCCCATGGCGAAGACCTGCTGGCGGCACAGGCCCTCGGCGCAGACCTCGCCTACATGGGCACCCGGTTTATCAACACCCGTGAGTCCCAGGCGGACGATGCCTACCGGAACATGATCATCGAGGCGGTCTCCGGTGATATTATTCACACCCCGGCGGTGTCCGGCATACCCGCCAGCTTTATGCGCCAGAGCCTGGAAGCTGCAGGCTTCCCGATGGACAAGCTGAACCAGGCCGGAGAAGTCAACTATGGCGAAAAGCTCAAGCCCATTGCCGATGAAGCCAAGGCCTGGAAGACCGTCTGGTCGGCCGGCCAGGGCGTGAGCCAGATCCACGACGTGCTGAGCGTCGCCGATCTGGTGAAGCGGCTTACTGACGAATACCACAATGGCCAGGTACGCCTGGACCAGGCGCGTTTGTGAACTTTCTGGCGTAGCAAACGTAAATGCTTGAACAGTCTGCCAAAACAGGTTCAGAAACATGCTGGGATTTTTGAAGGGTGATCCGAAAAAAAAGCTGCAGAAGGCCTATGAAGACAAACTCGCCAAGGCCCTGCACGCCCAACGCAACGGCGATTTGAGGACTCACGGAACCCTCATGGAGGAAGCGGAGAAAATCTACGCCGACATCCAGGCGCTGGAAGAAAAGAAATAACCGGGGGAGTTCTACTCCCCCATCAACTGCCGTATCCGATGATTGAGCCGCGCCACTTCCCGGCGCATGTCCTCAACCTCATCAAGCAACTCCAGCGACATGGCCAGGCCGGGCAGGTTCATCTTCAGGTCCCGCTGCAATCGCTGGGCTTTGCGCAACCGGCTCAGGGCGGCGACATTGAACTGCCACTGCAGGGCTTCCGGGGTATCCTCCAGCGGCGCAATAATGCCGTAGTCGACCAGCTTGATAACAAACTCGGCATGGCACTCGCCACGCTCACAGATTTCACGCAGGGTGAAGGTGCTGCCATCCTGGTCAATCACTTCTACCGTAAGAATATGATCTTGCTCACTCATTCCCTACTCCCGCTCACACGTGAAGCTTGCTGCGTGGATTGAAGTTTTTCTCGGCTTCGGCCAGTTGCTCATAGAGCTTCTCCGCTTCCGGGCTATGGTTCTCGGGCATGGTCACCTGCAGAACCACGATCTGATCACCAGGATGCTTACCGGGGAAGCCCTTGCCCTTGAGCCGGAGTTTGCGGCCACTGGTGGAGCCCCTGGGCACTTTCACATTCACCTTCGAGCCGACCGTAGGCACGGTTACCGTTGCCCCGAGAGCAGCCTCCCAGGGTGCCACTGGCACGGTGACCAGGACATCACGGCCTTCAACAGTGAAATGCGGATGCGGCGCGAATTCCACTTCAATGAACAGATCACCGGGCTCGCCACCGCCCACACCGGGCGCCCCCTGGCCTTTCAGGCGGATATGCTGGCCCTCACGCATGCCGGCGGGAATCTTCACCTTCAGGGTCTTCTGCCGCGGAACCACCCGGCCATGCTGGTCCGCTTCATGGACGGTAAACGACACCTGTTTGTCGGAGCCATGGAAGGCCTCTTCCAGGAACAGTGCGATCCTGGCATGGACGTCTTCACCGCGCATTCTCATGTTCTGACGGAAACCGCCACCGCCAAAGCCGCCGGCGGATGCACCGCGACGCCCGCCACCGAAGATCTCCTCGAAGAAATCGCTGAACTGGCGGGCATCCGCTTCGGTGTAACCACCGCCACCAAAGCCGGAGGCACTCTGCCAGCCGGGGGGCGGCTCAAACGAGCCATCCGCTTTTGCGCCGTATTTGCGCAGTTGATCGTATTCCGCCCGTTTCTCGGGGTCTTTCAATACCTCGTAGGCTTCACCAAGATCCTTGAACTTGGTGTCGGCGTCTTCCTCTTTGCTGACATCCGGATGGTATTTCCGGGCCAGCTTGCGGTAGGCCTTTTTGATTTCCTCGGCGGAGGCAGACTCGCTCACACCGAGTACGGCGTAATAGTCCTTGAAGTCCATGGCACTCCTCATGACTGATCATCATCGCTGATCACTTGTTGATCCCTGATACCTATAGTTGACGCTAACGCCAGAATTACAAGCTCGGCGAGTTCCGCTGTTGCGCCAGATCAATCCTTGCGATTGACCAAAAATTGCCGCCACCGTGGTAATTCGTATGGCGAATCGCCCGGGTTGGCGTCACACTTCAGGGTTTCATCCGCCTTGTCGGCCACAGGGAGAGACTTTTGACCAGCGTACCAACAACACGCTTCCGGATTTTCCTGATCGAATTCGCCCTCGCCCTGGGCGGCTTTGCGATCGGCACCGGTGAGTTCGCCATCATGGGCCTGATGCCCAATGTCTCGCAGGATCTGGGCGTGACCGAGCCCCAGGTGGGACACCTGATCAGTGCCTATGCGCTGGGAGTCGTCGTGGGTGCGCCTTTGCTGGCAGTGATCGGGGCCCGTTTTTTCCGGCGCCAGCTACTGATCTGGCTGATGGCTTTCTACGCGGTGGGCAACCTGGCGAGCGCGCTGGCCGAAGACTACACCGGCGTCATGATTGCACGTTTTGTGGCCGGCCTCCCTCATGGGGCGTATTTCGGCGTGGCCTGCTTGGTTGCGGCGTCCCTGGTGCCAGTCCATCAACGGGCGAAAGCAGTGAGCCGGGTGATGATGGGTCTGACACTGGCGCTACTGCTGGGGAACCCCATGGCGGCCTGGATGGGGCAGTCACTGGACTGGCGTTACGTGTATATATTCGTGGGCCTGATTTCCGTGATCACACTGACCATGGTGATCTGTGTGCTTCCGGTTGACCGGAAGGAAGAGCGCCGGGGATCGTTCAGCGAAATCCGCGCGTTCAATCGCGCCGGCATCTGGTTCGCCCTGGCCATTGGTGCCATCGGCTTTTCCGGTATGTTCGCCGTGTTCAGCTACCTTGCGCCCACACTGCTGGAAGTGACGAACGTTCAGAAATACTGGATTCCGCTGGCAATGGCGGTATTCGGCCTGGGTGGTTTTACCGGCAATCTGCTGGGTGGCTGGCTGTTCGACCGGCTGGGGTTCCGGGCTGTTGGCGTGATTCTGCTGCTGAGCGCCGGCATTCTGCTGGCGTTTCCCTCCACCACCGGTTCTCTGCCGGCAATACTGGTCGCCTGTTTCCTGGTCGCCATGATGGGTTCTCTGGGCCCGGCACTGCAGACGCACCTGATGGATGTGGCCCATGGCGCCCAGAACCTGGCGGCCGCCTCGCACCATGCTGCCTTCAATGTCGCCAATGCCCTCGGGCCCTGGCTGGCCGGTATGGCCATCACGGCAGGCTTCGGCTGGTCATCGACCGGTTACGTGGGGGCCACCACGGCAACCATCGGGCTGGTGATTTTCCTGGCAGCCTGGCGCCACAACGAGAAAGGCCTCCGGGATACGGAGGCCAATCAGGTTTCGGTCTCTTAAGCTTACTTGACCTTGGGGTCCAGCTCGCCAGAAGCGTAACGCTCGAACATACGCTCAAGGTTAACCGGCTTGATCTTGCTGGCATTGCCGGCACAGCCGAAGGCCTCGTAGCGTGCGATGCACACCTCGGTCATGGCCTTCATGGTTTCCTTGAGGAATTTCCGCGGGTCGAACTCGGCCGGGTTTTCGGCCAGGAAGCGACGGACCGCGCCAGTGCTGGCCAAACGCAGGTCGGTGTCGATGTTGACCTTGCGCACGCCGTGCTTGATGCCCTCTACAATTTCCTCGACCGGTACGCCGTAGGTTTCCGGGATCTCACCACCGTATTCGTTGATGATCTTCAGCCACTCCTGGGGTACGGAGCTGGAGCCGTGCATGACCAGGTGGGTGTCCGGGATGCGGGCGTGGATGGCTTTGATCTGGTCGATGGCCAGGATGTCGCCTGTGGGCGGGCGGGTAAACTTGTAAGCGCCGTGGCTGGTGCCGATGGCGATGGCCAGGGCGTCCACGTGGGTTTTCTTGACGAAATCCGCCGCTTCTTCGGGATCGGTCAGCATCTGGCTGTGGTCCAGAGTGCCTTCGGCGCCGATGCCGTCTTCTTCACCGGCCTGGCCGGTTTCCAGGGAACCCAGGCAGCCCAACTCGCCTTCCACGGAGACACCGCAGGCGTGGGCCATTTCAACGGTGCGACGGGTCACGTCGACGTTGTATTCGTAGTCGGTGGGGGTTTTACCATCTTCACCGAGGGAGCCGTCCATCATCACGGAGCTGAAGCCCAACTGGATGGAGCGCTGGCACACGGAGGGGCTGGTGCCATGGTCCTGGTGCATGACCACCGGGATGTGCGGGAATTCTTCGATGGCCGCCAGGATCAGATGGCGCAGGAAGGGAGCGCCGGCATATTTACGAGCACCGGCGGAGGCCTGGACAATCACCGGGGAGTCGGTTTTGTCGGCGGCTTCCATGATGGCGCGCATCTGTTCCAGGTTGTTGACGTTAAAGGCTGGCACACCGTAACCATGCTCGGCGGCGTGATCCAGCATTTGCCGCATCGAAATCAGGGCCATGGGTCGTCTCCTTCATTTGGACTTTGGATGTTTGAATTCTGTTTTGTTGCAGACTCCTGTGGTCAGGCTTGGGAGTCTGCTTCGGCTGGCGGAGGGGCTGACTGCCCGGAACACGCCGTGAATACGTCCCTGTAGGCTTGAGCGCAGCATCCATGCTGCGCACAGTTACGGGCAGCCAGCCCCTCCGCCAGCCTCGCGAATCTAGCTAAAGAAAAACGCCTTACGCGCCACGCTCCTCCAGTACCGCTACTGCCGGGAGCGTTTTGCCTTCGACAAATTCCAGGAAGGCGCCACCACCGGTGGAGATATACGAGATTTTGTCAGCAACACCGTACTTGTCAACGGCGGCGACGGTGTCTCCGCCTCCAGCCAGGGAGAAAGCATCGCTTTCGGCGATGGCGTGAGCAAGCGCCTTGGTGCCATTGCCGAACTGGTCGAATTCGAAGACGCCGACCGGGCCATTCCACAGGATGGTTTTGGCGTTCTTCAGCAGTTCCGCGAACTCGCCGGCGGTTTCCGGGCCTACGTCGAGGATCATGTCGTCGTCGCTGACGTCGGAGATATTCTTGACGGTTGCGGTGGCGGTTTCGGCGAATTCGCTGGCAACCACCACGTCGACCGGCAGGGGGATTTCAACGCGGCTGGCGATCTCTTTGGCGGTGTCGATCAGGTCGTGCTCACACAGGGATTTGCCGACCGGGTGACCGGCTGCCGCCAGGAAGGTGTTGGCGATACCGCCGCCCACGATGATGGAGTCGCAAACCTTTTCCAGTGCATTCAGCACGTCCAGCTTCGTGGAGACCTTGGAGCCGCCAACAATGGCAACGACCGGCTTGGCTGGGTTATCCAGGGCTTTGCCCAGGGCTTCGAGTTCGGCGGCCAGCAGGGGGCCGGCGCAGGCTTCGGGGGCAAATCTTGCCACACCATGGGTGGAGGCCTGGGCGCGGTGGGCGGTGCCGAAGGCGTCCATCACGTAGACATCGCACAGGGCGGCGTACTTCCGGGACAGTTCTTCGTTGTCTTTCTTCTCGCCTTTGTTGAAGCGGACGTTCTCGAACAGGACCACTTCGCCGTCAGCGACTTCAACGCCATCGAGGTAGTTCTTGATCAGGCGCACTTCCTGGCCGAGGACTTTGGTGAGGTGATCGGCGACGGGCTTCATGGAGGAAGCTTCATCGTAAACGCCCTCTTCCGGGCGGCCCAGGTGGGACATCAGCATGACTTTAGCACCGGCGTCTCTGGCAGCCTTGATGGTGGGCAGTGACGCACGGATACGGGCATCGCTGGATACCTTGCCGTCCTTGACCGGGACGTTCAGGTCTTCGCGGATCAGCACTCGCTTGCCGGCGAGGTTGAGGTCGGTCATTTTCTTGATGGCCATAACAATCTTCCCTATGTCTGCATGAACATGGGGTCAGATGAAAGCGTTCATCTGACCCCGTTTTCAGTCTTTTCCAGCCAACTGTCGGATTTTCACTAGGTTCAATCCGACCTACGGTAGGTCGGTTCGAGCGCAGCGATAACCGGCAATCAGGTTTTGTGTTTCGTCAGCCAGCTTTTGCTGACATCGAGCATCCGGTTCGCGAACCCCCACTCATTATCGAACCAGCACAGCACTTTCACCATGGTGCCGCCGGATACCCGGGTCTGGCCGCCGTCCACCACGCCTGAGTGGGCGTCGTGGTTGAAATCGGAGCTGGCCAGTAGTTCGTCGGTATAGCCGAGGATACTCTTTAACGGGCCGTTTGCGGCCTCTTCTAACAGTTTGTTAACCGTTGCCACGTCAGTAGGCGTACGCACGTTCACCACCATGTCGATGGCGGAGACGTTCATGGTCGGAACCCGCATGGCCACCGAGCTGAATTTGCCCTCCATGTTGGGCAGCAGCCGCTCAATGCCTTTCGCAAGGCCGGTTTCTACCGGAACGATATTGTGCAGGGCGCTGCGGGTTCGGCGCAGATCCTGGTGATGGTAGGCGTCGATCACCGGCTGGTCGTTCATGGCGGCGTGGATGGTGGTGGTGCTGCCCTGCTCCACGCCGAAGGCTTCGTCCAGAACCCTGATCACCGGCACCAGACAGTTGGTGGTGCAGGAGGCGGCGGCGACAATGACATCGTCTGCGGCAAGATCGCTGTGGTTGACGCCGTAGACCACGGTGCGGTCGACGTCCGACTCAGCAGGCTGCGAGAACAGCAGGCGTTTGGCGCCGGCATCGATGTGTTTCTGGGCCGTGGCGCGATCAGAGAAGGCGCCGGAGCATTCAAGCACCAGATCCACATCCAGCAGGCGCCAGGGCAACTCCGCCGGATCAGCGTGGCGCAACACCCGGATAGCATCGCCATTGACCACCAGATCCTGGCCCGAGACGGAAATCTCACCCTGAAACCGGCCATGGGTGGAGTCGTATCGGGTCAGGTGGGCAATGGTGGCGATATCCGACAGCTCGTTGATCGCGACCACCTGAAGATGGTCACGAAAGCCGTTTTCATAGAGCGCACGCAACACGCACTGGCCAATCCGGCCGTACCCGTTGATGGCAATGCGAAAAGGCGCGGAGTCTGTCATCAGGCGTCCAGCAGTTCCGCAGCCACTTCCAGGACATTGTCGACGGTAAAGCCGAACTCCTTGAACAGCTCACCCGCAGGCGCAGACTCACCAAAGGTGGTCATACCGATGATGCGGCCGTCCAGGCCCACGTACTTGTACCAGTAATCGGCGATGCCGGCTTCAATGGCGATGCGGTTGGTCACGTCGAGCGGCAGTACCTGCTGCTTGTACTTAGCGCTCTGGGCATCGAACACGTCAGTGGAGGGCATGGAAACCACGCGAACCTTTTTGCCCTGCTCACGCAGCTTGTCGGCCGCATCCTGGGCCAGACCGACTTCAGAGCCGGTGGCAATCAGGATCAGATCCGGGGTGCCTTCGCTGTCTGACAGGACATAGGCGCCCTTGGCCACGTCCGCCAACTGCTGGGCATTGCGCGGCTGGGCCGGCAGGCCCTGCCGGGAGAACACCATGGCGGTCGGGCCATCGGTGCGCTCAAGAGCGGCTTTCCAGGCCACTGCGGATTCAACGGTGTCCGCCGGACGCCACATGCTCATGTTGGGCGTGGTGCGCAGGCTGGCCATCTGCTCGATCGGCTGGTGAGTCGGGCCGTCTTCGCCCAGGCCGATGGAATCGTGGGTGAACACGAAGATGGAGCGCTGCTTCATCAGCGCGGCCATGCGCACGGCGTTACGGCAGTATTCCATGAAGATCAGGAAAGTTGCGCCGTAGGGCACGAAACCACCGTGCAGGGCGATGCCATTCATGATGGCGGCCATGCCGAATTCACGCACGCCATAGTAGATGTAGTTACCGCTCGCATCTTCTTTGGTCAGCCCCTTGGTGCCAGACCAGATGGTCAGGTTGGAACCGGCCAGGTCGGCAGAGCCACCCATCAGTTCCGGCAGCAGCGGGCCGTAGGCATTCAGAGTGTTCTGGGACGCCTTGCGGGAGGCGACGGTCTCGCCCTTGTCCTGGCACTCCTGGATATAGGCCTGGGCTTTCTCGGCAAAATCGGCGGGCAGGTCACCGGCCATTCGGCGCTTGAATTCTGCAGCCAGCTCGGGCTCGGCCTTCTCGTAGGCGGCGAACTTCTGCTCCCATTCGGACTGAGCTGCGGCACCTTTCTCACGGGCATTCCAGGCTTTGGCAATGTCGGCCGGGATCTCGAACGGGCCATACTGCCAGCCCAGTTGCTCTCGGGTCAGGGCGATTTCGTCATCACCCAGCGGCGCGCCGTGGCAGCTTTCCTTGCCCTGTTTGTTGGGCGAACCAAAGCCGATGATGGTCTTGCAGCAGATCAGGGTGGGCTGCCCGGTATTGGCACGACCTGCCTCGATGGCTGCGCGAACGGCCTCCGGATCGTGGCCGTCGACTGCAGGAATCACCTGCCAGCCATAGGACTCGAAGCGCTGCGGCGTGTTGTCGGTAAACCAGCCGTCAACTTCGCCATCGATGGAAATGCCGTTGTCATCATAGAAGAGGATGAGCTTACCCAGGCCCAGGGTGCCGGCCAGGGACGACACTTCGTGGGAAATACCTTCCATCAGGCAGCCATCGCCCAGGAACGCGTAAGTGTAGTGGTTAACAATCTCGTGCCCCGGACGGTTGAACTGCGCGGCCAGCGACTTCTCGGCAATCGCAAAGCCCACCGCGTTGGCAATGCCCTGGCCCAGGGGACCGGTGGTAGTTTCAATGCCCGGCGTGTAACCGTACTCGGGATGCCCCGGGGTTTTTGAGTGCAACTGGCGGAAGTTCTTGATGTCGTCAATGGAAACGTCGTAACCGCTCAGGTGCAGCAGCGAGTACTGCAGCATGGAGCCATGACCGTTGGACAGCACGAAGCGGTCCCGGTTGGCCCACTGAGGGTTGGCCGGGTTGTGGCTCAGGTAATCGTTCCACAGAACCTCGGCGATATCCGCCATACCCATGGGCGCACCCGGGTGGCCGGATTTGGCTTTCTGAACCGCATCCATGCTCAGCGCGCGAATGGCGTTGGCGAGATCTTTACGAGACGGCATTGACGTTTCTCCAGTGTTTTGCAGGAAAAGAATTCGTAGTGATTAAAGGACGATCAAAATAAGGCGCGTATTTTCGCCGATTACTGTGTGCCGGGGCAAATCGGCATGCGACTCTTTCACGATTGTTTGCCTGACGGTTGCCGAAACGGACCGATTTCAAAGAACAGGAAATCTATATCAAAGTTTTTTGATATGGCTATTGATTGACCACCCAAAGCCACTTAAACTCCTCCTCCATGACATCTCTGAACGCACACGCAAACAACCTGGCCTCCGTGGACGCACTGGCTCCGATCTTCAAGGCGAGCGGAGACCCCCTGCGCCTGGAGATCCTGCGGGTGCTGAGGCGGGATACTTTTGGGGTGCTTGAACTCAGCCAACTGTTTGATATGCGCCAGTCGGGCATGAGCCACCACCTGAAAGTGATGAACAAGGCCGGCTTGCTTGAGCCCCAGCGAGAGGGCAATGCAATTTTCTATCGCCGCCCCCTGCACCTGGACAGCGACAAGCCCACGGACCAGACCATCCGGCAGATTTTCGAAGCGGTTGACCGGGTGCCCCTGCCAACGCAGTTGCAGGAAAAGATTGAAGCCATCCGCAACCAGCGAGCCGACCAGTCCCAGGCGTTTTTCTCCCGGCACTCAGAGCAGTTCCGGGAGCAGCAGGAACTGATTGCCGCCTTTGAGCTATACGCCGAGCCGGTCGCAGAGCTGATCCGCAAGCGGTCACGGAAACACCAGTGGCAGACGGCCCTGGAAATCGGTCCCGGCGAGGGTGCGTTTCTGCCGGTGCTGTCAGGATTGTGCGAGCACGTTGTGGCCCTGGATAACAGCCGGGACATGTTGGCCAAGGCCACCCGCACCTGTATCGACGAACGGCTGAACAACATCGATCTGATCGAGGGCGTCACCGATACGCTGCTCGCCCGGGGCGATGCCTTTGACCTGGTGGTTGCCAACATGGTGCTGCACCACGTACCCAGCCCGGCCGACATTTTCCTGGATGCGGCGGCGCTGATGAACAACGGCGGCTGCCTGGTCATCAGTGACCTGTGCAGCCACGACCAGGACTGGACCAAGGAGAACTGCGGCGACCTGTGGCTCGGCTTTGAGCCGGAAGAACTGACCGCCTGGGCCTCCGATGCGGGCCTGAAGGCCGGAGAGCAGCTGTTTATCGGCCTGCGCAACGGCTTCCAGATTCAGGTTCGGGAATTCTGGAAGGACAGCGGGCAGATTTGATGCTGACCGTCTCAATATCAACAAATTTTGATATACGGATACGTAGTTTTACGTATTCTTACACTAACCAACAATCCGGTGACTGGAAGGCACTTTAAGAACATCACTTACCGGTCTGAATTTGAAACGCTCACAGAGGAGCACGCTTTATGTCTGACTACAACATCTTCACCTCCGAATCGGTCTCTGAAGGCCACCCGGACAAACTGGCTGACCAGATCTCTGATGCTGTCCTGGATGCCATCCTGGCGGAAGACCCCCACGCCCGGGTTGCCTGTGAAACCATGGTGAAAACCGGTGTGGCCATTGTCGGCGGAGAGATCACCACCAGCGCCTGGGTCGACCTGGAAGACCTGGTTCGCGGTGTGATCAAGGACATCGGCTATACCTCATCCACCGTGGGCTTCGATGGCGACACCTGCGGTGTGATCAACATCATCGGCAAGCAGTCCGTCGACATCGCCCAGGGCGTTGACCGCCAGAAGCCGGAAGACCAGGGTGCCGGGGACCAGGGCCTGATGTTCGGCTATGCCAGCAACGAAACCGACGTGCTGATGCCGGCGCCGATTACCTTCTCCCACCGTCTGGTTCAGCGCCAGGCGGAAGCCCGCAAGAGCGGCCTGCTGCCCTGGCTGCGCCCGGACGCGAAAAGCCAGGTCACCTGCCGCTACGAGAACGGCCGGGTTGCCGGTATCGACGCCGTGGTTCTGTCGACCCAGCACGACGAAGACGTGACCCAGGAAGACCTGAAAGAAGCGGTGATGGAACTGATCGTCAAGCACGCGCTGCCGGCAGAGCTGCTGCACAAGGATACCCAGTTCCACATCAACCCGACCGGCAAGTTCGTGATCGGTGGCCCGGTGGGCGACTGTGGTCTGACCGGCCGCAAGATCATCGTCGACACCTACGGCGGCATGGCGCGCCATGGTGGCGGCGCGTTCTCCGGCAAGGATCCGTCCAAGGTTGACCGCTCCGCCGCCTACGCCGGCCGTTACGTGGCCAAGAACATTGTCGCCGCCGGTCTGGCCGACAAGTGCGAGATCCAGGTGTCCTACGCCATTGGCGTGGCGCAGCCAACCTCGATCTCCCTGAACACCTTCGGCACCGGCAAGATCAGCGATGACAAGATCATCGAGCTGGTGCGCCAGCACTTCGATCTGCGGCCGTACGCGATCACCAACATGCTCGACCTGCTGCACCCGATGTACCGGGCCACCGCAGCCTACGGCCACTTCGGCCGTGAGCCTTATGAGATGACCGTCGGTGGCAAGACCTTCACCGCGTTCCCATGGGAGAAGACTGATCGGGCGGCGGCTCTGAAGGATGCCGCTGGTATTTGAGTAGGGTTCTGACATTGGAGTCAGGCCCGCTTTGATTCAGCCCGCCACCTTGTGGGGGTGGCGGCGCTGAGGTAGGTCCTTCAGGGACACGCTCGAGCCATCCATGGGCGCTTAGCTTCGGCCATCCATGGCCGAAGATAGTCCCTGAAGTACCTACCTCACCACCGCTCCCGACGTCTGGTGCGGGCTTATCGGAATAAAAGCGTCCCTCTCTCAAAGAGTCAGAGAGCCACAGAAGATTTAACGGCGTATCCATGACGGCATACGCCAAAGGTTTGAACAAGGAGGTGGGGGACTGCCCCGCGGAATGCCGAAGGCCATGGATGGCCTTCGACAAGCGCACATGGATGTGCTCGTAGCGGTTCCGCGGGGCAGTCCCCCACCTCCGATAACACCGAATTAGCGGTACCGGATACCAAACTCCGAGGCCGAAAAACACTGACAGGAGAACACCAAATGAGCACTCCGGCAGAGAAACTGAACAATTTTGACGACTACAAAGTCCGCGATATCTCCCTGGCCGGCTGGGGGCGGAAGGAAATCAACATTGCAGAGGGCGAAATGCCCGCCCTGATGAAGCTCCGCGAGAAGTACAAGACCGAGCAGCCGCTGAAAGGCGCCAACATCATGGGCTGTATCCACATGACCATCCAGACTGCCGTGCTGATCGAAACCCTGGTAGAACTGGGTGCCAACGTGCGTTGGTCCTCGTGCAACATCTTCTCCACCCAGGATCAGGCCGCAGCTGCCATCGCGGCACAAGGCATTCCTGTGTTTGCGTGGAAAGGCGAGACCGATGAAGAGTACGACTGGTGCCTGGAGCGCACCGTGGGCGCCGACGTCGACGGCTGGGCACCGAACATGATCCTGGACGACGGCGGTGACCTGACCGCTCTGCTCCATGAAAAGTACCCGGAAATCCTGGCCAACTGCCACGGCGTGACAGAGGAAACCACCACCGGCGTGCACCGCCTGCAGGAAATGCTGCGTGAAGGCACTCTCAAGGTGCCGGCCATCAACGTGAACGATGCGGTCACCAAGTCCAAGAACGACAACAAGTACGGTTGTCGCCACAGCCTGAACGACGCCATCAAGCGCGCCACCGACCACCTGCTTTCTGGCAAGAAAGCACTGGTCATTGGCTACGGCGATGTGGGCAAAGGCTCCGCTGCTTCCCTGCGCCAGGAAGGCATGATCGTGAAAGTCACCGAAGCTGACCCGATCTGCGCCATGCAGGCCTGCATGGACGGATTCGAAGTGGTGTCTCCATACATTGACGGCGTGAACACCGGCACCGAGGCTGGCGTTAACCGGGCCCTGCTGCAGAACACCGACATTCTGGTGACCACCACCGGCAACATGAATGTGTGCGACGCCCACATGCTCAAGGCGCTGAAGCCTGGCGCCGTGGTGTGCAACATCGGCCACTTCGATAACGAGATCGATACCGCGTTCATGCGCAAGAACTGGGAATGGGACGAGGTGAAGCCGCAGGTTCATATTGTGTACCGCGACAAGGCCACCAACGACCACCTGATTCTGCTCTCCGAAGGCCGTCTGGTGAACCTGGGCAACGCTACCGGTCACCCGTCACGGATCATGGACGGCTCCTTTGCCAACCAGGTGCTGGCACAAATGTACCTGTTCGAGCGCAAGTTCGCCGACCTGCCGGAAGACGCGCGGCAAAAAGGTGTGTATGTACAGGTTCTGCCCAAGCACCTGGACGAGGAAGTGGCTCGGGCCATGGTGGAAGGTTTTGGTGGCGTGATCACCAAAATGACCCCGGAGCAGGCCAAATACATCGGCGTACCGGTCGAAGGCCCGTACAAGCCGGAAAGCTACAAGTACTGATCGGGTATCAAGATGCAATCCCAGAAACAGTTCAGGCGCCGTTTCAGCTTTGAGTTTTTCCCGCCCAAGACCGACCAGGGCAAGGAAAAGCTGCAGAACGTGCGCAACCGGCTGGCCGAGGTGAATCCGGACTTTTTCTCCGTCACCTTCGGGGCCGGTGGTTCCACCCGGGACCGCACCATTGAGACCGTGCTCAACCTGCACCAGCAGGGCATTTCCACGGCACCGCACCTGTCCTGCGTCGGGGGCACCCGCGAGGGAATCAGCGAGCTGCTGGATGTGTACAAAGAAAACGGGATCAACCGGATTGTCGCCCTTCGGGGCGACATGCCCTCCGGTATGGGTGCGGCGGGCGAGCTGCGCTACGCCAATGAGCTGGTGGAGTTTATCCGCGAGCACAGCGGCGACCATTTCAACCTGGAAGTGGCAGCCTACCCTGAGTTTCATCCTCAGGCCCGCAATGCCGAGGAAGATCTGCAGAACTTTGCCCGCAAGGTGAAGGCCGGCGCCAACAGTGCCATTACCCAGTACTTCTTCAATGCAGACAGCTACTTCTATTTCATTGACCGTCTGGAGAAGATGGGCGTCACCATTCCGGTGGTGCCGGGCATCATGCCCATCGTCAACTTCTCCAGCCTGGTGCGCTTCTCCGACATGTGCGGTGCGGAAATCCCGCGCTGGATTCGCAAGCAGCTCGAAGCCTACGGCGACGACAGCGAATCCATCCGCAAGTTCGGTGAGGAAGTGGTAACCGACATGTGTGAAAAGCTCCTGAAGGCCGGTGCGCCGGGCTTGCATTTCTACACCCTCAACCAGGCAGAACCCAGCATCAGCATCTGGAAGAACCTGGGCATCAGTGAGCGGGAAAAGATCGCTTTCTGATAAATCTAGTGGTGTCGGATTACGGCCCTGTGGGCCTAATCCGACCTACAAATATTCCTCTACAGCTGCGAGTGAACCCCGGGGTCAGATGAACGCCTTCATCTGACCCCTTTTTCATCCCCCTCCGGTCAAACCTCCGCGCCAAGCATTTGATTTTCTGTGTGCATCTGCGTAATAGTCTAAAGTGTATGTGATGCAGTTCCATCCACGCTCCCCGGAGATCGCAGTCAACAGCCGCGGTTGGTCCGGTCTGCCTTACCGGGCAAATGGAGCCTCACAAGAAAGAAAAAGGAGAAAGCATGAGCACGAAATGGCTGAAAACAGTAGGTGCCACCCTGGCCCTGACCGTGGCAGCAGGTACCGCCAGCGCAGAAACCCTCAAGGTGGTCACTGACCCGAGTTTCGTTCCGTTTGAAATGATGGACGCGGAAACCGGCAAGATGATCGGGTTTGATATGGAGATCATCCGCGAAGTGGCAGACCGTGCCGGCTTTGAAATCGATCTGAACACCATGGATTTCAACGGCATCATCCCGGCACTGCAATCCGGTAGTGTCGACATCGCCATCGCCGGCATCACCATCACCGACGAGCGCGAGGAAATCGTTGATTTCTCCAATCCGTACTACGATTCCGGTCTGCGTCTTCTGGTGCGCGAAAGTAACGATGAGGTCAAGGAATTCGATGATCTGGAAGGCAAAAAGATCGGCACCAAGATCGGCAGCACCAGCTACGACTACCTCATGAAGAACCTCGAAGCCGATGACGGTGTTACCCCCTACCCGGGCAGTGCCGACATGTACATGGCGCTGATGTCGGGCGCCGTCGACGCGGTCTTCTACGATGCGCCGAACGTGGGCTACTTTGCCCGCACCAAGGGTGAAGGCAAGGTGAAAACTGTTGGCCCCCTGTACGAAGGTCAGCAATATGGCATCGCCCTGGTTGAGGGCAGCGAATGGGTAGACGAGGTGAACACTGCCCTGGCCTCGATGAAGGAAGACGGCACCTACAAAAAGATCTACGAAGAGTGGTTCGGCGCCATGCCGGATGACATGTAAGAGCTGAGAAGCACCTACTTACCACTCCCGGCGCCGGGGCCTCTGAGCCCCGGCTTTTCTGACCTCATCATCCTGTGGAGACACTTACAGTGGAATCCCAGTTTCAGTTCAGCTGGCAAGCAGCCTTAAATTCGATCCCCATTCTGATTGAGGGGATCCCCTACACCCTGATGATTTCGTTTGGCGGCCTGCTCATTGGCTTTATCCTGGGCATCTTCTTCGGCTTGCTGAGTATCAACAAATATTGGTTCCTGAAGTGGCCGGCGACCGCGTACATCGAAATTTTCCGTGGTACGCCCATTCTCGTTCAGGTGCTGTTTATCTTCTACGGTCTGCCCGACCTGATCGGCACTCCCATTAACCCGTTAACCGCGGGTATTGCAGCGATCGCATTGAATTCCGGCGCCTATATCTCGGAAGTGGTCCGCGGGGGCGTTCAATCCATCGACAAGGGCCAGACCGAAGCGGGCCTCTCCCTCGGCCTGTCACGCACCCAGACCTTCTGGTCGGTCGTCTGGCCCCAGGCTTTCCGGCGCATGGTTCCGCCCCTCGGTAACCAGGCCATTGTCAGCATCAAGGACACCTCCCTGTTCTCGGTGATTGGCGTGGGCGAACTGGTTCGCCAGGGCCAGATCTACATAGCAACCACCTTCCAGGCGTTCGAGGTGTACTTCATGGTTGCGCTCCTGTATCTCGCGATCACCCTTTCACTGTCCCTGATTCTCCGCTTCATCGAGCGGCGTGGACTGGTCTCCGTCTGAAGGAAAGCGACTCATGACTGATATCGTCAAAATGAAGGGCATGAACAAGTACTTTGGTAAGCTGCATGTCCTGAAAGATATAGACCTGACCGTTGCCAAGGGCGAGGTTGTGGTGATTATCGGCGCCAGTGGCTCCGGCAAGTCCACCCTGATCCGCTGCGTGAATGGCCTGGAGGAATTCGAATCCGGTCAACTGGAAGTGGATGGCCATCCGCTGGCCCCCAAGAGCGGCAACCCGAAATCCCTGGCCGATATCCGCAAGGAAGTGGGCATGGTGTTCCAGCAGTTCAACCTGTTCCCGCACCTGACGGTGAAAAAGAACATCATGCTGGCGCCGCGGAAGGTCAAGGATGCGTCGGAAACCATCGCCAACGCCACCGCGGAGCGGCTGCTCAACCGGGTAGGCATTGCCAGCCAGGCCGACAAATACCCCAGCCACCTGTCCGGCGGCCAGCAACAGCGGGTCGCCATCGCCCGGGCCCTGGCCATGGAACCCCGGCTGATGCTGTTCGACGAACCCACCTCAGCGCTCGACCCGGAAATGATCGGCGAAGTGCTGGACGTCATGCGCGAACTGGCCAAAGAAGGGATGACCATGATGGTCGTGACCCACGAGATGGGCTTCGCCCGGGAAGTGGCCGACCGCGTGATCTACATTCACGAAGGTCAGATCGTTGAACAGGGCAAACCGGACGATGTGTTCGACAACCCGCAGAATGAACGCACCCAGGCGTTCCTTTCACGGGTGCTGGCGCACTGAACCAGGCCAGTTCCACAAAGCCTCCGCTTGCGGGGGCTTTTTTCTTGAATGCCCGCCACCAAATCGCAACAACGCCCCACAAAACCGATTAACCCACCGGCGATGTGCAAACGCATGGCCGGACAAGAATGCAGTAACCCCCATGGCCAAAGCCCCCTGCAAGAAAACCAACAAAAGCTTCGAACAGACCCTCTGGGACACCGCCGACAAACTGCGCGGCGCCCTGCCGGACAACTACTTCTCCCGCCTGGGCATCGATGTGAGCAAACTGGCGGAGAAATCCGTAAGCATCTCTGCGTTACGCAACAATCCTGCGCAGCATTTTGGCGATCAGCCCATTGCCGTTCTGAGCCACAACAAGCCCGCAGGCTATGTGCTCGGCGCGGAACTGTTCGAGGAAATGATGAAACTGATAGGCGACAAGGAAGCCGCTTGCGGAGCTGGTTTCACGGGGTCGGATCAGCTCCTGAAACAGGCCTTGTTGTCGTTACGGAAGCGGTGATTGTATTCAATAACCACAAGCCGCTGCATTTCCTACAAGTATGCGCTTACGCTACCACGATTGAAGATGTAGAAATGAAAGGGAATTCTTAATGACAATACATGGAGTTGTGCCTGACTGGACAACGTTTGAGCAAAACCGGGACTATTTCTCAGGTTTTCAACAGGGCTGCCCCTCACTCTGAATACCGTTCCGGAACCTGCGAGGGTGCCAGAGCGTCACTCAGGCCATAAGCCCGCAGTATTTGCCCATACTCCCCATTGAGCCGGATTATATTGAGTCCCCGATTGAAGTGTTCCAGCAGCTCTTCGCTGTGGGGTTTGCCTCTTACCACGCCGAAGTACAGGGGCTGCATGAGCAGCGGGGCTGACAAGCGAACCTTACTCTTCACGGTGGGGTTGGCCTCGACAAAGGCCTTGGCGACCAGCTTGTCTTCAATACCCGCATCGACCCGGCCCTTGGCGACCATTTGAACGACGTTTGAAATTGTGCCGACAGGCAGTTTATTCAGGGTATCGGCCTGATCGAAACCGGCCCCGAAGCGCGCCCCCTCCCGATAAGCAATCCTTAGCCCGGCAAGATCGTTGACGTGCCGGGGGGCCAGATCGGTTCCTGCAGGTAAAAGAGCGACGATCGGGCTGAGAAAGTAGGGCTGGCTGAATGCTACCAGTGCTTCACGCTCCTTTGTATGCCATATGCCGACCAAGCCGTCTGCTGCCTGGTTACGGGCGTTCCACATGACCCGTCGCCAAGGCTGGAGTCGTACCGTAATATTGTCATAGCCTGACGCTTTCAGGGCCGCTTCCACAATCTCGGTGGCAAAGCCTTTGTGGGAGTCAGTATCGTCCAGATAAGGTGGCCAGGGTGGGCCTACCAACAAGAGCTCGCGACCGGCAACAGGGAACGCCAAAGAGAGCAAAAGCGCCAGCGACACAACAAGCCGCCTTGCTCGCGAGACAGGGCCGCCCAGCCGCCAACCAGAAAGAAAAAAGACCGTTAACATTTTTTTTGCACCCTGCCCTGCTCCTATTGATCAAACGATAGCATTGATCCTCTTGGCAGGATCGTAATTCAGAAGAACTCGACGACTCCTTCTGATCTTACAGGCCACCAGTTTCTTGAGGCATCACATTTCTTCATGAACCTGGCCGTAGGCCAGCATCGCGAACAGGCCGGTACCGCCGATAATGTTGCCGATGAGTACCGGCGAAATATGATAGATCAGGGCGTTGAAGAAACTCATTTCCCCACTGAGCACCAGAGTGAAGATCTCGTTTGACCCGGCAATCACATGGGTAAAGTCACCCGCCGCAATCAGCCAGGTAAACATGACGATAACCAGCACTTCGGATCTCTTCGCCGAAGGCAGCATCCACACAATAGCCGCTATGAAAAAGCCTGATGGAATGCCGCGCAAAAGTGTCTCGGCCGGAGTCAGCGTTGCCAGGTGGCGCGACATCTCCACCATCGCCGCGAGGATGTCGGCGGGAAGGATGCCTCCGTGGACGCCGATGGCGGCGGTAATAAACGTGCCACACAGATTGGCCACTAGCACAATTCCCCAAAGGCGGGCGGTACAATAGAACCGGTTACGCGTCGGCTGGGCCAGAACCGGCAGCACGACGGTGATGGTGTTCTCGGTGAACAGTTGAAGCCGGCACAGGATCACGAGGACAAACCCGAACGAGTAGCCCAGGCTTTCGATCAACGTCAGGTAGGGGTGATCTGAGCCCAGATTGGAGCGGATAATTCCCTCGACGAGGACCGAGGTCGAAATCCCCAGCCCCGCTGCCACACCGGACCACCAGAGCGAAATTTTAGGGCGCTTTAGCTCCTCTTCGCCCTCGCGCAGGATGATGGAGTAGACCGTCAGCGACGATAGATTGCGATGTTCGGCTACGGTCTCACGTTCCTTCGGAGTCAGTGACTTTTCGCTCGAGGTCGGTGTCTGTTCGCGGGATTCGCGATCCTGGACCTTGGCGCGAGACTCTTGCTCGTCCGCAACCTCCTTGGCTTTCTTTTCGGAGGTGGTATCCCGATTGGCTTCCCCGTCACTCATTCAGCTGTCCTTTAGCCATCCAGAAACGCGTGTGTTGTTGCAAGATTGAAACCGCCGGAAAGTTGTCTTTGGTATCTATGATAGCTTAGATGCTTTAATCGAAAACCGGGACAGATTTATTTTTCCACATTTACCGCCATGTTCGATGATGGCCGTGGAATCGGTCTGCCCCAGGAACAGGGGTTTAATCACCCGGATCGCCTCGTTGTCGTTACGGAACGGTGATTGTATTCAATAACGAGCTTTGAACAGATTCGTGAGTGCCGGCCGCATTAACGTGTCTCGCAAAGGCGCGGGATAGAGAACGCAGGCATCGTAAACCACGGTAAATTTGCTCATTGGCGCTCAGTATGCCATGCCCTCATCCTGGGAGAACGCGGTCAACTCTGCCAGCGTTTCACGTCTCTGTCGGTCGATACTCTCTTTGTAGGTGAGCACATCGGTCAGCAAGACCCGCCTGTGAACACCGACCTTGCGGAACGGGATGTCTCACTTTTCGAGCAGGCCGATGAGATAAGGGCGGCTAACGTTAAGCACATTGGCAGCCTCCTGCGTGCTCAATTCCTGATGATGGGGTATCAGACTGATGGCGTTCCCCCGAGACATCTCCGAGAGCACATCCAGAAGAATCTGGATCACATGGCCCGGCAGCGCCAACTCGTCGGTTTCACCATTGCTTCCCCGCAAGGACATCTGAACCCGATCGACGTTTGCATACTTCGCCAACGTTCGGCTGGATATTTTTGCTTGTTCCATCTCTGCCTGAGTCGGCAAATGAACTACTTTCTGGACCGTCATGGCATTCGTCTCCGCAAAAATTCCGAGTTAGGTTTGTTGAATTAAAGCTTGCCACAAACGAAATAACCGAAAGCAGTGAAATATTCGAAACGGAATTGTGGCGCCAAAGAATTGAAGTGAATCACCAAACGCTCCCGCCGGCCGCCGGCTATTTTGACGAAGCCTCCGGACACCGATTCAGGCAACACCTTCTCGCTCGCTAAGCCAGATTCAGCTTCGTGATATACCGACGCGCCACCTTGCCAAAGATCAGCAAGCACACGAGGGTCTGCAATAGAATGGCAACCACAAAGCCGATCATCAGAATGCCCAGCGGAAGCTCTGAGACAACCAGCATGACATCACCAATCGCAGGGGCGTCGGCTGAAAGGAATAGAAGGGCAATGAGGGAAATGAACGAGACGACCAGCGCACTGATGTTCACAGAGACAGACATTATCCAGTTCTCCCGGAGCGTCGGCGCCCTGCCAAACGCCGAAACCGATGCGGCCATTGCGCCATAGGCGGCACCGATCATCGCCCCGATCTGCACGCCGGAATTCATCTCGATGTTGAATACTTCACCGATCGTAATAATGCAGAGCTGGAAGGCTGCGTAGAGGCCGGTAAAGTTGAGGATGGTCTTTGTAATCATGTTTAAGCTTCCTTGCTTTTTCGGTTTTGAAGTTGTTGACACGTTCTAAAGAACTTCGAAATCTTGGACACTCGCATCGCGGCAGGTGCAGGCAAGCCTCGCAGTTTGCCTTCAGCAGGAGCGTTTCATTCAGACTGCATTAATACACCTGCCACCAGAACAACCGCGAGCGTTCCATACATCGACAGAAAAGGGACAAGACACCACGTTTGCCACAACTTTGGCAGCGGAACATCTGGGTCACCCAACGTCGATGCTCGCTTGTGGCAGAAACGAGACGACCGACAAGCGCCTCTGACCAGATCTGGCTGATACTGGAAAGACTGCCAGAATGTGTCGCGACTCGTTGTTCTATCTTCTTGGCATAACGAAAGCCCGTGGTCACTATCATAAGGATGAAAAACAGGCTTAGCAGGATACCTCCTGCCACCACATACGCTGCGAAGATTCGCCATTCCTCACTCACCGTTGCGCACCTCGTATATCATTTCTCCCGCGGCCGCTCCCATATCCCCGATTGTTTTTCCACCGATGGCGCTGCCCACTCCTGCAGCTATGATTCCACACGCTACGCCGCCCACCCCAGCAGTGCCGATGCCTACTGCCACGCAGAGTAACGGAGCTACCAAGGCTCCCGCCGTGCCGACCGCAGCTGAGCCAGCAAATCGCAAAGACTCGGTTAGCCCAACTTGCTCACATTCATTCGCTCGCCCAGTCGAACACGCCTCGTAAATCTTGTACCCAGCCAGCCCGGCATCCAATACCACAACCAATCGCCCGGCGTTGCTCGTAAAATTCCGGAACGTTCAGCCTACCGTGTTTTCTGAAGGTATTCTGATACAGCGCCTCAATGTCCTTCAGTGTCGCGTTAATGCTCTTGATCTGTTGGCCAATCATCGCCGCGCCTGCACCCATGCCGGTTGCGGCATTCACCGTCATCAGTTCCCCTGGCAAAACTCGGTTGCCCAGCCCCGGATTCAGACGCTCAAAATTGTCAGGTTTCGCAGATGCATCACCATAAAGCCGAGACAACAGCTCGTTGCGGCTCATTGGTTCGTGAACAACATGGAATCCGGGCTCACTCAGATCCCGATTGTCGTCGGCGTCAGGATGAGTTGTGCTTACCTCTCTGGCGTTGCCTGAACAGACTCCCCGGCAGTCGCTGAAGATACTGTTGCTTTCGGGGTGACGGGGGATACTCCCGAAAATGGCGCAGGCGTGTGAGTATCACCAATCACCACAGACCCCGACCCAATCGTCACGCCACCACAGGAAATAGCGCCACCGGTCACGGCGGCCGGCTTGCCATTGATCATGACCGTTGCCGAACCACCGGTGATAGTCCGGGGATGGGGTGGATGCTTCGGTTTGGAGTGGGGTGCCAGCGGGTCGCCCACGCGGGCAGCGGGCTTGCCGTCAATCAGTACATCCGGGGAGCCAGCAATCACTGGCGTGGGCGGAAAACCTTCGTGGTCGGAGCCGAGGTCTCCGAGCAGGACGATTGCTTTACTCATGTCGCTTCCTTTGCGTTTGGTTGAGCCTTCCTGGCTCTGTGAGTGGACAGGCGCAGTTTATACGGAAGCGCTCGCCCGGCCAAATGCTGTGTTTACATCAACGGCCTGCCGCTGGTGGTGTTCGAGTTCAAAAGCGCCACCCGTGAGAACGCCACGATCCACGATGCCTGGAAGCAGCTGACCATTCGCTACGCCCGGGGTATTCCGGAACTGATGAAGTACAACGCCCTGTGCGTGATCAGCGATGGGGTCAACTCCCGCCTGGGCTCCCTGTTCGCGCCCTACGAGTACTTTTATACCTGGCGCAAGGTGAAATACACCGACTGGAACCAGCGGGAGGATATCAAGGCCGAATTGAAAGTGGACCTCATCCTGCTATTGGGAAAGCATGGGTACCCGCCCGTCGACCGGGACGAGGTCTACAAGGAAATCTTCGAGCAGGCGGAAAACTTCAAGTAATACCGGGCAAGGTCGACCTGAAACCGATTGGCGGCCACCCGCTGTTAACTGTAATATCCGCACAGGTTAACCGCCAACCATCAAGAACCTGACCGTCTGACGGAGATTTATCATGCGCAATGCCGACCTCGTCGCCCGCGGCCTCAAGACCGTATGGCACCCCTGCACCCAGATGAAAGACCACGAAGGCGCTGTGCCGCTGGTACCTATCAAGCGGGGCGAAGGGGTCTGGCTGGAAGATTTTGAAGGCAACCGGTTTATCGACGCCGTAAGTTCCTGGTGGGTCAACCTGTTCGGCCACGCCAACCCCAGAATCAACGCCGCCATCCAGAAACAGATTGGCGAGCTGGAGCATGTCATCCTGGCCGGCTTTACCCATGAGCCGGTAGTCAACCTGTCCGAACGGCTGATCGAGGTTACCCCGCCCGGCCTGAACAAGGTGTTTTACGCCGACAACGGCTCCTCCGCCATTGAGGCGGCACTCAAGATGAGCTTCCACTACTGGAAGAACCAGGGCAAACCGGCCAAGAAAAACTTCGTGAACCTGAGCAACAGCTACCACGGTGAAACCCTGGGCGCCCTCGCTCTCGGCGATGTCTCGCTCTACAAGGACACCTATCAGCCGCTCCTGATGGAAGTACTGACAGCCCCCTCGCCAGACGCCTACAACAAGGAACCGGGCGAAACCGACGAAGTCTACGCCCTGCGCCAGTTCGAGGCCATGGAGAAGCTGCTGGCGGAAAAGCACGACGAAATCTGTGCCGTGGTGGTGGAACCACTGATCCAGTGCGCCGGCGGTATGCGCATGCACCACCCCATCTACCACACCAAACTGCGGGACGCCTGCGACCGTTACGGGGTGCACCTGATTGCCGATGAGATCGCCGTCGGCTTCGGCCGTACCGGCACCCTGTTCGCCTGCGAACAGTCGGGTATCACGCCGGATTTCATGTGTCTCTCCAAAGGGCTGACCGCCGGCTACCTGCCGCTGTCCGTGGTGCTAACCACCGATGAGGTCTACAACGCCTTCTACGACGACTACGAAACCCTCAAGGCCTTCCTGCACAGCCACAGCTACACCGGCAACCCCATCGGCTGCGCCGTGGCCCTGGCCACCCTGGACATCTTCCGGGACGACAACATCATCGAGAGCAACAAGCGGCTGTCCGCCTGCATGGCCGACTCGGTCGCCCACCTGGCGGACCACCCCAACGTGGGCGACATCCGCCAGCACGGCATGACCCTGGCGGTGGAGATGGTGAAGGACAAAGCCTCGAAAACCCCGTTCCCCTGGCAGGAGCGCCGGGGCATCCGGGTTTATCAGCACGCATTGACGCGCCAGGCCTTGCTTCGCCCCCTGGGTAATGTGGTTTACTTCATGCCGCCTTACGTGATCACCGAAGAACAGATTCGCCACCTCGCCCAGGTTGCAACAGAAGGCATAGAGATCGCGGTTCGGGACTGAGAACCGCCCCGTAAACCGAGAGATCCGCCCATGCGCCTACCCCGCATCTACACTGATTCCGCCCTCAACGAGGGCGGCACTGCAGCACTTGATGACAACGCCGCCCAGCACGTAGGCCGAGTACTGCGCATGCAGCCGGGGCAGGAACTGCGGCTTTTCAACGGCGATGGCAACGACTACCCCGCCACCATCACCAGCGCCAGCAAAAAGAACGTGGAAGTCCAGGTGGGCACTCCGCAGGCCAACGCCACCGAATCCCCCCTGGAAATCGTCCTCGGCCAGACCCTCTCCAAGGGCGACCGCATGGATTACGCCGTGCAGAAAGCCGTGGAAATGGGCGTCACCCGCATCGTTCCGCTGACCACCGAACGCTGCGACGTCAAACTGAAAGGTGACCGGGAAGACAAACGCCTGCGCCACTGGCAATCCGTCGCCATCAGCGCCGCCGAACAATGCGGCCGCGCCCGCGTACCCGTAATCCTTCCGGTGATGACCATTACCGAGTGGCTGGAACACACCCGGGATTGCGAGGTGCGCCTGGTCCTGCACCACCGCACCGAGCAGGCCCTGAAAGCCATCACTCCTCCCGAACGCGTTGCCCTCATGATCGGCCCCGAAGGCGGCCTTTCCCCCGAGGAAATCGCCCAGGCCGAAGACAAAGGCTTCCTGCCGGTCGCCCTCGGCCCACGGGTTTTGCGCACCGAAACCGCTCCGGTGGCGGCCATGGCGCTGTGCCAGTGGCTTTGGGGTGATATCGGCGGCTGACCCTCACCGACCGTACCGCCGTCTCGTGCTGGCACCCAAGTCATTGACATACAGGGGGGCGAACAACATTATCCTGTTCGGTTTACACGCGGTTGAAGACAACTCTTCATTCGGGGGCTGGGTTTCGGAGGGGGCTCTCCAAAACTGTGCGGAGCCATGGATGGCGGAGCCCAAGCGTCACAGGGACGTGCCGCCAGGAGCGTGTTTTGGAGAGCCCCCTCCGAAACACAGCGAACTCCCAAATACCAGAAAATAAACGCGAGTATCAGGATGACAAGCCTGCTAAGCACCCAAGAATTCTGGCAATACCTCAGCATCCCGGTGATTGCCGCCCTGATTGGCTGGAGCACCAACTGGCTTGCCATCAAGATGACCTTCTACCCCCTGGAATTCATCGGCAAACCACCGCTCCTTGGCTGGCAGGGCATCATCCCGTCAAAAGCCCGAAAAATGGCGGCCATCAGCGTTGACGCCACCATCGCCAAAATCGGCACGGTACGGGAAATTTTCCAGCAGATTGATCCGAAAGTCCTCGCCACCCACATCGTCTACTCGGTCGACCCACGCATCGAAGAATACGTGGACGAAATGATGCTGAAGGAATACCCCACCTTCTGGGAAAACCTGCCGGCCTCTGCCCGGAAAATGGTTTACGACCGGGTGCGCCGGTCCACGCCGCAACTGGTGGACAACCTCGTTGAAGACGTGTCTGACAACATCGAGGACCTGCTCGACATCAAGGGCATGGTGATCGAACGCCTGGCCAGCGACAAAAGGCTGCTTAACAGGATTTTCCTCGAATGTGGCGAAGTCGAGTTCCGGTTCATCATCAACTCCGGCCTCTATTTCGGTTTCCTGTTCGGCCTGGTTCAAATGGCTGTCTGGTATGTTTACCCGATGTGGTGGGTGCTGCCCTTCTTCGGCCTGCTCGTGGGCTGGGCCACCAACTGGATTGCCCTCAACGTCATCTTCCGCCCGCTACACCCCAGAAAAGTAGGCCCCTTCCGGATTCAGGGCCTGTTTCTGAAGCGTCAGCCTGCGGTGGCGGAATCCTTCTGCCACATTGTTACCCACGAAATTCTAACCGTTGGCAACATCATCAACGCCATTCTCGAAGGCCCCAAGGGCGACCGTGCCCGCAACATGGTGAAGAAACACATCAAGCCCCTGGTGGACGAAACCGCCGGCATGGGCAAGGCGTTGACCCAGGTAGCCTTTGGCCCCACCGGTTTTGCCACCCTGAAAAACCAGGTGGGCGAGAAAGCCATCGAAATATCCCGGACCTCCTTTAACAACCCGGTCTTCGAGAAAGACCGGGCCCGGGCGGTCGAATCCATCATGGTGGAGCGAATGGTTGCCCTTTCCTCAGAGGAGTTCCAGGATCTGCTCCGGCCCTGCTTCCAGGAAGATGAAATCAAGCTTATCCTGGTAGGCGCGTTCCTCGGCCTGGCCGCCGGTATCTGCCAACTGGTCTTCGTGTTCGGAGAATCCTTGCTGTAAATTCCCGCGTTAATTCCCGGGCTTAATCTGTGCAAGGGTGCGTCGTACATCTATACTCACCGCGTACCGGTGTTTCATTTTTCACGACGGCTTTACGCGGAGGCAACGGATGCCAGGTTTTCTCTCCTGGATTTCAGGATTATTCACTACCGCAACGCCCACACCACCCGCCCCGGAGGCGCGATTGTTCAATCCGTCGCAGGAGACTCCGTCAGGCGATAACCAGGACAGGGCCCCGGAGCTCGCCCAGCAGCTTGAGGAACACCTGTTCTGCTGGTTGCTGGATGCCGAACCTTCCGCTCTGAGAACCGACTTCTCCGCCAGTGAGGACATACTGGAGGAACTGCACCAGCGTCTGTCCAATAACCGCATGGACGAGCTCCCCAGGCAGCCAATGAGCCTGCCAATGCTGATGCGGGCACTGTCTGACGAGTCCACAGACCGGCAGCGGCTTACCGACATCATCCTGGGAGACCCCTCCCTGACTGACCAGCTTCTTCAGATTGCCAACAGCCCCTACTTCCGCCCGGGCGATCATGCCATTGAGTCGGTGGACCAGGCGGTGTTTGTGCTCGGCGTGGATGGTATCCGGAATGTCATAGCGGCTGCGGTAATGCGCCCGATGATGGCCGCCAGGAACAGCCGGGAAGCGCTCTTCGGCCAGCGTGCCTGGCGCTGGGGCCTGACCTGTGCGCGGGCATCGGAACTGATTGCGAGAATACATGGTGAGGACACCAGCGCCCATTTCATGGTGGGACTGCTGCCTTCGCTGGCCTACATTACCATCCGGCGGGAGTTGCAGCGGATCTGTCGGTCCCGGACAACCACCGGAGAACCCGAGCCAGCCCTGATTCGCCACGCGCTGGCCCGCTACCAATGGGCCACCTGCCAATTGCTGGCCAACGAGTGGAATCTGCCGCCCAAGTACCACGCCTACCTTCTGGCGGCAGAACGCCCTGCCCCGAGACAGAAACACACACCGCTGACCGATGGCATGATCATCGGTACCCGGGAAGTTCTCCGGCACGCCAACCAGCGCAATCTGGCGGAAGAGGCCCTGCCCAAGGTTCTCCGGCTGACCGAAGAACAGATCAGCAATGTCCGCCGGGCACTGCAGACCATGCTCCGGGAGGGTGGGCGCTCAACTGTCCGGAACTGATTCCGTTTCGGGCGGTGGCGTGCGGCTCGTCTCCGGCAGGCTGCGAGTTCCGCGCAACAGCTCGGCGAAAGTCCGGCTCTCATCCGCTCTTTGCGTGCCAAGAAGGTCTGCCGGCACCGCTGCCGGAATCCGGTCAACAATCCGGTCCTCGTCGTGGCGCACGACCTTCAGAACCTCGCCTACGGTAATCAGGTCCAGCGCCCGCCCGGGCACCAGTTTGTCACCCTGCCTCCCGGCCAGGGACAGCAGGCCGGCCCTGATGAGTTTGTCACTCAGGGCACGGGTAACCTCTCCCGGCACTCTCAGATGGTGCTCCATTACTTCCTGCTGTGGTGCCGGTTTGCCCTCACTGAACGGTTTGGCAACCATCCACATGATGGCCAGCCCCACCCGCTCCTGTAATTCCGGGGCCAGTTGTACCTCCCGGCGCTTCGCCACCGATCCGGGATTCTGCAGATAGAACGCCAGGCTGGCGCCCAGCAGCAGGATCATCCAGTTCAGGTAGATCCAGATCAGCAGGATAATGCCGATCGCAAAACTGGAATAAATGGCCGCGTATCTGGCGGACCCGGCCACAAAGGAGGCAAACAGCATGCCCGCAGCCTGCCAGGAGACCCCGGCAATCAGGCCGCCAATAAAGGCATAGCGCAACTTGACTCGGGTATTGGGCATGAAGATATAAACAAAGGTAAAAGCACCGACCACCAGGAAGAACGGTGTGAAGCGGCTGACGACCAGAATCAATGAACCAAAGGGCTCGATCTCAATCAGCGCCTGCACAAAGGTCGACGAGAAAATAGTGGCGCTGATACCGATCGCCGAGACCATCAGCAGTGGCCCCACCATGATCACACTCAGATAGTTGCTGAAGCGCTGTGCCATGGAACGCATATCCGGCACGCGCCAGATCATGTTGAAGGAGCGTTCGATCTTCTGCAGCAGGGAAACCACCGTGTAAACCAGCAGAGCAAGGCCCACCGAACCCAGCACACCCACTTTCATGTTGTCCACGAATCCGAGAATCTTCTCCGCCAGGTCGACGCCCTCGGCCCCCAAAGGCTGGAAAAACTGAAACAGGAAAGGCTCCATTTTCTGGTGCACCCCCAGAGCCTTGAGCACCGAAAAGCTCAGTGCCAACAGCGGCACAACGCTCAGCAGCGTGGTGTAGACCAGACTCATGGCATGAAGGGTCAACTGCCCACTTAACACATCCCTGGCCATCGCATAAGCGGTACGGCCTACCTTGTACAACCAGGTCCAGGGCCAGCTCTGGGGCGGGTTGGGGTTGGCCAGAATCCAGCTCTCTGCAGCCTGGAGCCGTTCTTTCAATTGGAATGAAGCCACTATAGGTCCTGTCGTTCCTTGTTTTATTCAGGTTATCAGTCAGATATCCAGTCTCAACCAAGTATGGCTGATTCGCGAGTGATTGCGACACCCGCGTCCACAACAGGACCGGCAGGGGTTCCAGAAACTATCGCGTTTTTCAGGTAACCGATGCGAGATTGGCGGCAGTAATACCCACAATCCGCTGCCGCGCCTCGCGGCTTGCCCAGGCAGAGTGCGGAGTAATGATCAGGTTGGGAATATCGTCCGCCAGCAGGGGGTTGCCGTTTCGGGGTGGCTCCGCGGTGAGCACGTCGAATCCCGCACCACCGATTTCCCCGGCCCTCAGGGCATCCGCCAGCGCCTGTTCGTTCACCAGTCCACCGCGACTGGTGTTGATCAGCAACGAATCCGGCTTCATCATTTTCAGCTCCCGGGCGCCGATCAGATCACGGGTTTCATCGGTGAGCAGGCAATGCAGTGACAACACATCCACCCGGGGCAAAAGCTCGTCCAGAGGCATCCGGGGGTAACCATCAACGGTTCCCGCCCCCTGCCCCGGCCGGGCGCCCAGCATCACTTTCATGCCAAAGGCCGCCGCCCGTTCCGCCACCCCCTGGCCCAGATCACCATAGCCCACTATTCCAAGCGTACGCCCCTCCAGCTCCATGATCGGATGATCCATCAGGCAGAACATCTTGCTCCGGCCCCAACGCCCGGCCTGCACATCCCGGCTGTAATCCAGCAGACGGGTTGCCAACGCCAGCATCAGTGCCATGGTGTGCTGGGCAACAGTGGAACGACCGTAGTTGGTGACGTTCATAACTTTGATGCCGTGCGCCTTTGCGGCGGCCTGGTCAATGTTATTCAGCCCCGTGGCCACCACGGCGATGGTTTTCAGCTCCGGACAGGCCTCAAAATGCTCCCGGCCAAGCACCACCTTATTAACGAGAACCGTATCAAAACCCCGAATGCGATCCAGCACCGCCTCTGCAGGCGTGGTGTCATGCTTTTCAAGCGCACCGGTTACCGACTCAATCGGGGACAGATCCACGTCATCGCCAAGGGTTTTGGCATCAAGGAACACCGCTTTCATACATTTCTCCTGAATCCAGATAGCCAAAGATTAAGTTAGACTGACACAAACGTCCAAATGTCCGAGAGGGGAGGCAACCATGGAACACGAATTCTGGCACGAACGCTGGGCCAAAAAGGAAATCGGATTTCACGAGGGCACCGTTAACCAGTACCTCTATGACCACTGGCCCGATCTGGCCGGCAAGAGTAACGAAACGGTCCTTGTCCCTCTGTGCGGCAAGGCGCACGACATGTGGTGGTTGCATGACCGGGGCCACCCGATCATCGGCGTGGAACTCAGCGACATCGCCTGCAAGGACTTCTTCGAAGAAGCCGGCGAAAAAGCCAACGTCCGCCCGGGCGAGCCCTTCACCACCTTCAGACACGACAACCTGCAACTCTGGTGTGGTGATTTTTTCCAGCTGGTTCCCGAAGACCTCAAACACATCCGCCTGGTCTACGACCGCGCCGCCCTCATCGCCCTGCCCCCGGAAATGCGCAAAGGCTATGTTGAACACCTGACGGCCGTCATCCCGGATGGCACCAGAATACTGCTGATCACCCTGGACTACGACACCGAAATCAAGGGCCCGCCGTTCAACGTCAGCGACAAAGAAGTCCGCGAGCTCTACCAGAACGACTATAAAATCGAACACATCCTGACCAACACCCTGGCAAAGGATCATCCGTTTACCAAGCGAAAAGGTCTGGAAAACGCCTCGGAAAGCGTGTTCCGTTTAACCAAACTGTAGCGCTCCGGCGACTCACCTCAAAGGCCTGACCGGAGTGTATCGGGGGTCTTTCCGAAAACGAATTTGATGTCTGAGCGCAGCGAGTTGCCAATTCGTTTTCGGAAAGACCCCCGGTGCACTCCAGCCCGCAAGCTACAAAAACCCCACACCGCTCTAACATAATTTAATGAACCTTAACCACTCACCCACTGTCCAACTTCCCAACCGTGAACTAAGCTCAAAGTAAGCAAGCCGCCCGCGACAAGTTCGCGCACAGGCTTGTAAGTATCCATTCCTTCCACCCATAACTAAATAAACCGCCCGGACGGGCGGAGCCAACTGCAACGGGGAAATTGCGTGAACTGAAAGCTGAAGATACAGCGAGCGAGGGCGATCTATGAGCATACTGCAGCACTTCAAAGACCGGTATGAGAGTACCCAGGAAGAAGAATACACCCTGGAGGAATACCTGGAGATCTGCAAAAAGGACGCAACGGCCTATGCCACGGCCGCTGAGCGAATGTTAATTGCCATCGGCGAACCCGAACTCGCCGACACCTCCCGTGATACCCGGCTGTCACGCATCTTTTCCAACAAGGTCATCAAGCGCTATCCCGAGTTTTCCGAGTTCTATGGCATGGAAGATGCCGTGGAAAACATCGTCTCCTTCTTCCGCCACGCCGCCCAGGGCCTGGAAGAGAAGAAACAGATTCTTTACCTGCTTGGCCCGGTGGGCGGCGGTAAATCCTCCCTGGCGGAAAAACTCAAGTCACTGATGCAGAAGGTGCCTTTCTACGCCATCAAGGGTTCGCCGGTGAACGAGTCGCCGCTGGGCCTGTTCGACCCGGCCGAGGATGCCCAGATTCTGGAAGAGGAATACGGCATCCCCGCCCGCTACCTGAAGAGCATCATGTCGCCCTGGGCCGTCAAACGCCTGCACGAGTACGGTGGCGACATCAGCCAGTTCCGGGTAGTCAAGAAATACCCCTCCGTGCTCGACCAGATCGGCGTCTCCAAGACCGAACCTGGCGACGACAACAACCAGGACATTTCCGCCCTCGTGGGCAAGGTCAACATCCGCATGCTGGAAGATTTCTCCCAGGATGACCCGGATGCCTACAGCTTCAGTGGCGGGCTGTGCAAAGCCAACCAGGGCCTGATGGAGTTTGTGGAAATGTTCAAGGCGCCGATCAAGGTGCTGCACCCGCTGCTGACCGCCACCCAGGAAGGCAACTACAACACCACCGAAGGCATGGGTTCCGTGCCCTTTGACGGCGTTATCCTGGCCCACTCCAACGAATCCGAGTGGCAGACCTTCCGCAACAACAAGCACAACGAAGCCTTCCTTGACCGGGTGTACATCGTCAAGGTGCCTTACTGTGTGCGGGTGACCGAAGAAATCGAGATCTACAGGAAGCTGCTCAGCAACAGCTCGCTGGAAGGCGCTCCCTGCGCGCCAGACACCCTGGACATGCTGGCCCAGTTCTCGGTGCTGTCCCGGATCAAGGAGCCGGAAAACTCCAGTATCTTCTCGAAAATGCGGGTCTACGACGGCCAGAACATCAAGGACACCGACCCCAAGGCCAAATCGATCCAGGAATACCGCGATGCCGCCGGCGTGATGGAAGGCATGGACGGCCTGTCCACCCGGTTTGCCTTCAAGATCCTGTCCAAGGTGTTCAACTTTGACACCACCGAAGTGGCGGCCAACCCGGTGCACCTGCTCTATGTGCTGGAAAAGCAGATTGAACAGGAGCAGTTCCCGCCCGAAACCCATGAGAAATATCTCCGGTTTATCAAGGAGTTCCTGGCACCGCACTATGTGCAGTTTATCGGCAAGGAAATCCAGACCGCGTATCTGGAAAGCTACAGCGAGTATGGCCAGAACCTGTTCGACCGCTACGTCACCTATGCCGACTTCTGGATCCAGGACCAGGAATACCGCGACCCGGAAACCGGCGAAATTCTCGACCGCTCGGCCATCAACGACGAGCTGGAGAAAATCGAGAAGCCGGCAGGCATCAGCAATCCGAAGGACTTCCGCAACGAGGTGGTCAACTTTGTCCTGCGGGCCCGGGCCAACAATCAGGGCCGCAACCCGTCCTGGCTCAGCTATGAAAAGCTGCGCAGCGTGATCGAGAAGAAGATGTTCTCGAACACCGAGGACCTGTTGCCGGTGATTTCCTTCAACCCGAAGGCCAGCAACGAGGATCAGAAAAAGCACAAGCAGTTCGTCGAGCGTATGGTCGATCGAGGCTACACGGAGAAGCAGGTTCGGCTGTTGGCCGAATGGTATCTGCGGGTACGCAAGTCTCACTAAGTCGGTGACCACTCACTGAGCTGGAGTTACGCCATGGGAATGACCCACATAGTCGACCGGCGACTGAACGGTAAGAACAAGAGCGCGGTGAACCGGGAACGGTTCCTGCGCCGCTACCGCCACCATATCAAGCGTGCGGTGGCGGATGCGGTGCAGAAGCGCTCGATTACAGATATTGAACGGGGCGAGAACGTCAGTATTCCGTCCCGGGACATCGAAGAGCCCATTTTCCACCATGGCCCGGGCGGCAAGCGGGAAGTGGTGCATCCGGGCAACCAGGAATTCGTGGCCGGGGATACCATACCCAAGCCCGAAGGCGGCGGAGGCCAGGGTTCCGGACAGGGGCAGGCCAGCCCGGATGGCGAGGGCATGGATGAGTTCGCCTTCCAGATTACCCAGGAAGAATTCCTGGATTTTCTGTTCGACGATCTCGAACTGCCCAACCTGGCCCGCAAGAAGCTGAAAGACACCGAAGCGTTCAAGTATGTCCGCTCCGGTTTCAGCACCCAGGGGGTACCGGCGAAACTGGATGTGGTGCGCTCATTGCGCGGCGCCCACGCCCGGCGTCTGGGCCTTGGCGGCGCCCGCAAGAAGAAAATCCGGGATCTGGAGAAACAGCTTGAGGCCCTGAAATCGGCACCGGAGGATCTGGACCCGGCCTTCAGCCATGAAGACCAGATTCAGGTTCTGGAAGAGGAAATCGCCCGGCTGAAGGCCAATGTGAAGCGCATTCCCTTCATTGATGAGATCGACCTGCGCTACCGTCAGCATCTCAAGCAACCGCAACCGGCCACCAGCGCTGTGATGTTCTGCCTGATGGATGTGTCCGGCTCGATGACCCAGATGCACAAGGACATCGCCAAGCGCTTTTTCATCCTGCTATATCTGTTCCTGAAGAAGAACTACAAGAAGATCGAAGTGGTCTTCATTCGCCACCACACCAGCGCCAAGGAAGTGGACGAGGAGGAATTTTTCTATTCCCGGGAGACCGGTGGCACCATCGTCTCCAGTGCCCTCAAGCTGATGCACAAGATCATTGAGTCCCGTTACTCCCCGGCTGAATGGAATATCTACGCGGCCCAGGCATCCGACGGCGACAACTGGAACGACGATTCCCCGGTCTGTGGCAAGATTCTGGCCGACAGTATCCTGCCGCTGGTCCAGTACTTCGCCTATGTGGAAATTACCCCGCAGGATCACCAGATGCTCTGGTACGAATACGAGAAGATCCAGGAGCGCTTCCCCCAGAGTTTTGCCTTGCAGCAGATCGCCGACCCCGGCGAAATCTACCCGGTGTTCCGCCAGCTGTTCGAGAGGAAAGCCGCATGACCAATCTGATGGACCGCCCAAGCCCGCCGGACAATGATCAGCCCAGAGCCCGGGAGCCGATTTCCACGAGCTCCGAATGGACTTTTGAGCTGATCCAGAAATACGACGACGAGATCGCCAAATGTGCTGCCGAGTTTGGCCTGGACACCTATCCGAACCAGGTTGAGGTGATTAGCGCCGAGCAGATGATGGATGCCTACAGCTCCGTCGGCATGCCGGTTGGCTATCATCACTGGTCCTTCGGCAAGCAGTTCCTGAGCACCTCCAAGGGCTACCAGCGCGGCCAGATGGGGCTGGCCTATGAGATCGTCATCAACTCCAACCCCTGCATCGCCTACCTGATGGAGGAGAACACCCTGCCGATGCAGGCGCTGGTGATTGCCCACGCCTCTTACGGCCACAACTCCTTCTTCAAGGGCAACTACCTGTTCCGCACCTGGACCGACGCCAGTGCCATTATCGATTACCTGGTATTTGCCCGGAATTACGTGGCCGAATGCGAGGAGCGCCATGGCGTGGATGCCGTGGAGCAAATCCTCGACTCCTGCCATGCCCTGATGAACTACGGTGTGGATCGCTACAAGCGGCCGGCGCCGATCTCCGCCTCGGAGGAAATCCGCCGGCAGAAGGAGCGGGAGGAATACCAGCAGCGGCGCATTAACGACCTGTGGCGCACGATCCCGAAGCTGGATGAAGATGACGACACGGTGAACCGCCGCAAGCGCTACCCGGAGGAGCCCCAGGAAAATATCCTGTATTTCATCGAGAAAAACGCGCCACTGCTGGAAACCTGGCAGCGGGAGATCATCCGCATCGTGCGCAAGCTGGCCCAGTATTTCTACCCCCAGCGCCAGACCCAGGTAATGAATGAGGGCTGGGCCACCTTCTGGCACTATACCCTGCTGCACCGCATGTATGACAAGGGCCTGGTAAACGACGGTTTCATGCTCGAGTTCCTCCAGAGCCACTCGGCAGTGGTGTATCAGCCGCCGTTCAACAGCCCCTGGTATTCGGGCATCAACCCCTACACTCTCGGCTTTTCGATGTTCACCGACCTGCGCCGGATCTGTGAGAACCCGACCGGGGAAGACCGCCACTGGTTCCCGGACATCGCAGGCAGTGACTGGCTGGAGACCCTGCATTTTGCGATGAAGAACTTCAAGGACGAAAGTTTCATCCAGCAGTTCCTGTCCCCGAAGGTAATGCGGGATCTCAAGCTCTTTGCGATCCAGAACGACGACCAGGAAGACGTTTACCGCGTGACCGCCATTCACGACGACCCCGGCTACCGGGATCTGCGTGAAAAGCTGGCCCGCCAGTACAACCTCAGTTACCGCGAGCCCAACATTCAGGTCTGGAACGTGGATGTGCGCGGTGACCGTTCCCTGACCCTGCGCCACATTCCGGTGGATCGGGTGCCCCTGGGCAAGGAAACGGAAGAAGTGCTGCGCCATGCGCACCGGTTGTGGGGCTTTGATGTGCACCTTGAAAGCGTGGATGATGGCACCACTGTTCAGGAATACTACTGCCCGCCCAGGGAACTCGAGGAGGATTGATCTGGACCCGACTGGCACTCTCGGGCCGGTTTTGGCTGGCCCGATACTGCGCCATACTGCACCAGACTCGCTGGTGTTCTGGTTGGCAACCAGCGAGAATCCATCATTTTATGTCCGGGTGTTCGACGGCGATGCAAGCCTGCTCGACCGCCCGGTAAACGACCAGGAGGTCACCCGGCTCAGGATCGGTGCCCGCGCCTGGGTGAACCTCCTGGTCATCGAACCGGACACCACGTTACCCGGGAATACCCGGCTTGAATACGACGTCGGCCTGGGCTCGGATGCCGGTCTGGAACCGGAATGGATCCGGGACTGGGCGCCTCACCTCTGCCCGGAGGGCCGCGAACGGCCCGGCTTTACCCTGAAAACAAAACTCGACCGGATTCTTCACGGTTCCTGCCGCAGGCCCCACCATCCTGCCCCCGATGGTCTGGTTCGTGTGGATGAGGAACTGCACGGGGCAAACCGGCTGGAAGATACCCCCTCCCTGTTACTCATGACCGGCGACCAGATCTACGCTGACGATGTGGGCGGCCCGATGCTGCACGCCATCCACTGCGTGATCCACCAGCTCGGCCTGTACCAGGAAGTCCTCGAAGGGGCCTCGCTCAGCCACAGCCGTGAGCTGGCGTCGATGACGCCGGCCTACTATCACCGGGATGCCTTGTTGCCGGAAACCGAATCCAACGAAGACCTGACCGACCGCTTCTTCGGTGGCGTCCGGAAGCCCGTGTTTACCACCGCCAATGCGGGCAATCACCTGATTTCCTTCGCCGAGGTGATGGCCATGTACCTGCTCGTGTGGTCGCCTGAGCCCTGGCGGCTTGTAACGGCATCGGAGCCGGTCAGCAACCCGGACGAACTGGCCCGTTACCGTAGTGAACAGAAGGCCATTGATGCATTTCGGGAGAGCCTCCCCCGGGCCACCCGGGCGATGGCCAACGTGCCTGTGTACATGATTTTCGATGACCATGATGTGACCGATGACTGGAACCTCTCCGCCCTGTGGGAAACGACCGCGTACGAGCATCCGTTTTCCCGGCGGATTATCGGCAATGCGTTGCTGGGGTATCTGCTGTGCCAGGGCTGGGGCAACCAGCCGGAGAACTTTAGCGCCATCATCGAGCACTGCCAGCAGTTGCTGGATGCCGAGAAGGACCAGAACGAACTGGACAAAACGGCCCATGACGAGCTGATCGACCGGTTGTTTCACTTTCACCATTGGCATTACAGCCTGCCCACGTCGCCGCGTCTGGTCGTGCTGGACACCCGCACCCACCGCTGGCGCAGCGAGATCCGCCGGAGCCACCCGTCCGGGTTGATGGACTGGGAATCGCTCACCGATTTTCAACAGGAGGTTATGGGAGAGCAAGCAGTGGTAGTGGTCTCACCGGCCCCCATGTTCGGGGTTAAGCTGATCGAAATGATCCAGCAGGTGTTCACCTTCTTTGGCAAACCCCTGCTGGTGGATGCAGAAAACTGGATGGCCCACCGGGGCGCCGCCAATGTCCTGCTCAATATCTTCGGGCACCCCCGCACGCCGCGGCACTTCGTGATTCTCTCCGGGGATGTGCACTACTCGTTTGCCTATGATGTGCGGCTGCGCCATAAGAAAAACGGCCCCCACATCTGGCAGATCACCAGCAGCGGTATCAAGAACGAGTTTCCCAACACCCTGCTGGAATGGATGGACCGCCTCAATCGCTGGCTGTTCGCGCCCTGGTCGCCCCTGAACTGGTTCACCAAACGGCGGCGGATGTGGATTTCCCCCAGGCTACCCGAAGGCCGGGAGGCTGGCGAGCGGCTGTGGAATCGCTCCGGCATCGGCGATGTGAGGCTGGACGAAGAAGGTGCGCCTACGGCCATCCGGCAACTCAACGCCGGCGGCGGGGGCACCCTCTTTCAGCAACACGAAGACGACTGATCAGGCATTGACGGAGGGCAGCCAGGCTGCCAGCAGATCGACCAGCCAGGGCACCAGCAGGGCCGTTGCAAAGGCGGAAAGCGCCATCGCCAGACCGGAGAACGCCCCCATCTGGGGGCTTACCTGGAAGGCCCGGGCGGTGCCTATGCCGTGGGCTGCAACACCCATGGCAATGCCTTTGGCGGTGTCATCCCGCACCCGGATCCAGTCGAACAGCTTGGTGCCCAGCACTGCACCGGTGATCCCGGTGATCACTACCAGTACCGCCGTCAGCGAGGGCAGTCCGCCAATTTTTTCCGAAATCCCCATGGCCACCGGTGCCGTGGCCGATTTCGGCGCCAGGGACATCTGGATCTCCAGGGAGCCGCCCAGCATCCGAGCCAGGCCAATGGAGCTTCCGGCCGCGATCACCACACCGCAGAACAGTGAAATGGTGACCGGCAGCCAGAGCTGGCGCAGCCGGGAAAACTGCTGATACAGGGGCACCGCCAGAGCCACAGTAGCCGGCCCCAGCAGGAAATGAACAAACTGGCCACCGGCAAAATAATCACTGTACGAGGTGCCGGTCGCCAGCAGCAGGAGAATCAGCATCGCCACCGACGTGACCACCGGGTTGGCCAGTGGATTGGAATTGGTTTTCAGGTACAGGCGATAGGCCAGCCCGTAGGCTACCAGGGTGATGGTCAGCCCCAGCAACGGCGAGGCAGACAGGTAAACCCAGATATCTCTCAGGCCCGGCTCATTCATCCTGCTGCCCCCTCTCGGCCAGGGGTTTGGTAAACCAGCGGGTGGTCACCTGCATGATCAGGGCGGTGGCGACCATGGTAATCACGGTACTCAGAAGCAACGCCAGGGTGATTGGCACCCACTCGTCGGCAATGCGGCCAAAATGCGCCATCATGCCCACACCGGCGGGCACAAACAGAAGCGACAGGTGGCTGAGCAGCGCGCTTGACGCCTGGTCAACGGAGGCCGGGGTCCGCCCCCGGATCAACAGGGTTATGAATAGCATGACCATGCCAAGTACCGGCCCGGGAATGGGCAGGCCCAGCAATCGAACCGTTATTTCACCCACCAACTGGTAAACCAGTAGCAGGGTAATGCCGTTGAGGAACTGCATGGGTAGTCTTCCAGTCATTCAAACATCTGGATTATTGTTGTTAAAACGGCTGTTACAAACTGTACTTCTACATCGCACACAATAGCTCAAAACCGGGGAACTTTCTGACCGGGAAGATCGTGTACCGGAGCAGTTATCAGTATACTTGCACCGCACAACTAAAATACCTGGACAATCGTGGAGAGACACAAGGAATGAAACGCCTGGGAACCCTGGATGCCTCCTGGCTGGCGGTAGAATCAGAAGACACCCCGATGCACGTGGGCAATCTGCAGATTTTTTCGCTGCCTGAGGGCGCCCCTGAAACCTTTCTTCGGGACATGATCACCCGTATGAAAGAAACCGGGGATGTCGCACCCCCTTGGTGCTACAAGCTTGCCTGGTCCGGCCTGCTGGGCCGGGTGCTGGCGCCGGCCTGGAAAACCGATAAGGACATCGACCTGGACTACCACGTCCGCCACTCTGCCCTGCCCCGCCCGGGCGGTGAACGGGAACTGGGCATCCTGGTATCCCGCCTGCACTCCAACCCCCTCGATTTCGCCCGCCCGCTCTGGGAGTGCCATGTCATCGAAGGGCTGGAGAACAACCGCTTTGCCCTGTACACCAAGATGCATCATTCAATGATTGATGGCATCAGCGGTGTGCGCCTGATGCAACGGGTGCTGACCACAGACCCGGACAAAACCGGCATGGCGCCCCCCTGGTCGGTTCGGCCGGAACGCCGGCGCGGCAGCAAAACCGACTCCGAAGCCAGTGTACCCGGAGCTTTTTCACAGGCCATGGATGCCCTGAAGCTGCAGGCGGATATGGCACCGAGGCTGTGGCAGGCCGGCAATCGGCTGGTCCATTCGGTCCGCCATCCAGAGGATGGCCTGACGGCGCCTTTCACCGGGCCGGTGTCGAAGATCAATCACCGGGTCACCGGCCAGCGCCGGTTCGCTACCCAGCATTACCAGCTGGATCGGATCAAGGAGCTCTCCCGGGTTTCCGGCGGCTCCCTGAACGACATCGTGCTGTACCTGTGCGGCACCGCCTTGCGACGTTTTCTGCTTGAGCAGGACGAGCTTCCCGACACACCGCTCACGGCAGGCATACCGGTCAATATCCGGCCCTCCGATGACCAGGGTACCGGCACCCAGATCAGTTTCATGATCGCCTCCCTGGCCACCGACGAAGCGGACCCGCTGACGCGACTTCAGAACATCAAGAGCTCGAGCCGGCGGGCCAAGGAGCATCTGCAGAAGCTGCCCAAGAGCGCACTGACCCAGTACACGATGCTGCTGATGTCACCCTACATCCTCCAACTGATGTCCGGGCTGGGCGGGCGCATGCGCCCGGTGTTCAACGTAACCATCTCCAACGTACCCGGCCCCCAGAGAACGCTCTACTATGAGGGCGCCCGGCTGGAGGCCATGTACCCGGTGTCACTGATTACCCACGGTGGCGCCCTGAACATTACCTGCCTGAGTTACGCCGGCTCCCTGAACTTCGGCTTTACCGGCTGCCGGGACACACTCCCCAGCATGCAGAAGCTGGCGGTGTATACCGGGGAGGCACTGGATGAACTGGAACGTCTGATTTTGCCGCCGCCGGCAAAACCGGAAGCCGCTGAAAAGCCCCCAGCAACCACGAAGCCACGGAAACCACGCAAGAAGCCGGCGCCGAAAAACTGAAGGTGCATGCCCGGGCAGCCGTTCAACCCGGGCTTTTCCAGTTGGCCGCGCCGACAAAAATCAACTGAAGAAAACGAGTGGTCCGCTTCCGGATCTGCTCGATCTGGTAATCATCCTCCGGTGAAACACCCAGCAGATCGGTCAGGCTGAAAGCCACACTCCGGACCGCCAGATCACAGGTCATAACCAGATCCTGGTCGGTCAGGTGCTCCGCCAGTCTCAGTCTGCGCAAGTCGTTGGCCAGCTCACTGGCAAAAAACCGCATCTCGCTGCGTATGCCTTCCTGCACTGCCCGGCTCTCCCCCGTCAGCCCCTGGGCCATGAACAGAAAAAAGCTGCGGTTGGCCTGGGCATGGCTTATAAAAATCGCCACGGATTCTTCAATCAGTTTGTCCGCCTGCAGCACATTGGCCCGGGCCTCTCGCATCATCCGGCGCAACACCAGCCCCAGCTCATCCACCAGCTGCAAGCCCAGATCATCCATATTCCGGAAATGACGATAGAACGAGGTTGGCACCACGCCCGCCTGTCGCGTTACCTCCCGGATGCCCAGACTGGCGAAATGCCGCCCCTTACCCACCAGTGTCAACGCCGCATTCATCAGTTTCTCGCGGGTTTCACCGGGCTTTCTTCGCTGTTTTTCCGCCATTGCCTGCCCGTACTGCCTGCCGTTGATCAATGGTTGACAAGTGTACACATCCGGAAAAATAAAAGTACAGAATCTCTGTCATTTCAGGCCAACGCGCAGTCCCCCATTGCCACCCCCAAAACGCTTGTGTACATTCGTACACATTAGTGTACAACTGTACACGGTAAGAATGACATTTACGGGAGACAACGACCATGTTAGCGAGACAGACCCAGAGCCGGACGCTGCATTGGCTTGGCCGGCAGCTTTTTAACCGGGATGACCCGGCTGCATTCTTCGATCCATTGCTTGAGCGCATCAATCCAATGTGGGTACAGGCGTACACACCGGCTCGGGTGGAGCAGGTCATTGAGGAAACTGCGGATACCCGGACCCTGGTCCTCAGGCCGTCCCGGCGATGGTCAGGCTTCAAGGCCGGACAGCATGTAAACATCTGTGTTGATGTGGGTGGTGTTCGGCGCAACCGGACATTCAGCCTGTCCAGTTCGCCGATCCTCTGGCGGGAACAGGGGCGGGTAACCCTCACCATCAAACGCCTGCCGGGCGGGCGGGTGACCAACTGGATACACGATGAACTCCAGGCCGGCATGGTCATCGGGGTGGGCGAGGCCTTCGGTAACTTCCTGGTTCCCGAGCCCGCCCAGCCGGTTTTGTTCATTGCCGGCGGCAGCGGGATCACCCCGGTGCTGAGCCAGCTTGAAACCATGGCCGCCACCGATTACCGGGCACCGGTCACCCTGCTGTATTTCGTGCGGACAGAAGCCGATGTGATCGCCCGGGAAAAACTCCAGGCCCTGGCCGCACGCTACAGTGCGCTGACCGTGACCATCATTACAACCCATGAGGGCGCATCACCCCGGTATCTGTGCGCTGCGGATTTTGACCGAATACCCGGAATCCGGGCACGGCAGGTCTACCTTTGTGGCCCGAAAGGGTTGATGGACCTGGCCCGGGACCTGCTCCACCAGCGCGACATCGACGACACCGACATCCACAGCACGTTCTTTTCGGTGCCACAGGCAGACCTCGGCAAGGAGGCCCTGGGCGGCCAGGTACGATTTGCCGAAAGCGGCATCGACGTCGGCTCCGAGGGCGATGCCAACCTGCTGGACATCGCCGAAGCCGCCGGCCTGACACCGCAGCATGGCTGCCGGATGGGCATCTGCCATCAGTGCAGCTGCCGAAAAACCTCCGGCACCGTGGTCAATCGCCTGACCGGCCAGGCCTCCGGCCCCGGCGAGGAAACCATCCAGATTTGCATTTCGGTGCCCCGGGGCCCGGTTGCCATCGACCTCTGATCACCGACAACCAATGACATCGCGGGACGCCAAAGCCCCGCAGGGAGCAACACCATGAAACACATGACCGAAGCACAGCTTTCAGAGCTCGAAAAGGAACTTGACGCCATCCGGGATGAGGTGATCGCCGATCTCGGCGAACGGGATGCCCGATACATCCGCCGTATGGTGCGCCTCCACCGGATGCTCGAAGCGGGCGGCCGGGTGATGATGCCGTTCGGCTTCATTCCACCGGTCTTCGTTGCAGCAACCGCAACTCTGGGGGTTGCCAAGATCCTGGAAAACATGGAGATCGGCCACAACGTGATGCACGGCCAGTACGACTGGATGAATGACCCGGCCCTGCACTCGCAGACCTACGAATGGGACACCGTCTGCACCGGTGATTCCTGGCGCCGCACCCATAACTACGAGCACCACACCTACACCAACATCATCGGCAAGGACCGGGACTACGGCTACGCGGTTCTCCGGCTGAATAATGACGAACCCTGGAAGCCCCGGCATTCCCTGCAGTTCATCAACTACCTTCTGCTCAGCGTGTTCTTCCAGTGGGGCGTGGGCCTGCATGAACTGGAAACCGAGAAGCTCCAGCGCCGGGAGATCAGCCTGCGTGACAAGCTGCCGTTTCTGAAAGAGTTCGCCCGCAAGGGGGGCCGACAGGCGTTCAAGGACTATGTGTTCTTCCCGCTGGTTACCTTCCCGGTGGCGCCCATCGTGCTGGCGGGTAATATCGGCGCCAACCTGATCCGCAACCTCTGGTCGTCAACGGTGATTTTCTGTGGTCATTTCACCCAGGACGCCGAGACCTTCAGTGAGCAGGAATGCGAGGGCGAGAGCAAAGGGCACTGGTACCTGCGCCAGCTCACCGGCTCCTCGAATTTTACCGGCGGGCGCTGGCTGCATATCCTGAGTGGGCACCTGAGCTACCAGGTGGAGCACCATGTGTTTCCCGACCTGCCAGCACACCGCTACCCGGAAATCTCCGGGAAGGTACAGGCGGTCTGCCAGAAGCATGGTATCCACTACAACACCGGCAGCTTCGCAAAGCAGTACGGCACCGTTGTGAAGCGGGTACTCCGATATTCCCTGCCGGAGCGGCTCACGGGCACGGTGACTACGGCGTAACTGGCTCGCCGGCTTCAGGGCGCAGGTTTCCGGGGGGATGGACAGTTACCCGGTTCCTGCCAGCCTGCTTGGAGGCATAGAGCGCTCCGTCAGCCGCCGCAATCAGCTCGCCCGGCTCCACGGAACGGCCGCCGGGAGCCATTGCCACGCCGACGCTTACGGTGACAGGAACCGGCCGGCCTTCCCACTCAAACCGCAGGTCACGCTCAACCGTCAAACGAACCGTCTCTGCCAGTGTGCTGGCCCCGATGGCGTCAGTGTAGGGAAGGATAATGGCAAACTCTTCGCCGCCGTAACGCGCAACAATGTCAGTTTCCCGCCGAACGACCGCTGTCAGGGTGTCAGCGAGGCGTTGCAGGCAGGCATCGCCGGCCTGATGCCCGAAATTGTCGTTAAATGATTTGAAGTGATCCACATCGATCATGATCAGAGCCATAGGTCCCTGCCGCCGGCAACGGGCGGATTCTTCTTCCAGTCTGCTATCGAAAAAGCGGCGATTAAACACGCCGGTTAACCCGTCCGTGGAGCTCAGGGCTTCCAACTGCCGGTTGGCTGCCTCCAGCTCGGAGGTTCGCTCAGCCACCCGCGACTCCAGTTTTTCAGTCATTTCCTGCTGCACCTGCTGGTTCTTGAGCGCCATGTGCCGCAAACGATCGGCGAGCGCGATAGACAGAATTATGACCTCGAATGCGGAACCAATCTGAATACCGAACTCGGTGATGAAATTGGCAGGCACCACGGCAAAGGTCTTCAGGGTGTACAGCAGCATACCCGACAGCAGCGCCGTCCAGGCCAACATAAAGTACCTGGCCGGCCGGAAACGGCGATACAGGCAAAGCCCACCAGCCAGAATGACAAACCCCACCGCCACGGCCGCCGCAAACGTGTTCACCCTGATAACCAGGCCGTAGGCCGGCCAGAACAGTGATGCCGCGCCGGTTACCACGAAAAATACCATGAAGGCCAGAAAGACCTTCTCCAGCCTCGGGGCGTTCTCCCGCAATGCCAGAAAGGACCGGGAAAACCCGAGAACGCAACACATGCCGGTGGAGATCAGAAATCCCACGGCGCGGTTGTTCCACCAGGGTGATTCCGGCCAGAGATGCTCAAAGGCCAGGCCGTTCAACGTGAACTGCAGTAACCCGTAAGACAGAATATAGGAGACGTACCACAGATAACTGGTGTCCCGGATAGAGACGAAAATCAGAAAATTGAAAATGGCCATACAGACCAGGAGTCCGTAGTAGAGCCCGAGCAGGAAACGCTCCTGATGATCCGCCGAGCTGAACCTGTCCGAATCCCACAGCAGGGTTCTCATCTGCACTGCGCCCGAAGTCTGTACCCGGAAAAACACATCAACGCTTTGCCCGGAAGACAGTTTCAGGAAGAAATTGATATTGTGATGATCCCTGAAACGCAGCAGGAAGGGAACGGAATCTCCGGCTGTCTGCCTAGCAATACTGCGGTCTGCCTTGACGACAAACATCTCCATTCGATCAATAATCGGGTAGAGACCCTCGATGATCCAACGGTCATTGGGGCTGGACTGATTGGTTACACGGGTATGGAACCAGTAGGTCGAATTGCTGAAGCCGAAGTTGTAGGCTTCCTCCGGCATTCCTTCGGATGCGATCTTCGGCCACCGATCCATAATCTCGGAAATGTTCAGGCGGGAGGAGGAATCTTCGTAGTAGGTTAGATGCCTGGAAATATCAAGGCGCCCGGTGTTTTCATCCAGAACAACGGGGAAACTGTCTGGTATACCGACCGCGGCCGCACCGGTCGAATACAGAGCCAGCACGAAGAAAAAAGCAAAATGAATCACTCCCCGCCGAACCCCCCTTGTTATTGTTTAATGCCTGGGCTCCATACTATCGGACCCGGCGAACCGCGGGCAGTGATATATGTATTTGATTGGTAAGTTTCTGTATCGCCTTCCGGTCAGGCGATCTGCAGAAGCCTCAGCAACTGGGGTCGATGCTGGTCCTGGATGATATCGGCCAGAGTGTATTTATCGAGCACTTCCAGGAAGGCGTTCAGGGCCTCACCGAACATCGACTTCAGGCCACACACGGGGGTGATCTTGCAGGCATTTTTCGAAGAGAAACATTCCACAATGCTCAGATCCTGCTCGGTTTCCCGCACCAGAATTCCGATATTGATATCAGAAGGGGCCATGTGCAGACGCATGCCTCCTTTCTTGCCACGGATGGTCTCGATATAACCCTTCTTGTTGAGCTGGTGTACCACCTTCATAAGGTGGTTCTTGGAAATATCATAGCTGTCGGCAATTTCCTGAATGGTTGCCAGACGATCACCCTGAGCTGCCAGATAAATCAGTACGCGAAGCGAGTAATCCGTGTAACGGGTGATATGCATTCAATACTCCAGTTGTTATCACAATTCAGTCAGTAGGATGGCCGCGTCAGCAGGTAGCAGGCGGTGCCGCACAGAAACACGCCGGAAAGCGCCAGCACCAGCCCGGAAGCCCCCAGCACGACCAGCAACCCCCAGCTCAGTGCCATCATGCCACAGGCCAGAGCCTTGGCCCTGGCGGGAATCGCCCTGCGGGTCCGCCATTGATCGATCGCGGGACCAAACCTGGGGTGGTCATCAAGCCACCGGGCAAATTCGGGCGACCCCTTGCTGGCAAAAAACGCCGCCAGCAGAACAAAAGGCGTTGTTGGCAAAAGTGGCAATGCTATTCCTGCAATTGCCAGTGTTGCGGATATATACGCAAGAATACGAAATCCGGTTTTGCCGAAACGGTCGCCCATCACCGGGGCCTCACTAAGGTTCATAACTACATCTATTCTACCGGGATTCAGTGGACAGGTCTGCCCAGGCGGCTGAGAAATACCAGCCTGGCAATGTACGAAACCTTGATACCTACCGCGAACAGCAGGGTTCCCACGTGGGCGAGAACCTGAACGGCCATGGGAACGTAGTGCGCCAACGGATAGGCCAGCACGATCGACAGTACCAGCCCCAGCAATGACCAGACCATCCCGCTGTTCGCCGCGATTAACCGATTTTCCATTTGAAACCTCCTGAATACATCTTTAATATGTATTTTATAAACTTCTTTTCATGGAATTTCAACTGCCAAAATCTTTAATTATCAATACAAGGGGGGACGTCCGGAACAGGACACCTGGGAAAATAACTAAAACATTTATTTTTTATATACCTAAAGGAGAAGTGCGATGTCACCACAAACCTGGCTTGAAACAGCTTCAGAGGAAGAGCTGATTGAACACATCCTCAACCGCTATCACGACACCCACCGGGAGCAACTGCCCGAAATGATTCGTCTGGCCCAGCGCGTGGAAAGAGTGCACGGAAGTCATCCTGACTGTCCTGCTGGCCTGAGCGCCCACCTTGAGGCCATGCAGGAAGATCTGGAGAACCACATGGCCAAGGAGGAGCAGATACTCTTCCCGATGATTACCCGCGGGATCTCGGGCATGGCACGGGGGCCGATCTCGATTATGCGCAACGAGCATGAAGACCACAGTGCGGCGCTCGCCCGGCTGGGGGTGCTCACCAACAATCTGGCCCTGCCGGAAGAGGCGTGCGGCACCTGGAGGAAACTCTATGAGGACATTGCCGTCTTTCAGGCGGACCTGGCTGCCCATATCGCGCTGGAAAACAGTGTGCTGTTTGCACGGATAGACGGCCTGACGGCCTAGTGTCCCGCCGGGCTGACGTGCTTACCTCCCGTGGGGTATCGGAAAAATTGATCCAATCTGCAATACTTGGCCTATACTCAGTGCAAAAAACAAGCGGTAACAGGATCACCCCGATGCCCCAGAGTAAGCTGACAGACCGTTTTGGCCGAACCGTCAATTATGTGCGGCTGTCCGTCACTGATCGCTGCGACTTTCGCTGCGTGTACTGCATGGCCGAGGACATGACGTTCCTGCCCCGGCAGCAGATTCTCACGCTGGAAGAAATTGCCCGGGTTGCCCGCAATTTTGTCTCCCTGGGTACCGAAAAAATCCGCCTGACCGGCGGTGAGCCTCTGGTGCGCAAGGACATCCTGGAACTGGTCAAGGAAATCGGCACCTACGGGCTGCGTGACTTTGCCATGACCACCAACGGCAGCCAGCTGACCACCATGGCCGAGCCGCTGCGCAAGGCCGGCATGCACCGGCTGAATATCAGCCTCGATTCCCTGGATGTCGAAAAATTCCGCAACATCACCCGCACCGGCAATCTCGGCCAGGTTCTGGATGGCATTGATGCAGCTCGCGAGGCGGGCTTCCGTGGCATCAAGCTCAATACCGTGGTCATGAAAGGCCGCAACGACCAGGAAATCCCGGAGCTGATTGAATTCGCCCGTAAGAAGCAGGTGGACATCAGCTTCATCGAGGAAATGCCCCTGGGCGAGATTTCCGAGCACGACCGGGGGCTGGCCCTGTGTACCAGCGAAGAGGTGCGGGATATCATCCGCCAGCACCACGAACTGGTGCCCGCCACCGAGGATTCCGGCGGCCCTGCGCGCTACTACCGGATGCCGGACAGCAGCACCAAAGTTGGGTTTATCTCGCCGCACTCCCACAATTTCTGCTCGACCTGCAACCGGGTACGGGTCACCGTCGAGGGCCGACTGCTGCTTTGCCTGGGCAATGAGCATTCGGTGGATCTTCGCCGCGTTCTGCGCGGCAATCCGGTGACGGACGACAAATTGCGCCAGACCATTATCAATGCCATGGACCTGAAGCCCGAGCGGCATCATTTCTCGACCAATGGGGATGTGCAGATTCTTCGGTTCATGAATATGACCGGCGGTTGACCCCCAGCCCTTTGACCTTTCCAGCCTATTGAGCGTGGTGCAGGAGCGGGTGTGGCCGCCTTTTCCAAAACACGCTCCTTGCGGCACGTCCATGTGACGCTTGGAAGCAAAGGGGTCAGATGAAAGCTTTCATCTGACCCCATGTTCACATCCCACTCATCTGCCCCATCGGCGCGCCGGCAGTCAGATGATCCAGGGTGATTTCACTGTACTTCAGAACCTTCCCGCCATATTCCTTCATGAACTCTTGGGCAGCACTTTCGGTGGCGAATGAAGCCAGTGTCGGCCCCATGGCGCCTTTTCGATCGGAGCCAACCACATAGAACGCATCCCTGGCGTCGATCAGGGCGGTGTCGTTCGGGTTTTGCCAGTCTGTCTGGGCCATGTCGTGGACGTACAGGGTGTGATTACGGTTGACGTTTTCCGGCTGCAGCAGCCAGGCGAACATGTCCCTGGTGGAACAAAACTTTCGGACCTTCTGGTCTTTTTCAGTGATGGCCTGGCCCTTGGGGCCCGGGAAGCCTTCGATGATCATGCCACAGACGTGGCATTCGTCGCCGCTTTCGAAATGGACCGGATCGGGTCTGGCGGTGGTCTGCTCTTCCTCGCCGGAGCAGGCTGTCAATGTGAAGACGGCCAGGGCGGCAAGGAGCCAGTTCAGTTTGTTTTGTTTCATCAGGGTCAACTCCGGTCAGATACGGCGGTTTCGGAAAAGTAACAGGGCTCCCACCAGCGGGATGACACACCAGAGCACCAGGCCAACCCAGAGGCCGAAGGCACCGATGGGCAGGTCGGCGCCGAGACTGAGGACGCCGCTGAGTTGCGCTGCGCCATCGAAGGCCACGATGTTGAGCAGACGGTAGATGTCGGTGGGATTGAGCATCAGCAGCCAGGGCAGCAACCCGGCGCTGAACTTGCCCTCGCTCGCCACCAGGGTGCCGAGCAGCAACAGATCAAAAATGAGCACGAAGAAGAACCAGATCGCCAGGGCCAGACCGGCGGCGATGGGCTTCTCACTGACCCGGACGCTGACCATGTAGGCCAGCGCAATAAAGCCCCAGCCCAGCAGCACCGTGGAGACAATAAAGCGGGCCATGGCAACGGCCAGGCTGGCAATGGCCACATCCTCCACCAGCATCGCGATCGCAACACCGGCAACGCCAAAACCGATCAGCGTGGCCAGCGCCAGAGTCAGGCCGTGGCCGAGGAACTTGCCCAGCAGCAGTTGGCTGCGGCTGAGCGGGTAGGTCATCAGCAACAGTAGGGTGCCGCCCTCCTCTTCCCCGACAATGGCGTCGTAGGCCAGCAACAACGCGATCAGGGGGATCAGGAAGATGCCCAGGCTGGCGAGGCTGGCAATGGTGGCTGGCGTAGAGGCGTAACCCACCTGACCGGACGCTGCGGCACCGAACCAGGCGATGCCCAGCGCGAGGGTGGCGAACACCAGTGAAATGGCAACCAGCCAGCGGTTGCGCAGGCTGTCGCTTAGTTCCTTACGGGCAATGGTCCAGATGCTGTTCATTGGTTGCCTCCCCGATGGGCCAGGCCACCGGAGCCGATAAAGTGCACGTAAATATCTTCCAGGCTGGGCTGATGAATACTGACATCCGCCACCTCGCCCGATGCCATCACCGCTTTCAGCAAGGCCATTTTCTCCCTGGGTTGAACGTCTACCCTCAGGCGTCCGTTGTCGGTTTTGATCATCGTCCCACTGTTGGTGGTCGCCTTATCGACGACCCTCTCCAGCGCAGAAATACTGTTAGCCGGGTCCAGCGACAGAGTCACCGGCATATTCGCCTGCCGCCTCAGGGCTGCCAGGTCTCCCACCGCCTGCAACGCGCCCTCGGTGAGAATCGCGGCCCGATCGATGTAAGGCTCGACACCGGGCAGAACGTGGGAACACAGCACAATGCCCGCACCTCCGTCCCGCAGGTCCCGGAGCAACCGGTACAGGTCTGCCGTCGCGACCGGATCCAGCCCCACGGTCGGCTCATCCAGCATCAGCAGCTTCGGCCGGCCCAGCAACGCCTGGGCCAGGCCAAGCCGCTGGCGCATACCCTTGGAGTAGGTCCTGGTCCGGGCATCCATGGCATCACCGAGGCCCACCTGCTCAAGCAACCCGGGCACCTGCCGCAGTGCGGCACCCTTCAGCCGCGCAAAATGCCTGAGGATCTCCCGCCCGGTCAGCTGCGGATAGAACATCACGTTCTCCGGCAGGTAACCGATGTGCTGGGTAACCTGAGGATCGCCGGCGTGGCCACCGAGTACCGACACCGTGCCCTGGGTCGGCTGCATCAGCCCCAGAATCAGCTTGATGGACGTGGTCTTGCCAGCCCCGTTATGGCCGAACAGCCCAAGAATCTCACCCGGCTCCAGACGCAGATCAATACCCTGCAGCACCGGGCGCTTGTCGTACCGGTAACTCACATTCTCAAGACGGAAACAGCTCATCGGATCTCCGGTTTCAGATCGGCGGGAATTCGCATCAACGGATAGGAGTCGGCAACCCCGGCGTCCTTCACCACCGGAAAGGCATCCTGCACCCAGCGCAGGGTATCCACCGCCGGGCTGAACATCAGGATCTTCGCCTCCGGATACTTCCAAAGCAGCCGGTCGACATTGTCATTTGGCTCATAGGGAACATCCCCAACCCCGTCCTGGTTCCGGTCCCAGCCCAGGTAGTCACTCCAGTAATTCCCCCGCCCGTCTTCCGACCACTCCTGAGTGCGGGTGGCAACATACTTCACCTGCCGCTGGTTATTCACAAAGGCATTCCCGAATACCTCGTTATCCTCGGAGCCGGCCGTCAGATGAATCCCGATGTTGCTGTCCGCAAACAGATTGCCCTCAAAGACGTTGTACAGCGAGTTATAGATAAACACCGCCTTGCCTTCGGCCCCATCAATCACCACCCCCCCGGTCCGGCCCTGGGACACCCCGGTCACCACATTGCCCCGCAACTCCGACTGGGTAATGAAATTCATCAGAATGCCGTAGTTTTCGTCATTTACCGACCGGTTATTGATCACCCTCAGCCGCTTACTCTGCATCAGCGCATAACCGGTTCGGGTATTACGCGTGACATTGTTCTCGAGCAGATTATCCATCGAATACATGTAATGGATACCGTAGCGCAGATCGGCCATCACATTGCCCCGGATAACGTTGTGATTCGCGGTCTCGATATAGATCCCATCCCGGGTCTGACGGATGTCATTGCCCTCGATCAGCGCCCCGGTGGTATTGTAAAGATGAATGCCGTTACCCCGGTCGTTCGGGCGCATACTGGCATCGCCGCGAATCGTATTGTTGCGCACCGTCACATCCGGCGTGGCATCCAGCCAGACCCCGAACGCCGGCCCCTGCAAACGGTTGTCCGCAACCACCGCCCCCCGGGCCTCCCGGGCGACAAAAATCCCCGCATCCAGCTCATTCAGATTGCTGCCCCAGTTGCGCACGGCACAACCAGAAAAGGTCACCTCCTCGGCAACAATATCCACCGCATTGCCCTGCCCGCCCGGATCAATCACCGTGTCAGGGTGGCAAGACACCGTCACACCGGGCACCCGAATTGCCAGAGACGAAATTTGCTCAGGGGGAAGCTCAAAGGTCGCCCCCGGTTCCAGGGCATCAAGCTGTGCTTGCAGGCCCGCGTTCGCGGTCAGCGATAACAGAGCGACTGACAGGGCCACCCCATAACGCAAAAGTGAATACATCAAGTTCTCTCAAAGAAAGGAAATATCCGAGGCCAGCACCAAGGTGCGGCAAGCCAAGAGGAAGGCCCTTTCCAAAACTGTGCGGAGCCAAGGATGGCGGAGCCCAAGCGTCACATGGATGTGCCGAAGGAGCGTGTTTTGGAAAGGGCCTTCCTCTTGGCTTGCTACTCCAAAGATACAAGGCTGGGGCCCCAGTAACGGAGCCCCCGCCAAGCAAAAGACCTATCAGGCCTTCTCAACAAGCATACGACCCCGCATCTCCATATGCAGCGCATGACAGAACCAGTTGCAGTAGTACCAGTGAACCCCTGGCTGATCCGCCACGAAAGTCACCGAAGACGTCTGCTGCGGACTGATCTCCATGCTCACACCATGGTTCACCATACAGAACCCGTGAGTCACATCCTCAATGGTGTCCAGGTTGGTGATGAACACCGTAACCTCATCGCCCTGCTTCACCTTGAACTCAGTCGTCCCATACATCGGTGCCACCGACGTCATATACACCCGCACCTTGTTACCGTCCCGGATGACCTTGTTGTCGGCTTCCAGAACAATGCCATCCTTCTTGGCCTGCTCCCGGGCAGACGCAAAGAAAGGATCGTCACGAGTATAGATCTTCTGCGTCTTGATCTGATCACGGCGCACCAGGATGCAGTCATGGGGCTCGGCAAACGTCGGGCCATCGTGCACCAGCTTCATTTCCTCGCCGGAAATATCGATCAGCTGGTCATTTTCCGGGTGCAGCGGGCCGACCGGCAGGAAGCGGTCCTTGGAGAACTTCGACAGCACCACCAGCCACTTGCCATCCGCGTCCCGGGACTCGGTCAGCGAGGCGTGGTTGTGGCCCGGCTGGTAATGCACATCCAGTTTCTGGCGGATGTAGTCCACCTTCTCGCCATTGTAGTGCTTGATGGCGTCCGCAATGTTCCACTTGCACACCTGGCTGTCGATAAACAGCGTGGTGTAGGCATTGCCACGCCCGTCATAGGTGGTGTGCAGGGGCCCGAGACCCAGCTCCGGCTCGGCAACCACCACATCGCGCTCATCCTTAAGTTTGCCGGCAAACAGATCATCCAGCTTGTCGATGGCGATCACCGTGCAGGTCGGGGACAACTTGCCGTTGGCAATAAAGTACTTGCCGTCCGGAGAGGTATTCAGACCATGCGGGTTCTTCGGAACCGGAATGTAGCGGGTCAGTTCCGAACCGGCACGACCATCCAGAACCGGCACCTTGGAGTCGCCCAGGGTCTTGAAGTCGCCGTTCTTGACCGCCTGCTCGATGCGCTCGATATTGAACACCACGGCCCAGTCGCGGTCGTTACGCATGGTACCGGCCAGGTCCAGCGCTTTCTCGGAGTTGTAGCAGGTAGAACAGGCGTATTTGCCAGTGTAGTCCGCATCGGTATTGTCCAGGTTACCGTCAACGATGACCTGGAAAGCCACCTCCATGGTCTCCGCGTCCACCGCATTGAACATGGTAAAGCTGTTCTCAAGGCTGGTGTCGCTGCCATCGTTCGGATGCGGGATCACATACTCGGCGTTACAGAAGACGTATTTGGTTTTCGGCACCTTCTGCAGACGCAGGCCATGAATCGCCTGAACATTGGGAATGGTGGTGATCTTGTCGCACTTCATGATGTCCAGCCGGATCCGGGCAACCCGGGTATTGGCCTTGTCGTTGATGAACAGGTATCTGCCATCGTAGCGGCCGTCCGTCATGGAGATGTGCGGGTGGTGGGCATCGCCGTTGGAGAAGCGGCTGCTGTCGCCCAGCACTTGCTTACTCTCGTTGGTGATCCCCCAGCCGGTGGCGGAATCCACGTTGAACACCGGAATCCGCATCAGCTCCCGCATGGAGGGAACGCCCAGTACCCGGACTTCACCGGAATGGCCGCCACTCCAGAAACCGTAGTATTCGTCCAGCTCACCCGGATGCACAACCCAGTTATTGCGGGCATCCTCGGCGGCAGCCGCGAACGCCTCCCTTGACATCACCGCGGCACCAAGGCCGGTAGCCCCGGCAACACCAGCCAGTGCCGCTGCACCCATGAACCGGCGGCGGCTCTGACCACTTTCCGGAAGCTCCGGGGCATCCTTGGTCAGATCATCTCGTTTTTTCATAGCATCCAACTCCGTTATTGGTAATGGCGGTTTTACTTCTCATGCTTTCTTTTTTTGGAACTATTCAAGTGACCTGTACCACGGGGATTTCCTCCGGGTGGCCCGGGGCGTTATGGCCACGGCGCTTGCCGCGACGCTTGACGATCAGCGGCGGGCACTTGTGGTCGTCGAAATAGGTCATCTGGCAATCCAGGCAGTAATGGCACTCCATGTAGTTGATGTGCCCGTCCGGATGGATGGCCTGCACCTCACACTCGTGATCACACAACCGGCAGGGGTTGCCACACTCCTTGCGCCGCTTGAGCCAGTCGAACACCCGCAACTTGCTCGGCAACGCCAGCGCTGCGCCCAGCGGGCAGAGATAGCGGCAGAACACCTTGCGGGTAAACAGATTCACCACCAGCAACGCAACGGCATAGGTAACAAAGGGCCAGCTGCGGTCAAACTTCAGGGTGATTGCTGTTTTGAACGGTTCCACCTCGGCCAGCCGCTCGGCCGTTGCCATGGAGTCCAACGACAACCCGAACAGCACCAGCAGAATGATGTACTTGATGGCCCACAGCCGCTCATGAACGGGAAATGGCACGGTGTACTGGGGCACCTTGAACTTGCGGGCGATTTCATTCAGCAGCTCCTGGAGCGCCCCGAACGGGCACAGCCAGCCGCAATACACCGCCCGGCCCCACAGCAGGATGATGCCGGCGACCACGGCCCAGAGAATGAAAATCACCGGATCGATCAGGAAGGTGTTCCAACTGAAGCCGCTGATCAGGCTGTTAACAAAGGTCAGCACATTCACGATGGAAAGCTGCCCCAGGGCGAACCAGCCGATGAAAAACAGGGTGTAGGTCAGGAAGGCGTGGCGAATCCAGCGCATCATCTTCGGCTTCTTCACCAGCCAGTCCTGGAAAAACAGGATGAACAGCAGCACGCCAATGCCGATGCCCAGCACCACAATCTGGAACTCCCGCTGGTACCACATCTGTACCCACATGGGCTGGTCCGCCAGCATGTCCTCTTCGGTCATCACCGGTTCCGGGCGGGTGTAGTACTGATCCGGCAACTGGTATATCAGGGGGAACACCTGGAACTCGCTATCCAATGGCCCGGTCTGGCGCTTGACGGTAAGCTCCAGCGTCCACTCCGAGCCGGGATCAAATTTATACTGCTGCCGGATTATGAAAATCGCCATCTCATTGAAGTCCGGCATGCCCTCGGCATAGACATCGCTCAGCCGGTAATAATCGAGATCCCGGAAGTTGAAGGTGTCACCGAACTGGCGGATCTGAATGCGGTCGAAAATACCGCCACGGACGTAACCGGAGCCCTTGAAGGAGTAGTCGCCATTGGCCATGACGGCGATGGCGTGTTCGCCCTCCTTCAGCTCGCCGGTCAGCCACTGGAATTGTTTTTGCCCCAGCAGATTGCGGCCGATGGTCGGCACATCCAGGTAGGCGGCATAAAGATCAATCAGGGGCTCGTCACGCTGGTCCTGGGGCGTGGTATCTATGCCTTCCGCATCTGTGCCCTTGAAGGCATCATCCACTTCGCCCCGGGTCAGCTTCAGCCGGCGCACCGAGCCTTCCCCGAGCAGAGTCTGCCAGCTCTTGTCCTGGAAGCTGTCGGTCTGGATGTTGGCCATTGGCGGGCGGGCGTCGCTCAGGCTTTCAACGAGCCCCAACTCTGCGGCAACCCGGTGGGCCGACTTCATGATGACCTCATTCACCACCATCACCGTGACCGTCGCGCCGGACAGACCGTCCACGGCCACCTTGTGTTCCGATGATGTGCCACCAACGGTTACCCGCTGGTCTGCCTTGAGCCCCAGGTACTGATCGGTGAATTCGTGCAGTTTGCGCTCGGGGATGCCAACCAGCAGGATCGGCTCGTGGTGCTCGATAACCCTGGCCCCGACGATTTTCCCTTCGGTACCAAGCACCACCACAATGTTCAGAGGCTTGCCGGAATAGGCCGGTGTCTGGACGAAGTCCAGACTCTGGTAGGCATAGCCCTTCAACTCATCCCCGGCATAGAGTTCCTGGATGGCGCGGTTACTCTCCCTCGGCACCACGGCGGACACCGCCGGAAACGCCTTCTGGATGACCTGCCGGGCAGCGACCGGCTGATACTCGCTGAGCGGCACTGCGTGAAGGGCCCCGGCCATGAGCGACAGAAGAAGCAGGAAAACCAATCGGAAATATGCGGTCACTGAGGGCTCCAAAAGAAAAAACTCTTACTGCCAAGCCTAGGCAAACTTGAGGGAAATCAAATACCCCTTTTTGCATACACCAGGCGGAATTTGGGGATAGGCGCTGTCAGCCCAGGCTGACAGCGTTTCCCTCTGCATCGAGGGGCAAGTAGTTTCCGATATGCCCAAGGCGGATCGACTCCACCATCATGGTCAACGGCTGCTGCGCTTCGTCGGTTGACGGCGCCATGCCGCCCCGGCCGGACATGGCAGCGACAAACACCACATCCCAGTTCTGCCCGGTGGATCGGGATTGCTCGACAAGCCCCCCGAAATCGGGCGCCTCGTCCGGTGTCTTGTCCACGCAGATCACCGGCGTCAGGGCTCCGCCTTCCCCGCGCTCGAAGGCGGCCTGTTCGTCTGCGGACGCCTCGTCGGGCAATTCGGCCCGGCAGAACACGAATAACAGGCGCTGGGCTTCCTGCTGGCTGCGGGACGCCTGAATCAGGTCACTGTAACTGCTGATCATCGGGATAATCCTTGCTGGTAACGGGCCGCGGCAGCTTACGCCTGCCGGGCAATTAACTGGCCGGACAGGGTGAGCCGGCGAACGTCGTCGCAAACCTCTTCCACGGCGTCATCGCCGTAACTCTGTCCGTAATGCTTCTTGAAGCCGAATTCGTAGAGCCGGACATGCTCGTCCGGCTCGACACCGATGTTCTCAAGGCAGGCCCGGGCGCAGTGCAGCGGGCAGCCATCAATCACCGTGATCGGACGACCGGACCGGGCGGTTTTCACCAGCGAAGGCACCTTGCCGCCCACTCCTGAGATACACGACATTTCAAATTCCCCGGCGTGGTCGAGCCGGACTGCGACGTTATTGGCCAACTGCGCAACATCGGAGCAGCCGGAGCATGAGTAGATCAGTGGGCGTTGCTTTCTCGCGGTCACTTTTCCTCCTTTCCAAAGAGCCTGGAGGCTGAACAGGGTTGATCACTGGCTGATTTCGATAAGCCGCTGGGGGTCTGAAATGAACAGCCGGCTGCGGTTGACCCGCACCAGCCCATTGGCTTTCAGATCGGCCAGAATCCGGGAGAAGGTCTCCGGCTGCATGGCCAGCCTGGAGGCCACCAGACACTTGGGCAGTGGCAACTCCACCTCTCCGCCCTCTTCCGTCCCGTTGGGCAGCAGATCAATCAGATAACGGATCAGCCGGTCCCGGGCGTTCTGTACGGTCATGATTTCCAGATCGTGAAACCGGGAAACAGCCCTTTTGGCGTAGTGCCGGAGCGCGGCCTGGGCATACTGTGAATTGCTTTCGATCATGTCCTGATAGGCCTTGACCGGAATCATCAGCACTTCGCTGGATCTCAGGGCTTCCGCGTAGCAGGCATATTGGGGAGGGTCGGCGTAGATCATGACTTCGGCGAAGCAGTCGCCCGGGGCGATGCTGTCCAGGGTACGGTCAATCCCGGAGGAGTCGAGGCGGTACAGACGCAAGCGGCCGGTAATCACGAAGAAGAAATGGTGCGCAGGCATGTCCTGGCGATACAGCAACTGGTGATGCCCCAGACGCAGCCGGCGGGATTGCTGGACCAGGTGCTTCAGGTCTTTGCCATCGAGCTCCGAAAACAGGGGGTGGCTCCGCAGGGTCCTCAGGCCGTCATCATCGTCAAACGGTTTATTGACGGCAACAAGGACGGGTTTGGTGTAGCGGGTTTCAGCCGTTTGTGTGGGCACCATTGATGTATCCCTCTGCATATTCATGCATCCAAAATCATGTTTTAGATACTAGAAGGATACTGGTTGAAAGTCGCTCCCCCCATGGGGGTAGTACGGGGGTTATTCGGGAGTAATTGACCTAACTCAAAGATTATCATTACTAACCAGTTTCGTGGCCGCGAGGTATCAGTTGCTCCGGAATCCCCTGGCCACCAGATACACTTCCCGGGAGCGCGCCCTTGAGGAGTCGGGCTTGCGCACCACCACCTTGTCGAAGCACTCACGCACGGCTTTGACATAGGCGTCGTAACCTTCGCCGTGGAACACCTTGGCGACGAAGCTGCCCTTCGGCTTGAGCACCTGGCAGGCCATGTCCAGGGCCAGCTCCACCAGGTACATGGACGCGGCCTGGTCCGCCACATTCACGCCACTGATGTTCGGTGCCATGTCAGAGATAACCACGTCTGCGCGGGCACCATCCAGGGTGGCCATGATTGCGTCAAACACCGTTTGTTCGGTGAAATCCCCCTGGATGAACTCCACCCCGGCGATGGCGTCCATCGGGAGAATATCCGACGCCACCACACGGCCCTTATGACCCACCAGATTGGCAGCCACCTGGGACCAGCCACCCGGCGCGGAACCCAGATCCACCACCAGCGCCGCGGGTTTGATCAGGCGATCCTTGTCGTTGATTTCCAGAAGTTTGTAACTGGCACGGGAGCGGTAGCCGTCCTGCTGGGCCTGTTTCACAAAGGGATCGTTGACGTGCTCTTCGAGCCAGCGGTTACTGCTTTTGGAACGGGCCATGGGCTGCCTTCTGTTCACTGCGGGGAAGCCCGCATTGTACGCTCCCCCATACGGCACCGCAAAAGCAGCCTGGCGGCCTGACAAGCCCCCTGCACGACAGTACAATGGGCTCACTTTGCCAACCGCAACCTGCCGGGCCATGATCCGGCGGCCAGGAAATCCCATGATCCGCGTTACCGAACTGGCATTACCCCTTGATCACCCGAAGGACGCCCTGCGGGCCGCCATCCTGCAACGCCTGCAGCTCCGTGACGAGGAACTGCTGCACTTCACCGTGTTCAAGCGCAGCTACGACGCCCGCAAGAAAAACAGCGAGATCAAGTTCGTCTACATCATCGACCTGGCCGTGCAGGACGAAGTCGCCGTGCTGGACCGATTTGCCGGCGATGCCCATGTTCGCCCGGCGCCGGATACCACCTACCACCCGGTCGCTGAGGCACCCGCAAACCTGGCCGAACGACCGATTGTGGTCGGGCTCGGGCCTTGCGGGCTGTTTGCCGCCCTGTTGCTGGCCCAGATGGGCTTCCGGCCCATTGTTCTTGAGCGCGGCAAGGATGTCCGCCGCCGCACCAAGGACACCTGGGCCCTGTGGCGCAAAAAGCAGCTGTCCCCGGAATCCAACGTCCAGTTTGGCGAGGGCGGGGCCGGCCTGTTTTCAGACGGCAAGCTCTACAGCCAGATCAAGGATCCGAAGTTCTACGGCCGCAAGGTCATGGCTGAGTTCGTCAGGGCGGGCGCCCCGGAAGAGATTCTTTACGTCAGCAAGCCGCACATCGGCACCTTCCGCCTCACCGGCGTGGTATCCCGGATGCGGGAGGAAATCATCAGTCTGGGGGGCGAAATCCGCTTCGAGCACAAGGTCACCGACCTGCTGGTTGAAGACGGCCAGGTCCGGGGCGTGCAACTGGCCAGTGGCGAGCAACTGATGAGCCGCCATGTGGTGATGGCCCTGGGCCACAGCGCACGGGATACCTTCCGCATGCTGCACGGGCGCGGTGTGTTCGTTGAAGCCAAGCCCTTTGCCATCGGCTTCCGGATCGAGCACCCGCAAAGCCTGATCGACCATGCCCGGCTGGGCAAATACGCCGGCCACCCGGCCCTCGGTGCGGCAGACTACAAGCTGGTGTACCACGCCAGCAACGGCCGCGCGGTGTACAGCTTCTGCATGTGCCCGGGGGGCACCGTGGTGGCCGCCACGTCGGAACCCGGACGGGTCGTAACCAACGGCATGAGCCAGTACTCCCGCAACGAACGTAACGCCAATTCCGGCATCGTCGTCAATATTGATCCGGCAACGGACTTTCCCGGCGACCCACTGGCGGGTGTGGAACTGCAGGAAACGCTGGAAGCCCATGCCTACGTTCTGGGCGGCAGCGACTACTGCGCGCCGGCGCAACTGGTTGGCGACTTTATTGCCGGCAAACCGTCAGAGAACCTTGGCGACGTTATGCCCTCCTACAAGCCTGGCATCCGCCTGGGCGACCTCGCGTCTTCACTGCCGGATTACGCCATCGACGCCATCCGTGAGGCCCTGCCGGCCTTCGGGCGACAGATCCGGGGCTTTGACCGGGCCGATGCGCTGCTGACCGGCATCGAGACCCGCACCTCATCCCCGGTGCGCCTGACCCGCGACCGCGAAAGCCTGCAAAGCCTGAACACCCGAGGCCTGTACCCGGCCGGTGAAGGTGCCGGATACGCCGGCGGCATTCTTTCCGCCGGCGTGGACGGCATCAAGGTCGCCGAGGCGGTCGCCACCGCAATGCTGGCAGACCTTCAGTCAACCGGTGCAAACCGGGGAGCCGAACTGTGAAGCTGGAGGACATCAGGAAGCTGCACCAGAAGAAATACCGCCAGTCCCTCGGGCACTTTCTGGTGGAAGGCGAGCACCTGGTTCTGGAACTGGAAAAAGCGGCAGCAGCCAACCCCCACTGGCGGCAGGCCCGGCTATTGGTCACCAGCACCTATCAGGACTGGCCCAGCCGCTGGCCCCGGCAACTGATCAGCGACCGGCAAATGGCGCAACTGGCGGACACCAAGACCCCGCAAGGCATACTCGCGGTTGTACCCTTGCCAGCGCCGGTGACCAGCCAGCCTGTTGCGGGAGAAAAAACCGTGTACCTGCACGAAGCCCAGGACCCCGGCAACCTTGGCACCATATTGCGGACCCTGGCATGGTTTGGCGGCATGCGCTGCCTGCTCAGCCCCGGCAGCGTTGATCCCTATAATCCGAAAGTGGTGCGCGCCAGCATGGGGGCCATCTTCCATGTGCCGGTGGAGACCGACGTCAGCCTCGATACACTCGCCAGCCGCTACCCGCGCATTGCCTGCCTGGACATCGGCGGCGAAACCATTGCCCGCCCCGGGTTCCGGGACCACGACTGCTACCTGTTCGGCAACGAAGCCCGGGGCGTCCCTGCCGAAGCACTGAGCAGCCTGAGTGCGCGGCGCTTCACCATCCCCGGCGCCGCAGCCATTGAATCCCTGAATCTGGCCTCGGCCGTCAATATGGCGGTGTATGAGCTGAACCGGGGTAGCCCATCTGCTTAAGTCCTTGATCTATTGCATCAGGGGCGAATCCGGTAATTCGAGATCAACACCCTCCACACCGGTTTCCGCCGCCAGCACCTGTAAATACTGGCGGAAGGCTCGTCTGGTCACGCTTTCGCTCAGGTATTGGCGAATCTGCGGCTTTACGTGCTCATAGGGCAGCGATTCGCCGTCGATTCGCTGGTCGACTCGCACGATATGCCAGCCGTACCGGCTCTCGATCAGTTCCGGGTTCAGGCCTTCCTGCAGGCTGAGAACCGGGCGTTCGAATTCTTCCACGGTCTGGCCTTTGCTGATCTGGCCCAGGCTGCCGCCCTGGTGGCGGGATTCGCAGGCAGAGTACTGTTTGGCCAGGTCGGCGAAACGGGCACGGCCATTGAGCAGAGAGGATAGCAACTGTCGGCCGGCCTCTTCCTGGCGCATGCGTTCCTGGGCGTCGTCCGGGGCGGCCGCGAGAAGGATGTGGCTGACCGCCATCAGGGTCGGACTGCGGAAGCGGGCCGGGTTGGCGGCGTAGAAGCGCTCGCAGTCCTGCTCGGTGGGCTCCGGGACGTTGAGTTCCAGTTCCAGCACGCGGGCGATGCGGTCTTCTTCGTCGGCGATGTCGCCCAGCTTGAGGCGGCTGGCCTGCTGCAGGAGCAGTTCGCGGATCACAAGGCTTCTGGCGGCCTCGTGCCAGGCTTCGGCGACTTCTTCAGCGGGGTGGTGCTGCATTTCCCGGGCAATGTCGTCCTCAAAGATGAGGGTGTCCCCCACGTAGACCGGGGGGAACTGGTTTCTGGGCTTTTCGGCTTCGCCAACAGGGATCAGTTGCATGATGGTTACCTTTTGATCTGGTTGTCGGATTACGCTTCGCTAATCCGACCTACGTGTATCCGGGGGCTGTATGGGGCTTTGTCGGATTACGGCTTCGCCTAATCCGACCTACGTTCCTGCTTTCGGGCTCAGGTAGGTCGGATTAGCGTGGCCCCGCCACGCGTAATCCGACACCTTCACTGTCGCCTCAATTCACACCATTACGCCCGCTTGCGTACCACCTGATACTTCCGCCCGAAATACTCCACCGGCACGCTGAGCATGTGCACCAGGCGGGTGAACGGGAACAGCACGAAGATGGTCAGCCCTAGCAGGATATGAATCTTGTAGATCCAGCCCATGCCCAGCAGGTTTTCCGCTGCATCGCCCTGGAAGGTGAAAATCCCCTGCGCCCAGTTTGCCAGGCGCAGCATATTGCCGCCGTCCAGATGGCCCAGGGTTGGCGGGATGGTCAGCAGGCCCAGGGCCACCTGAATCACCAGAACCACAATGATCATGTTGTCGGCGAAGGTACTGCTGGCCTTCACCCGTGGGTCCGTCAGGCGACGGTAGGCGAGCATGCCGCCGCCAACCAGCGTCATCACGCCGGCGATACCGCCAACTACGATGGCCATCACCTGTTTCTGCCCGGCAGAGATCAGCCATTCATACGCCCAGTGGGGCGTCAGCAGGCCAACCAGGTGACCAAACAGAATCACCAGAATACCGACATGAAACAGCACGCTGGCAATGACCATGTTTTTCTTGCGCAGCATCTGGCTGGATTGCGCCCGCCAGGTGAACTGGCCCTGATCATACCGGGCCCAGGTGCCTATAAACAGGACGACCAGCGCGAGGTAGGGATAGATTCCGAATAACAGTGTATTGAGATAGGACATGGCTGTTTCCTCCTGTGCCCTCAGGCACGCCCGGCCTGACGGGGCGTGGCGTCCGTCATCAGTTGATCACTCAGGTGAATGGTCTGGGTCTGCTCCAGTTCGCGGCGGCGCTGGCCGACAACGCCTCCAGTACTGCAGGAACTGCCCTGATCATCGACAAACTTCACCATTTCCTCTTCCCAGACTTTGTCCAGGGCCTCCGGGGTGTCGTCACGCTCTTCCGAAGCAACGATCCGGGCCAGTTCCTGGCGGTTTGCGGTACGGCCAGACAACACCAGCAGGGAGTCCATCATCACGTGATAGAAGCTTTCCCGCTGGTACAGGCGCTCGCCCAGCAAGCCGAGGATATGGTGGATATCCTCCAGCCAGTTCCGGATTTCGTCCCAGGGCCGAGTGGATAGGTATTCCAGGAACAGGGGCAGATAGTCCGGCAGTTCCCGGGCATCAATCTCCAGACCGTTGGTGCGGTATTCCTCCATCAGGTCCACCATCGCCTGGCCACGATCCCGGGATTCCCCATGCACGTGCTCGAACAGCAGCAGAGAGGTAGCCCGGCCCTTGTCGAACATGCCCACGTAGTTCTCCTGCATGTCCAGAAGGTCGCCATCGCACAGCATGTCCACGCAGCGCAGCAGTTGCTCCTTGTTCTGCCGGGGCAACCGGCTGTCCTCCAGGACAGCGGCAATCAGGGCATCTTTGGAGGCCTGGAGTTCGTCGGTCGGGTACTCAAGCACCCGTGCCAGTACTTTTAAAAGTTGCATCTTGGCCTCCTTATTCCTGCAGTTGTTTCGGGTCGACCTGCTTCACGGTCGACAACTTCTGGACCATGCTGGTGGTCTGTTTGCGGCCACCGAACATGTTGAATTTGCTGTCGCCGTTGCAGCCGTCGCCGAAGCTGAAGCCGCAGCCGCCGCGCTCGCCGTGGGCGGTCGCGTCGGGGAAGGCTTCCTTCGCCAGCTCGCGATGGCTGGTGGGGATCACAAAGCGATCCTCGTAGTTGGCGATAGCCAGGTAGCGATACATTTCGTCCGCCTGGGCCTTGGTCAGCCCGGCTTCCTCAAGGGCACGCAGGTCTTCCTTGCCTTCCACGGTCTCCGCGCGCTTGTACAGACGCATGGCCATGATCCGCTTGAGGGCCCGGACAATCGGCTTCTCGTCACCAGCGGTGAGCAGGTTGGCCAGATACTTCACCGGGATCCGCAGGCTTTCGATCTTCGGCAATATGCCGTCAAATTCGACCTTGCCGGCTTCCGCCGCGGACTGGATCGGGCTCAGGGGCGGCACGTACCAGACCATGGGCAGGGTGCGGTATTCCGGGTGCAGAGGCAGGGCAAGTTTCCAGTCCACCGCCATCTTGTAGACCGGGCTCTGCTGGGCGGCTTCGATGACATTCATCGGAATGCCGTCTTTCTTGGCCTGCTCGATTACTTTGGGGTCGAACGGGTCCAGGAAGATTTCCAGCTGTTTCTCATACAGCTCGTGCTCACCGGGAACGCTGGCCACTTCCTCGATGCGGTCTGCGTCATACAGCAGAACGCCCAGGTAGCGAATCCGGCCCACGCAGGTCTCTGAGCACACGGTGGGCATACCGGCTTCGATACGCGGGTAACAGAAGATGCACTTCTCGGACTTGCCGGTTTTCCAGTTGAAGTAGATCTTCTTGTACGGACAGCCGGAGACACACATGCGCCAGCCACGGCACTTGTCCTGGTCGATCAGCACGATGCCGTCTTCTTCCCGCTTATAGATGGCACCACTCGGGCAGCTGGCGACACAGGCCGGGTTCAGGCAGTGCTCGCACAAGCGCGGCAGGTACATCATGAAGGTGTTTTCGAACTGGCCGTAGATATCCGCCTGTACCTGGTCAAAGTTCTTGTCCTTGCGGCGCTTGGCGAACTCGGTACCGAGTATTTCCTCCCAGTTCGGGCCCCATTCGATTTTCTGCATGCGCTGGCCGGAGATCAGCGAGCGCGGCCGGGCAATCGGCTGGTGCTTGGTATCGCCGGCGGTATGCAGGTGTTGGTAGTCAAAATCAAATGGCTCGTAGTAATCGTCAATTTCCGGCAGGTCCGGGTTGGCGAAAATGTTCGCCAACACCCGGAAACGGCCACCGATCTTCGGGCGGATCTTGCCGGAGCTGTCGCGCATCCAGCCGCCTTTCCACTTGTCCTGGTTCTCCCACTCTTTCGGGTAGCCGATACCGGGCTTGGTCTCGACGTTGTTGAACCAGGCGTACTCCATGCCTTCACGGCTGGTCCATACGTTTTTGCAGGTCACTGAACAGGTGTGGCAACCGATGCACTTGTCCAGGTTCAGCACCATGCCGACTTGGGAACGGATTTTCATTTTACAGCCTCCTGAACAGTGTCATTGCCTTCGCCATCGAGCCAGTCGACGTTGTGCATCCTGCGAACCACCACGAATTCGTCGCGGTTGGAGCCTACGGTGCCGTAGTAGTTGAACCCGTAGGAGAACTGGGCGTAACCGCCGATCATGTGGGTAGGCTTCGGGCACACCCGGGTCACGGAGTTGTGGATACCACCCCGGGTGCCGGTGATTTCCGAGCCCGGAATGTTCACGATCCGCTCCTGGGCGTGGTACATCATCACCATGCCGGGCATCACCCGCTGGCTCACCACCGCCCGGGCCGCGATGGCCCCGTTGGCGTTGAACAGTTCGATCCAGTCGTTGTCCTCGATGGCCAGTTCTTTGGCGTCGTCTTCACTCAGCCAGACGATCGGACCACCCCGGGACAGGGTAAGCATCAGCAGGTTGTCGCTGTAGGTGCTGTGAATCCCCCATTTCTGGTGCGGGGTGATCCAGTTCAGCGCTTTTTCCGGGTTACCGTTACTGCGCTGGTTGAGCATGTGAGACACGGTTTTGGTGTTGATCGGCGGGCGGTACACCAGCAGGCTCTCACCGAACGCCCGCATCCACTCGTGATCGAGATAGAACTGCTGGCGACCGGTGAGTGTGCGCCAGGGGATCAGCTCGTGCACGTTGGTGTAGCCGGCGTTGTAGGACACGTGCTCGTCTTCCAGGCCAGACCAGGTCGGGCTGGAGATGATCTTGCGCGGCTGCGCCACGATATCCCGGAAGCGGATCTTCTCCTCTTCCTTGTTCTTGGCCAGATGGGTGTGATCCAGACCGGTAAACTCGGACAGCGCCGCCCAGGCTTTTACCGCGACCTGGCCATTGGTTTCCGGAGCCAGGGTCAGGATCACTTCCGCCGCATCAATGGCACTTTCAATCTTCGGGCGGCCAGCGTTGGCACCGTCGATATGCCTGAAGTTCAGATCCCCCAGGAACTTCACTTCTTTCTCGGTGTTCCAGTTGATGCCCTTGCCACCGTTACCCAGCTCGTCCATCAGCGGGCCAAGTGAGGTGAAACGGGCGTAGGTGTTCGGGTAATCCCGCTCAACGGTGATGAAGTTGGGCGCGGTCTTGCCCGGGATCAGGTCGCACTCGCCGCGCTTCCAGTCCTTCACATCGAACGGCTGGCCCAGTTCGGCCGGCGCATCGTGCAGCAGCGGCAGGGTAACCACGTCTTTCTCGACACCCAGATGACCTTCGGTGGCCTTGGAGAACGCCTTGGCAATGCCCTTGTAGATTTCCCAGTCACTGCGCGCTTCCCAGGCCGGATCGGTGGCGGCGGTCAGCGGGTGGATGAACGGGTGCATGTCGGAGGTATTCAGGTCGTTCTTCTCGTACCAGGTGGCCGTCGGCAGAACGATGTCTGAATACAGACAGGTGGTGGACATGCGGAAGTCCAGGGTCACCAGCAGGTCGAGCTTGCCTTCCGGCGCCTCGTCGTGCCACTTGACCTCTGTCGGCTTGGCGCCGCCCTCGTGCCCCAGATCCTTGCCTTGCAGGCCACTGCGGGTGCCCAGAAGGTACTTGAGCATGTACTCGTGGCCCTTACCGGAGGAACCCAGCAGGTTGGAGCGCCAGATAAACATGTTGCGCGGATGGTTCTGGGGCGCTTCGGGATCTTCGCTGGCAAACGCCAGGGAACCGTCCTTCATGGATTGCGCCACGTAGTCCGAAACTTCCATTCCGGCATTTTCCGCCTCTGCGGCGATGCCCAGCGGGTTGCGGTTCAGCTGCGGAGCCGACGGCAACCAGCCCATGCGCTCGGCACGCACGTTGTAGTCGATCAGGCTGCCACCGAATTTCGATTTGTCCGCCAGCGGCGACAGGATCTCGTCCACACCCAGTTTTTCATAACGCCACTGGCCGGAGTGGGCGTAGAAGAAGGAGGTGGAGTTCATGTGCCGGGGCGGACGCTGCCAGTCCAGGCCAAAGGCCAGCGGCTGCCAACCGGTCTGCGGGCGCAGTTTCTCCTGGCCTACATAGTGCGCCCAGCCGCCACCGCTCTGACCGATACAGCCACACATGATCAGCATGTTGATCAGGCCGCGGTAGTTCATGTCCATGTGGTACCAGTGGTTCATACCGGCACCCACGATGACCATGGAACGGCCCTTGGTCTTGTCGGCGTTGTCGGCAAATTCACGGGCAATGCGGATCACTTTGTCGGCGGGTACGCCGGTGATCTTTTCCTGCCAGGCCGGGGTATAGGGTTTCACCTCGTCGTAAGAGGTAGCGCCGTCGTCGTCACCCAGGCCACGGCTGATGCCATAGTTGGCCACCATCAGATCATAAACGGTCACCACACGACCTTCGGAGCCATCCGCCAGTTGCACTTTGCGGGTCCCCAGCTTGTGCTTGAGGATGTCCTTGATTTCCACGTGCTTGAAGTAGTCGTGTTCGATACCACCGAAGTACGGGAAGGCAACGTCCACAACGTCGTCGTGCTTCTCGACCATGGATAGCTGCAGGTTTACATCGGAGCCTTTGGCGGTCTGCTTCAGGTTCCACTTGCCCTTCTCGCCCCAGCGATAGCCGATGGAGCCATTGGGTGCGGTCAGCTCACCGGATGCTTCGTCAATGGCGATGGTTTTCCACTCGGGGTTGTTCTCTTCACCCAGTCCGTCCACCAGATCGCTGGCGCGCAGGAAGCGGCCCGGCACGAAGCTGCCGTCGTCCTTCTCTTCCAGCATGACCAGGTAGGGCATGTCGGTGTAGCGGCGTACGTAGTCGGTGAAGTATTCACTGGGCTTGTCGACGTGGAATTCTTTCAGGATTACGTGGCCCATGGCCATCCCCAGGGCTGCGTCGGTGCCCTGCTTGGGATTCATCCACTCGTCGGACAGCTTGGAGACTTCGGCGTAGTCCGGCGTGATGGCAACGGTCTTGGTGCCCTTGTAGCGCACTTCGGTAAAGAAGTGGGCGTCCGGCGTACGGGTCTGGGGCACGTTGGAGCCCCAGGCAATGATGTAGCCGGAGTTGTACCAGTCGGCGGATTCCGGCACGTCGGTCTGCTCGCCCCAGGTTTGCGGGGAGGCCGGCGGCAGGTCGCAGTACCAGTCGTAGAAGCTCATGCAGACGCCGCCGATCATGGACAGGTAACGGCTGCCGGCGGCGTAGGAAACCATGGACATGGCGGGAATCGGCGAGAAGCCAAGCACCCGATCCGGGCCATACGTCTTGGCGGTGTACACGTTGGACGCGCCAATCAGCTCGTTGACTTCGTCCCAGTTGGAGCGCACAAAGCCGCCCATGCCACGGCGAGGCTTGTACTCGGCGGTCTTCTTCGGATCTTCGACAATGGAAGCCCAGGCATCCACCGGGTCCTTGTGCTCAACCTTTGCCGCGCGCCAAAGCTTCATCAGGTGCTTGCGCATCAGCGGGTACTTCAGGCGGTTGGCGCTGTACATGTACCAGGAGTAGCTGGCGCCGCGGGGGCAACCACGGGGTTCGTGGTTGGGCAGATCCGGACGGGTACGGGGGTAATCGGTCTGCTGGGTTTCCCAGGTCACCAGGCCGTTCTTGACGTAAATTTTCCAGCTGCAGGAGCCGGTGCAGTTGACGCCATGGGTGGAACGCACGATCTTGTCGTGCTGCCAGCGCTGGCGGTAGCTGTCTTCCCACTCGCGGCTGACCTCGTGGGTTTCGCCGTGGCCGTCGGCGAACGGCTCGCGCTTCTTCCTGAAGTAATTCAGTTTGTCGATCAAATGACTCATGGTCTCTCTCTCCGTCTTCCGGATCGTTTCTCCGATTTGAGACCATTGTGCGTGAGAAAAACCGCAAAATCTGCGTGGTTACTACCTCATAACCCACCTCTACCACCCTGGGGGTAGATCGCTTATATCCCCGGGTGGAGAAGGCTTTCGCGCTCGTGCCGGCGACTCTCCCGGGCAAACAGGAAGAGGCAGCTGATGAGTAACAGGAAGATGATCATAAAGACCGCGCTGCGCACGCCCAGCCAGTGGTTGACGCTGCTGAAGATCACCGGCAGGACAAAAGCCACGGAACAGGCACCCACCAGCAACAGACCGGCAACGAACGCCGCCACCGGGCGGTTTTCAATAATCACCATCCGCTGCAGACTGGCCATGGTGCAGCCCATCGCCAGGCCCAGGGTCACTATGAAAAATCCCTCCACCGGCATGGGCAGGGCAAATTCAACACGAATGGTCGCATCAACGCCCTGGATAAACAGGGTCATGGGTGGGTAGGACAGCAGGAACAGGGCCACAAGGCACACCATCAGCGCACGGCTGACAACCCTGGCGCTGCCATACCGATCCGAAAGCCCGCCTCCGACAATCTGGGCCAGGGCACCGGGAATAACAAACCATTGTGCCAGGCGGGCGCCGGAGTCCACCGGCAGGGCAAACTGGGCCGATAGGTAGTCTGGCAACCATAACGCCAGGGCAAAGAAGCTGCCCGCCACAACGCCAAAATAGCCGCACAACTGCCAGGCGCGCCTGTGCTTCATCTGGCGCAGCAGGACCCTGACCGAGGTTTCCGCCGCCGGATCCGCTGCCGCGTCCTCGGGATCAGTGAGAATCAGCAGGAGCGCGAGAACCAGTGCCAGCACAATCAGGTAAGCCAGCGGAACCCCGTGCCAGGAGAATGCCTGGTGAAACAGCGGCACCAGGTAATAATTGAAACCGGCCCCGGTAACTCCGGCACCAAACACTCCCAGTACCAGCCCGAGCCGCGATGACTCGCAATGGCTGGTGACGAACTGCAGGCCGGCGCTGTAGAACCCGCCGGCCAGGCCAAGCCCGCCAGCCGCCACCAGATAACCCGGGAAGGTATCGGTGGTCAGCAGAATCACCATGCAGGCGGCAAGCCCTGCCAGACAGATCAGCATTACCCGGCGGGCACCGAACTTCTGGGCAGCCAGCCCGGCAGGAACAGCCAGCGCCGCACTGACCGCCATGGGCATTGCCAACAGGAACCCGAATTGGAGATTGCCGAGGTTCAGCTCGGAGCGCAGGTGTACGCCCACAACCGCAAACAGGGTCCAGCACCCGGCCGCAATGACAAAGCCAGCCACTGCCAACGGCAGCACCACTGCCAGTGACGCCAACCGCTCGTCTGTTCGATCCGCCTCGGACTCCATTACCGTCACTCTGTAAAATAAACCTGTCTTTAAGTTTCATCTTTTGCTCCCGAAACGGTCAAAGATTATGATGGGATATCAACCATTGGGGTAATTGACTATCCTCAATGAGGTATCACGGAACTACAGGCCCGGGCATAACCTGACCCGGTCACCCCGACGCTTTGATGTACATGAGACCTGATGAAATCCAGAAGCCCGCTTGTTAACCGAATCGCCATTGTCGTTGGCGCCGTGGTGCTGACAGCACTTGTCAGCATGGCGACCACGCTCGCGGTTTCAAAAAGCATTGAGGGCAATGCCACAGCAATCAATCTGGCGGGCGCCCTGCGCATGGGCGCATTCCACATGCTGGCCCGCACCGCCGGCCCGGTGGCGGCGGAATCCGGGCCCGGGTCCATGTCACATATGCTGGACAGCTATGACGCCAGGCTGACTGACAACGGTATCACCTCGGCCATTCCCGCGTCCGGCGACCACCCCCTGAGCACCCAGTACCGCGCCATACAGGAGTCCTGGACGACAACGCTCCGGCCGTCGCTTCAGGAACACAAACAGGGCACACCTATCACCGACAGCATGCTGGCGGTCACCCGCGACTACGTGAATAAGGTAGACCAGCTGGTGACCATGCTGGAGCAGCGGACTGAAGCCCGCATCGATCTGTTGCATCTGATCCAGGTGATCAGCCTGGTGTTTTCCATCCTGATCATCGTAGCGCTGTTTATTGACCTGAAAAACCGCATTCTGCGGCCGCTGCGCAAACTGGTCAGTATTGCCATCGCCGTGGGCGACCAGGACTTCTCCCGCAAGGCCCATCTCAGGGGCTCCGATGAACTGGCAAGGCTCGGCCAGGCCTTTGACCAGATGACCAGCGAGCTGGCCCTCACCTACTACGATCTGGAGGAGCGGGCCCGGCTCAAGACCGAAGAACTGGAAAAGAGCCACACAGCCCTTCAGTTGCTCCACTCCGCTAGCCGGGATCTGTTTGCCAAACATGACCTGTGCCACGGGGCCATTCCCATGCTGCAGGAGCTGGAGCAGTTGCTGGGCATTGGACCCATCCGCCTATATCTCCATGACAAAGAGTCCGCAGAGCCCGTGGAAGCCATTGCCACGGCCTCCCGGGAGCGGCCCTTTTATTGCCGTGACCATCACTGCAACGCCTGCCTGGTAACCCCTGAGGTGTACGACGAGCTTCCGGTAGAAGATAACGATGGGCGTCGGCTGCTGCTGCCCATCCGCACCCCCGGGCAACTACTGGGAACGCTGGAAGTCTGGTATCGCGCGGATGTGGGCCTGTCAGAAACCTCGCGGCGCTTGCTGGAAACCCTCAGCGACCAGTTGGCCACTGCCATTTTCCTGGAACGGCAGATTACCGAGGAGCAGCAACAGACCCTCGCCGAAGAGCGCACGGTCATCGCCCGGGAGCTGCACGACTCCCTGGCGCAGTCACTCTCCTACCTGAAAATGCAGGTGGCCCGGCTGCGCCGTCTCAATATTGACGGCGAACAGAAGCAGACCCATGAGGCCATTCTGGATGAACTCAGCACCGGCCTGAACAGTGCTTACCGGCAACTGCGGGAACTGCTGGCCACCTTCCGGCTGAAGCTGGACACACCGGACCTCGCTACCGCTCTGCGCAAGACCATTGAGGAATTCTCGGAACGGCTGGGCAAGCCGGTTGAGCTCACGTACAACCTGCCACCCCAGACCCTGTCGCCCAATGAAGAAATCCATACCCTGCAGATTGTCCGGGAAGGCCTGGCCAATGCCGTCAAGCACGCCGATGCCACCGACATCACCGTGGAGGTGCTGTTCGAGTCACCCCAGGTACGGGTAAGAATCCGCGACAACGGCAAGGGCCTGCCCGGAGGCGACCAGCCGGTCAATCATTACGGCCTGATCATCATGCAGGATCGTGCCAGGACCCTCGGTGGCCAGGTCAAAGTACAGAACCGGGATGAGGGCGGCGTTGAAGTCACGCTGCTGTTCGTGCCCAAAAGCCGGAACCTGATTCCCACGGAAGTTTCCAATGCCTGATGACAAGAGAGAACACGATGTCTGAATCGCCCGCCAGTATCCTGCTGATCGACGACCACCCCCTGCTTCGACAGGGCATCAAGCAGCTCATCGAGATGGAAGACGACATGGTTGTTGCCGGTGAAGCAAGCAATGCCGCCGACGGCATCCGCCTGGCCACCGAGCTGGAGCCGGACCTGATCCTGATGGACCTGAATATGCCGGAAATGGATGGCATTGAGGCCCTGAAGAAGCTGCGGGAACAGAACATCAGCTCCCGCATCGTGATGTTTACCGTGTCAGACCAGGAAGACGACGTGGTAGCGGCCCTGCGGGCCGGTGCAGACGGTTATCTGCTGAAAGACATGGAACCCGAGGACATGATCACCCAACTGCACCAGGCGGCGGTCGGCAAGATGGTCATCAGCGACCGGCTGACCACCCTGCTGGCCCAGGCACTGCGCTCCAACAAACCCCAGCAGACCTCACGCCCGGATTTCGACAGCCTGACACCCCGGGAAAAGGATATCCTGCGCCTGATTGCCGAAGGCCTGTCCAACAAGATGATTGGCCGCAAGCTGGATATCAGCGACGGCACCGTGAAGGTCCACGTGAAGCACCTGCTGAAAAAGCTGAACCTGCGATCGCGGGTGGAAGTGGCCGTATGGGCCGTAGAGGAAGGCCTGCACCGCTGAAAAACTGAAAGTGGGGTCAGATGAAAACGGGGTCAGATGAACTTTTCATCTGACCCCGTTTTCATCTGACCCCGACTTCACCGGCGCTTATGAGTTATATCAAAGCCCTGCGCCCGGCTTTCGCCTACCCTGCTCCGGTCTCACCAAACACGGAGCTGACCATGCACCTGTCGCTGCCCAAGTTGCCCTCATTCGCCCTGCACTCACCACTGCTCGACCAGACTCTCTCGGTACTCAGCGAATACCTCCCCTCGCCTACCCCGGCACTCGGCGCGCTGGACCGACGCATCCCCATGCCCTTCAAACAGATAGCGGCGGAAGCCCCTCTGAATCGTCTCTTTGCACAAGCTATTCGTGAGGGCGAATTTGAAGACTTCGAGGGCCGGCGCATCCGGTTGGAAGTGAATGGTGGGCAGCCGGGCATCACTCTGGGCTTCTGGGCCGGTCGGCTGCGGGTGATTGACGGCCCGGGAGAGGCGACCATCCGGGGTTCCCTGGCGGCCTTCAAGACCCTGGCAGAGCGCCGACAGGATCCGGACCAGCTGTTTTTTCAGCGGCGCCTGATTATTGAGGGAGACACGGAGCTGGGCCTGGGACTAAAAAACCTGCTGGACAGCCTGGAGTGGCGGTTCAGTATTCGCCAGCTGTTTTCAAGCTGACGGGTTCCGGGTTCGACCCTCACCTGTGTGCTGGCTCAAATCAGCCCCAATTCCAGGCGAGCCTCTTCATCCAGGCTGTCATAGCTCCAGGGTGGATCAAATACGATATCCACCTGGCTGTCTTCAACGTGCGGAACCTGCAGTAGCTTGCCTTTCACATCCCCGGCAATGATGTCGCCCATACCGCAACCGGGTGAGGTAAGGGTCATTTCCACGCGGACGGACTGGCGTTCCTGGTCGATCTCCAGCTTGTAGATAAGCCCCAGGCTGACGACATTCACCGGAATCTCGGGATCGTAGACCAGCCGCATCGCATCCCAGCATTGCTGTTCGCTGATCAGGCCATCCTCCGGTGGCTCGAACAGGATGACATCCGATTGAAAGCCCAGGTTTCGCGTGACCTCTGGCGACAACCGGTACAGATTGCCCTCGTAGTTGACGGTAAAGCTGCCACCGAGTGCCTGGGTTATCGAAACCGAGGCTCCCTCCGGAAGGGTGACAGAGTTTCCGTAGGGTACCCGCAAGGCTTCACAGTCTTGCGACAACGTGAAGGTTTTGGGGGGAGTTGCCGGCTTTTTCGAGTTCGGGGCCTTGATGGTCAGGGTCTGGAGACTGCCCTCGCCATGCAGCCCGATCTCCATCTCCTGAAGGTAAGGCACACTCGCCGCCTCGAAATACAGGGTCAGGTCGTCGAAGTCTTTCCTGATATCCTCCCCGGACTCCTCACCCGGCGGGCAAAAAGCCAGGCAGGTCTCGGCCTGCTGGGTACCGCCCTTCTCCACATAAACACGCGCCGCCATTCCTGGAACTTCCTGCTTGGCCAGCAGGGAGAGCAGATAGTTACGGGCTTCCGGTGTCACTTCAGCATCAATCTTCACGATCCGTTCACCTGTTCCTCTTCAGAGAAAATGCACATTATCCAGGATGATTGTTTGCCTGGGCCGACGGCCGGGCAACGTCCTTCGGGCTCCGTTCCCGGGCCCCGTCGCCACGCCTTTCACGTTCCCGCTTCAACTGGTTGGATTTACATTCGTTACTCACAAGATCGAGCCACCTCAGGTGCTGGTCCCAGATCTTTTCCTCAATGTGTTCGGGCTTATTGCAAACCATCGCTATTTCCTCACCAGGCTGACAGGTCTGTTTAACCAAAGATGGTCGGTTATGACAAGGGGAGCAAATATCAAGCCTCACAGAAAAAATCTCTGTAAATACAAGCGACCAGGAATTGACGGTCTCCATTGGCACGGTCGTATTTCGCGCCATCACAGACCGACACTGTCATGATGACAGCAGTGAACCCGGAGAAAGGGTGTCTGCATGACAACAAGGCTGGCGTTAACTTTACTGGAACTGAGCCTTCCCTTTATTTAACAACACCTTACAACCTGGCACACCGAATGCTAGACCTTGCCTGTAACGACGCTCCAGGCGTCTGAAACCAAAGTGCAAAAGGTCCTCTGGTCATGCTGGATATAACCGATTCCATCGATTCCCCAACCTTCGGCAACATCGCCGCAAACCGACCGGCAAGCCTGGACGAAACCGGCTCCGGAACACCGGCGGCCGATTCCTCCTGGAACACCTGGGATCTGATCGCCCTTTCCGAGCTATCTACCTTCTTCCAGGCGGGGGAGCTGGTTACCCGATTGAACGACATGCCAGAGTCACTGTATGTCGTGGGCAGTGGCGCGGTGAAAAGCTTTTATCTGGACGCCCAAGGCAACGAATGCATCACGGCATTCTATCTTCCAGGTGAGATCTTCGGGCTTGAAGGATTCAACCGCACCAACCTGTCATTTGCCCACCAGATGCTGAAAACGGGATATTTATACCGGATACCGTATCGGGAAATTTTTCATGCCCTCAATAAAGACGTGGATTGTCAGAAATATATTCTGCAACTGCTCAGCCACGAGATGTTCGAGGCTCAGAGAATGTCGGTCATCAATGGTCATTACACGGCGGAAGTCCGGCTTGCCTACTTCCTGCTGAACCTATGGCAAAGACTAAACCCGAAGGAAAAACAGGGCGCGGTCTTCAGCCTGCCCATGACAAGAGTCGCGATCAGCAATTTTCTCGGGCTGACACCCGAGACCATCAGCCGATGTTTCGCCTTGTTCAAAAGGAATAACTGGATCGAAGCCGCAGGAAGCAAAATAAAGCTGACGGATATTGAAAGCCTGAGTCATCTCGTAACGGGAATCCCCACCCGATAACCGGGGCCTCACCAGGATTATCGCAATGTCAAATGAGTATTTGCTAACCGACAGCGTCGCGGAACCAGGCGGTGTAGATCTGCCCGGTGATGTTGCCATGTGGTTTTTTATCCTTATGGAATTAACCGTCTTTGCAATCTTCTTTATCGGATTTGCAACCACGCAGAACTTCTATCCGGACATGTTCACGGCCGGCAAAGCCTCCCTGCATTCACTGGCAGGTCTGATTTGCACGTTGGCCCTGATCACCAGCAGCTATTTCGTCGCGCTGGCAGGGATTCGGTTACGGCAGGGGAATCAATCGGGCTGCAGCCTGTTTTTGCTGGCGGCATTAATGACCGCAACGGTCTATCTGGTCACAAAATTCTGGGAATACTCGCAACTGATCGAGGCCGGGTACAACCTGTCTTCCAATACGTTCTACACACTCTATTTCTTTACTACGTTCTTCCACCTCATGCACGTTGTCCTGGGCATGGTGATTCTGGGTTACATGCTGCGACGCACCCGCCAGGGCGCTTATGCAACCGGGGAGCACTCGGGTTTCGAGTCCGGAGCCTCTTACTGGCACATGGTTGACCTGGTGTGGATTGTACTTTTCCCGATCATTTACGTGATCCACTAGAATGCGAAGACCGGAGTGACTGTATGAGCACACTGACGTTCAAGGCAACCGGTTCCTGGTTGCTTCTCATTGCCCTGACTCTGCTCTCAGTGGCTGCTTCCGAATCGGTGAGGAACCCGGCGGTGATGATCCTGATCGTCGTTCTGGCCGTGATCATCAAGGGCCAGAGTATCGTCGACGTTTTCATGGGGCTGCAGTCCGCACCCGCTCTCTGGCGCCGGCTCCTGCTCAGCTACGTTATCGTGGTTCCGGCAACGATCGGAGCCGTTATTGTGTGGCTGTGAACTGCAGGTAACCCAGGGAAATTCCGACCATGGAAGTCATGGCCAGGAAATAGCCCGTTACAAGCCGGCGGGTCAGCGGTGCTGCGTTACGCAACCCCATAAAGTCCTGAATGATCCAGCGGCCCTTCATGAGCGTGACCGAGCAGACGATAACGATGGCCACAAGCGAGGGCCGGCCGGACTCACCAACCGCCGCGCTGAGCAGCGTCAGGCTGATCAGCCCCAGCCATACCAGGCGCGTCCTGTCCCATGTCCGCTTTCCGGTTTCCTGGCTTTGTTGTGTCTGCTCCATGGATTTACCTCAAGATGTAGATCAGTGGGAAGATTAGAATCCAGACCATATCAATCATGTGCCAGTAGCTGGCGGCCCCTTCCAGGCCTTCGTGGGACTCCGCCGAATAGTGACCCAGTGCGGCCAATACAGCGGTTCCAAGAATGGTGAAGGTACCGATGACAACGTGAAGGAAGTGATTGAACATCAGATAGTAGTAAGTGGCGAAAAAGTAGTTGGTACGGGCGGTGATGCCCCTGGCTTCATTCCACTGGTATTCCCAGGCCTTGATCAGGCAATAGGTGACGCCGGCAGCCACCGTGCAAAGCAGCCAGATCACGGTCTGGCGTCGGGCGCTCCGCTTGATTGCCTGTACCGACCGGGCGACACAGAAGCTGCTGGTGAGTAACACAAGGGTATTGAGGAAGCCAGCCAGGGTGTTGAGCTGTGGCGGCCCCTCGCGGAATTCCACCGGAAAGTAGAACTTTGCAATCAGAAAGGCGAGAAAGAAGAAGGCGAATTCGGTCAGCTCCGCATAAATGAAAACCCATACGGCGATGCTTCCCGGTGTGTGGCCCTTTTCGTTTCCCGTTCCCTTTGCGGTGGCAAACTCCGGGTCACCGACCATCTCAAGCGTGGTCATTGTGCCGGCCGTCAAAAGTGCGCATCGACCAACCGAAGCAGCGATTGCCGGGTTGTCGGCTCATCGGTCAGTGGTTCGATCACGCAATACAGGCAGGCTTTGCGGGCGGGACAGCCACTTTTGAGCATCTTCCCGGCGTAGATCAGTAAGCGGGTCGAGACCGCTGCCGTGAGATCGATATCAGTCAGCCGGCGAATATCCGTCGCCAGTTTCACCAGTTGCCCGGCGCTGGCCTCATCAATACCGGACTCATGGGCAATGATCGACGCTTCAACCGAAGCCTCCGGATAGCCAAAACTCATGGCAACAAACCGTTGCCGGGTGCTGGGTTTCAGGCCCTTGATCAGATTCTGGTAGGACGGGTTATAGGAGACCACCAGCATAAAGTCCTCATGGGCGGTCAGGGTTTCGCCGGTGCGCTCCAGGTGCACGGTTCTGCGATGATCCGACAGCGAATGCAAAGCAACCGTTGTGTCCTTCCGAGCCTCGATAATTTCATCGAGATAACAGATTCCGCCCTCACGGGCAGCCCGGGTGAGCGGGCCGTCCTGCCAGTAGGTTCCGTCGGGGCCGATGAGGTGCCGACCCAACAGATCGGCAGCGGTCAGGTCATCGTGACAGGAAACGGTGTACAGAGGGCGTTCCAGTTGCTCCGCCATGTACTCGACAAAGCGCGTCTTGCCGCAGCCGGTCGGGCCTTTGATCAGCACTGGCAAACGATGCTGGACCGCATGTTGGAATATTTCATATTCATCATTCTGAATCTGATAATAACTCTGGCTATTCATGACTACCTCAAAATCAGTGCGTTGAAACGTTCAGGTAAATCCGTGGCAGTACTCTCGGGAGCTGGGTGGGATCACTGACCACGGCAAAGCCATCGCGGCCAAACAGGTAGGGCAGGTAATCGTGGCCGCACTCATCCACCGTAACGCAGTAGGGGGTTATGCCCAGCTGCCGGGCTTCGATAATCGCCTGGCGGGTATCTTCAATGCCGTAGCGCCCTTCGTACTGATCCAGATCGTTGGGCTTGCCGTCACTGACCAGCAACAGCACCCGGTGGGCCTGGGGCTGCCGCTCCAGAATCCGGCTGGACTGTCGGATTGCCGCGCCCATACGGGTGTAGAACCCCGGTTTGATTCGGGCAATGCGGCCACGGACCCGATCACTGTACGGCTCGCCAAAGTTTTTCATCAGCTGATAGCGGACATGACTGTTGCGCACGGAGGAGAACCCGTAGATGGCGAAATCATCCCGGGTCTGGTCCAGGCCTTCGGCCAGCACCATCAGACTGTCGCGGATGACATCAATCACCTGGCAGTCGTCACTCACATAGCCTTCGGTCGACAGGGACAGATCGGCCAGGATCAGGCAGCAGAAGTCACGATGCGTCTTGCGCTGATCCAGAAAAAAGTTCTGCCGGGCGGTATCCCTGAGCGGTTTGCTGTACTCATCGATCCAGGCATCGAGATCAAGGTCCTGGCCGTCTGGCTGGCCCCGAAGCCGGGTATTGCCAAGCCCCACCAAGGCGAACTTGCGCCTGACCTCCTCACTGGTCTGCCGGAGATGTGCCGGTAAACTGACTGGCTCTGCTTCATCCGCCAGAAGTGGCTGCAAGAGGCAGACGTCCGGCCGCAAGCGGCCTTTCCGGTAATGCCACTCCGGTAAACGGATTCCCGGCCCCAGGCACAGTTCATCGTTTTCTGCGGCGGGCAGATCCAGGTCAAACTTCACTTTTGCCGCCGTGGCTTTGCGCTGGCGTGACACCGTAATCAGGTCGATGTCATTGGCGATCTGCTCGAAATCATCATCGCTGTCGTCATCCTGACAGCGGTCAAGATTGATCTGTTCGGTCCAGCTCATGAGGCTGTCGGGCAGAAACACCAGCAAGCCATCCGTTTCATGCTCATCATCGATTCGCTGCGCCTGTTTGCGTTGCTGCAGGGTTTGTTGTTCGGACGAGCGCTCTCCCGCCTCCAATTCCGGCCCGGACCCGGTGGTTGCGACCGGCACGCTGAACAGCGTCGGCGGTTGGGGGTACAACCATAGCCAGACCGGAAAGCAGTCAAATGCCGATGAGGGCAGATCTGCCAGCAGGCCAGGCTCCCGCAATGCCTGGGCAACCGCCAGTTCACGCCGCCGGAGATCCTCGGGAATATCGTCAACTGGCGGTCTCAAAGCCATCAGTTCAGCCACCAGCTCCTTATACTGCCTGTTGAGGCCGGGATACGACGATGTCAATGCCAGGGCGGCCTGCTGATTGTCCCGAAACCAGTTGCTTACCTGTGGAAGGCGGGCGGCCATCGCCACCAGCCAGTAATAGAGCGATGTATTGAGCCGGGGGGACGAGAATACCGCCAGTGACGCCGGCAAACGCACACTTCGGTCGTCCTGCCATGGCAGGGCAAAACGCTGATGGCTGCCGGCAACACGCTGCATACCCGTTCGCCTGAGCCGGACCTTTCGGGCATCGGCAGGCTCCAGGGTTTTGCCCGGCGCGCCGCCCAGCGCCCGATAATAGAGCGTAAGCTCCGCCTGCAGATCCGTGAGATTGACTGATGCGCTGGTAAAATCCGAGGTTACCTGCCGGGTAAGCCAGCGATCCCAGATCTTGCCGATAAATTCTTCCATAGTTGCTCCCGGATAGTTGGGCTGCCCCTCGCCCGAGCCCGACCCGGGTAGACAGGGCGCAAGCGGAGGCAGCGAGCCGTTTATCTGATCAGATCACTATGAAGTTTGCGGCATAGCCGCACCGGCTTCAGCGCGAACGGTTTCTCGACCAACGAAGAAGCTGGCAAAATAAGCGACAAGTCCGAGGGCGAATATGACACCAAAGCCAAGCCGAACCCAATATACGCCCATCAGTTCACCTTGGGTGGCCATGAAGCTGAGCGCCTCGCCTGACTCGGGAATTCGCTGCATTGCGACCTGCCAGGCGCCGGCGGCTGTCAGAGCCAGGGTAATACCGATCATGCTGATACACATGGCCCAGAAGCCGAATTTCTCCACTCTTTGGGCAGCCAGTGGGTTTCCCTGAGGGCGGCCCCGCAGAATCGGCATGGCATAGGAAATAATACACATCACGATCATCGCATAGGCACCAAAGAACGCCAGGTGTCCATGGGCAGCGGTTAACTGCGTGCCGTGAGTGTAGTAATTGACCGGAGCCAGAGTATGAAGAAAGCCCCAGACCCCGGCGCCAAGGAAGGCCATCACCGAGCAGCCCAGAGCCCAGGTCACGGCGACCTGATTATGGTGCGAGCGGCGGCGCTCTTTGACCACCTTGAAAGCAAAGAGCACCATCATGAAGAAAGGTACCGGCTCCAGAGCGGAGAATACCGAACCCATCCACAGCCAGTACTCTGGCGCGCCAATCCAGAAGTAGTGATGGCCCATCCCGATTAATCCGGAGATCAGGGCCATGGCGATGATCAGGTACAGCCACTTTTCAATGTATTCACGATCCACGCCGGTGACCTTGATCAGTACAAAGGCCAGAATCGCACCAAGGATCAATTCCCACACACCTTCTACCCAAAGGTGTACGACGAACCACCAGAAATACTTGTCGAGCGCCAGGTTGGCCGGGTTGTAAAACGAGAACAGGTAGAAAACCGCCAGCCCGACCAGACCGGTGATCAGAACCATGTTTATAACGGTCTTCCGTCCTTTAAGAATGGTCATTCCGATATTGAAGACAAAAGACAGACAGACAATCACGATGCCAATCTTGGTGATGGTGGGCTGCTCCAGGAATTCCCGGCCCATGGTTGGCCACAGATGATTCTTGGTGATTCTTGCCAGTTCCGCATAGGGGACGAGGAGGTATCCGAGCACTGTTACAACACTGGCCACAGCAAAAATCCAGAAGGTAATTCTGGCCAGCCTGGGACTGAAAAGCTCGGTTTCAGACTCCTCTGGAACCAGGTAGTAACTCGCCCCCATGAACCCAAACAGTATCCAGATGATCAAGAGGTTTACGTGAACCATCCGCGCAACATTGAAAGGGATGGCAGGGAATCCGATATCGCCATTGATATACTGGATGCCCATCAAAAGGCCAAAGGCAATCTGCGCGGCGAACAGTACCAATGCAAAAATAAAATAGGGTTTTGCAACCTGCTGAGATGTGTACTTCATCATTGTCTTCCTGCCTCAACCTTCAACATTGGGTGGCCAGTCGTTGTCATCGATCCTGGAGGTCCAGATCAGGAACTCCGCCAGGGCATCAACTTCTTCCTGAGTGAGATTGAACTGGGGCATCTTGCGTCGGCGCGGGTTATCCATGGGCTGTGCCGCAAGCCAGGACTGCATATAGCCCTTAAAGGCTTCTTCATTTCCCACACCTCTTCGATCAAAGACGTTAGCCAACTCAGGCGCATAGTAAGCACCCTCACCCATCAGGCTGTGGCACCCGATACAGTTGTTGGTTTCCCACAGCTCCTTGCCATGGGCTACTTCAGGGGTAATGTTCTCACTGCGGCTTCGCTCCGGAAGTTGCCGTACGGTATCAACGGTCAACCCCAGGAGGAGCAACAGAAAGAAAAAGCTACCGCCGTAGTAGATGTTCCTGGCCATACCTTTGGTAAATTTCTCAGCCATAGCTGACTCCTGTTATGCATTGGTCGTTCAAACTGCGACCCTCACAAGCAATTGACGCGCCAACACTTCATCCAATTGATTTAATTAGACTTTTTAATGCATACAGGAAGTTCGTGGTAGGAAGGACAACGCCAAATTCAGGTTGATTTGATAGCGGGTGTCAGAGTGACACCGGGCATTCGGGCAACTGCCCTTAACGAAAATCTTTTCATTGGGAAACAGTGAGTTGAAGATCTGGCCCCGGAATTGCTGTGGTAATGCGACAGACGAAACAGCCAGCAATCCAGATACCCGGGACAATGAGGAGTGCCCCATGACAGTCGATTTCAATGCGGATCTTCTGGTGAAATATGACACCTATGGCCCGCGCTATACCTCGTACCCAACTGCCGTGGAGTTTTCGAGCGGTTTTGGCGAAGCCGAATACAGGCATGAGCTCGAGCAAAGCAACCAGCGGCGGACGCCCCTGTCGCTTTATTTTCACATCCCCTTCTGCCAATCCCTCTGCTTCTATTGCGCCTGCGCCAAGATTATTACCCACAAGCAAGAACGCAGCATTCCCTATCTTGAGCGGATTCATACCGAGATTGCACGGCAGGCGGAGCTGGTCGATCCGAATCGGGAAGTCAGTCAGCTTCACTTCGGAGGCGGTACACCCACGTTTCTACATGATGAACAACTCTCGGCGCTGCTGGGGGAAATCCGCAGGAACTTCACCCTGGCGCCTCCAGAGTCCCGCGAATTTTCGATTGAGATCGACCCGCGGGCGGTACGCAAAACCACGATCCCGTTACTGCACGAGCTTGGCTTCAATCGCATCAGTCTGGGTGTGCAGGATTTTGATCCCAAGGTTCAGAGGGCGGTGAACCGAATTCAGTCGGTCGAACAGACGTTCGCTGTAATCGATGCAGCGCGGGCCGCTGGCTATCGGTCAACCAATGTGGATCTGATCTATGGCTTGCCACACCAGACGGTTGAGAGCTTCAGTACCACTCTGGATACCGTGCTCTCGAAACGGCCAGAGCGTCTGGCCATCTATAACTATGCGCATATGCCTGACAAGGTCAAAGCCCAGAAGCTTATCAATGATGATGACCTTCCATCGCCCGAAACCAAGCTGGCCATCCTGGAGATGACCGTTGAGCGGCTGCAGGACGCCGGTTATGTCTATCTCGGCATGGACCACTTTGCACTGCCTGACGACGAGCTGACCCTGGCCAAACACAACGGCCAGCTGCAAAGGAATTTCCAGGGTTATTCCACCTACGCCGACACGGATCTGATCGGAATTGGCATGACCTCCATCGGTAAAACGAATCACAGTTTCAGCCAGAACATTCGACAGGAGGACGATTATTTTGCCGCCATCGACAGTGGCTCTCTGGCTATCGCCCGAGGTTACCAGCTGTCTCTCGACGACCGGATCCGACGTGATGTGATCCAGTCTTTGATGTGTCAGAACGAGGTGGTTTACGAGACAGTCAGCGCACGTTATGGCATCGATTTCTTCGATTATTTTTACCGGGAGATGCGACAGCTTGCCGGGATGGCCATGGATAACCTCGTTGTTATCAGCGCTCACCGGGTGGCCGTCACACCGACCGGGCAATTACTGCTACGGAACATAGCCATGGTATTCGATGCATACCTCCACCCAACCGAAAGCAAGCATCAGTTTTCCAAGGTTATCTGATCCATGAGGGGTTTCTTCAGGGGCTGCTGGTCAAGCTTTTGAGACCAAGCCGCTTGGCCATTCGGTGCAGGTTGCCCCGATCCATGCCCAGGGATTTTGCAGCCTGTGACCAGTTCTGGTTGTTTACGGCCAATCGCTCCGAAATGAGTTTTCTCTGAAAGTCCGCCAGCGCATCGTTCATGGCGGTATCCGAAGAGCTTTTCGGTTCCGGAGAGGTGTCTGGCTCGAAATCACGGGTAGGCCGAAACGTTATCGGTTGAACCTCGCCACCATCGATAAGGTCACAATGCCGGGATTCAATTGTGGCAATACCCCGTTGCTGCTCCGACCTCGCCCTGAGAGATGCCCGGCTGATCACGTGCTCCAGCTCGCGGACGTTGCCGGGCCAGGAATAGCCACCCATCTGGCTCAGCGCTTCCGGGGCAATACGGAGGCTCTTCAAACCGAGCTTGAGTCGCATTTTTTCGGCAAAGTACCCGGCCAGTAGCGGAATATCTCCATGACGGCGCCTCAAGGGGGGCACTTCCACCGGAAAAACACTGAGTCGATGGTAGAGGTCGCGACGGAACTGACCGTTTTCAACATCCTGTTTCAGGTCCCGATTCGTAGCCGCCAGTATGCGAACATCGACACGCCGGGTTTTATCCGCCCCCACCCTCTGAACCTCACCATTTTGCAGGACCCTTAACATCTTGGCTTGCAGGAGCGGAGACAGCTCACCGATCTCGTCAAGGAACAGAGTGCCGCCGTCTGCCAGCTCAAACTTACCGTCCCGATCCGAGGTGGCGCCGGTGAAGGCGCCCTTGGTATGGCCAAAGAGCTCGCTTTCGGCAAGAGACTCCGGCAGCGCCGCGCAGTTGATATGAACCAGCGGCTGATCGCACCGCGATGACAACAGGTGAATGGTCCGGGCTACCAGCTCTTTGCCGACGCCTGTCTCACCACCAATCAGAACAGACAAGTCCGACGCTGCTACCAGTTCGAGTTCTTTGTTGAGGTGCTGCATTTCAGCACTTTTTCCGATGAGTTCTCCGCCATCCCGTTTCAGCGCCTCACTAACCAGTTCCTGTGCCAACAGGTTCTTATGTCTGGCTTGCTGCTCCAGCCATTCAATCAGTAAAGCCGAGCGCATGGCAGCCGCCGCCAGGGCTGAGAATGCCGACATGGTCTGATCATCAACACCATCGAACATGCCCGGCGTCAAACCATCCAGTGTCAGAATGCCAAGCAGCTGTTGATCAACATAAAGGGCACAACCCATGCAGGCGTGAACTTCCAGGTTGCCTTCGTGCCCCAGCACCAGTCCGTCATAGGGGTCGGGCAAATCGGAATCGGCAGGAAAGCGCACCGGTTGCTCGGACGCAATAATCTGCTGGAAGCGCGGATGCTGGCGCGGATCAAACCGCCGCCCGAGAGTGTCGGTCGACAGACCGTCTATCGCTACCGGCACCAAGAGCTCATTTTCATACTTGAGCAGCACGGACGCATCACATGGCATAACCCGGCGCACCGCACCCAGCAGCCTCTGGTATCGATCCTGCGCTGACAGATCTTTTGTCAGATCGACAGCAATATCGAGCAATGCCTCAATCATTTTCACCCTCCAGATTCATGGCGTTGATGATGCGCCGAGAAAATAAGAACAATTCTTGACACCCATTAAAATGTATTCTATATATATCTTAAAGCAAGAGAGGAGGATCAGCAATGAACTATCAGGACATTCTCGGCAACTGCAGTGAAACCACCGTCGGCCAGTTGGTCGGTCGATGCCCCCAGACTCTGGACGTATTCAGAAAGCACGTCCCGGAAATCGAGGCCCACCGCCTGACAACCGTCGACATCGTCGCATCCATTGCCGGTGTCGAGCCGAAGCGGTTGTGTCAGGAATTGTTTGATACGGTAATGGAACAGACACCGATTGAGGAACTGGACACAGATGTGCTGCTGGAGCTCATATCAAGAGGCTACGATGCCCGGCATATAGAAAAACTTCCGGAAATTCACCGGCTCGCCCGCAAGATCGAGGCAGTACACAGGGCAAACCCTGACGTCCCCAAAGGCATCACACTGGCCGTCAAAAAGCTGGAACATATGCTCACTGACCACATTGAGCGGGAGAACGCCTACGTGCTGAAGCGAATGGAGCATGACCAGCCGCCCCGGCCTGACACTCCGATCGCCCAGATGAATGAGGAGCACTCCCTTATCAAACGGCAACTGAACAAGCTACGCCAGATGACCCGGAATTACCGGGCTCCGGATTCAGCCTGCCGGTCCTGGCAGCGGTTTTACCAGGAGCTCAAAGCGCTGGATTTCCGGTTGTCTGAGCAGATCTATCTGGAGAAGGAAGTGTTATTCCCGAGATTCCAGTTCTGATGATGGATTGATATGTCTGAAAGGCCCGGTTCCGCACGACTGCCAGAAGAAGGTTGGTGACCTCGGTCGATCTACAGGTGATAGGCCCGGGAGGGACATCCCGGCTCGCATCAACGTCAACCGTATCCGGCCCAAGTCCTCACCCTCACCGTTTTCGACCAGCGTGCGGACGTCGCCGTCACTCATCGCTATTCTCAGCGAAGCCACGGACAAATCCAGGCACGTTGGGAGCAGTTCGGCATCAACAAGGAAGATCATCAATACACAATGACGATTCCACAATTTATCCATTTACTGGGAGTAATCTATTATGACCACGCAGACCCCGGGCCAAAGACGCAATAGCCTTACCCCTGACATTGAGAAGGCCTGGCGCGAGTTCAGCGGCGCCGTCTTTAAAGACGGCGCCCTGGACAAGCGAACCAAACAGCTCATTGCAGTGGCGGTGGCCCATGTAACCCAGTGCCCCGACTGTATTCAGGGACATGCGCGCGCTGCTGCCCGCGAAAAGGCCACTGAGGAGCAGATCATGGAAGCCATCTGGGTTGCGGCAGAAATGCGCGCGGGTGGTGCCGTTGCTCACTCAAGGCGAGCGTTCGAGGCCTTGGATCGTGGCTGACCTGACTTCGGGTTCAACCACGCCGTTACAGACTATTGGTTTACTCGGTCTGTCTTGCTAGACCACGCCTTGCTGAAGCATGGCCTGTGCTACCTTGATAAAACCGGCGATATTAGCGCCCGCAACATAGTCGATGGTCGACTCACCCTTCTGACCGTATTGCTGACAGGAATGGTGGATCGAGATCATGATGTTATGCAACCGTGCATCCACCTCCCCATCAGTCCAGTGCTGGCGCATAGAGTTTTGCGCCATTTCCAGTCCGCTTACGGCAACACCGCCAGCATTCGAGGCCTTGCCCGGTGCATAGAGAATGTCAGCTCCCTGGAAGCGCTCCACCGCCTCAAGGGTTGAGGGCATGTTGGCGCCTTCGGCAACACAGAAGCAGCCATTACCCAGCAACGCTTCGGCATCAGCAGTATCCAGCTCATTCTGGGTAGCGCAGGGCAGTGCGATGTCACAGGGAAACACCCATGGTTTTGCTCCGCGCTCAAAAGCCAGGTCAAACCTTTCCGCAAGCTCAGAAATACGCCCGCGCCGGTTGTTCTTCAGATCCATGAGATAATCCCATTGGCTCTCAGTGAAGCCATCTGGATTGTAGACAGTTCCTTCTGAGTCCGAAAAAGTCACCACAACTCCATCCAGGTCCATGATCTTCTCTGCGGAATATTGAGCCACGTTACCGGATCCGGAGATCGCGACCCGCTGACCGGTCAGAGTTTTCCCGCGGGTTTTCAGCATTTCCTCCACAAAATAAACCAGGCCATAACCGGTTGCTTCAGGACGAATGAGACTTCCTCCAAAGCTCCTGCCTTTACCGGTGAAGGTGCCAGTCACTTCATTGGCAAGCTTGCGATACATACCGTAGAGGTAGCCGATTTCCCGTTCGCCGACACCAATATCCCCCGCAGGAATATCACGGTCAGGGCCGATATGCCGGTGCAACTCTGTCATCAGGGACTGGCAGAAACGCATGACTTCGCCATCACTTCTGCCCTTGGGGTCGAAGTCAGCCCCCCCTTTGGCGCCACCCAGCGAAAGCGTTGTCAGAGCATTCTTGAAGACTTGCTCAAAGGCGAGAAACTTGAGAATGCTCAGATTCACTGAAGGATGAAAACGCAGGCCGCCTTTAAAAGGGCCAATAGCGCTGTTCATCTGCACCCGATAGCCCCGGTTAACCTGAACCTCGCCCCTGTCGTCAACCCAGGGAATACGGAACTGGATGATCCGCTCCGGTTCCAGCATACGATCAAGCAGCCCATGCCCGGTATATTCAGGATGTTCTTCGAGGAACGGCCAGAGACTGACCAGCACCTCCTCAACCGCCTGATGGAACTCGGGCTGGTCTGGGTCACGTTGGCGGACCCGATCTAAAACCTCATTGAATGACACTTTCATGTACTCGTCCTCCGGACTATCTTTTGCCTCTTGCCAACTCTTTCAATTGTTCACGGCACATAACAGCAATCTGGTCTATTCGGCCAATACCTGCCTCAGAACGTAAGGCAGAATACCGCCATGCACGAAATAGCCCTCCTCTGCAGGGGTATCAATTCGGACTGTCGCGGTGATTTCCCGCACCTGGCCGTCAGACTCAACCTGAACAGTGACCGTACGGGGTATGCCTTCCCTGCTTTCGAGGCCGATAACAGAGAAGGTTTCCCGCCCCGTCAGACCGAGCGTCTCTGCGGACTCACCGTCCTGGAATTGCAGCGGAAGCACACCCATGCCGATCAGGTTGGATCGATGAATCCGTTCAAACGACACTGCCAGCACAGCCCGCACGCCTAACAGCGCAGTACCTTTTGCCGCCCAGTCCCGGGACGAGCCGGACCCATAGTCGGCCCCGGCAAGAACGACCAGCGGCACACCCTCTGATGCATAACGGGTTGCCGCATCAAAGATGCTCAGCTGTTCCCCATCCGGCCAGTGCCGTGTCACTCCGCCTTCCGTACCCGGCACCAGCTGGTTGCGAAGCCGGACGTTGGCAAAAGTACCGCGGATCATGACGTTGTGGTTGCCGCGTCGGGAGCCGTAGGAATTAAAGTCCGCGGGCGCAACACCCTGCTCCGTCAGGTAGCGACCGGCGGGTGAGTCCTTCTTGATCGCACCTGCGGGAGAGATGTGATCCGTGGTCACCGAATCCCCGAGTAACGCCAGTACTCTGGCGCCGATAATATCGCGGACCGGGGCCGGCTCACGACCAACGCCATCGAAGTACGGCGGGCGCTGGACATAGGTGGAATCCTCATCCCAGGCAAAGCGGTCACCTTCGGGAATGCGCATTCCGCGCCAGTTATCATCACCGTGGTACACGTCAGCATAACCTTCGGTAAACATCCGTGTCTGGAGGTTGGCGTCGATCACTTCCTTTATCTCAGTGTTGGTTGGCCAGATATCACGTAGGTAGACCGGTTTGCCATCCTTGCCGGTTCCCAGAGCATCGTTCAACAGATCCGTCTGCATGGTTCCGGCGAGGGCATAGGCAATCACCAGCGGTGGTGAAGCCAGAAAGTTCATCTTTACTTCGGAATGAATACGGCCCTCGAAGTTGCGGTTTCCGGAAAGTACGGCAGCGACGGAGAGGTCATTGGCGCCCACAGCGGTGCTGACTTCCGCGATCAATGGGCCGGAATTGCCGATGCAGGTAGTGCAACCATAACCGACCAGGTTGAAGCCAAGTTTTTCGAGATAGGGGGTCAGACCGGACCGGTTGTAGTAGTCGGTAACAACGCGAGAGCCCGGGGCGAGGCTGGTCTTGACCCAGGGTTTGCTGTCCAGACCACGCTCGACTGCCTTTTTGGCGAGTAGCGCGGCACCGATCATCACTGAAGGGTTGGATGTGTTGGTGCAGGACGTGATCGCCGCGATGACGACGGCACCGTGGTCGATGCTGGTGGACTTGCCGTCCAGTACCAGTTCAGTGGGGGCCGATGGCCAGCTGGCTGCCGGCTCTGAGCCCGTGTACTGATGAGGTGGAACGTCCTGGTTCATCGACGGACCGACGGCAATAGGATCGCTGGCCGGAAAAGACTCATCCGATGCTTCGTCAAGCCCGCCCAGAACCGCGACCTCGTGGGATTCGCCGGCTAACAGAGAGCGCACGGCACGTTGGGTGCTGGCCAGGGGTATCCGGTCCTGGGGGCGTCTGGGTCCGGCGATGGATGGTTTTATAGTGCCCAGGTCCAGTTCAACGACCTGGCTGTAATCCGGTACGTGTTCGGGGTTATTCCAGAGGCCCTGCTCCTTCGCGTAGGCTTCCACGAGTCTGATCTGATGCGCATCGCGCCCGGTGAGCCGCAGGTAGTCCAGGGTTTCATTATCAATCGGGAAAATGGACCCCGTCGAGCCATATTCAGGACTCATGTTGCCCAGCGTCGCCCGGGTCGCCAGCGGCACATTGGCCACTCCCGGGCCGAAGAAATCGACAAACTTACCAACCACCCCGATTTTGCGCAGAAGCTCAGCAACCGTGAGCACCAGGTCAGTTGCGGTCGTGCCCTCAGGCAGTTCCCCGCTAAGTTTCAGCCCTATTACCTGCGGGATCAGCATGCTCATCGGCTGACCGAGCATGGCGGCTTCCGCTTCAATGCCACCAACTCCCCAACCCATTACGCCGAGGCCATTGACCATGGGTGTATGGGAGTCTGTTCCCACCAGTGTATCCGGGTAAGCCTGCAGCCCGTTGGGACCTTCCCGGGTAAATACGACGCGGGACAGGTATTCGAGGTTGACCTGATGACAGATACCCGTGTCGGGTGGCACTACCAGAAAATCATCGAAGGACTGCTGGGCCCAGCGTAACAGCTGATAGCGCTCCTGGTTACGTTTGAATTCAAGCTCTGAATTAGTCCCGAATGCATCCGCCCGGCCGAAGACATCGACAATCACCGAGTGATCAATGACCAGTTCCGCCGGAATCAGCGGATTGACCTTGCGCGGATCTCCGCCCAGTTCGGTGATAGCATCACGCATGGCAACAAGATCGACAACACAGGGAACGCCAGTGAAGTCCTGCATCAACACGCGAGCCGGGGTGTATTGGATCTCCGCGTTGATAGCAGATTCCGGATCCCACTGTTGCAGTGCCCGAACCTGGTCAGCCGTGACCAGACGGCCATCTTCATTGCGTAGCAGATTCTCCAGCAACACCTTCAAACTGTAGGGCAGACGGGAAGATCCCTGGACCCGGTCAATTCGGTAGATTTCATAGGATTGATGGTCAACAGAAAGGGTATCCCTTGCGTTAAAGCTGTTCAAAGTCATGGTTATGGTCCTTTTCTGTCAGATTTCTGCATAATGTCGCTTGCGCGACGTCTTTCCGATACCGGGATTGAAAGTGTTGGTGGGATCACACGCGCAGTAATGTGCAGCAAGCCCCGGCTTGGCAGTAAAGAGATGGCCGACATTGTGTTCGGCCGGATATTCCGCACCTCGCGCGTCGAGCCGTTCCATCATTGCTTGTTTAAGCGCAACAACATCTGCAGCGTTTAAAGAGAAATCGCCAGCATCCAGCCGCGTCAATACAGGATGAGCCGATCACCGAATGCGGCTGCCTCCCCAGTGGTGCGCGCAGCTTTTCCAGCTTGAACAGTGTGGCGCCAGCCAGCCCAACCACCTGTTGCCCCTGGTTGATGGTGTGAATCACGTCTATCCGCAGGGCGTTGATGATCACCGCCTCACGGGTCGTACCGCCCTTTCGGCGTCGAGCCCTCTGTCAGGCCGGTATTGGCCGCCTGCATAATGATGATTTTGTCGGCGTGAACGCATGCGTCAAGCACCCGCCAAAGCTCAAGCAATGTGCCGGGGCGCACGACGGCAAGCGCGGCACCTTCGCCCGAGCGGTAGCCCTTACGAAAGCGTTCCGTCGACCGCGCCCCGGTCAGGACATGGCGAGGCCCGACAATGCTTTCCATCGCACTCAAGAATCTGGCATCTGTCATTGTGGCGTTTCCGTATGACCACCGAAGCCGAAGCGCATTGCTGACAGCAGCTTGTCGCTGTAGGTTGTCTCGCGCCGGCTGCGGTAGCGGGCAAAGAGGGCGGCGGACAGAACATGGGCAGGCACCGCTTCTTCCATCGCAGCGTCAATTGTCCACTGGCCTTCCCCCGAGTCGGATACACTTCCCGAGTATTTCTCAAGGTGAGGGTCATCGATGAGCGCTGAGGCGCAAATATCCAGCAGCCAGGAAGAGATGACGCTCCCTCGTCGCCAGACCTCCGCCACATCCGCCACATCAATAGGGTATCGCTCCTCCGGCGGGAGCTTTTCCGATGCCCGACCTTTAAGGATGTCGAATCCTTCGGCGTAGGCCTGCATCAATCCATATTCGATGCCGTTGTGAACCATTTTGACAAAGTGGCCCGCTCCTGCGGGTCCAGCATGAATGTAACCGCTCTCCACTCTGTTATTCGGACCATTGCGACCGGACGTCCGGTTCAGTGCGCCAAGCCCCGGCGCGAGAGTTTCGAACACCGGTTCCAGATGACTGATCGTCGACTCGTCGCCGCCAATCATCATGCAGTAGCCGCGTTCCAGTCCCGGTACTCCGCCTGAAGTGCCTACATCGACGTAATGGAGATTGTTTGACGCACAGAGTTTTGCCCGGCGTATGTCATCCTTGTAGAAACTGTTCCCGCCGTCGATGATGATGTCACCGGACCCAGAAAGTGAAATCAGTGCTTGAATCGTGTTTTCTGTGGGTTGGCCCGCAGGTAGCATTACCCAGAAAACACGCGGCGGTGTCATCGTTGCTACCAGCGCGTCGATGGACTGCGCCGCCGTTGCTCCCTCGGCAGCAAGAGCGGCGGTCGTCGCTGCATCGTGATCAAAGCCCACAATGTCGTGCCCGCCACGCATCAGTCGACGAGCGATATTGGCTCCCATTCGTCCGAGACCGATTACTCCTACGCGCATTACTGCTCTCCTCACGTGACTCTTTCATCTTGCAGACGATCAGGCTTTTCCTGGTGACTCTTCTCTACGTCTTTTGCGGGCCCGCTTGATCTGGTTGGATTTGCATTCGTTGCTTATGAGCTCCAGCCACCTCAGGTGCTGATCCCAGACCAGGTCTTTAGTTTGCTCGGGCTTACTGCTAGTCATTGTTGCCTCTCCATGCACCGAGAAAATGAGAATAGTTCTTGACACCACTTAAAATGTATTCTATCTATATCTTATACAAAGAAAGGGAGATCAGCAATGAACGATCAACAAGCATCGATTGAAGAGCTGGATATAGACGTGCTGCTCGAGCTCATATTGAGGGGCGGCCTCATCTGAACCCAAACCTGCTGCACTCAGGGGTTCAGTTCCAAGCGGAGGAAAGGATCATGGCATTCAAACAACTAAAAGACCTGATTGAATGGATAACCGAATACCACGAAATGCTGGAAAAGCAGTATGAAACTCTTGCTGGCAGCCAGAAAGATGAGCGCATGCAGATGGCCCTCAGCTTCCTGGCCAGCCGTGAGCATCATCTGGCGGAAATGATGGAGGATTTTCTCCAGGATGCGGATGACGATCTGATGGACAGCTGGCTGGTGGATTCACAGGAGTTCGATATCCGAAAGATTCCGTCCCACATACCGGAATGTACTGGCTGCGCGGACATACACGATGTGCACAAGAATATCCTGCAGGCCCATAAGACCCTGACTGACATGTACGAGTTGCGGTCACAACTAGCCCAGAATACCCGGGAGGCAGATCTCTTCCGGGAGCTGGCCGCCAACCAGCAAGCAGAGGCCCGTCTGCAATCCAGGGATATTGGGCGGCTGGAGATGTATTAGTGGAGCACCACCAACGTTCACCGCCTGCATGAAACCCCGGTCAAGCCGGGGTTTCGTTTTTCTGAAGATACTCCCGGTATACCTGGATGGAGGCCATCAGGCTTTCCCGATAAGCGGCACCGTATTGATTGCCACAGGAATCCGATTCCCGAATGGCAGACTCGTACTGGGCAATACCCTGATGAGCAAAGACCAATGCCGCTGCCCTACCATCACGGTTCTCAACAAAGGCCAGCCTTTGCCATTCCCGACTCTCCGGGGTATCCATTGATCATCTCCAGAGTTATTTCACCGCTTCATGGAGCATAGCCGGTGTACGCTCGGCTTCAACCACCCCGGTGCGCACCAGAAAATCACCAAAGTACTCCGCAGCCTGGCGTTGCTCCCGGTAGGCACGGAACAGCGGCCGCAATTCGGTCAGAACCGTGTCAACATCAATGTTTTCCCGGTACAGCCGGTTCATCCGCTGGCCGGAAAAGTCGGCTCCCAGATACAGGTTGTATTTACCAATGGCCTTGCCGGTGAGCGCAATCTCGCCCAGATAGGGCCGGGCACAGCCGTTGGGGCAGCCAGTGATCCGGATGTTAATGGCATCGGGTTCCAGTCCCTCATCGGCCATCAGCCGTTCGATCTGGTCAATAAACCCGGGCAGAAAACGCTCGGATTCTGCCATGGCCAGCCCGCAGGTCGGGAAGGCCACACAGGCCATGGAATGCTGGCGCAGGGGTGTGCTGCGATTGCCAGCGTCCAGGCCGTATTCCTCCACCAAAGCATCAATGGCGGGCCGCTGCTCGGCGGAGACCCCGGCAATCACCAGATTCTGGTTGCAGGTAATCCGGAAATCGCCCTGGTGGAGCTCGGCAATCTTACGCAGCGCTGTGCGTATCTGGCCGCCCTCTTCTGTATCCGCCACCCGGCCCGTGGGAATCAGCAGGGTCAGGTGTTGCAGGCCGTCCTCGCCCTCTACCCAGCCGAAACGATCGCCATTACTGGTCAGGCTGAAACTGCGGGGCTTTTCAAAAGCCTGGCCATGGTATTCCTGAAATTTTTCCCGGAACCAGTCCATACCGCGATCATCAATGGTGTATTTGAAGCGGGCGTGGGCTCGATTGGTGCGATCTCCGAAATCCCGCTGGATGGCACAGATGGCCTGACAGGCATCTACTATCTGGTTTTTCGGCACATACCCGGCCATGGTCGCCAGCCGTGGGTAAGTCGCCGGATCGCCATAGGTGAGTCCCATGCCGCCACCAACCACCACGTTGAAGCCCTCTATCCGGTTATCCTCGACAATGGCAATCAGGCCGATGTCGTTGGCGAACACATCGCAGTCATTCTCCGGCGGAATGGCCAGGGCTATCTTGAATTTCCGGGGCAGGTATTTGTAGCCGTAGAACGGCTCTTCCTCTTCCCCCAGGGCTGCCACTCGTTCTTCGCCCAGCCAGACTTCCCCATAGGCACCGGAGCGCCAGCGCAGACGGTCACTGATCGCCAGGGACAGTTCGTGAATCTCCCGGTGCAGGTGCGACAGCTGCGGGTTGACATTGCTGATCACGTTGCGATTGACGTCGCCGCAAGCCCCCCGGGTATCCAGCCCCAGGTCGTTGACCATTCTCATGAAGGTCTGCATTTTTTCCTTGAACACACCGTGAAACTGGAACGTCTGGCGGGTGGTCAGGCGCAGGGTGGCGTTGGCGCACTCATCGGCAATCCGGTCCAGACCCAGCCATTGCTGGCTGGACAGCACGCCTCCGGGCAGGCGCAGGCGCACCATGAACTGGTACAAAGGCTCCAGCTTCTGGCGCCGGCGCTCGTCCCGCAGGTCCCGGTCGTCCTGCTGGTAGCTGCCATGGAATTTGGTCAGTTTGGTGTCATCCTCCGGCAACGCGCCGGTGGCCCGGTCCCTCAGTCCCTCCAGGATGGTGCCGCGGAGGTAATCACTCTCACGTTTGATAATCTCGGCTTCTGGCAATTTCTTACTCATCAGTACACATCCCGCTGGTAACGTTTATCCCGGTTCAGTTGGCGCAGGTAATCTTCAGCCTGGTCTGCAGTTTTGCCGGCCTGCTCACAGACAACGTCGAGCAGGGCCTGGTGAACATCCGGCGCCATATGCTCGGCATCGCCACAGACATACAGACTGGCGCCGCGCGCAAGCCAGGCCCAGACGTCCGCCCCCTGTTCCCTCAGGCAGTGCTGAACGTAACGTTTCTCATCCTGATCCCGTGAGAAGGCCACGTCCAGCCGGGTCAGCAGACCCTCCCGGCGCCACTTCAGCCACTCACTCTGGTACAGGAAATCGCTGCGGAAGCGACGGTCGCCGAAAATCAGCCAGTTATCACCCGTCACCTCCCGCTCTTCCCGCTCCTGCATGAACGCCCGAAAGGGTGCCACGCCAGTGCCGGGGCCGATCATGATGACCGGTACCTCATCGTTGTCCGGCAGTGCAAAGTTCTTGTTCGGATCGATGTAAACGGGCACGGTAGCGCCCTCTTTCAGCCGGTCTGCCAGCCAGGTGGAGGCCACGCCTTCGCGATTCCGGTCGTGGCTCTGGTACCGCACGGCGGCCACGGTAATGTGGACTTCGTCTTCCTCGGCGGCCTGGCTGGAACTGATGGAGTAAAGCCGCGGAGGCAGCTTGCGTAGCAGGTTCACCAGTTGCTGCGGCTGCAGTGATGGCATCGGCCAGCATTGAACCAGATCCAGCAGATCCCGGCCCTCCATCCAGTCCCGGAGTTCGCCGGCATTGTCGGCCAGGGCGCTAAGCTCTTCCTGGCCCGCCAGTTCCGCCCACTGCTTGATCAGTGGCGGGGTCAGCAGCGTGATCTCACGGTGCCGGGCCAGGGCCTCGCCCAGAGTACCGGCCTCGCCATTGATATCCACGGGCGCTTCACTGTCGAAGGCCAGTGCCGACAACAGCTGTGACACCAGTTCCGGGCTGTTTTCCGGGCACACCGCCAGGGCATCGCCCGGCTTGTACTGCAGCCCCGAATCTTCCAGGGACAGCTCGATATGTCGTACTTCTTTGTCCGAGCCCTGGCCGCTCAACAGCTGGTTGGTCAGGATCGTCGCCTGAAACGGGTTCTTGCGGCCATAGAGCGATGCTGCTGCCGAACCAACAGCCGTTGAGGCAGAGGCTACCGGCTGGGAGGCGCCGGCCTCGGATGCCACGGCCTCAAGCACCCGTTCAATCCACTGTTCTGCCAGGTCTTCATAGTCCACATCACAGTCAACCCGCTCGGCCAGACTGGAGGCACCCAGCTCTGTCAGACGCTGGTCAAAATCCTTACCGGTCTGGCAGAAATGCTGGTAGCTGGAATCCCCGAGTCCCAGAACGCTGTAGCGCAACTGGCCCAGTTTCGGGGCCTTCTTGCCCATCAGGAATTCGTAAAAATCCAGCGCGTTGTCGGGGGGATCGCCCTCGCCCTGGGTTGATGTCACCAGCGCCAGGAACTGTGCCTGCTTGAGCTGTTTGGGTTTGTAGTCCGCAAGATCAACAACGTTGGCGGCTACGCCTTTCTCCGCCGCCCGGACCGCCAGCTGTTCCGCCACGCCCTCGGCGTTGCCGGTCTGGGAACCGAAGAGGATGGTCAGCTCGCTCCCGTTCTGGGCCGATGCCGAAGTTGCCGGAAAAGCCTGAGCCGTCGAACCCGAAGCTGCACAGAAACCTGCCAGGTACCCGACAAGCCAGCTCGTCTGGCCCGGGTCGAGCTCAGCCAGCAACTGGCTGAGACGCTGCTGCTGATCCGCTGTAAGCGGAGATGCTAGGAGAGTGTTTTTCATAGTAAGCCACCGCAACACAGTGTGAAGGGCCGTGCCGGAAAGTACTCCGGGCGCGGCCACAATGTCACAGGCACTCTAGGAATCAAACGCAACACTTATAAATCAGATTATATTTATTTTATTTATCACTAAAACCGATAAACTACTTAACTATATGATATTTAGGCGCTTTATGCTTATTCGAAAATATTCGATGGTAGATGATCTCGATCATTTCATGTTTTTTGGTTTTAGATCTAACATTCCTACCAAACTTTTAATTCTATAAAACACCCAGAAGGAGCAGGCCCATGGCCAAAACAGAGACTACCCAGCATCACACCGTCGTTGTCATCGGCGCCGGAGCCGCAGGCACCAGCGTTGCCGCCTCTCTGCTGCGGCAACGGCCGGGGCTTGATGTTGCCATTGTTGAGCCAAACGACGTTCACTACTACCAACCCGCCTTCACACTGGTGGGTGGCGGCGCCTATTCCCTCGCCAAAACGGCCAGGCCACAAGCCGAAACTCTGCCCTCCAAGGCCCGCTGGGTAAGGGCCGCCGTCATTGAACTAGAGCCAGATAGCCAATCGGTAACCCTATCGGATGGCCGCAGGCTGGCCTATGATGTTCTGGTGGTGACACCCGGGCTCAAGCTGGATTGGGATGGCGTGGATGGCCTGCAGGATACCCTCGGGCGCAACGGTGTCTGCAGTAACTATGAGCCGTCACTGGCGGAATACACCTGGCAGTGCCTGAAGACATTCAAGGGCGGCAAGGCATTGTTCACCCAGCCACCGGCACCCATCAAATGCGCCGGCGCACCCCAGAAAATTGCGTATCTCGCAGCGGACTACCTTCGTAAAAAAGGCCTGGCCGTAAGCAGCGAACTGAAATTTTTTGCCGCCGGCGGTGCCCTGTTCAGCGTACCGGACTTCGTACCGCCACTGACCCAAGTGGCGAAGCGCCACAACGTCGGTTTGCTGATGAACCACAACCTGGTTGCTGTGGATGGCGACAAAAAAGTTGCCACCTTCCGCTTCACCAACAGAGACGGCGAAACCAGCGAGGTAAAGGAAAGTTTCGATTTTCTACATGTCACGCCGCCACAATGCGCCCCGGACTTTATCCGGAACAGTGCCCTGGCAAACGCAGGTGGCTGGGTAGATGTGGACCAGCATTCCATGCAGCATGTCCGCTACGAAAACGTGTTCAGCCTGGGGGACGCCAGCTCGCTACCAACCTCTAAAACTGCGGCGGCCATTCGCAAGCAATCACCAGTGGCCGTCGCCAATATACTTGCCAGGCTGTCCGGTAACAGTCTCGACGCCAGCTATGATGGCTACACTTCCTGCCCCGTGGTTACCGGCTACGGCAAAGTTATGCTGGCAGAATTTATCTATGGCGGTAAGGTGACCCCGACACTGCCCCTGAGCCCATTCAAGGAATCCCGATTCTATTGGCACGTGAAAAAACGTGCTCTGCCAACCTTCTACTTTGATTACATGCTCAAAGGCAAGGAACGGGATATTGCTCATAAACCACTGAAATGAGATGTCGGCGGTGAATGCAATCGTCTCATGCTTCCATAGTTTCTGGAGCATCGGAAAATTCGGGAGGTCGGGCTCGCATTTGGAACCAGTCCAACTGGCGGCTCGACTGACGCGATGTTTTTCAGAGTAACAATCTCCTGAGGTCAGCCAGCAGGTCACCTATTAGATTGACAAACTTACCACCGTCCACCCCATTCACCGCCCGGTGATCGTATGACAGCGACAGCGGCAGAATCAGCCGTGGCTGGAAATCCGCGCCGTCCCAGACCGGCTTCATCGCCGCCTTGGAAACCCCCAGAATCGCCACCTCCGGTGTATTCACGATCGGCGTAAATGCCGTGCCGCCAATACCACCCAGACTGGTGATGGTAAAACAGGCACCCTGCATCTCTGCCGGCTTCAGCTGCTTGGCCCGGGCCTTCTGGGCCAGCTCGGCACTCTCGGCAGCGAGCTCCCAAAGGCCCTTCTTGTCCACATCGCGGATCACCGGCACCATCAGCCCGTTGGGCGTATCCACCGCAATCCCGATGTGAATGTACTGCTTGCGGATCACCTCCTTGCGATCCATGTCCAGCGACACATTAAACTGCGGCAGTTCCGCCAGAGCCGTGGCACAGGCCTTCAGCAGGAACGGCAGAGGCGTCATCTTCACGCCCTTCTTCTCGCCGGCCGCCTTCTGGGCCTTGCGGAAATCCTCCATATCGGTGATATCCGCATCCTCGAACTGGGTCACATGGGGCACGTTCAGCCAGCTGCGCTGCATATTGTTCGCCGTGGCAAACATCATGCGGGACATGGACTCCCGCTCGATCTCGCCGAACTGACTGAAGTCCGGCAGTTTGATGCCGGGAATACCCGCGCCGCCGCCACCGGCCACCGTGCTGCCCTGCTGCGTCTGCTGAAGCTGACCTTTCACATAGGCCTGAACGTCATCCTTCAGAATACGGTGCGTGGGACCGGAACCCTTGATCCGGGTCAGGTCCGCGCCAAATTCCCGGGCCAGCTTACGAACGGCCGGACCGGCGTGCACTTTGGTTCCCGGGGCCGGCGGTTCATAGGTGGTCGACCCCACGTCCGGCTTCGATTCCCGTTCTCCAGAGGCCTTCTCCGGCGTTTTTTCCTTACCGGACTCCGACGAATCCTGGCTGGCTTTCTGATCGTCTTCTGCCGCTTCGGGCTCTTCCGTTTCGCCCTCATCGCCGCCACCGGCATCATCACTGGCCTCCATCATGCCGACCACGTCACCTTCCTTGACCTTGTCACCCACCTTTACGGTGATTTTGGTCATCTTGCCCGCGCCCGGTGAAGGCAGCTCCACGGACGCCTTGTCGGACTCAACGGTCAGAATCGGATCCTCCGTTTCAACGGAATCGCCCTTGCTGACATGAACTTCAATAACTTCAACCTCGTCTGCACCGCCGAGATCGGGAACTTTTATTTCCTGTTCACTCATGACGGTCTCCTTAAGCCAGCACCGGGTTCATTTTGTTCCGATCGATTCCGTATTTGCGCATAGCCTCGAGAACCACCTCATTCTTCAGTTCACCGTCACGGGCCAGAGCCGCCAGCGCCGTCACCGCAACGTAGTAGCGATCCACCTCGAAGTGGTTCCGCAGTTTCTCGCGGGTATCACTGCGGCCGAAGCCGTCGGTGCCCAGGGTCAGGTAGGTCTTGGGAATATAGGCACGCACCTGCTCGGACAACAGCTTGATGTAGTCCGTGGACGACACCACCGGCCCCTGCTGTTTTTCCAGGCACTGGGTGGTGTAGGCCTTCTTGGGCGTGTCGTCCGGATGCAGGCGGTTCCAGCGTTCAATGTGCAGACCGTCCCGCGCCAGTTCGTTGAAACTGGTCACGCTCCAGACATCACTGGCAACACCAAAATCGTCCTTCAACAGCTCGGCGGCCGCACGCACCTCGTTAAGGATAGCGCCGGAGCCCATCAGCTGAACCCTGGGAGTCTTCTCGCGGGCCTTGGTTTCGACGGAATCCAGCAGGTACATTCCCTTGATGATCCCCTCTTGCACCTTCTTGCCTTCAGGCATGGCGGGCTGCTCGTAGTTTTCGTTTTCGATGGTCAGGTAGTAGAAGACGTTCTGGTTGTCTTCAAACATTTCCTTGATGCTATGCTGGACTACCACGGCGATTTCGTAACCGTAGGCCGGGTCGTAGGCCTTACAATTGGGAATGGTCTGCGCCAGGATATGGCTGTGACCGTCCTGGTGCTGCAGGCCTTCACCATTAAGCGTGGTGCGCCCGGCAGTGCCGCCTACCAGGAAACCGCGGGCCTGGATATCGCCGGACGCCCAGGCCAGATCCCCCACACGCTGGAAGCCGAACATGGAGTAGAACATGTAGAACGGCACCAACGGGAAGTTGTTGGTACTGTAGGACGTCGCCGCCGCCATCCAGGCCGCCATGGAGCCCGCCTCATTGATCCCTTCCTCAAGAACCTGGCCTTTCTTGTCTTCCTTGTAGTACATGATCTGTTCACGGTCTTCCGGCACGTACTTCTGGCCTTCCGAGCTGTAGATACCCAACTGGCGGAACATGCCCTCCATGCCAAACGTACGGGCCTCATCCGGCACGATGGGAACGACACGCTTACCGATACGCTTGTCTTTGGTCAATGCCGTCAGCAGCCGCATGAACGCCATGGTGGTGGAGATCTCGCGGCCATTGGAGCCTTCGATCACTGCCTTAAAAGTGTCCAGTGGCGGCGCCTGAAGCGGCTGGCAGTCCTTGCGACGCTTGGGATAGAAGCCCCCCAGCTCCTGCCGCCGCTTATTCATGTAGACAATTTCCGGGCTGTCCGGCGCCGGACGGTAGTAAGGCACGTCCTTCAGTTCTTCGTCTCTCAGCGGCACCGCAAAACGGTCACGGAAGGCTTTGAGCTGCTCAATATCCAGCTTCTTCAGGGAGTGCGCCGTGTTCTGGGCTTCGCCCGCACTGCCAAAGCCGTAACCCTTGATGGTGTGTGCCAGAATCACCGTTGGCCGACCGTCATTGTTGTGGATGGCGTGGTGGTAGGCCGCGTAAATCTTGTAGGGATCGTGGCCACCCCGGTTGAGCTTGTTAATGTCCTCATCGCTGAGGCTGTCCACCATCTTGGACAACTCCGGGTACTTGCCGAAGAAATGCTTGCGGGTATAGGCCGGACCGTTGCTCTTGAAGTTCTGCAGGTCGCCGTCAACGACTTCGTCCATGGCGCGCTGCATGAACCCTTCTTCGTCTCTTTCGAACAACGGGTCCCACTGACGACCCCAAACCACCTTGAGGACGTTCCAGTCGGCACCGCGGAAAACACCCTCCAGTTCCTGAATGATTTTGCCATTGCCCCTCACCGGGCCATCCAGACGTTGCAAGTTGCAGTTGATAACAAAGATTAAGTTGTCAAGCTTGTCCCGTCCTGCTACACCAAGGGCACCCAGGGATTCGGGCTGGTCGCACTCACCGTCGCCCAGAAAGCACCAGACTTTGCGATCCCCCATATCGATGAGCTCGCGGCGGTGCAGGTACTTCATGACGTGAGCCTGATAGATGGCCTGAATCGGCCCGAGACCCATGGACACCGTCGGGAACTGCCAGTAATCCGGTAACAGCCAGGGGTGGGGATAAGAGGGAAGCCCATTGCCGTCCACTTCTTCCCGGTACTTGTCCAGTTGCTCCTCGTCGAAACGACCTTCCAAATAGGAGCGGGCATAAATACCAGGCGAAGAATGACCCTGGAAGTACACCAGATCCGATTCCCGCTTTTCGTCGCCGCCATGGAAGAAATAATTGAACCCCACGTCGTATAGGGTAGCGGCAGAGGAAAAGGAGGATACATGGCCGCCGAGATCACCTGGTTTCTTATTCGCCCGCAGTACCATGGCCATCGCATTCCAGCGGATCAAAGAACGTATACGACGCTCCATGAAAAAGTCACCAGGCATCTGCGATTCCTGTGCGACCGGTATGGTGTTGCGAAAGGGAGTATTGATCGTGAAGGGCGCATCTGCACCTTCTCGGCTTACCCGCTCGGAAAGCCGACTCAGCATATACTGAGCTCGACCGACACCTTCAACCTGCATAACGGATTCCAGCGCTTCCAACCATTCACGGGTTTCTGTCGGATCTTCATCTTTATACATGAGCCTCTCCTTCAGTAGTCAACGCCAGTCAAAGCGATGTTCAACATCCGAGCACGCCGGGCTATACCTATGCAGTGCGTCGATTTGTTTCCATCTTAAGATCGGTTGGAGAATTTCACTCACGACCTGAATCAAGTCCACGAAGCACGCGGTTATTGACAAAAAGAACGTTTGGTTTTTTTTGCGTGTTTGCTGGATTTCAGCGCCGTTGCCCTTTTAGCTCAAAGATTGCTGTTCCACAGATGCCGATCTGCATATCCAAAAAAAGAGGGCCACTCGCAGAATCGAAATCGAGAATCATCGCATCTGAACCACTCTCGACATCCCAGCATAGTTAATGCGTGATTAGTTCAGACGCTTGATGATTAAGATCAATTAAAACGTTGTAAAACCAGGGCCAAAGGAGTCACATTAAAAAAGGAGCACCCCAATTTATAGGCCATTATCTCGACGGAGTTACCGACGTTTATGACAGTAAAAATTTTTATTGACGGTAATGAAGGAACTACCGGCCTTCAATTATCAACGCTACTGAATCAACGAAATGATATTTCACTAATCTCAATTGATCCTGCTTTGCGAAAGGAGCCTGTCGAACGGCAATATCGAATGAATTCGGCAGATGTAGTTTTTCTTTGCCTACCGGACGACGCGTCGAAAGATGCTATGAACTTGATCTCAAGCCCTGACACCTGCGTTATTGACACTAGCAGTGCCTTTCGAGTGCATACCGACTGGGTGTATGGTTTGCCGGAATTGGAGAACGAACAGCGTAGTCGAATTCAGAATAGTAAACGAATAAGCAACCCCGGGTGTCACGCTACTGCATTTATATTGTCCATACGACCATTAGTTGACGCTGGCTTACTGCCAAAAAATTACCCGATTTCGGCTTTTTCCTTTACTGGATACAGTGGTGGGGGTAAAACAATGATCGATTCATATGAAGCTTTGGGCGCCAATCCTCCACCAACTCCACAGCCATACGCACTGAATTTGGAGCACAAACACTTACCAGAGATCGTTTTTTACGCTGGCTTAACGAAAACGCCCGTCTTTATTCCATCTATTGGATCGTTCTACCAGGGGTTGTCAGTATGGATACCAGTAATAGTTGAAGGGGTCTCGCCTCAGAGTATTTACGAAGCGTACCAAGATCGCTACAAAACAGAGAGATTTATTCGTGTTCATGAGCCTAACAGTCACGATTTAAGGCCTGACTATTTCTTTGATGTCGAGGGAAGTAACTATACGAACAGAGTAGACATATTTATAATGGGGAACAGCGTTCGGCAATGCATCGTGGCCCGAATCGACAACCTAGGCAAGGGGGCGGCCGGGTCGGCAATCCAAAACTTAAATATTTATATAGGAGCACCGGAAAATTATGGCTTAAAAGATTAAACTCTTACACTAAAGGAGTTTTTTTACTTTAATTTAGAATACTTTTTTCTTGACAACTTCATTCTTGAATAGGTTTCAGGCGCAACTCCTATATACGACGCCAAGTATTTGTCCGGAGCTTTACTTATTAAATCCAGATCCTCAGTCATTAAAATATCATACCTTTCTTTGGCATTATATGATTGAAAAAAATATTCTCGCATGGAGACAACTTCCTCAAATTTCTTAAGAAAGTGAATCTTAAGATAATCCCACAAACTATTATTACATATGCTATTTCTTTTAAAATTTTCTATTTCAACACTCCAAACAACACAATCCGACACCGCCTGAAGAGAGAGTCTACGAAATTGAGTACTGAGCTCTAAAAATGGAATAAATACAAACTCTCCACCTGAGACAAAAAATAAGGTGAATGATTTTTGTCCAGATATTTTTAGAAATAATCTAACAAGTCCGGACTCTAAATAGTACATCTTGTTAGGCTTTAAATTTTGATCAACCAGTACAGTTCTCGAGGACACCTTTTCTCGACGGAATTCTTTGGTGATTATATTATTAATGCATCCGTTATTTATACAAGATACCTCGGCGTCAACTAGAATACTTTTGAGTCTTTTTGCTATAATCTTTCTATTTTCACAATGATATTTTTCCATGGCATGACCTGCAATATGAAATATCTTAGTTCCTTGATTCTCCATGCTATTGATGAAAAAACCAATAGATCTAAATCATTAATTGACTTCGATCATTTATTTCATTTGCCTCAGAAAAGTTCTTCGGGGTTACCTTCGTTTCAAAAAATTTCCTTTGGAGGGCACCAGCGACAGTCTGCACAGCAAGACCTTCACTTGATTTTGGACGAACAGATCGACTCATAAACTCCAGAACTTCCAGAACAGCCTGGTGAAACTCTGGCTCCGCAGGGTTTCTCAGGACCACCTGCTCGCAAAGTTCTTCGAGGGCGTCTTTTTGGTCGTAGGCCTTTTTCGTTTAGTTTGCATGAGTCACGCGGATGATTTTCAGACTGAGCGTTTTCTTGCCAGCCAAAGGCCAATCAATACGATCACCTACCCGAAGCCCCAGCAGGGCCGCACCAGCGGGAGCCAAGACGGATACATGCTCCTCATCTACCTCTGCCTGCCTCGGATAAACCAGCCTGAGCTTAGACTCGACGTCGTTGCTGCGTATTCCGGCGAACGTGACCGGTCATTCCGGGGATCGTGACCGATTTTCACACGGCCATCACACTGGAGTGGGTTTTGTACTCTGAGCGGTCACGATGGGTCAACCGATTCCGGTTTTTGTGCTTTCGCTTTTCGCAATGATTCCCCCTTTAGATTGAGTCGGTGAGCGCCGTGCAGAAGCCGATCCAGGATGGCGTCTGCCAGCGTGGCGGAGCCGATGTAATCGTGCCAGTGTTCAGTCGGTAACTGGCTGGCAATGAGGGTCGAGCCCCGGCCATGGCGGTCCTCAATCACTTCCATCAGATCCTGTCGTTGTTGCGCGGTCACCTTTTGCATGCCCCAGTCGTCCAGGATCAGCAGATCGGTTTTAAGCAACTGATTCATTAGTCGGGCATAGCTGCCATCGCCATGGGCGATGCGCAGTTGTTCGAACAGGCGCGGTACCCGCAGGTAACGAACCGAGAGGCCCTGCCGGCAGGCCTGGTTACCCAGGGCACACGCCAGCCAGGTCTTGCCACAACCTGTCGGGCCGGTGATGCACAGGTTCAGGGATTGGCGGATCCAGTCGCAGCTGGCCAGACCCGCCATGCGAGAACGCTCCAGCCCTCGTGGGTGGCGGTAATCGATGTCTTCGATGCAGGCCGGCACACGTAGACGGGCGGCCCTGAGCAGCCGCTCCAGTCGCCGGCTTTCGCGGTGCAGCACTTCACGATCCACCAACAGGGCCAGTCGTTCCTCGAACGCCAGGTCGTGGGTCTCAGGTTGGGATCGTTGTTGTTCCAGCGCATCGCACATGCCCGTCAGTTTGAGTTGGCGCAGGATGTCGAGGGTGTTTTGAGTCAGCATCAGTCTCTCCGGGATCAGTGGTAGTAGTGGGGGCCACGAACGTTGGTGTGAACAGGCAGATCGGTCAGTTCCGGCTCTTCCTCAGCTAGGGGCAGCGGGAGTTGATCCAGCCCCTGCTTTAGGATCGAGGTGATGCTCTGGTAACTGGCCGAGTTGATAGCCAACGCCCGGTCACAAGCCTGCTCAAGGCGGTCACGGCTGTAGCGACGACTGAGGTTCAGCAGACCCAGGCAGGCCCGGTAACCATGTTCCGGATGCGGCCGATCCTTGAGCTGTCCCTGCACCACATCCAACGTGGCGGGGCCGATGTCCTTGGCCCAGTTCAGGAAGCGTCCCGGTGACCAGTTCTGATGGGCCTGATGCGACTTGGGCATGTGTTCGGTCAGGGTCACGAAGCGGCTCTTGCCGTGGCGAGAATGCAAGGCTACCCGTTGTCCCTTGTGCATGACCTCAACGGACGTATCGGTCACCCGAACATCCAGCTTCACACCCACCAGGGCGTGAGGCACGCTGTACAGCCGTTTGTCGATCTCGATGTGGTAGTCAATGCCCGGTCGCGCTTTGCACCACTCGGCATAGACATAGGGTGTTGCGGGCAGAGGTCTCAGAGCTGGGCGATCCAGTGACTCGAACAAGCTCTGGCGGCTCTCGGAGCGCCCCTGGAACGGGCGCTGGTTCAGCGCCGGCAACAACTGGGCAATGGCCGAGTTCAGTTCGGCCAGGGAGAAGAACATCCGGTGCCGTAACCGGGCCAGTATCCAGCGCTCGACCAGCAGTACGGCGGCTTCAGCTTTCGCCTTGTCCTTGGGTTTGTAGGGGCGTGCCGGTAATACGGCAGTCTGGTAGTGGGCGGCCAGTTCGGCGTAGGTCTCGTTGATCTTCGGGGTATATCGATCGGCCTTGGTGACCGCTGCCTTGAGGTTGTCAGGAACCAGCAATTCAGCTACACCGCCGTAGAACGCCAGCATCCGTTGGTGGGAGGCAATCCAGTCCGGCAGGGACTGGCTCCAGGTAGCCTCGGCGAAGGTATAGCTGGACGCTCCAAGCACGGCGACAAAGACCTGAGCCTTACGCATTTCACCGGTGGAACGATCCACCACTGGCACAGTGGGGCCACAGTAATCGATAAAGATCTTCTCACCGGCTCGATGGACCTGGCGCATGCTGCGCCGCTGCCGGCCACGCCAGAGCCGGTAATGGTGGCAGAACTGGCTGTAGCGATAGGCCTTGTCGCTGTGGCGTTCTACGTACTCGGCCCAGAGCAGTTGCAGGGTCACGCCCTTGGTCTTCAGTTCCTGGTGGACCTGGAAGTAATCAGGTTCGGCAAAGCGTGCAGGTGGGGTCTTAGCCGGGAACAGCAGCGCTTCCAGTCGTACCTCATCAACATCCTCTGGCAACGGCCAGGTCACATCATGGGCCTGGGCAAGATTGACGTACTTGCCAACCACACCTTTGGAGAGACCGCAGGCGCGGGCAATGCGCTCATGGCTCAGGCCTGCTTCGTACTTGAGGCGCAAGACCTCGATAATCTGTCGCATGGAAATCCTCGCAACCGGCATCCGCTCTTCCTCGTGATAAAAAGGAAGGGGGTATGCCGGATTAAGTTGAAGAATTCCAGCGCTTTGGCAGTGGTTCCGGGGGAACGTGACCGATGATTCCGGCATCGTGACCGGCGATTCCGGAAAACAACCCGAAATCGGTCACGATAAAACGGAATGAGCGGTCACGATCGCCCGGAACAGGCGGTCACGTTCAAACGGAATGGGTGGTCACGATGGCGCGGAATACGCAGTTGCCCTCATTCATGAAATGGACCAGAGAATTCATGGGCACGGTGCCAGCAGGAAGCTTTTCGCTATCAACCAGAGTGGCTCTATCAAGCTCCTGCAAAAGCGCTTCGGGTGTAGCTTTGAACTCTTCAATTTCACTCGCGACCTCAAGCGGCTCGCCAGTTAGCTTTTGAAATGGACAGAAGCATCTTCTAGCGCCGCAAAGTCTGTTTTGCTGTGAAGTCATGATCAATGGTCAAACTCAGCAAAAGCGCGTGCGCTGACGTTGGGACAGTCCTTCGGGAGCAACAGGCTGATCGTAATGTTGGCGACGACCATATTATCGCCAGCTTTGAGACTTATTCAGAGCCTCGCTAGATATCGATAACAACAGCAGAACGAACCGGCTTGAATCGTTCACTGCATATGCTTGCGTTCACAAAAAGCGGTGTTGCCCTCGGCATCAACTCGCACATACCCCAGCATTCGTGGATGTGCCCAAAAATGTGCGCTTTGAGAGAGAGTTTCTGTACACGTTTCCATAAATCCTCGCATCCAACATTGAGGAACCGTTTCCGACCACACACCATGTCCAACACGCCATGGGGTGGACCATGAGTAATCAAAACATCTGTATTCTGAAGGATTAGGTCCCAGTGTTCGGCGATATCGCTTCCGCGTTCTTTATTGAAGGCCCAATTGAGGTGGGCCGGTGTATAGGGACTTCCCCAGAACCGCAAACCATCCAGCTCGACACCGCTGTCCCGCAGATAGACAGCATTGGTCACGACGTTTTTCGCCTGTTCTGGTTCTCTCTCGAAACACCAGTCATGGTTACCCGCGATGAGAATTTTGTGGGTATGATTCTGACGGCCAAACCAGGCATCAAGCTGCTCCAGTTCCTCCAAAGTGCCGCGTCCAAGAGCATCTCCGGCGTGTATCAGCACATCACCATCAGGAATAGAGCCAATGTGTTCATGAAAACCATGCGTATCGGAAATGCACACCAATCTCATAAGCCTCTCTTCCCTTGTTGCACCAAACTGGCTCATCAGCTCGCTTTACCGAATTCCGGGGGTGCGAATTTTAGATTTATTTCGATATCCATTGCGGCATGGTCTGCCGACGAGTCAGGAACCAACCACCCGCTGCTTCCAGATCGTCAGTTCGCAGTAGCCAAACTGAAAACGATTTTGGGTTTCCCGCCGAGCGAAGGGGATCTGCTGAGGTTGGTTAATGAGCTCGAACGACGGCTGCAGTGCTTGTTTGAGTCCTTCGAGGGTAGTCAAGGACTCGCCGTCTTTCTTGAAACCGCCTAACCAGTTTTTTCTCGGTGTCAGACGGTGATCCCAATCGTAGGATGAGGCAATCACAAGGATGCCCCCTTCATGAAGACGCGTGGACATGTCTGTCAGAAACTGCACGGGGTCATGAATACGATCGATCACGTTCACGGCCAGTATCAGGTCAAAACCAACCAACGATGCCCTAAGGTTGGACGCATCGCTCTGGCTGAAGTGAACCCTTGACGCGGTTTCGGCAAGGCTCAGCTGATTCAGATTGGCTTCCCGGTAATCGACCAGGTCGCCTTCAGTAGGGACAACATAGCGGACCTGTCCGGTTTCGGCGATCTGCCAGGCCTTCTGAATGTAATTCGCGGAGAAATCCACGCCCTCCACTGTTTCGAACAGTCGTGCGAGCTCGAAACTGGACCGACCACACGAGCAACCGATGTCCAACGCCCTGCCGCGTCGTTCTACAAAGGGGAGCAACTCTTCAACAATGTTTTGATGAAAGTTGGAAACTTCCAGATAGGTTGGACCGTAGTGGAAATCCAGTTCCTTTGAGACTGAGTTTTCGTGCTCGTAAGGGACGTATTGCTGTTTCGGCTTGGCATTCGAGGCTACATACCGGAAACCAGCATGCTGGAAAAAATGCGCCCGGAATGCGTACCGAGATGACAGTCGTGCTTCGTTTCCCGTTGAGATCCAGGACCCGCCTTTCATCAGCATGTGCTGGTTATCAAACGTAGGCGTCGTGAAATCGTCGTACAGCGGGTGGACCTTGAAGCCTTCGAAGGGGTAAGTCGGAGTTTCAGTCCATTGCCAAACGTTGCCCACCACATCAAACCAGGCACCGTGTTGGAACCAGTTGACCGGACAGGAAGACGCCCCATAGTCCAGGTGCAGATTACTCTTGGCGCGCTCATCCGCGAGTTCCTTTACACCAGCCTCGTCGACCAGTCGATACCACTCATCTTCCGTTGGCAGGCGAATCGGAGATCCGGTTTTCTCTGACTTCCAAACACAAAAGGCCTTGGCTTCGTGAAAGTTCACCTCGACGGGCCAATCCCATCTCATCGGAACCTCTTCAGCTAGCAGGCGTAAATGCCACTCACCACGCCAGACCCAAAACGTAGGATGGGAAACGTTCGAAAATTCCCGCCATTGCAGCCCCTCCTCAGACCAATACTTATCGGTGAGGTAGCCGTTATCCTTGAAGAACTCGAAAAATTCCCGATTGCTGACAAGGTACTTCGATGCCTCGAAGGATTCGACTTCGGCCTCGTGTGTCCCGTATTCGTTGTCCCAGGCGTAATACTCGGCCTGGTTATCAATGCCAAGGGTAACTGTGCCGGCAGACACGGGAAGAAGCTCGTTGCATGGCGCGTTTCCCGAATAGGGCACCGACGACCAAAGAGTATGCTTCTTTACCCGGGAGAGTTGGTGTTGACGAATCAGAACCGACGATGTTTCGAGATGAATGCGTTCGTGATCAATCCCCATGAGAATGGGCCAAAAGGCGCTATCCCAATCAATCGGCAATGACATTGGAAGGCTTCGGATGACGTTGGCGACGGTTCTTCGGACCATTCTCCGATAGGCCATCACTTCCTCCAACGGCGGCCAGTAGTAATGGGATTCGTCGAGATCGTCCCAGCTCATCTCGTCAACGCCAACCGCAAACATGGATTCAAACTTCGGATTGATTCGTTTTTCGATTACCTTCGCCAATAATAATTTATTGATGAAGAATACGGCGGTGTGACCGAGATAAAAGATTAGAGGGTGTCGCAGCTCGATGGGTTTCTCATAGAACGCCTGTTCGTCTTTCAAAAGGGTGAACAGGGATTCGTACTTGTCAAACGTTTTCAGGAACGTGTAAAGAATTTCCTTTCTCTTGGTGTCCACATGTCCTTTCACCAAATTCACAGATCTCGGGAAGAAGTCACCGTTCATTTCGGACTGAATCAAAGCACTAACTTTTGGAGCAATGGAGTTCATCGACACTAACACCTCAAAAATGTGACAGTGGCTGCCCGTCGGAAGAATCAGCATTGGACAACGACAAAAAGGCAGTTAAATCTTCAATTGAGTCGGAATGGGACCGTCACTAACTGGGAGGACGGATAAAATCAGCAAGCAGCTCAACAACGGAATCCGCCATATGGGCGCAGCGAGCGCCATCAAATGGATAGACCGTTTCAAACCCACCCTTGATACGCGACTCCAGTAACGTCTTAAGGTGTCGTCTGGAGCGGAACAGGCGTGTCTTGACGGTCATTACGGTAATACCGAGGTCAGCCGCAATGTCGGCCAACGCCATCCCTTCTGCCTCTCTGAGGACAAACACAACCCGAAGAGGACCGGGCAGTTCAGAGACTGCTGATTCGACCCATTCCCGGAACTGCGCAACACCATGTTCGTTCTCGGGAGAACGTTGCCTGGCACCTGGAAACGCTATGACGGATGCTTCCTGATGGAATTCTTCAGAGACCGAGTCGTATTCTTCGGTCGGATGACGTTTTCTCAATCGCATTCGGGCAGCATTTAACGCGATTTTGGTGGCCCAGGTTGAGAGTTTGGCATCCCCACGAAATTCGCCAATTCGGGAAAAGGCAATGAGGTAGGTTTCCTGGACGATCTCCTCGGCCTCGGCATCGTTATCCATAATACCTCGGGCGATACGAAACAGGCGTGGATTAAGCCTTCTGATTACCTCTCGCACGGCCGTTTCATGACCCTGTTTTGCGAGTTTGACAAGCTCATCTTCAGGGGTCTGTGGACCAATGGTGGACCTGGACGATAGGGAGTCGATCGAAATTTTCATAACACGACCTTGTTAGCTTGCATTAAAAATATCGCGAATCGAAGGGAATTGAGTCATTACATGTCCACTCACTCCGCCCGCACGCAGAGCAGAACTATCCCAATCCACCATTTCAGGCGTTCCAACGACGATCCGCCCAACCATAGCCGCCATTTCATGCGGCACGCAGTAATAGTCATAAACGCCAGGAACCGTCAGGGTCAGACTGAATGTCTGGTTCGGAAGCAAATAGCCACTGTCGAACGGTTTGGCAGCCTTTGGCATCCGCCGCACCCGATCAAAATACTCAGGGTGGTACGCGGTCACCGTGTGGGAATTCCCGGGGTCCTGATTGATGAAGGTGATTGTCGTGCCCGGGGCTACGGCAACGCCCTTTGGATCAAACCAAACCCTCTCACCCCTGGGTGTGCCTTGCATCTTGATAACGACCTGGCTTTCGCCAACAGCCTCAGTCACACCACTACTCAGAAGTAATAGCGAGCCTGACAATTCCAGCAATCTACGCCTTGAGCAGTTCATAGTCAGATACCCGACGGGTCGATCTAATCGGTACTTGAAAACCGTCTTACTGATCAGATGCTGTTATTTCGAAAAGGTTACACAACAAACCTACAAATATTTTGAAGCCCTACGGTCACCCTCGGCATCTCCCTGCATAACAAGGGAGGTATGCCTCAACACCCAGGCTGAGCCGGGGTTGGTTTCGCCTACTTTTCCCGTTCCATTCAAACCCAAGTAAGCGCTCTGCCTGCGATCCCAACCCAGTTCAGCCGTGTTATGCCATAGACCCTCCTTGTGCTCTCAGACAACCAAAAGGGCGACAAATCGCCGCCTATTTGGCCAACCGATCTTTGGCGCCCTTGTCGTGAAACAGCACGACATGAGCGTGCGGACTTTCCACGCCGGGATGCCCTGCGTTGTAGTAGATGTCAACAGCCGTCACTTCATGAGATCCAATAGCCAAGTCGTCGTAAGCGACACCGTTTTTCAACTCCTCAAGGGGCGTCATGTAGACAGTAGCCGACAACTTTCCATCGTGGTCATAGCTCAAGAACGGACCGGCGGGCAAAGTGTCCGGATCAACGAAAAGTGTCCCCAGACCCGGCAGGAATGCAGGCAGCGGCAACACATCACTCACCTGCACATAGGGTCCCTCCGGCGGCATTTGGGCAACCTTGTCCTCGTCATGGGCCAGTGCGCCGGCCGCCAGACTCATACCCAACAAACCGATCAGTAACTTTTTCATAGCCATTCCTCGTTCGTGATTAATTAATGTGGCAATGAACCAGATGCAGCTCTGACGAAAAGGTTTCAGGCTTTTTTGTCGGTAGCGCCATCACAGAAATGCATTAAAGCGCCCCCTCATCGTCCGTAAACGGAAGTAAAGGATGTGTCCAATAACGCGCTTGGAAAGAGCTTTGGATGGACGGTTGGGGCAACGGAACGCCCGGAAACCCTTGCGCTCGGAAAAAAGATATCCGCTATCACACATTTGGAGATGAGCGCTTCTGGACAGTCAAGCACCCTCATTAAATTCACGACGGTTGTAACCAGGGTTTGAGCACTATTTTCGCGGCAAACGACTGCCGTCTGAAATAGGTCATCTAAAGCTCCTTTCTCTCATCACTTGCTATTTGAACATCCTGCAGAAAACCCGGTAGTGGGGGATCACTCGTACTGTTCCGCCATTCTTCATCGCACTTGCTATGATACATTCAGAATAAATCTTAAAAGTGGCAACAATTATCAGCAAATCACCGAAGCTCGACGCCAGCTTTAGGTAAATTGAAAAATTGACCTGAATCAATTAGGCGCTCGATCCCTATCTCTATTGGCTTTATTGTTAAACAGGAATTTCACCGGAGCGAGCCGGGGTTGCGATCCCATTTTATTCACCTTCATTGCAATTGATTAATTAATACATTACAAATGTTTCTTTATCGGAAAACCTATGACACCCACCATTGCCGTTCTACTGATTATTACCTTTCTGCTCTCGACAGTGGGGCTGTTACTACTGATCTGGTCAATTGCCAACAACCAGTTCAGTCACGGCCAAAAATCCGCCCGAACGATTTTTTCACCGGGCGAAGAAGGTATCGGCGAAGATCCTGCAGAAGCACCACAACGACAAAAGCAGGAGCTTTCGGATGCCGAATACCGGGCGCGATATGATGCTGATCTATCGTCCAGATTGCCGACCCTCAGTTGGCTGTCTTCCAGTGTCTTCTGGCTTCTGCTTGGTTCTGCATATGGCCTGTTATCCTCTGCCAAAATGCACATGCCGGAACTACTGGCCAACAGCCAGTTTCTGACCTTCGGCCGGGTCCGCCCAATGCACCTTAATGCGGTCACCTATGGCTGGGCTTCCATGGCCGGTATTGCCATCGCGCTATTCCTCATTCCACGATTGTTCAAAACCCGTCTTGCCGGCGGGCGATTTGCCATTGTCGGTGCCGTACTCTGGAATATCGGGCTGGTACTTGGTCTTGGCGCCATCAATTTGGGCTTGTCCGACGGCAAGGAGTGGCTGGAGTTTCCCTGGCAAATCGACCTGCTGTTTGTTGTTGGGGGCGCCCTTGCGGCGGTTCCGCTGTTGCTGACGGCCAAGCTGCGCAAGGTCTCCCATCTTTACGTTACCAGCTGGTATTTTCTGGGTGCGTTGGTGTGGTTCCCCTTCCTGTTCCTTATCGCGAATCTGCCCTACACCTTCCCGGGCACTTCCGGTGCGACCGTTAACTGGTGGTTCGCGCACAACGTGCTCGGGCTCTGGGTAACGCCCATTGGCATTGGTATCGCCTACTATATGATCCCGAAAATACTGGGACGGCCGATCATTTCCTACCAACTCTCGCTGATTGGGTTCTGGTCCCTAGCGTTATTCTACAGCCAGGTGGGCATCCACCATCTGGTAGGAGGTCCGATACCTACCTGGTTGGTCACTTTGTCGATTGTCCACAGTGTGATGATGTCTATCCCCGTAATCACCGTAGGCATCAACCACCACGGCACCATGATGGGCAATTTTCATCGACTGAAAGACTCCCCTACCCTGCGGTTCGTGTGGATCGGCGCCCTGATGTACACAGTATCCTCGCTGCAGGGATCCATGGAAGCGCTGCGCAGCGTGAACGTAATTACCCACTTTACTCACTACACCGTAGCCCATGCCCACCTGGGCATGTACGCCTTCCTCAGCTTCATCCTGTTCGGTGCGGTGTATTTCATCATGCCCAGGTTGATGAATTGGGAATGGCCCTGGCGCTGGCTGATCGCCCTGCATTTCTGGCTAGTGAGCATCGGCATACTGATATATGTGGTCTCACTCACCATTGGCGGTTGGAAACAGGGCGTGGAGTTGCTGACGGCCGATACCCCATTTATGGATATTGTGCGAATGACCTTGCCTTACCTCGAGGCAAGAACCGTTGGCGGTAGCCTGATGACCGTGGGCCATATCGTTTTCGCCATCCACTTTGTTGCCATGCTGAAGCGCAAAGGCCAACTGCGGGATCAGCCCACACTCTTTCGTAATCCGGCTCGGGAGGTAAACCAATGAAGCGCGCTTTAGCAATCATGGTAGGGGCAGCGCTGATTCTGTTGCTAGCTACACTTACTCTGGTGGTTATGCCTTACCTGCAGATGTCGGCCGAAGCCGTACCGCCGGACCTCCAACCCTACACCAAGCGGCAGCTGGCAGGGCGGCAACTGTACATCGCCAATGGTTGTGTATACTGCCACAGCCAGCAGCCCCGGGACCCATCGTTCGCCAGTGGAGACAAGGACCGGGGCTGGGGCCGCCCATCGGTGCCTGGCGATTATTTCTACGACACGCCGCATCTGTTAGGCACCATGCGCACTGGGCCAGATCTGTTCAACATCGGCGCCCGGCAGCCCAGCAAGGACTGGCATCTGATCCACCTCTATAACCCGCAGGCAGTCGTCAAGGACAGCATAATGCCGCCCTACCGGTTCCTGTTCCGCTGGGTCCGGTCGGTTGGTGAAGATGATCCCGTCGTCCGACTGCCAGAGCCCTACGCCCCCGAAGAAGGCTACATCGTGGCCACCGAACAAGCGTTGGCGCTGGTGGATTATCTGCTGGCCCTGGATCACACCTATCCGGCGCCGACACTGCCGGAACCTGAAAACACCCAGGAGTAACTGCCACCGTGACAACCAACAACGAACATGCACGCCAAAGGGAGAATCCAGAACCCGAGGAAGGGCTCCGGAAAACGCCGATTATTGTCCTTTTGTGGATCGCAATACTAATTGTCTGGGGTGTGGGCTATTACGCCTACAACATTGGCAAGCCATTATTGGGGGGTGACAGCCGCTCAGCACCAGCGCCCAGGACCAGCATCGAAGGAGACGGCACCGAAAGCGGAATCAACGGTAAAACCGTGTTCAATGCCCAATGCGCCGCCTGTCACCAGGCCAACGGACAGGGCATACCGGGGACTTTCCCGCCACTTGCCGGCAGCGAATGGGTGGTTGCCACGCGGGATATTCCCATTGCCATTGTCCACGATGGGCTTCAGGGCCAAATCGACGTAAAAGGTCAAACTTACGACGGCATGATGCCCGCGTTCAAGGGCACTCTGAGTAATGAGGAGATCGCCGCAGTGCTCAGCTATGTGCGCCAGGAATGGGGCAACCAGGCCGAGCCGATCACGGGCAAGCAGGTGGGAGAGCATCAAGCCCGCGTGGGCGAGCGAGGCCCCTGGTCAGCCGGCGAACTGAAGGAGACCTACCAGGCACCTTGATGTGAACACGGCAAACGCGGCAGATAATCAACAACCAGACGAAACGATCCTATTCGTACGGGGCATGTACTGCGGCAGCTGTGCAGCTGCCGTTGAAAGTCTGCTAAAGCGTCAGCCGGGGGTGCTGGATGCGGCCGTCAACTTTGCGGCGGGCACCGCTCTGCTGCGCTGGGATACGGCCAGAACCGGCACACAAAAGCTCGCCAAGGTAGTTCGTAGACTCGGCTACCGTCTGCATCAGGCACCACCGGATGCCAATAGTCAGGGCGTCGACCAGGCCAGAAAAAAGCTCCAGTGGCGCCTGGCCACCGCCGTGGTGTTTGGTATGTGGTGCATGATGCCTGCATTGCTGGTTTATCTGGCACCGCTGGGGCTGGTAGAACCGGAAGCCACCTGGCCATTAGCTCTGGCCAGCGGGGTGTTTGCCTTACCTGTCATCACTTATTCCGGCTCCCATTTTTACCGGGCGGGCTGGCGTACACTGAGGATGGGCGTGCCAGGCCTGGATACCCTGATCACCTTCGCCGTTGCGGCGGCCACCCTTTTGTCGGTCTGGCGCCTGATGCAGGGTGAGAGCCACGTCTACTTCGATGCCGCTGTCATGCTGGTCACCTTTCAGCTGGTCGCACGATTGCTGGATACCAACGTGCGACGGAAGGCCACGGACGTTATCCATCACTACCTGGCCAGGAGTAATGGCCGTCTGGTCACCCTGGATGACGGCTCCAGCCGGAAACTCCGAGCCGATGAAATTGCCCCGGGAACCCGAATCATTCCCGAAGCCGGACAGCCGCTGAGCCTGGATGGCTACGTCGAGGCCGGCAAAGGGTTGGTGGACTTCGCGCTGATGACCGGCGAAAGCGAACCTCAAGTGGTCGGGGCCAGCGACCAGCTTTTTGCAGGCTGTGTTCTGATTGAGGGAGACCTCCGGCTTCGGGTGACCGCCAGCGTCGGGCAGCGACGCCTCGACAGCATTACCCGCTCCATCCACAGTCTGCTCTGCCGGAAAACAGCCTTGCAGAGATTAACCGACCGCATCGCCAGGGTACTTCTGCCGACCGTTATCCTCGCGGCTCTGGCCTCTATCCTGCTGGCCGAATTTCAGGGTGAGTCAATCACCGAAGCACTGGCCCGAGGGCTGGGAGTACTCATCATCAGTTGCCCCTGTGCCCTGAGCCTGGCTATTCCGCTAGTCATCATCATAGGCTATGCCAGACTAACGAATCGGGGAATACTTTTGCAGGATCCCGCCGCATTTGAGCTGGCAGCAGATATCCGCGTGGTGGTCTTCGACAAAACCGGGACACTGACTACAGACCGACCAACCATTGCCGCACTAATTCCTGAACCTGGCTGGTCCCGGCAGACTCTATTACAGCTAGCCATCAACGCACTGCAGGGGTCATCCCATCCAATCGCCCGCGGTCTGGCCTCTGAGGGCACGCCCAGTCTGCCACCATCAATAGGGACTCGATCAACAGTACATGGTCAGGGTAGCTGGTGGCAGCTGGGCGACCACAGTGTGCTCGCAGGCCGCAGCGAATGGTTGCAGAATCAGGGCGTTCCCATACAGGATCCACCAGACAGCGGTATGAGCCTTCATATGGCACTTGACGGACGATATGCAGGACGGATTGATTTTCGGGAACGATTAAATCCCGAAGCGCTCGCACTGGTTCAGAAGTTAAAAGCCAGCGGAATTGCTGTTTATCTCTTAAGCGGTGATACCCGCAACTCTGCCCTGAAGCTCGCTGAGCACCTTGAGATACCGGCATCAAGAGTGATGTCGGAATCCTCGCCGGAAAAGAAACTGGCCTTTATCGAGAATCTGAAACGCTATTACCCAACTGCCTTCATTGGCGACGGGTTCAATGATGGATTGGCACTCAGCTCTGCGAGTATCGGCATCGCTATTAACTCGGCAACCGAGTTAGCCCAATCTGCTGCGGCTGTAAAACTGACTGGTGGCCTCAGTGGGGTAGCCGACATTATTGACTTTGCCAGGAATGCCAAAAGGACAATGCGTCAGAATTTAGTCTGGGCCCTGGCCTACAACGGCCTGGCGTTACCGTTAGCAATCACCGGCCTGGTTCAGCCTGTTATTGCGGCAATTGCGATGTCGTTAAGTAGCATTTGCGTGCTGGTCAATAGCTCTCGTTTAACGATTAGCGATACATCATGGTATTCGCGGGAGTCTTGAAGCAAGCTTTAAGGTTGAGCCCTTTGATTCGACTCCACAGGTCATCACACCCAACAGTCGCCTGACTATATGGGCTAACCTATATCCATGTCAGCAACGGCGACAGCTTCCTGCTCCAGGACCGTACCGGGCTCTTTGGCTTCCTAGACCGCGTCGTTATCGACGCGTTAACCGGGCGGGCTCTTGAGTACCAGCCCGGCAAAATGGCGCCACATGCCCAGACTAGTAAAGAGCCAGCTAGCCAGTGCCAGCCAGAATGTCACGGCGGGTATTGCCAGGAGAAACGGGGTTCCCAGGGCATCAACCAGCCGAAGAGTACCGGTGGTGTACATGGCCAGTGGGAAGACCATGCTCCACAGTTGCGGCTCATACTGCAGCCGGTGACGCTTCATGATATGTCGCCAGAGCATGAGCCCTATCAGGAGGGGAATCCACCAGGTGGCGATAGACCAGAAAAACAGAGTGAATCCGCGAAGAAACGGCAGGAAATCCGCCAGCAGGGTCCCCTCCTGCCCCCGGATGATCAGTGTGGAGCCGGCCAGGGTGGTAATCGCCACGGCACCCATATTGATCCAGTAGGGTGGTCCCAGGGTTTCAGCACTCAGGCGGAGGAACGTCAGCCGGTAGAAAATCAGAGTGATAATGGCCAGGTAAAGCATGCAGCCAATCAGGAACATGCACAACGCAAAGAACAGCCGGAGGTCCTCCGGCCCGGTCCAGGGAACCAGCGCCGTCAGAATTGCCACGGCCTGGGTACTGACTGCGGCAAGCAACCAGGCACCGTTGATGCCGACATCCAGGGTCGGCTTGTTTTCCCGGGTGGTAATCGCGAGAAAGAACAGATACATGACCAGCACCCAGAGCACCACCCCAATCCACCAGAACGCGGCAGAGGCCATGCTCCATCCCAACAGCATCTGGAATTCCACACCGAGGATGCAGTTGCCCGCCACCAGGGTAAAAAAGCCGGGCCCCCTGGCGTGGTCCATCATATCCATGACAATCAGCCGCGGGTACCAAATAGCTCGAATCGCCGTTAACAGAAACAGGACGCTGTACGCCAGACAATTGGAGGCCAACAGCAACAGCGCCAACACCCGGTAACCCAGCATATCGGCGGCCACGGAAGTGGCGCCGGTGGCCATCACAACGGCGAAATACCCCGGAAAAAGCTCGGCGGCGGCGGTCTGAATCAGTCTCCGCAGCCGGAGGGCGCCCTGGAATTTTGTGGTCACCTCAAATCCTCAGCCATCCGGATACAGAGTTCGGACAGCGGTCTGTGGTTGGCGGAATTGATATAAAATAGCACATGGCTTGCGACGCCCGGAGTCCATGTTCTATTCTAGGATTAAGATATACAACAGATACTGCTTAAAATACCAGGCCCTTGCTACTTTCTGACCTGACGTTTTCCAAAGGGAGACAAACATGAAACAGGACACAGCGAAGGAATTCACAGTCAGACTGTTGCGATACAATCCGGAACAGGATGAAGCCCCTTACAACCAGGATGTCACGGTGGGCTCCGAGTTCCGGAACCGCATGGTACTGGACGTACTGGAGCATCTGAAAACGCGCGATACGACCCTGTCTTTCCGGCGCTCCTGTCGGGAAGGCGTTTGCGGCTCCGATGGCCTCAGCATGAATGGCCGCAACGGCCTGGGCTGCATCACCCGGGTATCCGACATCCTGGGTAGCCGGGACACCCTGGAAATCCGGCCATTGCCAGGCATGCCGATCATCCGTGACCTGGTCGTGGACCAGTCCCTGTTCTTCAAACAGTACGAACGGGTACAGCCCTGGCTGATCAATGATGACCCCGAACCGGCCATTGAGCGCCTTCAAAGCCCGGAGGACCGGGCAAAGCTGGATGGACTTTATGAGTGCATCCTCTGTGCCTGCTGCACCTCCGCCTGCCCGTCATGGTGGTGGAATCCGGAAAAGTATATCGGGCCATCGGGATTGTTGCAGGCATACCGGTTTTTGGTGGATTCACGGGACACTGCCACCCGCGAGCGCCTGGAGAAACTTGAAGACCCGTTCAGCGTATTTCGTTGCCGGGGCATTGGCAACTGCACGGCATACTGCCCCAAGGGACTCAACCCGATGAAGGCCATTGGGCGGATCAAAGCCATGCTTGTTCGTGAACAGGTATGAATATTTATGGCCGATAACCGCTCAAAAGCGCAATCCACGCGTATTATTCATAACCGTCGCCACCGGGATGTCTTTGGCAGTCCCTATTCCCCGGTCTATAACACCACCACCTACCGCTTCCGCGACAGCGAAGCGCAACTGGACGTTATCGAAGCGCGAAGGCCGGGCCATCTCTACACCCGGTGGGGAACCAATCCGACCATTCAGGAGCTTGAGCAGGGCCTGGCAGCGCTGGAGCTGGCCGAGGCAGGACTGGCCTTTGCGTCTGGCATGGCAGCCATTTCCGCAACCATCCTTGCTCATGGTCAACGCGGAGTTGTCTGTGTTGGTGATGTCTATGGCGGCACTCAGGAGCTACTGGCCAATCACTGCCGGCCCCTGGGCATCCCGGTCACCTTTCTTCTTCAGGCCAATGCAGAGGAACTCAAGGCCTCGTTAATCAGGCCCGGCATGCTTGTGTTCTGCGAAACACCAGCAAACCCCACCCTTGCCATTATTGATCTCCGGGCCATAGCGAGGATTGCCCACGAACAGGGGGCATTGCTTGCCGTTGACAACACCTTTGCCTCACCCATAAACCAACGGCCGCTGGAACTGGGTGCGGACATTGTTGTTCACAGCGCGACCAAGTATCTGGGTGGTCACAGTGATCTTACCGCCGGTGCCCTGATGTCGACGGCACCATTGAGTGAAGCTGTTGCCGCCTGGCGAAAAAACCTTGGCCAGTTACTCTCACCGGAGACGGCAGCTCTGCTCTCCCGGAGCCTCCGCACCCTGCCCGTGCGAATCCGGCAACACAATGAAAATGCCATGACGGTTGCACAGGCTTTGGATGGGTACCCCGGCGTCACCCGTGTTCTCTATCCTGGTCTACCATCCTTCCCGGGACACCAGCTAGCAGCCGAACAGATGAGTGGCTTCGGCGGAATGATGACAATCGAAGTCACTGGCGGAGGGGAAACAGCCACAGCCGTTGCCGATAACCTGCAAATTTTCCTCCTGGCAACCAGCCTTGGTGGCGTAGAAAGCCTGGTCAGCCAACCTTCCGTTACCAGTCATCATGATATCGGTAAGGCAGAAAGGGAGAAACGGGGGATCACCGACGGCATGCTTCGACTATCCATTGGCCTTGAAGATCCCTCAGATCTGATTGCGGACCTGCAACAGGCTATAGCCACTGCCAACAGCTCGATGCCGCAATGATTTAAATCATTACACCAGGCACCAGTTGATTTATCTTCAAGAACACAAACCTGCGCTTTGTTAGCCTGAAAAGACATGTTTTCTTTTCGAGGATGAGCGATGGCAGACGATCCCCACAGCCCTGACTGGGACCCCCGGTCTGATGAGGTTCTGAGTGACCAGATACGGGCCTATGATACCATGCGCGCCCAATGCCCCGTTGCCTGGAGCGATTACCAGCACTGGACGTTATTCAGGCATGAGGATGTTATGCGGGTACTGGAAGATCACCAGACATTCAGTAGCGCGGCATCCAGCCATCTTTCCGTCCCCAATGGCATGGATCCGCCCGAACATACCCCCTATCGAAAGGTCATCGAGCCCTATTTCTCTCAACAGGCAATGAGCCAGTTTGAACCAGCCTGTCGCAATATTGCGCGTATCCTTGTCAACAATCTGCCTGACCGCCAGCCATTCGATGTGGTCGAAACATTCAGCAGAGCCTTTGCCCTGCAGATACAATCCACGTTTATGGGATGGCCCGACTCCCTTCATGGACCATTGAGAGAATGGGTACTGAAAAATCACCGGGCCACCCTTGCCAGTGACCGACAGGCCATGGCTGAAGTTGCCCATGAGTTCGATGGCTATATTCACGATCTGCTGGAAACCCGACGCCAGGCCGGAGCCAACGCCCCAAGAGACGTTACCACTTCATTGATGGAAGAGACCGTCAATGGTCGACCTATGAGCGATGAAGAACTCACCAGCCTGATGCGCAACTGGACTGTAGGTGAACTGGGCACCATCAGCTCCAGCGTATCGATTCTGCTCAGTTACCTGGCAGAACATCCGGACCTGAGACAAAGCCTTGCCAACGATACCGTTGCCCTGCCGGACGCGATCGATGAAATACTTCGCATTGATGCGCCCCTGATATCTAACCGCCGGATTACCACCCGGTATGTGGAGATTGACGGAAGACCTATTCCCACAGGGGAGAAAATCACAATTCTGTGGGCGTCCGCCAACCGGGACGAGAAAGTTTTCGGCGACCCCGATGCGTTTTGCCCACATAAGAACCGTGACCATAATCTGCTTTATGGCGCAGGCGTTCACGTCTGCCCAGGGGCACCTCTGGCCAGGATGGAGCTCCGGGTGCTGATGAAGGAGTTTCTTCGCGCTGTCGACACACTGGAGCCTGCGCCCGGGGATCGGCCTGAACGGGCGGTTTTCCCGACTGGAGGTTTCAATTACCTGCCGATGGTCATCCGTAAACGATAAGCCAGGCCAGCGGAAGCAGCGCCATGGAAGGGTGAATTGCTGCATCTGCGGATTCTGTAATTCTCCAATTTGGGGTAAAGTTCTGGTTCAAGAGCGGAACCCACAATCGAGGAAATCCGATGGATAAACATGACAGCGAACTCCCCAAAACCTTCGTTGCCTTCAGCGAACGATTTCCAGAGCTTCAACAAGCGCACAAGCAGCTCGGCAAAGCCCTTGCCGATGCCGGCCCTCTGGATGAAAAAATGCGCGCTCTGGTAAAGCTGGGCGTTTGCGTGGGTGCGGGTCGTGAATCTGCGTTGAAATCCCACGTTCGACGAAGTCTGGAACTCGGCCTCACACGCGAGGACATAGAACACGCGCTGGTGCTGGGTATGAATTCAACAGGCTTTCCAGCGACGGTCGCCGCTTGGCAGTGGGCTCAGGAAGCGCTCAGTCAAGAATAACGTTTTTTTCAACAGATCAAGCGGCTCACGATCGCTTGGTCTTGACGACATGCGATCAGGTGATTCCAGGCGGCTCTTGAGGGCCGCCATCACACATTTATTTCCAGTAGTCGTTGGCCTCGGCCACGGTCTGAAAATGCACAGCAATTACCTCGGAGGCATGAATAAGTGCCTTAGCATCCTGCGAATACTCGGCACGCTCACGGAAGAGTATCTCTTTATTAGGCTGCGTACTTTTCACTCCCATCCTGGATAGTTTGATGGCCAGCTCAAAACCTTCTTGAGGTGTATCAGTAACCAGACTCGGCAGCCACGTGTCTGCCTTCTTATTTTCTTCCGCTTGTGCCGCAAACGGCATACTCAGAATCAGGACTGCACAAACTGCCAGAATCCGTTTTCCTGGTTTCATTACAATTATCTCCTTGGCCCTCATCAGTTTGTTGGCCTCTTTACGAGGCTCTTCCAGTAATGAACCACATAATACATATATTTTCAATGACTCTTTCAGGGCGAAAAAGCTTCCCCAGGGAAGCAGTCGCTCTCATGCCCCCCAGACTGACTATACAGAGACCAGCCGCCTCAACCGGCTCATCACATCCAGGTTGTTGGCTTCCATGGCCTCCAGTGCTTTCAGCGCCTCTTCCGGGCGATTACCGTGGTGCGCCTTTACGGCTTCAATAGCATACACGTGCACCAACCGGTGAGGCTCCTCAATGGCTTTGAAATCCATTCGGCCGGCGTACTGTTGATTACCGTCGCCCTGGTAGTACCACTGGCCGAGCCGGCATTCGGTTTCTGATGGCAAGGTATCCGCGGTTCGGTCGGATAACCCGGCCAGGATCTGATACACCGTGAGTTTGATTTCCAGTTCTTCCAGGTTGGCCAGTTCAATTTCCGCCATCAGGGCAGCGTTGCCCAGAGCCGTGGATGAATTGCCCGCAAGATCGATTAACGACATCAAACGGTCCCGGGCGGCTCCGGCTTCTTCGGCAAGCTTGTTCATCTCTTCACTGCTGGCCTTGCTGGCTCCGGAAACTGCGGACGTCTGACCGCGGATTCGACCGATAGCTTCGTCGATTTCCCGGGTGGCTTCACCGGCCCTGAACGCAAGATTGCGAACTTCCGTTGCCACCACGCTAAATCCCCGGCCATGCTCGCCGGCCCGGGCGGCTTCGATACTGGCATTCAGGGCAAGAAGCGAGGTCTGGTCAGAGACGCCGTCAATGACATCCACCAGTGAGGTTATACTTCCGGTTTCTGCCTCCAACGCTTCCATCTGCCCCGCAGAATTCACTACCCTCTGGCGGGCGCCATCCAAACGCTGAACCAGCATTGTCATGCCATCCCGCACACGGGCGGATTCATCGCGGGTTTTCAGGGCTTCACTGCGGCGGGAGCCTAGCAAATCTGATAGATCACTGAACGAACCCTTGAGCTCAGTCAGCGACGAACCGAATTGGCCGAGACCGGCCAACAGCCGGTGGCCAAGCATAAGTTCCGAGCGTGTTTCTGTCAGTGATCTGCGCTCCTCCTCCAGCTCTGCTTCCAGCCTGCGGTTTTGCTCACTGGCTTCTGCAAATGCCTTGTTTAATGCCGACAGCTCCGCTTCCAGCGCTTCCGCACGCTTTGTGGACGGCCAAAAACCCATACTGCTGCTCCAATCCTTCATATTCATTTATATTTTATACATGTTTTAGACTGAAGCAGTAAGGATTTGTAACAACAAACCCTCAGAATGCCGTCAATGCCGAGCATGGACGGGGTTAGAGCTGGCCGTCCAGGATATAATCCCGCAGCGCTGCAGCGTTGTTGTGCTCGGTATCCTTAGCAGCAAACACCAGCGTCATGCGCTCGTGTTCATCAAGCAGCTGCCGGAGTGTGCGCAGATCCTCCGCGGCATCATCGGACTGAAGCTCTTTCAGGTAGCGCTCGCAGAACTCCGGCCATTTATCCGGATCGTGACCGAACCATTTCCGCAACTCAGTAGAGGGCGCCAGCTCTTTCAGCCAGTGGGCAATGTCGGCATCTTCCTTGGCCACACCCCGAGGCCAGATGCGATCCACCAGTACGCGAGGGCCGTCTGAGCGGGCGGCGGTGTCATAGGCTCTTTTCAGGCGAATTTCCATAGGCACACTCTCCGATGTGTAAGTGGACTTCCCAGCCTACTCCCGGATATCCAGGGTTTCAAAGAATGGCGTGAGTGTATTCTGTACCCACTGCTTGTCTTTCGCACTCAGGCGCCCTGCCCCTATGGCGTCATTCAGCATCTGATCACTGCGGGCGATCTGCACCGCAAACCGGCGCACGCCCTGCTCCGCCAGCCGCTCCCCCACGGCAATCACCTGCTCCGGTGACTGCAGGGCACCATGCCAGGTCATCCGGCATTCGAAGTCCACGCCGGCCTTTTGCAGTGCGGAGATAGCCGCCCAGCTCTCCTGCCCGGAATGGCGGTTGGTGGTGGTGGTTTCATAATCTAAAGGCAGCGCCTTGATATCCAGTCCCACCCAGTCCAGCCAGGGCAACAGCGGCTCCAGCAGCTTCAGGTGCGGGGCACCGGTGTGCAGTCCGTTGCGAAAACCCAGTTCGCGGGTTTGCTGCACGGCCGGTAGCAGGGCTTTCTGGATAGTAGGTTCGCCGCCGCTGAATACCACTGCGTCCAGTAAACCCTGCCGGCTTTTCAGGTGCCGGTGGGCTTGTTGCCAGGTCATTTTTTCATCACCGGCTTCCAGTGGTATAAGATGAGGGTTATGGCAGTAATGGCAACGCCAGGGACAACCCTGCAGGAACAGGGTTGCCGCTAGGTGTTGCGGATAATCGACGGTGGAGAAGGCGGCCATGCCTCCGATCACCAGGTTATCCGCAGTCATTTCAACGCTCCCGGAAGTGGGTGCGTTCGCGATGCTCGGATTGCTTGCCTTTGTTAAAGGCCGAGACCGGGCGGTGGTAGCCCATTACCCGGGTCCACACTTCGCAACGCTGGCGTTGGCTGTCATCGGGAAGTTTCTGGTTATCCATGCTGAACTCCTTCTTTGCTTCTTGGGGAAGTGCCGGACGTTGCCGGCAGTGATTGCCCGGCCAGCAACAACTCGTCGCATTTCGGGCAGAATTCGTGCTCTCCGTTCAGATACCCGTGCACCGGGCAGATGGAGAAGGTGGGCGTTACTGTGATGTACGGCAGCCGGTAGTTCTCCAGCACTGTTTTCACAAACCGGCCGCAGGTAGCCGCATCGCTGATGCGTTCGCGCATATACAGGTGCAGTACGGTGCCACCGGTGTAGCGGGTTTGCAGTTCATCCTGAAGATCCAGGGCTTCAAACGGATCGTCGGTGTAGCCCACCGGCAGCTGGCTGGAGTTGGTGTAATAGGGGGCATCCGGTGTGCCTGCCTGCAGGATGTCGGCAAACCGTTTTTGGTCTTCCTTGGCGAACCGGTAGGTGGTGCCTTCGGCCGGGGTGGCTTCCAGATTATAGAGATGGCCGGTTTCTTCCTGGTATTGCTTCATCCGCTCCCGCACATGATCCAGCAGTTCCAGTGCAAAGGCCCTGCCCTGCTCGCTACTGATATCTTCCTGATCGGCAGTAAAGTTGCGGACCATTTCGTTCAGGCCATTCACTCCAATGGTGGAAAAGTGGTTTCTCAGGGTACCGAGATAACGTTTGGTGTAGGGGAACAGGCCTTCCACCATCAGCCGGCCGATCTCCTGGCGCTTGGTTTCCAGGCTGTCCCGGGCCAGGTCCATCAGTTCATTCAGGCGGGCATAAAGCGCCGGTTTGTCCCCTTTATACAGGTAACCCAGCCGGGCGCAGTTAACGGTGACCACACCCAGCGACCCGGTCTGCTCCGCTGAGCCAAACAGGCCATTGCCCCGCTTGAGCAGTTCCCGCAGGTCCAACTGCAGGCGGCAGCACATGGAGCGCACCATGTTGGGTTCCAGGTCGGAATTGAGGAAATTCTGGAAGTACGGCAGACCGTAACGAGCGGTCATTTCAAACAGTCGCAGGGCGTTGTCGGATTCCCAGTTAAAGTCCCGGGTGATGTTGTAGGTGGGAATCGGGAAGGTGAACACTCGGCCCTTGCTGTCACCCGCCGTCATCACCTCGATGTAGGCCTGGTTGATCATGTCCATCTCGGCCTGCAATTCGCCATAGCTGAATGGCATTTCCTCACCGTCAACAATCGGTATCTGTTCCCACAGATCGTCCGGGCAAACCCAGTCAAAAGTGATGTTGGTAAACGGCGTCTGGGTGCCCCAGCGGGACGGCACGTTCAGGTTGTAAACAAACTCCTGGATGCACTGGCGCACGGTGGCGTAATCCAGTTTGTCCTTTCGGATAAACGGCGCCAGATAAGTGTCGAAAGAGCTGAAAGCCTGGGCCCCAGCCCACTCGTTCTGCAGGGTGCCAAGAAAATTGACCATCTGGCCGATGGCACTGGACAGGTGCTTTGGCGGGGCGGCTTCCACCTTGCCCGGCACGCCGTTCAGGCCCTCGTGCAGCAGAGTACGCAAAGACCAGCCGGCACAGTAACCACTGAGCATGTCCAGGTCGTGAATGTGCAAATCTGCCTGCCGGTGGGCCTGGCCGATTTCCGGGGTATACACCTCGTTCAGCCAGTAGTTGGCAATCACCTTGCCAGCGGTGTTCAGGATCAGGCCACCGAGGGAATAGCCCTGGTTGGCATTGGCGTTCACCCGCCAGTCGCTGCGGTGCAGGTATTCACCAACAGTGGCGGAGATATCCAGCAAGGCCGGATCAACAGGGTGCGAGGTGGTGTGGGCAGACATCAGGTTCCTCCTGGAAGCGCGTCAGGTTGTCGCAATAGGTGCAGCAACGTTCGCGAATACAGGAGGCCAGGCACGGGCGAGTGCCCGAGACATGATCAGCTGTTCACCCTGAGTCGCGAAGGTGCAGTGCTTGTTGCCCTGGCAGGTCTTCGGACTCAGGGGCGTGAGCCTTCCGGCTCTGCCTTACGTGGCGACTTCCCGGCTTGCGCCAGTGTCATCATGCCACGCTCGTTCCCCAATACCGCTGCGCGTCAGTTCCGGACTCTCACCGGATTCCTCGCCACAAACACAACATGTTGTGGCTTACCAAGACAAAATCACTATATACGCTGCGAAAACCAGATTCAAGGAAAACAGATATTTATTTTACTTGAATAACAGGCAGGATCCGCCTGCGCAGCATTTGCTCCACAGGCGGCAGAAATCAATCAGTAACCGCCCTTCTTACCGGTACCGACAAACGCAAATTCCCACTCGACATCAAACGGTGACCACCATTTGCCAACGCCGGTTTCCTTATCCTTGTGGCGGTAGAAGCCCTGATACGGAGGCGGATCGATGTGGTAGGTCACCTGGTACTTGCCGGGACCATCCAGCTTGATATTGGCTCCGTAATGGGGGCCGTCAGAGGCAACCATCGGCATAAAGGCACCGGTCGTTGACCAGTCCGAGCCTTCCTTGGTCAGGGTATAGGTGACGCCCAGATAGGGCACCCAGGCGCCAGCGCCAAACCCGTTGTTGTTGCCGGGCAGGGCCACCACATCGGCTTCAAGATGGATATCCTTGTCGCCCATGCCGGGCAGTTCCGGAGTCATCATCACCGGTTGCAGATATACGGCGCCGATTTCCATGCCGTGCTTTTCCACCGGCTCGCCGATCATCACCTCACCGGCCAGGGCAGAACCGGCCACACTCAGGCTGCCAGCCAGCAGGGTGGCCGAGGCCAGGGTTCGGGTAATTGCTTTCATCGCATTGCTCCTTCTTTCATGGGTAAACTTGTATGACGTGCCTCAGGCCTGCGCCGCCGCCCGGCGACGCAACCATAACCAGCCACCGGACAGGATCAATGGCAAGAGCACCACAGCCTGGGCCAGCAGGGTTTCGAGGGTTGGATAGACACCCAGCCAGGCCAGCCGGGGAATGCCCGGCAGCGGGGTAATGTCCACCCAGCCGGCTTCCTGAAGTTCAAGGATGCCGGTACCGACAAAACTGAAGGCGAGATAGAACAGCAGCGCTGCCGTGGCACTGAAGAACAGGGGTAACGGCAGTCGCAAAGACGCGGTGCGCATTATCAGGAAAGTCACCACCAGCGCACCGGCGGCTCCCGCTGAACCCAGCAGCATGGGTAAGGCGGCGCTCTCCGCCTGCCCCGCCAACGCGTAATAGAACAGGGTGGTCTCCGCCCCTTCCCGGTAAACCGCCAGGAACACCGCCAGCCCCAGCGCCCACAGCTGACCGTTGGAAAGAGCGCGGTCCACCTTCCGGCGGATATAGGCCTGCCATTTGTCGGACTGTTGCTTGGCCAGCAACCAGTGGCTGACGTACAGAAGCACAGCCGCGGCAAAGAGCATGGTGATACCTTCCAGCGCTTCACGGGCCGTACCGGAGATATCAAACAGAATTTTCATGCCGTAAGCCGTCAGCAAGCTGGCCACCAGGGCCAGACCTACCCCGGCATACAGCGACGACATACCACGGCCGCCGGCGGAACGGCGTAAGTAGGCGGCCAGGGCCATGACCACCAGCATGGCTTCGAAGCCCTCGCGTAACAGGATCAGGAAAGACTGCAGAACCAGTCCGGTAAAACTCAGGTCCTCATCGGCAAACAGGTTGGCGACATCGGTAGTCAGAGCCCCCTTGAGTTTCAACCAGGCCCCGGACACCTCGCCTTTCGGAGCTCCCTTGGCGGACAGGCCAATCACCTCACCGAACCGGGATTCCACCCGGGTTTTCAGGTGCGGATCTTTCATGCCAACGACGGTTTCCAGGCCCTTGCCCTCGAAGACATCGAAATACAGGGCCGAAAACCGGTCCATGGTATCCATGCCATTTTCCGGCTCGTAGGCCTGTAAGGCAGCATCACCGCTAGCCACCAGTTCACCGATGACAGCATCGGCATCCACTTTCTGTGCGGCGGCATTGGCATTAGTGCCCCCCCCGAGAGCCATCAGCAGAAACAGCAGACACCGGGCAATCATTGGTTTACCTCGTACACCGAACGGGGAACACCTGCCTCATTGAGCTGTTCTGCGTGATCTTTCAGGGCCTGTTTAAGCTCATTGACTGCCAATGCCACCTCCTTTTCCGGCGCCCCGCTCTTGATGTCCTTGCGAATAGCACCGAACTGGCGCTCAAGCAGAAAAGCCGGCTCAATGCCCAGATGACTGCGGATGGCTGCTTCCATCTTTTCTCCTTCAAACGGACCGAAGTAAGCCTGGATGACCTCCCTCCGGGCGGCTTTGGCATCCCCTGCCTGATAACTGGTCAGGGCGGTATCCAACTGTTCGATGACCTGATCGGCCACCGGCATCCAGTCTTCATCCGCTGCCTGCGCCACCCAGGCTGCCGACATCGCCAATAACAGAAACAACGCACGCGCTACCAACATCAGACTCTCCGTATCGGTTCAGATATGAGTAAAAAGGCTCAAAGCACCGCCAGCCACCAGGCAGCGGCCATGGCGCTGCTGCCGGCCGCACTCGGTAACAGCGCCAGCCAGCGGCCACGGTCAACACCCAACCCCTGCAGAATTCGCCAGGCTAGCCAAACGCTCCAGAGCAACCCGAAAAGAATCATCGCGGCTTTCACGTCATTCACCTGTGCGGTGGTCATGCCCAGACGCACAAAGGGGGTAAACAGTTCAGTCGCAAGGCCAATCATCAGAGCCATGAGCGCCACAGGGGCCTGGCTATAGCCAATCTGGACGAAGGCCTGGAACAGGCTTTCCCCACTGCCCCGCCACCTGGCAAGCCCGGCGCTAGCCAGGGATGCCATACTCAGCACCAGGGCGGACAACGCCATCACCGTCACCATGGTGCCGGTGATCATGAAGAAGTCGAGCCAGCGAAAGACCTCCCGGCGCTCCGGGTGCACACTCATCAACCAGGCCGGCCCTGGCTCGCCAATCCAGTACTGGCCCTGCTCGATAAACCACCTGCCCAGCGCCTGCCGCCAGTCGTTGTAAAATGGCAGCACCAGCCACAGGAATCCCCCCAGAGCCACACCGGCGCCCAGGAAGATAAACAGGGTTTCCCAGACATCCGGGGCATGATGCCGAATGGCCTCCAATTCCTGACCCGGGCGGCGGAAGGACACTGCCAGACCGGCGGTATGCCCGGGCAGGATGCAGCGCAGGCATTCAATGCAGTGGCGGGCGGCCTGCTTGCGGGGCAAATCGATGTAGGTGGGGCAAATGGTTTTGTCGGTGAGTTGATCCGGGCCGGACTTCCTCTTTCGTGGAGAAAGATGCACCGCACCCAGGCGGGCGAATACGCCCAATAGCAAACCGATGGGGCACAGGTGGCGACACCACACACGCTTGTTCCGGCCCCAGAGCCACCCCACGATGACCGCCATTACGAAGGTGCCACCAAAGATCTCCAGAGCCGCCTCCGGGTGGTCGCGTGCGCCGGTGGTCTGGCCCAGCAGGGTGATAATGATAAAGCTGAGGATGGGCGTGCCTGGCCATCGAATCCACGCGGGCGTCTGCCTTTTCAGCCCATGGCGGTTGGCCAGTTCTGACGCCGCGCCCATGGGACACAGGAAGCCACACCAGCTTCTACCGGTGATCACCACCGAGAAAAACATCAGCGGAAACCACACACCCCAAAGCAGATAATTGGCCAGCTCCCGGCCATCATCCAGAAACGTTGCCTGCTCGGATGATTCCGGGAGATAGACCGGCACCACCAGAACCGCCAGGAAAACCAGAAACATGCCCACATGCACCCAGGGAAGCCATGAGCGCAGCCGGACCAGGCGACGCTCCAGACTCGAATGCCTCGAAGCAAAATCCGCCCCCCCAACAAAGCGTGATGGAGCCGAGGCTTCACTGATGTCTTTTGCGGGAATAATATGCATTGCGTGATCCTCTCCGAACCACGCAAACCTTAAAGCAAAATGACGCGAATAATAATGATTCTTATCAAGATGCAGGCTTTGATTTAAATTTTACGTTTCAGGCGGGAAGTTAACCAGCAGATTCGTAACATTAAAGGACTCCATGGCGATCCAGGCCACGAATCCCCCATAGATCAGCAACAGGCTCCAGGATTCTGCCCGGCTCACGATCATGTGGGTGCGCATCATCAGAAACAGGATCACAGTCGCGAGGGTCAGAACCGCCATCATCGGCGCAGCTACTGAATAATTGATCACCGCCGTTCCTGCGATAAGAACCCCTATGGGAATGCAGCAGAGCAAATCGAAGATGTTGCTCCCCAATACGTTAGCAGTGCTGGTTATGCCCTTGCCATTGCGAGCGGCACGTACGGAAACAAAGGCATCGGGAATCGAGGTGCCAGCGGCAACAATCGTGATACCCCACAGGAAGCTGGGCGTGCCCAGAATATCGCCGAAATTGACAGCGGCCCGGACCAGCCCCTCGACGCCCACGAGGATCAGCGCCAGCCCCGCCGCCAGCTTCGCCCACTCGCGCCCTGGCCGGATATGGGAGACATCGGCATCGGACTCATAGTCCATGGTGTCCTGGTACTGAACAAATATGTACACCACATAAAGCACCAGTGGCAGGAATGCCAGACCACGGCTCAGCTCGCCCCGCAGTTCGCCATCAGCGGATTCAACCGGGTTGTAGATGACCGCGAACGAGAAAGTCAGCAGCAGGGTTGCCACCGCAATCATGTAGAACTGGGCTTCCTTGTAGACAAGGTCGCGGTTGGTGGTCAGCTGATCCTTTGCGACGAGACCACTGAGGGCAGGAATAACCATGATGTTGAACAGCGCGGAGCCGACAATGGCCGCCACCCCCAGCTCAAACTCCCCATGAACCAGGGTAGAGACAACCACAGTCGCCAGTTCCGGAAAGCTTGAACCAATGGCAACGACAATCGCACCCTGGACGATCTCGGGCAGACGGTAATACACCGACAACCGCTCACTGCCGGCTTCCAGAAGCCCGCTGCCTTTCCAGACCACCGCGGTACCGACGACGGCAACCGCCGCCCACATCAGAAGCTGAAGGATATGCCCTCCTTGCTAAGCGTGTTGCTATCCAAGAACAAATATCTGTAAGTCCTGCGACCGTGATACCACAATTTCAACCCTTCGTGATCCCGCACCATCATTTGAGTCACGCATGGGAGAATTCCGACCATAGCCAACCTTGCAAATTCAGGAATCGACAGCCAGAATAAAGCAATCAATTACTTTCTTCTTAAATGCCATGTCTGAGAATTCTGAAACCACCAAACGGGCTTACCACAGCACCGAGCACCGCCAAACCGCCACCATCGAGGCGGTCGTCGAGCTTTGTGCCGAGCAGGATCCTGCCACCCTCACTACCGCTCGGATTGCCAATAAAGTGGGCTTGTCGCAAGGAGCCCTGTTCAAGCATTTCCCCAACAAGAGCCGGCTGTGGGAATCGGTGGCCGGCTGGGTGTCGGCGCAGCTCACCCAGCAGGTCTTCAGCGCCGCCGACCGGCATCAGCTGGCAGACCAGGCACTCGAAGCCATGTTCCTGGCCCATGTGGGCTTTATCGCCCGGCACCCGGGTATTCCGCGCCTGATGCTGGGAGAGTTGCAGAAGCCCGGCAACGGTCCGGCGAAAGCCATCATTCGCCAGACTCTCGCCCGCTACCGCAAGAAGGTGACCGGGTTACTGGAGTTTGGCATCCAGCAGGGGCGTATCGCCCCCGGTATCGATACCGAGGCTGCGTCGGTACTGTACCTCGGTGCCATCCAGGGGCTGGTAGTTCAGGCCATGGTCAGCGGCGATATGCATACCCTTGAGCAGGCGGCACCCCGAATTTTCAAACTGTACAGCGCCAGCTTTCAGGAGAAGCCCGATGACCCGGCAAAATAAACTCACGCTGGCTCTGGCACTGATCGCCGGCATCGCCTTTGTGGTGGTGATGGTCAAGCTAAAACAGCCGCCGGAACGGGCAGAGGCGCAGGCAGCCGCCACTCCGGTGCGGACAATGACAATCACGCCCCGGGAATTTCGTACCGAAGCCCGGGGCTATGGCCAGGTGCTGCCAGCCCAAAGCTGGAATGCCGTCGCCAACGTTGGCGGGCGGGTTGTCTGGAAACACCCGGAGCTGGAGAGCGGCAACCTGATCGCCGCGGGTACCCGGCTTCTACAGATCGACCCCACCCGTTATGAACTGGCCGAGGCCTCCGCCAGAGCGGACCTGGCCGGCATTGAAGGCGAATTGCGACAGCTGGAGCAGGAAGAGCGCAATACCGGTGAGTTGCTGAAGCTGGAAGAGCGTCGGCTGACGCTGGCCAGGCGGGAACTGGACCGGGCAAGAACCCTGGCCGAGCGGGGCGCCCTGTCTGAAACCCGGTACGACGAGCAACAGCGGGCGACCCTTCAGCAGGAGCAGGCGGTCCAGAGCCTTAGAAACCAGCTGAACCTGATTCTGGTCAGGCGGGATACCCTGGAGGCCCGCAAGGCCAGAACGGAATCGGCCCTGGCCAGTGCCCGGGAAGACCTGGAAGACACCCGTTTTGAAGCGCCGTGGGACCTGCGGGTCCATCAGGCCGATATCGACATCGGCCAGCATGTCAGCCCGGGCCGCACCCTGTTCATTGCCGACAACATTGCCCGGGCCGAGGCAACGGTGCAGCTGGAAGTGGCGGAACTGCGCCGGGTGCTGTCGCAACTTTCGGACGGCAGCCTACCGGGACCCGGCACCGGCACAACCAGCCACTTCACCAATTTTCATGAACAAATACCTCTGGGTGATCTGGACGTCCGGGTAACGCCAACCAACGTGCCGGACGCACACTGGCCCGGAGTCCTTACCAGGGTGACCAGTAGTCTCGACCCGGCGACACGCACGGTTCAGGTCGTGATTCTGGTGGAAGAGCCTTATCGTAATGCCAATCCGCCGGCCCGTCCGCCACTGGTGCGAAACATGTTCGTGCAGGCCACGATTGCCGCCCCTACTCCCGAGCCGGTTATCGTGATCCCGGCCAGCACCGTCCACCAGGGCGTGCTGTACCTTGCTGATGAAGACAATCGCCTGCAGCGCAGGGAGGTCACGGTCGCCTGGCAACAAGGAGACAAGGCGGTGATCAGCGAAGGCCTGGCACCAGGGGATCGGCTGGTGCTGGATGATCTGGTGCCCGCCATAGACGGCACCCTGCTGGCACCGGGAGACCAGCCATGATCCGCTGGTTCGCCGGCCACCCCACGGCAGGTAACCTGCTGTTGATTCTGATACTGGCGGCGGGGCTGTTTGCTGCACCTAACCTTACCCGCGAGACCTTCCCGGATTACCTGCCCCCCGAAGTCAGCATCACCATGGAATACCGGGGTGCCACGGCGGCCGATGTGGAGGAGGCCATTTGCCAGCGTCTGGGTGAAGCCCTGCAACGAGTGGACTATATGCAGGAGATTACCTGCACTGCCCGGGACAACCAGGCCCAGACCATTGCCAGCATGGGACCCGGTGGCGACATGGGTCGGTTTCTGGATGATATCCGCACCGAGGTTGAAGCCCTGACGGACCTGCCTGAAGAAGCCGAAGATCCGATCATCCGGGAGCTCTACCGCACCGACCTGGTCGCTGCCATCGCCGTCACTGGCCCCATGAGCTTTGCCCACCTGGAAAGCTACACCAAGCAGCTGGAAGACCGCCTGTTTGCCATCGACGGTGTTGCCGATGTGGTACCGGTGGGTCTGTCCCAGCGCCAGTGGCAGGTGGAGATATCCCAGGACCGTTTACGTCAGTACGGCCTGGGCGTGCGGGATATTGCCCGGGCCATCGGCAACCAGAACGTCGACATGCCTCTGGGCACCCTGGAAACGGACAGCCAGTATATCCAGCTGCGCTTTGTGGATGAGCGGCGCTCATTGCAAGCTCTCGCCAGCCTGCCCGTGCTGGGCGGCCAGGCCGGTGCCGTGCTTACCCTTGGCGATATCGCCACCCTGTCTGAAACTTATGAACGGGAGGAGGAACGGGCTGAGTTCAATGGTCAGCGGGCAATCATCCTGGAAATCCACAAGAACCGGGGTGATGATGCCCTTCGAGTGATGGATGCGCTGCAGACGTTCATTGCCGAAGAAACTGCCCGGCGGGATGGCACCGTCAACTTGGAAATCACCCAGGACATGACCTCTATTGTCAGGGACCGCCTGCAGATGCTGGTCGGCAACGGCATTACCGGTCTGCTGCTGGTGGGGCTGGTGATGGCCCTGTTCTTCCGGCCCCGGCTGGCCTTCTGGGCGCTGTTTGGCCTGACGTCAGCCTTTGCCGGCGCCTTCGTAATGATGGCCCTGACCGGGCTGTCCCTGAACATGATCACCCTGGTAGCGCTACTCATGGCCATTGGTATTGTGATGGATGATTCGGTGGTGATCACCGAGAACATTGCCCGCCATGCCACCGAAGGCGCTACCCCGCTTCAGGCCGCCGCCCAGGGCACCCTGGAAATCCTGCCGGGCGTGTTGTCCTCGTTTCTGACCACCGTCTCCGTGTTTTTACCCCTGGCGTTTCTGGCCGGCGAACTGGGATCGGTTCTGGAAGTCCTGCCGGTGGTTCTGATCGCCGCCCTCGCCGCCTCCCTGATCGAAGCCTTCTGGATTTTGCCCCACCACCTGAAAAGTGGTTTGGGCAAAGGCCGGGACAAACCCCCTTCCCGCTTTCGTGCGCGGTTTGACCGGGGCTTTGAAGCAACCCGGGAAAAGGTAGGGCAACTGACCGATGGAGCCATCCGCGTTCGCTATGGGGTACTGGCCGGCATACTGATTGTCCTGCTCGGCTCTGTCGGCCTGATGGCAGGCGGCCACGTGCGCATGGAAGCCATGCCGGAAATCGACGGCGATGTACTGGAAGCCCGGGTACTCATGCCCCAGGGCACTCCACTGCACCGGACCCGGGAAATCACCAACCGCATTACCGAAGCCATGCTCCGGTTGAACGAGGAATACAGCCCGAAGCAACCGGATGGCCAGGCTCTGGTACGCAACCTTCAGACCCGCTTCAACCAGCACGCCGGTGCCGGCGAGAAAGGCGCCCATGTGGCTACCGTGATGGCCGACCTGCTCACCGCAGAAAACCGCACCGTCGATCTGGCCACCCTGACCGATCGTTGGTATGAAGAAATCGGTGACATTCCCGGCCTGGTCGCGCTGAACATTCAGGAGCCGGGCTTTGGTCCGGCAGGCATTCCCATCGAAATCCGCCTGCAGAGCAGCGACCTGGATCAACTGAAAGAAGCGGCCCGCTACCTGGGCAACGCAGTGGCAAGCTATACGGGCACCTTCAACGTGCTGGACGACCTGCGCCCGGGCAATCCCCAACGCATCCTGACACTCAAGGACAGCGCCCTAGCACTGGGCCTGACCGCCAGCGATGTCGCCGGCCAGATCCGCACCGGTTTGCTGGGCGATATTGTCGATACCGTTCAGATCGGCGACCAGCACATCGAGATTCTGGTGCGCCAGAGCAGCGCCGAGCGCACCACCCGGGCGTTTCTGGAAGACACGGTCATCACCGGCAAGAACGGCCAGATGATTCCGTTGCGGGAGGTCGCCGACATTACCGACGAACGCCATTGGGCCCAGGTGACCCGCATTGACGGCCTGCGCACCGTCACGGTGTCGGCGGATGTGAACGGCCGGGAAACCAATGCCGATGCCATCGTCACCGACGTGCAGAATAGCGTGTTTCCGGAGCTTCGCGAACAATGGCCGGAAATCACGATACAGGTGGAGGGCCAGACCGCGCGCTCCCGGGAAACCGGCCAGTCCATCGCCCGGGGCCTGCTGATCGGCCTGCTGGGCATCTTCCTGATTCTCTCCTTCCAGTTCCGCAGCTATCTCGAGCCGATCATCGTGATGCTGTCGATCCCGCTGGCGTTCATGGGAGCAATCTGGGGCCACCTGCTCATGGGCTACAACCTGTCCATGCCCTCGCTGATCGGCGCAGCGTCCCTGGCCGGCATCGTGGTGAACAACGCGATCCTGCTGGTGCAGTTCATAAAGTCCTATCGGGAACAGGGCATGAGCACTGCCGACGCTGCCGGTGCCGCCAGCCGGAACCGGTTCCGGGCCATCCTGATCACCACCAGCACCACCATAGCCGGCCTGTTACCCCTGCTTGCGGAAACCAGCACCCAGGCCATGGCGGTGATTCCACTGGTGATTTCCGTGGTGTTTGGCTTGCTGGTCTCCACCATCATCGTGCTACTGGGACTGCCGGCGCTCTACGTCATCCTGGAGGATCTGGGCTGGTCCGCTTCCGCCAGGTCCCGATAGGCGGGAGGATTCGACAGACGACGGACAATTAACATATCTCAACAGGCTTGTTACCCAACAGTGGTAGCCTGCATGACGCTCACCATTCATTGATAGAGGGGCACCATCATGACAAAAACGAGCGGATCGCTTCTGGGCATACTCCTCCTGAGCCTAACCGTGTCATTCGCTGCCACGGCTGCCGAACCGGTCACGCCCAAGCTGACCGAGAAACTGGATCGTCTGTTGCGTGAAGAGATGCGGTCCATTCAGACGGCGATGGGGCAGATTCATTCGGCCATCGTTATGGGCCAGCATGCCAAGGTTGCAAAGCAAGCCCAGGATATTCACGACAGCTTTATCCTGCAGCAGTCACTTACTGAACAGGATCGTAAAGATCTGATGTCGGCGGTACCGGAAGGCTTTATCCAGCTGGACAAGGAGTTTCATCAACTCGCGGCATCGCTGGCAGAGGCCGGCAGGAATGACGACACGGCGAAGCAACACCAGCTGTTCGGCAAAATGACAGGCAACTGCATCCAGTGCCACAGCACGTATGTGTCTGACCGTTTTCCCGGCGTCAAACCTGTTCGGGACTGATCGGTCTCAGCCGATCAGATCCATCCCCGGCTTGCCATACCAGTACCCGTTGCACGGTGGTGCCTCCACCAGCTGCAGCGGGTCGGTGGCCGGCACTTCCCCCCGGCGTACCTGATCAAAGCGTTTTACCACTTCCTCCATGCCCTGATGTTCCGGGCTCAGGCGCACCGTGTTCACGCCCATCCGCTCCATCTCCGGCAGTTCACGCATCAGGTCGTAGCGGGAACCCGAGAGTGTGGAAATGCCGTTCAGGCGGAACAGCTCCTGGGATTCCCGGGAACGTAACTCCATGCCGTCCGGATGCTGCAGACAACGGAACTCGCAATTGTCCTTGGGCAGGTTGTAGTGGCGGGCGGTGAAACAGCGGGACGACCAGGCCAGGGGCAGGAAGCCCCAGGAAAACACTTCGGCTGGCAGATCCAGGCCTTCCTGCTTCAGGCCGGTGATCAGCTGCTCCAGGGTGTCCTTGCCCAGCTCCACCGGCAGGTTCCAGCCTTTCAGTCCCTGCTTTGCCAGCACCTTGAGGGTTGCAACGTTGTAGATGTTCATGGAAGGGCCGGTAATAAACGGAATCTGATGGCGGCTGGCCACCTGCACCGCGCTCTGATCGTTGGCCTCCACCAGGAACTCATTCTGATCGCAGATCCGGCGCAGGCGACGAAGGTCGGCTTCCGACTCGATCAGGGTTTGGGTGGAAATCACCACCTCCTTGCCGCAGGCTTTCAGGTCCCTGGCCAGGTCAAACCAGTCATCCGGTTTCAGTTCACGGCGCCGGGAACAGACCGCCTCACCCAGGTAGATAGTATCCACCGGCCATTCGGCCGCCTTGGCGTAGAAATCGAACACGGTCTGCTTGGACCAGAACCACAGGATGGGTCCGAGAGAAAGTTTCATCATGATTGGCAGAACCTTATTTCCACTTGCGGTGATAGGCGCCCAGGGTGGTCAGGCCGCCTTCGGAAAGCCCGGACAGGGTGTTGCGCCAGTCATTCTCCACGGTGAACATGCCCGGAGTTCTATCCAGGTTGTCCAGCGCCTGGCGCCAGGTGCGAGCCACATCGGCAATGTAGGCCGGGCTGCGCTGGCGGCCTTCGATTTTGACGGCGCTGATGCCCAGCTCCTGCAGCTCCGGCAGCAGGTCCAGCGTGTTCAGGCTGACCGGCTCCTCAATGGCGTGATAGACGCTGCCTTCCACCTCGAACCGGCCCTTGCACAGGGTCGGGTAGCCGGCGGATTCACCCTGGCCGTAACGGTCGATCAGCACGTCGTTCAGGCGCGACTCCAGACCCTGGGGCGTTTCCTGCCAGCGCACGGCCTTGGCGGGTGAACAGGCACCGCGGGTGTTGGGAGATTCATCCGTCAGATAGGAGGACAGGTAGCAGCGCCCTTCGGCCATGATGCACAGGCTGCCGAAGGCGAACACCTCCAGCTCCACCGGGCTGTGTTTGGCCACGCCACGCACCTGGTCCAGGGACAGCACCCGGGGCAACACTGCCCGGCGGATGTCGAAGTTGTCCTTGTAGAAGGACAGGGCCTCATAGCTGGTGGCCGAGCCCTGTACCGACAGATGCCGGGGGATGTCCGGATAACGATTCGCGGCATAATCGAGCAGGCCCATGTCGGCGAGAATGATGGCATCCACCCCCAGGCCCGCGGCGCGGTCGACCGCAGCCTTCCACTGTTCCCAGCCATCCGGTTGCGGGTAGGTGTTGATGGCGCAGAACACGCGGCGGCCTCTGGAGTGAGCGTAATCGATGCCCTCGGCGGCGCGTTTGTCGTTGAAGTTCAGGCCCGCGAACTGGCGGGCGTTGGTGCTGTCGCGGAAGCCGATATAGACCGCGTCGGCACCATTATCCACGGCGGTTTTCAGGGCCGGCAGACTGCCGGCCGGGCACACGAGTTCCATGGGTTTCTCCGCTGGAATTGGGTAGTTAGAGGGTATCGGCTGGGGGGCCGGGGTGCCTTGACCTTTGTCAGCGGAGTGGCGTGGGGAGTGAAGTTGGGATCAGATGAAAGCTTTCATCTGACCCCGTCTTGGAACCTGGCTCGGAGTTTGGCGCTAACTCGGGGTCAGAAGAAGGCTTTCTTCAGACCCCTGGGGGGGGGAGTGGAAAGGGGTCAGATGAAGGCTTTCATCTGACCCCGTCTTGGCGTCTGGCTCGGAGTTTGGCGCTGACTCGAGGGTGAAAATGGGGTCAGAAGAAAGCTTTCTTGAACCTGGCTTTGGGAATTGGCGCTAACTCGGGTGTGAAAATGGGGTCAGAAGAAAGCCTTCTTCTGACCCCGTCTTGGAATCTGCCCCGGCGCTCAGATAATCCGCGAAAACCGCTGGCTGGCCCCTTCCTTCCGATACAAGTCGAAGATCTGGCAGATGGCCCGAATCAACAACCGGCCGGCAGGCTGGACCTGCAGCACCTGGCCCTCGTCGGCCACCAGTTCGTCCTTGATCATCGGGTGCAGGCGGTTGAGCTCGTCGGCGAAATAGCGGTCGAAATCCTCACCCCAGGCGTCGGCGAACTGCTGGCGATCCAGGCGGAACTGGCAGATCAGCTGGCCGATGACCCAGCGGCGGATGCGGTCGTCGCGGCTCAGGCTCACGCCACGGACCGTGGCCAGCTGACCGGCGTCGATGGCCGCTTCCCAGGCCGGCAGATCATGGTTGTTCTGGAAGTAGGCATCGTCGGTCTGTCCGATGGCGGAGACACCGAGTGATACCAGGTCGCAGTCCGAGTGGGTGGTGTAGCCCTGGAAATTCCGGTGCAGGCGGCCTTCCCGCTGGGCCACGGCCAGGCTGTCGTCCGGCTTGGCAAAGTGGTCCATGCCGATATACTCGTAACCGGCCTCCAGCAGGCGGTTGATGGTGTTGTGCAAAATGGTGAGCTTCTGCTGCGGGCTCGGCAGTGTCTCGGCCTGGATCCGGGTCTGGGGATAGAACCGGTCCGGCAGGTGCGCATAGCTGAACACCGAGAGACGGTCAGGGGACATCTCGATCACCGCTTCCAGGGTCTCGGCGAAGCTCTCCGGGGTCTGGTACGGCAGGCCGTAGATCAGGTCCAGGTTGATGGATCGGAAACCGATCTTCCGAGCTTCATTCAGTACCGCCTCGGTCATGTCCCGGGGCTGGATGCGGTTGACCGCTTTCTGCACCTCGGGGTTCACGTCCTGAACGCCCAGGCTGATACGGTTGAAGCCCAGGTCCCAGAGGGTCGGCAGGGTGTCCTGGTCCACTTCCCGGGGATCGATCTCCACACTGTAGTCCCGGTCGTCGCCGGTCTGCAGGTTGAACAGTTCGCCGTACCCTGCCATCAGGTGCTGCATTACATCCTTTGGCAGGAAGGTGGGCGTGCCACCGCCCCAGTGCAGTTGCTGGACCGGGCGATCGGCGCCGAACAGCTTCGACTGGATCGCCGCTTCCTTGAGCACCCGCTCCACGTAAGGCATGGCCTTGTCACGCTTCTTGGTGATCACTTTGTTGCAGGCGCAGTAGTAGCACAGGTGCGCGCAAAACGGCAGGTGGGTGTATAGCGAGATCGGGCCACCCGCGGCCTTGCTGCGCCCGGCCGCCTTGACCATGTCCTCGACCCGGTAGTTCGGGGTGAATTCCACCGCCGTCGGGTAGGAGGTGTAGCGGGGTCCGCTGAGGTCGTAACGCCGGATCAGGGCGTCGTCCCAGATGAAGGCGGGGAGGTCGTTTTTGGTGGCGGTGTTGGAGGCCATAAGTAACTCGGGTTTGGTCGGTGAAGTCGGGGTCAGATGAAGGCGTTCATCAGACCCCAAGTTTACTCCGGGGTCAGAAGAAAGCCTTCTTCTGACCCCTTTTTCAACGGCATTATCTCTGACTCCAGCCCCGAAGGGTTTGATGCGGGTCAGCTGATCATGACTTCAAGTCTAGCATCCCCCGCGCTGAACCACCCTTGCGCCCTTGGCGTATTCTGGCTACCTCTTTGGTGTAACCCGCAACTGCCGGAGTCCGTTCATGGCCAACCTCATTCTCATCCTGGGCGATCAGCTCTCCCCCAACCTCAGCGCCCTCGATGGAGCCGATCGCAACGAAGATCTGGTTGTCATGGCAGAAGTGCACGACGAGGCCAGTTATACCAACCACCACAAGAAAAAACTGGTGCTGCTGTTCAGCGCCATGCGCCACTTTGCCGACCACCTGCGGGAGGACGGCTGGCAGGTGCATTACCAGCGCTACCACCCGGACAACCCGCACCAGAGCCTGGAAGCGGTGGTGGCGGATCAGGTTCGGCAGCTGAACGCGGACAGGGTGATCACCACCGAATGCGGCGAGTGGCGCCTGCATGAACAAATCAGCCAGTGGCATGATCGTCTCGGTGTGCCAGTGGAGATCCGGCCGGATACCCGGTTCATCGCCAGCAAAGAGGAATTCGCCGATTGGGCAAAGGGCCGCAAACAGCTTCGAATGGAGTTCTTTTACCGGGAAATGCGCAAGAAAACCGGATTATTGATGACACCGGAGGGAGAACCGGAAGGCGGGCAGTGGAACTTCGATGCCGACAATCGCAAGAAATGGACCGGCAAGCCGCCGGCACCCGCGCCGTTCCAGGTGGAGCCGGATGCCACTACCCGGGAAGTGATCAAGCTGGTGGACGAGCATTTCAGCGATCACTTCGGCACCACCGACGACTTCCATTTTGCGGTGACGGCGGAAGATGCCCAAGCGGCCCTTGAACACTTCATCGACTTCGCCCTGCCCTGTTTCGGCGATTACCAGGACGCGATATCAGATACCGAGGACTGGCTCTTTCACTCCATTCTCTCGCCCTACATCAACTGCGGGCTGCTGGATCCACTGGCGGTGTGTGAGGCAGCGGCTCAGGCCTGGTATGCCGGCCGGGCGCCAATCAATGCGGTGGAAGGCTTTATCCGGCAGATCCTGGGCTGGCGGGAGTTTGTCCGAGGCATCTACTGGCTGAACATGCCGGCCTATGCACAGGAAAACCGCTTGGGCAACACACGCGCCCTGCCCTGGTTCTACTGGACCGGTGACACAAAAATGCGCTGCATGCACAAGGCTATTGACGCCACCCGGCGCAACGCATACGCCCATCACATCCAGCGGCTGATGGTCACCGGTAATTTCGCCTTGCTGGCCGGCATCAGACCCGAGGAGATCTGCGACTGGTATCTGGCGGTCTACGCCGATGCCTATGACTGGGTGGAACTGCCGAATGTGCTGGGCATGGTAATGCATGCCGATGGCGGCTACCTGGGCTCAAAGCCCTACGCCGCCAGCGGCAAGTACATCCAGCGCCAGTCGGACCATTGCAGCAACTGCCACTACAAGGTGAACAAGGCCACGGAGGACGATGCCTGCCCGTTCAACGCCCTGTACTGGCATTTCATCGACCGGCACCGGCATGAATTTGCGGGCAATCCCCGCATGGGTATGATGTACCGCAACTGGGACAAGCAGAAACCGGAAAGGCGGGAAGCGCTGCTCCGGCGCGCCGAACATCTGCTGGCGAACCTGGAGCAGCTTTAAGCATCAGTGGGGAGCAATCCGCTGTTCCGTCTCCGGATCAAAGAACACCACTTTTTTCATATCGAACATCAGCTCGGCGGTCTCGCCCCAGGTCACCGGGTGCTCCGGATCAATCCGGCAATGCACGTTGGTGTCGTTGAGCTGGATCAGCGCGATCACATCCGGGCCCGTGGGCTCGGTCACCTCGATGGTGAACTCGCCCTTGGTGACCAGGGTCTGATCGTTCTTCTGGTCCCGGGGCTGGGTGATGTGTTCCGGGCGAATGCCGAGGATCACCTGGCGGCCGACACGGTCGGACAGGTAGTCCGGTAACGGCAATTCAAGTTCGCTACCGTTGTTGCCCTGCACCTGCGCGTACAATCCCTGTCCGCCCTGCTCCACGGTGACCGGCACAAAGCTCATGGCCGGCGAGCCCATGAAGCCGGCCACGAACAGGTTGGCCGGTGTGTTGTACACCTCTTTCGGTGTACCCAGCTGCTGCAGCTCGCCATCCTTGAGCACGGCAATCCGGTCCGCCAGGGTCATGGCCTCGATCTGGTCGTGGGTCACGTACACGATAGTGGTTTTCAGGCGCTGATGCAGCTTCTTGATCTCGGTGCGCATTTCCACCCGCAGCTTGGCATCCAGGTTGGACAGTGGCTCATCGAACAGGTAGATGCTCGGCCGGCGGGCCAGGGCGCGGCCCATGGCGACCCGCTGCTGTTGTCCGCCGGAGAGGTTTGCCGGCTTCTTGTTCAGCAGGCCGGAGATCTGTAGCAGATCAGCCACCCGCTCCACCTCCTGATCAATCTCGGCTTTCGGCCGCCGCCGGATCTTGAGGCCAAACGCGATGTTCTCCCGCACGGTCATCGTGGGGTACAGGGCGTAGGACTGGAACACCATGGCGATGTCCCGGTCTTTCGGCTCCATGTTGGAGATGTCCTTGCCGTCAAGGACAATCGAGCCGTCGGTAATGGTTTCCAGGCCGGCAATAGTGTTCATCAGGGTGGATTTGCCGCAGCCGGAAGGGCCGACAAGAATGATGAATTCCCCGGACGCGATGTCGATGTCGATACCCTTGAGGGTCTCCTCGGCCACGCCCGGATAGGTTTTGCGGATGCTCCGCAGTTCCAATTGAGACATTGTTGTTATCCTCTCAGATCAACCTTTGACAGATCCGGCGGTCAGCCCCCGGATGAAATATTTGCCGGCGACGATGTAGACCACCAGTGTGGGCAGCGCAGCAATCATGGCCGCGGCCATATCCACGTTGTATTCCTTTACCCCGGTACTGGTGTTGACCAGGTTGTTCAGCGCCACGGTGATGGGCTGGCTGTCGCCACTGGCAAACACCACACCAAACAGGAAGTCGTTCCAGATCTGGGTGAACTGCCAGATCAGCGACACCATGAAGATCGGCGTCGACATGGGCAGCAGGATGCGGAAGAAAATGGTGAAAAAGCCAGCGCCGTCCAGCCGGGCCGCCTTGATCAGGGCATCCGGAATAGCCACGTAGTAGTTTCTGAAGAACAGCGTGGTGAAGGCCACGCCGTAGATCACGTGCACCAGCACCAGACCGGTGGTGGTGTTGGCCAGACCCAGCTGGCCGAGCGTCGCCGCCATGGGCAGCAGCACCACCTGGAAGGGCACGAAGCAGCCGAACAGCAGCATGCCGAAGAACAGGTTGGAGCCCTTGAACTTCCACTTGGACAGCACGTAGCCATTGAACGCGCCCAGCAGGGTGGAAATCAGCACGGCAGGCACGGTCATCTTGAACGAGTTCCAGAAGTAACCGCGGATCCCGCCACAATCCACACCGGTGCAGGCCTCGGACCAGGCTTTGGTCCAGCCGATGACGGTCCAGTCCGTGGGCAGGGACATCAGGTTACCGGTACGGATATCCATGGGCGTCTTGAAGCTGGTCACCAGCATGATGAACAGGGGAATCAGGTACACCAGGGCGGCCAGAAGCAATACACCGTAAACGGCCACGCGACTGGGACGAAAGCCGGTACGTACGACATCAGTCATGGCGCTTCTCCCTCAGTTCGGAATACAGATAAGGCACCAGCAGAGCGAGGATGGCGCCCAGCATGAGCATGGCGCTGGCGGAGCCAAGGCCCATCTGGCCCCGGGTAAAGGTATGGGTGTACATGAATACCGCTGGCAGGTCGGTGGAATAGCCCGGGCCACCGGCGGTCATGGCCATCACCAGATCAAAACTCTTGATGGCGATGTGGGCCAGTACCATCAGCGCGCTGAAAAATACCGGTCGCAGGGACGGCAGAATGATCTTGCCGTAGATCAGCGGCAGGCTGGCGCCATCCACTCGGGCTGCGCGGATAATGGAGGAATCCACACCCCGAAGTCCGGCCAGGAAAAGGGCCATAACGAATCCAGAAGCCTGCCAGACCGCCGCCATGACAATGGTGTAGATGGCCATGTCGGACTCCACCAGCCAGTCGAAACTGAATGAGGTCCAGCCCCAGTCGTGCATCAGCTTCTCCAATCCCAGGCTGGGGTTGAGAATCCACTTCCACACGGTACCGGTCACAATCATGGACAGCGCCATGGGGTAGAGGTAGATGGTGCGGATGGCACCTTCCTGGCGGATTCTCTGGTCCAGGAATATCGCCAGAAACACACCGATCACCAGGCAGCTCAGGATAAACAGGCCGCCAAAGATGCCCAGGTTAATCGAGGCGGTGAGCCAGCGATCGTTGGTCATCAGCTTGGCGTACTGGTCAAAACCGATGAATTCATACACCGGCAGAAAGCTGGAACTGGTGAACGACAGGATGCCAGTCCAGATCATGAAGGCGTAGATACCGACACCGACCAGCACGAAGGTCGGAGCAACAACCAGCTTCGGCAGCCAGCGCTGCAACGCGTCGAGAAAACGCGAGTGCGACCGGGCCATCCGGGCAGGTTGGCGTTGAATGTGTTCCATGAAATATCTCCCGAAAGGATCGGGGGCCACTCGCCATGGAATCTGGCGAGTGGCCCCCGCCGGATCACATGGCGGCCTTGATCGCGGCTGCCAGCTGATCGGTTGCCCGGGCGGGATCCTTGTCGTCGGTGTTCACGAAGTTGGTGACAACGTCAAAGATCTGGCCCTGGATATAGCTGGTGGTCGCCAGGCCGTGAGCAAAGCTCGGCACCAGCCCGCCATTTTTGGCACTGCTCTTGAAAGCATCCATGGAGGCCTGGGCACAGGCATCAAAGTTCGACATATCCATGTCGGTGCGCACCGGGATGGAGCCCTTGGCCTTGTTGAACACCGTCTGGAACTCCGGCTCCAGGATGGTGCGGGCCAGGTCCTTCTGCGCTTCGGTGTTCTCGTCGTCGTCCAGGCTGAACATGGCAAAGGAGTCCACGTTGAAGGTGAACTCACCGGCGGTGCCCGGTGCCGGCGCGCAGATGTAGTCCTCGCCCGGCGTCAGGCCGGCGGCAGTGAACTCGCCCTTGGCCCAGTCACCCATGATCTGCATGGCCGCGTCACCCCGGATCACCATGGCAGTGGCGGTATTCCAGTCCCGGCCGGCAGCGTTGTCGTCGACGTAGCTCATCACCTTGGCAAACTCGGAGAACACCTTTTCCATCATCGGGCTGTTGATCACCTCCATGTCATGCTCCACAAAGGCTCTGGCGTAGTCCTCCGGCCCCATAACGGCCAGAGCCACGGCTTCAAATACGGTGGCGTCCTGCCAGGGCTGGCCACCATGAGCCAGGGGAATTACCCCGGCGGCCTCCAGTTTTTCGGCAGCCTTGTAGAATTCATCGAGCGTCGTGGGCACCTTGACGCCGGCCTTTTCCAGCACATCCGGGTTGGCCCACAGCCAGTTCACCCGGTGCACGTTGACCGGCACCGCCACATAGCTACCCTCGTATTTCATGACATCGGCAATGACCGGCGGGATCAACTGGTCCCAGTTGTTGGCCTCGGCGACATCATCCAGGCTGGTGAGAAAACCCAGCTTGGCCCACTCCTGGATATCCAGGCCCTTGATCTGGGCAGCGGCGGGCGGATTACCGGAAACGGCACGGGTCTTGAGCACGGTCATGGCGGCCTCACCGCCACCGCCGGCCACGGCAAAGTCTTTCCAGGTGTGGCCCTGTTCTTCCATCATTTCCTTCAGGGCGGCCGCGGCGCGGGCTTCACCGCCGGCGGTCCACCAATGCAGCACTTCCACTTCACCAGCCTGGACAGCAGTGGCCGGCAACAGGGCAGCCGAGATGGCTGCGGCAGTCAGGGTTTTCTTCAGGATATTCATAGTCATTCCTTCCTGTTTTGTTGTCTTGATCAGGTTCAGAACCAGATTTCCATTTGAGTACCGAAGGTCCACTGGGCGCTCTCGAAATCACTGTCGGCACCCAACGGATCGCCGGCTGCGTAGCTTTCAAGCTTGTCGTCCCAGGTGGAGTAGCTGGCGAACACCCGGATCTCCGGGCGGTTCCAGAAGCCACCCACCTGGGGTTTGAAAGTCGGCGCGATGGTGAAACGGCTGTAGTCACCATCGACGGCGTTGCGGCCATCGTAGCCCATGGTCTTGAGATCCATGGTCTGCCAGGACGCCTCATACTGCATCTCGAAATTGGCGGTAATCTCGTTGGCCAGCCGGGCGTTGAAGGTCAGCCACTGATACTCGTCTCCCTCGAGGTAACGGTCGGTGCTGGTTTCCGCCATGATGGCCGGGGCAAAGCGCCAGGTGTCCGTCAGATAGGTGGTGCCATAGGCGGCGACCCGGGTGCTGCTCGCGTCTTCATTCAGGTTGCCGTCGGCGCCGAGGTTCTTGGTCTCGGCACCGAGGCCCTGCCCGTGCAGCACGGCCACCTTGAAGGTGCCGTCAGCCATGCCGAAGAAGCTGTCGCCATGGTAGGCGAGCATGGTGTGAATACCGGTTTCGGCGGCCGACGTATTGGTGCCATTCACCAGACGCTGGTCATTGTCCTGGGCTTTCATGCCACTGAGGGTCCACTGCCAGTTGCCGAAGTAGTTGTCGGCGGTCAGGATCAGGTTATCGGTGCTGTAGCTCCCGGAGGGCACAAAGTCGGTATCCGCCGGAAAATCTATAAAACTGCGGCCATACAGGGAGAAGTTGGATTTCACATTGTCGCTGAACCTGACGTCGTAGATCCCGGCACCCAGGCCACCGAGAAAGATGATATCGCTGTCCAGCCAGTGGATGTCGAAGTTGAGATCCCGGTCAAAGCGTTTGCCGGCCCAGATTGACGAGTCCTCGAAGATGCCAGAGAAACTGGCCAGATTGCTGAACTCGACATAGGCCTGGCGCACATTCAGGGCGCCATCACCGGCGGTCCAGTCGTTCGAGGACGTGGTGGAATCGGCAATCATCAGGCGGTAGTGGGATTGAGTCCCATTCTCCGCCACCTGTTTGTAGTTCAGGATGGCCTCTAGATAGGTGTCCGGCTCGTTACCAAGGCGGCCCACCGGGCCTCCCACCGAACCGGCCGGCGTCAGGTAGGGACCACCCGGCACGCTCTGCAGGTCACCGCCGAGCAGCAGTCCGGAGCGGGCGTAGGTGTTGAAGGAAAAGCCTTCCAGGCCGTTGGCCTTTGGCTCAACGTCGGCCAGCCTGGCTTCAAGGGCTGCCAGACGTTCCTCAACACTCTGAGCTTCCTGGTTTTGATCCTGGGCCTGGGCCTGTCCCGCCATCAGTCCCAGCGAAACCAGGCTGACGGCAACGGCAAGCAGATGCCCTTTGGAGATGGTTTTTACAGACGTGGTGCCATACGTAGTGTTGAACATTTTGACTCCTTGTTTTTGTTGTATTGGCAACTCTGGAGTCTATGGCAGGAAACCGAAACACTAAGTATCAAACAGAAAGCCCCATGTAACAGCGTTGTTACATGGGCAGTGTTACATGGGCAGTTCAGTGGCGGGGCAGCGTGAGCGTTACGTGCAGGCCACCCTCGGGCCGATTGCTGATCTCCAGCTCGCCGCCATGGCTCTGGGCAATGTTCCGGGCGATGCCCAGGCCCAGGCCAAAGCCCTGGCGCTGGTTGTCATCCAGCCGGTAGTAGGGCTCGAAGATGCGTGCAAGCTGGTCTTCGGAGACCCCCGGGCCCTCGTCTTGCACATGGATGGCCAGCCGGCCCGGCCCGTCTTCAAGGCGAACCAGCGCCTTGTGTCCATACTTGACGGCGTTATCCACCAGGTTGCCGAAACACCGCTTCAGGGCCAACGGCTTGCCCCGGTAGGGCCGGCAGTGGCCCTGCACCGTGACACGACCCGAGGCCTCTCCCTGATAGGCTTCCGCCATGCCTTTGAGCATGCGCTCCACATCCACGGGCTCGGCATTCTCGTGTATGTCGGTATCCTTCATCGACTGCAGGGCGTTTTTGGCCAGCAGCTCCAGTTCCTGGAGGTCCGCCTCAAGCCGCTCACGCATCACGTCGTCGTCGATCAGATCCACCCGCAACCGCAGCCGGGTAATCGGGGTTTTGAGATCATGGGAAATGGCCCGGAACATCTGATTCCGGTCGCTGATGTAACTCTGCAGCCGCCGCCGCATGGTATTGAAGCTGCGAGTAACCGCCAGGATTTCCGCACTGCCCTGCTCCGCCAATGGAGGCTGGCTGTCATCCAGCGGCAGGTCGCGGGCGGCTTTGGCCAGTTTGCGCAAGGGCCGCGTCTGTTGCCGTATCAGCCAGGCAAGTACGGGGAACAGAATGGCGATCATCACCACCAGGAACAGGATCTGCTGCCCCGGTATCCCCTCGTCCTCGAGCGATACATAGGGCGCCGGAAGCGCGGCCGCCAGGTACAGCCATTCGCTCTCCGTCACTTCGATCTGGGTAACCAGAACCGGCGGATTCAGCGGCTCCAGCGTCAGGGCATAATGGGCCCAGGAGGGCGGCAGGGCATCCAGCGGCAACTCGGTATTCAGGATGCGGACATTATCAGGGTGCACGAACTCGACGTGCAGATTGATCTGGTTGCCAAGGCGCTTGCGCAACTCCGACTCCACGACCTCAGTCACCAGCCGTTTGCGCTCGGTATCAGGTAATGAGGTCATCTTGATCAGATTGTCATTGAGCGAGACAAAAAACCGGGTGCCACCCATGTCGCGGAGCTGGTCCAGCACAATGTGCCGGTATTCCTGGGGCAGTGAGTTGAAGAACTGCGCCGTTGCCGCTGCCGACTGGGCCAGGTTACGGGTGGTAGCAACAAGCCCCTGCACCTGTTGCGCCCTGAAGGTGGCGATCCAGGCGACACTGGAAATGACCTGGGCACTGGCCATTGCCAGCAGGGTCAGCAGCAGTACCCGACCCAGGAGCGAGGAAGGGAACCAGCGGATGGAGGCAAACCAGCGCCTCGAAGGAAAGCCAGGGCGGGATGCGGGCCGGAGCTTTCCGGAATCACTCGGGGGCATGAGTCACCGTTGCCGCCAGAAGGTAGCCCGAGCCTCGCACGGTCTTGATCAGTTTCGGGTCCCGCCCCTGATCCCCAAGCCGCTGGCGCAGCCGGCTGACCGCCACATCCACCACCCGGTCCAGGGGCATGGACTCCCGGCCCCGGGTAACGCCCGATATGGTATCCCGGTCCAGCACCTCGTTGGGGTGGGCAAGAAACAGCTGTAATAGAGCGAAATCGGCCCCCGAGAGCGGCGTTCGCTCGCCAGTGTCGTTCAGGAGCTCGTGGGCCAGGGTATCAAGGCGCCAACGATCAAAAAGCACAAATCTGGGGTTGCCTGCCACCGCGAAGCGCGCCCGGCGCAGCAGGGCCTTGACCCTGGCCTGAAGCTCCCGGGCGCTGAAGGGTTTGGCCAGATAGTCATCGGCCCCCAGCTCAAGCCCCACCACCCGGTCGGTTTCGTCGGAACTCGCGGTGAGCATGATGATCGGTACCCGGGAGTGCTCCCGGATTTCCCGGCAGAGGGTAAAGCCGTCGTCGCCCGGCATCATGACATCCAGCACGATCAGATCCACCGGGCCGGCTTCAAGCTGCCGGCGCATGGCATCGCCTTCTGCCGCAGTGCGTACATCATAGCCGACCCGCGACAGGTGCTCCTGCAACAATTCGCGGATGGCAGCGTCGTCGTCAACGACCAGCAGGGAGGATTTTGCATCTGTCATGGGAGTCCATTTTGTTGTTGTTTGTCATTACTAGAATATGTCCTAAAGTTGGGAGGTAAAAGGCCCTGTGGCCTGTTACTCTCATGGAACTGTCCAACTTAACAAGGATGCCAGGGTCACCATGCATTTCCGGCCACGGGGCGTGGGTCTGGCGGGCCTGCTTGTGCTGTCCTCTGCAAGCGCTCAGACACCCACCCCACAACTTGATCTTTACACCTTTCCGGCGCCGCCTTATCAGGTTACCGGGCCCAGCCATAACGCGCTGGACCACGTAGCCGGCGAAACCGTGGAGACCGTCGACTGCGCCGCCGGCCAGATTGGCTGGTCCACCCGTATCCGGCTTGCACCGCCCAACCGGGGCCTGCACTCGCTACGACGGAACCTGATCGACGGTTACTTTGCCATCGACCCATCGCCGGAACTGGACGCCGTGGCGGATCACAGTGATCCGCTGGCTCTGGAGAAATGGTATTTCTTCTCCCGTAAGCAGGAGCCAAACCCGGAGCCATCACGGATTGGCGTGGTGTCCGGCAGCAATGAAGAAGCCTGGCTTCTGGCCAATGGCTACCCGGTGTACCTGAGTGTCGCCTCTCCTGAACAGTTGCTGGCCCTGCTGCGACGTGGCCGCATTGATACCGCCCTGATGGACGAGCGGGTCATGGCCAGCCTGCAACAGAGGGCCCCTGAAAGCCAGGCCGAGCTGCAGGCCGACTTCGTTCGCTACGCGCCGCTCCACCTTTATCTCAGCGCAAACTTTACCGCAAAGCACCCGGACTTTCTGACTGACTTCAACCGGGCTCTGCCGGACTGCATGGCGGCCCGCCTGAAACTGTCCGAGGAGGAAACAAGGAAAGTTCAGAAAATAGCCTCGGCGCTGATGCAAGGGCTGAACCAGACCCTGGACCTGCGCGAGGCAATCAAGGAAGGCCCGCATGTGGCGAACGTCACCAATGTGCTGACCATCGATGCCAAATGGCGGGCCCTGGCCCCCGGGATCGCATCACCCATGGCCGAGCAGATTCTGGGGCTGCCCGGTTCCCGGGCTCTGGGAGACTGGCGAGTTGCGCAAAACGGCATGATCACCGAAATACTGCTGATCAATGAGGCCGGTACCCTGGCAGCTCTCACCAGCCTGTCAACCGATTACTGGCAGGGCGATGAAGCCAAGTTCCAGAACGCAATGCCGCCACTATACAGCGAACAGATCGAGGGTCGGGTGGCGTATGTATCACCCATTCACTACGACGCTTCAACGGGCCGGTTCCAGATCACCGTGAGCCATCCGGTTGTCTCCTGGGACGGCTCGGAAGTCGTGGGCGTGGTCGCCATGGGGCTGAATATCGAATCGGTGCTGAAAAAGGCCGACTCGGGCCAGCCCTGAACGAGGCTAGCGAAACCGGTCGCCATGGCTGCTGGCCTGGACGGCGAAGTCCACTGGAGAGAAAGGCCCGGGACGGCCCCTGGCCTTGAGAAAGGGGCTTCGGGCACCATCAACGAGATAGACCTTGCGCGGGCGGTTCTGCGCTCGGGCGTTCGAACTTCTGCGCGTTTTCTTTGCCTGGTGCTGTGCCATTGAGATCCCTCCATCGGCATGTAATAAGGCATAGTAATTACCCCTATTACTATAACTCTGGCCTCTTTCCCCGATGTTTCAAGGCCGAACCCACCCCTTTCGGGGTTGAAATAGCTCTCTCTGTAGCTACGGTCAAAGGAGTATCAACAACACAGGAGGTAAGTCATGGCACGTCACCAAGACCTTTTCCCAACCCGCCTTGAACGCAAACTGAGCATGTTCGAGCGGCTCGACCCGGTAGTCCATACCCCCGAAGAGAGGCTGGGAGAGGGTCCATTATCGGAAGACCAGGTCCGGGAATTTGATGAACGTGGTTTTCTGTTTTTCGACTCTTTTTTCGATAAAGCAGAGATGGAGAAATTCATCGAGGAGCTTCAGGAGTACGAGGAAGATGAAGACCTCAAGCTCTCCGAGGGCACCATTCTGGAGCCCGGAAAGGAAGAAATCCGGTCCATCTTCGGAATCCACGAAATCTCCAAACGTTTTGACCGGCTTACCCGGGACCCGCAGCTGCTGAAGATTGTCAAGCAGCTGCTCGACAGCGATGTTTATATCCATCAGTCCCGGATCAACTACAAGCCCGGGTTCAAGGGCAAGGGCTTCAACTGGCACTCGGATTTCGAGACCTGGCACAGTGAGGACGGCATGCCACGCATGCGCTGCCTGAGCTGTTCCATCGTGATGACCGACAACAACGAATTTAATGGCCCGCTGATGCTCATCCCCGGCTCCCACAAATACTTTATTCCCTGTGTTGGCCGGACACCGGAAGACAACTACAAGGAATCCCTGAAAATGCAGGATCTGGGGGTACCCGACGGGGCGAGTCTGACCAGAATGATGAATGAAAACTCGATCGAAGCGCCGAAAGGCCCTGCCGGCTCGCTGATCATTTTCGAGTGCAATACGCTGCACGGCTCCAACGCCAACATGTCCTGCTGGCCGCGAAGCAACCTGTTCTTTGTCTACAACAGCGTGCACAACACCCTGACGGAACCGTTCTGCGGCAATAAACCAAGGCCGGAATTCCTGGCCAACCGCAAGAGCTGGGATCCGCTCAAACCGGTCTGAACCGGACTCAGGGTGGCCCGATCTCGCAGGCCAGCACCAGGGCCCAGAATTCCGAGAAATCGTTGACCACCACATCCGGCCTGTCCGGGTGTTTGTGGGTGCCGGGGAAGATCCGGTTCAGCCAGGGCTGATCCCACTGGGCGCCGTTAAAAAACACCGAGGTCATGCCCGCCCGCTTGGCAGCAATGACGTCCGTGGTGCTGTCCCCGACGTACCAGACGCTTGGGCCCGGCGGGTAATCGAGCTTCTGCACCGCCAGCAGCAACTGATCCGGATGGGGTTTGCGGAGGGGCGTGTCGTCTCCGCAGACGTCGACGTCAAAGAGAGGGGTCCAGCCGGTGTCTTCCACCGCAGCCAGTTCGTGTTCGAAAAACTCCCGGTCCCGGTTGGTGATTACCCCCACCTCGATGTTCAGCCGTCTGAGGCCTTCCAGCACCTCACGCACCTTGGGCTCAAAGGCCTTGACTGTGCCGTAGTGCTTCCGATAATGGTGGTTGAACGCTTTATGGGCGATTTGCTTGGCTTCCTGGTTTTCCCCGAACAGCACTTCGAAAATGTCGGTGCGGGAAATCTTCCGGTCGGCTTTTACCTTCGGGTGCAGCCTCGCAAACTCGCGTACATAGGCCACCAGCTTGACGTCTTCCGGCGTCTTGCTGTCCTCGGGGGCCACCATCCGCTCCATCAACCCGAGCCTGTGAAAATCCGGCAGCATGTCATCAACGGCGTGGTACATGGCGTCCAGCGTATCCACCAGGGTGGCGTGCCAGTCGAACAGGATCACCGCAGGCCGGATCAGTTTAACCACGGCCGGGTGCCAGTCCGGTTCTATGCGAGGTTCTGGCCGTCGGGGCGGCGGGAAGGGCCGGGGTCGGACTTCAGCAGGCGCCTGGCGGAAGGCTTCCGGCTGGTGCCGTTCCAGCAGGGCCAGCAGATCCATCAGGTCTTCGAAACTGTCCAGAATGGCTGCGGGCGCATCCCGGTATGAGAACCAGCTGTCGATCCGGGCCGGATCCCAGCAGGCACCATTGTAGAAAACGCCGGATACGCCGGCCCGGTTGGCGGTGAGCATATCCACGTAACTGTCACCCACATACCAGGCGCGCTTATCGGCCGGCAGGCCGAGTTTCTCAAGGGCTTTGAGAATAACCTCCGGATCGGGTTTGTACTCGGTGACATCATCGGCGCAGACCGTGGCGTCAAACAAATGCTGCCAGCGGCCTTCGTCTACCGTGCGCAGTTCTTTGTCCAGGAACTCACGGTTGCGATTGGTGGATATTGCCAGCCGGATCCCCATGGCTTTCAGGGCCGACAGGTACTCGTAGGCGCCGGACTGGAAGGGTCTCACCTGGCCGAAATACCGGCGATAGGCCGCGTTGTACGCCTTGTGAGCAATCAGCCTGGCGTCTTTGTCGTCGCCAAAGATAGCGTTAAAAATGTCGGTCCTGGACACCCTGCGCTCCGCCAGGATGCGCGGATGCAGGCGCCGGAAAATCCGGATATAGCGCACCAGGCGAGCGTCATCTGCCGTGCGGCACTGGTCTTCCGGCAGCAGCCGCTCCACCAGCCCCAGCTCCTCCAGCTGCGGCAGCATGTCTTCCATGGCGCTGAACATGGCATCGTGAGTGTCGACAAGCGTACCGTGCCAGTCAAAGATCAATACCGACGGCGCCGGCAAATGGTCGCTGAATCGGGCCATGAACAATCCTTTGGAGTTTCAGGAACGTACAAGTTTTCACTTTCAGTAAAAACCATTTTTTGCCAATGCACAAAAAACCCCATCTCCCCGAGAAAATCTGCCCGGCCTGCAACCGGCCCTTTGCCTGGCGCAGGAAATGGGCGAAGGACTGGGAAAATGTCCGCTATTGCAGCGAACGTTGCCGACGTGCCCGGAGTAGCCCGCGATGACAACAATTGTCTGGTTCAAACGGGACCTGCGCACCCGGGACCACGCACCGCTGGTGGCTGCCACCGCACTGGGCGAGCCGGTCATTCCGTTGTACGTGATGGAGGACGACTACTGGCAGCTACCCGACACCAGTGGTCGCCAATGGGGCTTTATCCGGGACTCGCTTGAGGATCTGGACCAGCAATTGCGAAACGCCGGAAGCAAGCTGCTGGTGATGCGTGGGTCCGTGGTTGAAGCCCTCAAGCAGCTACGCGCCAGCCATGGTGTTGATCGCGTGTTCTGCCACCAGGAAACCGGCGGCAGCTGGACCTTCAGGCGTGACAAGGCGGTTATTGAATGGTGTGTGGAAAATCAGGTGGCCTTCCGGGAATGGCGCCAGTTCGGCGTGGTTCGCCGGCTGCGAGACCGGGATGTCTGGGACCGGGCCTGGACCGACCTGATGCGCGCATCACCCCTGGAAGCCCCACCGTTCATTCCCGGCACTGGACTGATCACGACCACCGGGCAACACCACTCACCCAGGGAGTTCGAACTGGCGGATCGCTGCCCGGACCGCCAGGCCGGTGGCAGCCAGCGCGGCGAGAAACTGCTGACCTCATTTCTGGAGCGACGCTGTGTCGGCTACCAGTACAATATTTCCAGCCCTGTTACTGCCGTTCGCGCCTGCTCCCGGCTTAGCTCACACATTGCGTACGGCACGGTGAGCCTCCGGGAAATCTATCAGCAGGCCAAGGCCACCGGCAATCACCGCAACACCCTGCCTCGCAAACAGAGAAGCCTGACCAGCTTCCGCTCGCGCCTGCACTGGCACTGCCATTTTATGCAGAAACTGGAAGACGAACCGGAGCTGGAATTCCGCGCCATGCACCGGGAGCTGGAAGCACTCAAAACCGGGCCCAACAATACCGAACGGCTGCAGCGCTGGGAGGAAGGCCAGACCGGGTGGCCCCTGGTGGACGCCTGCATGCGCTCCCTTGACCACACCGGCTGGATCAACTTTCGTATGCGGGCGATGCTGATGGCCCTCGCCAGTTACCAGCTATGGCTGCACTGGCGCGATCCGGCGCTGCATCTGGCCCGGCTGTTCACCGACTTTGAGCCGGGTATCCACTACGCCCAGGCCCAGATGCAATCCGGCCTCACCGGCATTAATGCGTTACGCATCTACAACCCGGTGCTGCAGAGCCGGAAGCTGGACCCGAAGGGCGAATTTATCCGCCGCTGGATTCCGGAACTGGCCGGCGTGCCGGCAGAACTGATTCACACCCCCTGGCTGATGACGCCAACGCAGAAGGACCGGTTCGGCGGCAACACCTACATTGCCCCGATATGCGACCACGAGCAGGCCGCCCGCGCCGCCCGCAAGGCCATCGGCGACTTCCGGAGCAACCATGTGAGCCGGCCCGAAACCGACCGGGTATTGCAGCGACATGGCAGCCGGAAAGGCCCGGTTCAGAAGCGACCCACAGTGCCATCGGGGAACCACTCCGATCAGCTATCGCTGTTCGACTAGTCAGTCACCGCCTGTCTCCTCCGGTTTCGGGACAGGGATCAATTCCGGTTCAGTTGCCGATCTCTTCAGCCTGCCGCTGCCCCCCATTGCCACTGAATCACTTCCGGCATATCCACGCCGTGCTCGATGATGTAATGCTGATGATCTATGAGCCGGTCCCGCAGCCACTGTTTCAGGTAGGCGGCCCGAGCCCCCAGTTGCGGTACCCGGTCGATCACATCTGCCGCCAGATGGAAACGGTCCATGTCGTTGAGCACCACCATGTCGAACGGCGTGGTGGTGGTGCCTTCCTCCTTGTAGCCGCGCACATGCAGATTCTTGTGGTTGGTGCGCCGGTAGGTCAGGCGATGGATCAGCCAGGGGTAGCCATGGTAAGCAAAAATGACCGGTTTGTCGGTGGTGAACAGGGTATCGAAGTTCTTGTGCGACAGCCCGTGCGGGTGTTCCGCCTGGTCCTGCAGAGTCATGAGATCCACCACATTGATCACTCGCACCCTGAGCTGGGGTAGGTGGTAGCGCAGGATATCCACCGCCGCCAGAACCTCCAGGGTAGGCACGTCGCCGGCACAGGCCATCACCACATCCGGCTCACTGTCCTGATCGTTGCTGGCCCACTCCCAGATGCCGATACCTGCGGTACAGTGCTTGATGGCCGCGTCCATGCCGAGCCACTGTGGCTCAAGCTGCTTACCGGCCACGATCACATTCACGAAGTTGCGCGAACGCAGGCAGTTGTCGGTTACGCACAGCAGGGTGTTGGCATCAGGTGGCAGGTAGACGCGAATAACGTCGGCTTTCTTGTTCACCACATGGTCGATAAAGCCGGGATCCTGGTGTGAGAAGCCGTTGTGGTCCTGGCGCCAGACGTGGGACGTCAGCAGGTAGTTGAGTGAGGCGATGGGACGACGCCAGGGAACCTCGCTGCCGGCAACCTTGAGCCATTTGGCATGCTGGTTGAACATGGAATCGATGATGTGAATGAAGGCCTCGTAGCAGGAAAACAGCCCATGCCTGCCGGTCAGCAGGTACCCTTCCAGCCAGCCCTGGCAGGTGTGCTCGGAGAGGATCTCCATGACCCGGCCGTCCGGCGCCAGGTGGTCGTCTCCCGGCAGGGTCTCGGCCATCCAGGCGCGGTTGGTCACCTCGAACAGGGCGCCAAGGCGGTTGGAGCTGGTCTCATCCGGCCCCATCACGCGGAAGTTCCGCGTCTGGGTATTCAACTGCATGACGTCGCGCAGATAGGTGCCCATTACCCGGGTCGATTCCGCCTGTTCCGTGCCCGGGCTGGTGACGGCAACCGCAAATTCGCGAAAGTCGGGCAGTTGCAGATCCCTGATCAGCAACCCGCCGTTGGCGTGCGGGTTGGCGCCCATGCGCCGTTCACCTTTCGGCGCCAGGGCGGCCAGCTCCGGTCTCAGGGCTCCGTTCGGGTCGAACAGTTCTTCAGGGCGGTAGCTTTTCATCCAGTCTTCAAGCAGTTTCAGATGCTCCGGATTGCCCGCCATCGCCGAGATGGGTACCTGATGCGAGCGCCAGGTCCCTTCACTCTTCAGGCCATCCACTTCTTTCGGGCCGGTCCAACCCTTCGGTGTGCGCAGGATAATCATTGGCCACCGCGGGCGGGAGGTCGTGCCCCCGGTGCGGGCTTCCTGCTGGATCGCCCGGATCTCGGCCATGACCGTATCAAGGGTCGCCGCCATACGCTGGTGCACCCGCGCTGGCTCGTCGCCTTCAACGAAATAGGGCTGGTAGCCATAGCCGATGAACAGGCTCTCCAGCTCCTCACGGGGAATGCGCGCCAGCACGGTGGGGTTGGCGATTTTGTAGCCGTTCAGATGCAGAATCGGCAGTACCGCGCCGTCCCGGGCGGGGCTCAGAAACTTGTTAGAGTGCCAGGCGGTGGCCAGCGGGCCGGTTTCAGCCTCACCGTCACCGACCACGCAGGCGGCTATGAGGTCCGGATTGTCGAATACCGCGCCGAAGGCATGGGACAGGGAGTAACCGAGCTCGCCGCCTTCGTGGATGGAGCCCGGGGTTTCCGGCGCCACGTGGCTCGGTATGCCACCGGGAAACGAGAATTGCCTGAACAACCGCTGCATGCCCGCCGCGTTCTGCGGAATGTTCGGATAAAGCTCGCTGTAGCTGCCTTCCAGCCAGGTATTGGCAACCAGACCCGGCCCTCCATGTCCGGGGCCGGTGATGTATAGGATGTTCAGATCCTGCGCTCTGATCATCCGGTTCAGGTGTACGTAGATAAAGTTCAGCCCCGGGGTGGTTCCCCAGTGCCCCAGAAGGCGTGCCTTGACATGTTCCGGCGTCAGCGGCTCGGTGAGCAGGGGGTTGTCGCGCAGGTAGATCTGCCCCACCGAGAGGTAGTTGGCCGCCCGCCAGTAAGCGTCCATTCTGTGGAGTTCATCCGGCGCCAACGGGCCCGGTTCGACACTGCTTTTTTCCGCTGGCATAGGCTGTTTCATGATCAGATCCTCCACGGAATCCTGCATGAATGTGTTCCAGGCATGGGCCGCGCGCGGACATAAAGATTACTGACGCCCGTCGCGGCCGCTGGCCGGAAATACCGCTGATTCCGGGGTTAATCAGATCGCCTGAACAACCTCCGAAAGCATATCCCTGACTTTCCCGGCGACCTGCTTGAGCTCGTCGTTATCAATGGCGGACATGGAGGAGACGGGATCGACCGCGCTAACCTCAACTCCCTCCGACACCTCACGAAGAATAACGTTACAAGGCAGCATGGCACCGACGCGAGGCTCCAAACCGATTGCCTCCCAGGCCATAGCCGGATTGCAGGCACCGAGAATCCGGTAGGCGGGCATGTCCTTGTCCAGCTTCTTCTTCATGGTGGCCTTGACGTCGATTTCCGTCAGCACCCCAAAACCATGATCGGTCAGCGCCTGACGCGTTCTCTTGTCCACGCCCTCAAAATCGGCATCTTTGATAATTCGATTGATCGTGTACGACATGGCTGGCTCCTATGATTCAGACAGTTAACGATCATTCACCGAGCTTGACCACCCTCAAGCGCAGTGCATTCGTGATCACGCTTACCGAGGACAGCGACATGGCAGCGGCTGCGATAATCGGCGACAGCAGTACGCCGAAGAACGGATACAGAACCCCGGCGGCAATAGGCACACCGGCGGCATTGTAGATGAAGGCGAAAAACAGGTTCTGCCGGATGTTGCGCATGGTTGCCGAAGACAGTCGACGTGCCTCCACAATCCCCATCAGATCGCCCCGCAACAAGGTTATACCGGCACTTTCGATGGCGACATCCGTGCCGGTGCCCATGGCAATGCCGACATCCGCCGTTGCCAGGGCCGGCGCATCGTTCACACCGTCACCGGCCATGACCACAATGCGGCCTTCGTCTTTCAGGCGCTGGACGATTTTGCCCTTGTCCTCCGGCAGGACTTCCGCCTCCACTTCGTCAATGTGCAGTTTGCGGGCAACCGCTTCGGCCGAGGTGCGGTTATCGCCAGTCAGCATGACGACCCGGATGCCGTCTTTCTGCAGGGCGGCGATGGCCGCTCCGGTGGTTTCCTTGACCGGGTCGGCAATGGCGAGAAGGCCGGCCACTTTGCCGTCAACGGCGGCGAAAATCACCGTGGCGCCGTCCTTTCGGAGCTGATCGGCTTCCTGTTCAGAGCCGGAGATATCAACGCCTTCGGCTTCCATCAGCAGACGGTTGCCAATCAAAACCTGCTTCCCCTCGATCTTGCCGGTTACGCCTTTGCCGTTGGGCGAGTCAAAGCCTTCAGCGTCGGGCAGGGTCAGGCCCATGGCCTCCGCCTTGTCGAGAACCGCATGAGCCAGCGGGTGCTCACTGCCCTTCTCCAGGCCGCCGGCAAACCGCATCAGGTCTTCCTCACTGAATCCCTCGGCCGGGACCAGCTTTGTAACCTGAGGTTTGCCCTCGGTCAGCGTACCGGTCTTGTCCACCACCACGGTGTCCACTTTTTCCATGCGCTCAAGGGCTTCCGCATCGCGGATCAGCACCCCGCTCTGGGCGCCCCGGCCGACACCCACCATGATCGACATGGGCGTGGCCAGCCCCAGGGCACAGGGGCAGGCGATGATCAGCACACTGACCGCCGCGATCAGTCCGAAGGCCATGGGTGGCGTCGGCCCAAAAACGGACCAGACGATGAAGGCAATGATGGCGATCAGGATCACCGCGGGCACAAAATAGCCCGCCACCTTGTCCGCCAGGCCCTGAATCGGTGCCCGGCTGCGCTGGGCGCTGGCCACCATCTGGACGATCTGGGACAGCATGGTGTCGCGGCCTACCTTGTCGGCCCGCATGATGAAGCTGCCCTGCTGGTTGATGCTGCCGCCGATCACCTGATCGCCCGCTTTCTTGCTGACCGCCAGGGGCTCGCCGGTGACCATGGATTCATCCACGTTCGAGCTGCCCTCCAGCACCTCGCCGTCCAGCGGCACCTTGTCTCCGGGCCGAACCCGCAGGCGGTCGCCAACCTTGACCTGGTCCAGCGACACATCGGACTCGCCGCCCTGGTCGTCCAGCTTCCGGGCGGTCGCGGGCGCCAGGTCCAGCAGGGCCTTGATGGCACCGGAGGTTTTCTCCCGCGCCCGCAATTCCAGCACCTGCCCCAGCAATACCAGCACCACGATGACCGCCGAGGCCTCGAAATACACGGCAACCGAACCATCGGCCTGGCGGAACGCCGCCGGGAAAATACCGGGTGCCAGTGTCGCCACCAGGCTGTAGATGAGGGCGACGCCGGTACCAATGGCAATCAGCGTGAACATGTTCAGGTTTCGGCTGACCACGGATTTCCAGCCCCGGACAAAGAACGGCCAGCCACACCAGAGCACCACGGGCGTGGCCAGCACCAGCTGGATCCAGTTGGACGTCTGGGGGGCCATGATGTGGTCAATCCCGAAAAAGTGCCCTCCCATTTCAAGAATAAATACCGGCAGTGCCAGCGCCAGGCCGATCCAGAAGCGCCGCGTCATATCCTTGAGTTCTTCCGAGGGGCCGTCATCCAGGCTGACCTGCTCCGGCTCCAGAGCCATGCCGCAGATGGGGCAGTCGCCCGGTCCCTGCTGGCGAATTTCCGGATGCATGGGGCAGGTGTACATGGTGCCCGGCGCTACCGGCTCTCGCGGCTTCTGCTCTTCACCAAGATACTGTTCCGGGTTGTCATCGAACTTGGCCTGGCAGTGTGACGAACAAAAGTACCAGGTTTTGCCAGCGTGCTGGCTTCGATGCTCCGCGCTGTGGGGGTCCACCGACATGCCACAGACCGGGTCCTTGGCCGCATGCTCGCCGGATTGCCCGTGATCGTGATGATCATGGTTATGGGCGTGTTGGTGCTCAGCCATTTCGGCCTCCGGTTCTGTTTGCAGGCCAGTCGGCAAACGCAATGAAATAGAGCAGGACAAGATTAACGAGGGGAATCAGGATCAGCAGCCCCATCCACCCCGGGAACCCGGCACGTTGGCAAATACGCCAGGCCGGGATGACCAGGATAATGGCAATCACCAGCATCCACAGCCAGTGCCCTGTCCAGAGTGCATAGCCAGACATGTCACCTCCCATCATGATCGTTACCTTCGTTTATTACTGGCTTCCGTAGTGGTGGGTATGAGACGCCTCATGGCCGGAGCCGCGACCCGCGACAGTTTGAGGAAGGCGGTCAGCACCAGGCCCATTACCAGAGTGTAGACCAGAGTGTGCTCCTGGATGCTGCCCGGAGAGTCCCGGGCCCGTTAAACGGCGGGGTCAGCGCCGGCAACAGCAGGCCGGCAAAGCCGCCTATCAGGCCTTTCTTCATCGTATCTACCTTAAAAGGTACGGCTGGAGAGTACGGGCCGGCCCTGGAACCGCCAGCCCGGGATACTCTGTTCAAGTGGCAGGGCTCAATCAGTTAAAGTTGACCTCGCCATACATGCCGGACTGATAGTGGCGGGGCACGTTGCGGGCAATCTCGATGTCGGCTTGCCGGGTGAACTTCGAGATCACTTCCCTGCTCTGTCCCGGCCTGCCAACGTTTGCGCCATGCCCGCCACTGTGAGCACACCCGCAGCAAACACTGTCGCAGACACCGACATTGCAGAGACTAAAGCCAAAAGCATGGATACATTCATCCGGTCTTCTCCCGTGAAACGGTTTGGGCTTGAGCGCCCCCTTGATTCGCTCTGAAAATTGAGCAATACCAGTAAACGGTTGATACAGTCGCGCATCAACCTGAACTCATGCTGAAAATGACAAACTATTTAGCATTCAGGCAGGATTGCGCTTACTGCTCGTCGAAGATGACCGTCTGTTGGCTGAGGGACTAGGCAGCCAGTTGCAGAACGCGGGCTTCAGCGTGGACACTAGCCATACCGCCAAAGATGCGCTAGTCCTGGCTGAACAGGAAGACTGATGGAACAACTCTATAACCTGAACGACAGCCCGAGCGAAAACGTCATTGAGGCTTATATCCGAAGGCTCAGGAAGCTGGTGGGCAGTGAGGCCATCTTGACACGGTGGGGCCAGGGGTATCTGTTCAATGAAATCGTTTAAAGAGACCTATAGCGATGCTGCCGAGCGGGCAGCCTGATCATACAGGCCCGAGATACCCCGTAAAAAGCTCGCAATGGACCCAAGGTCGGTATTCGAGAACCCAAGAGTCCGGAGTGAATCCACCAGACAGCTTTCCCGGATTTCGGCGTAGGCATCACACACAAACGTACCTTTTTCTGTGATCGAATAGAAGGTTTCCTTGCCCCGGCGCTCCGATATCACCACTTCGTGCTTCAAGAGCTTTTTCAGTGCGTAAGTGACCGTGTGGGTATCCTCCACGTTGAGCACCAAACAAATGTCTGCGGATTTCTTTGATCTCCCGCGGTGATTTACGCTGTGCATAACCAGAATATCCAGCGGACTGAGGTCCGGAAGCCCGGCCGCGTTCATGCACCGCACCATCCAACGGTTGAACGCGTTACCCGCGACAATCAGCCCGAATTCGAGCTCCGAGAGTTCCGCAGCACTGCCGGACAGATGGGCCGAAGACACAATCGGCCCAATGCTTTTCCCTCCAGATGTCTGGGTGCTGCCTTGCCTCGGCGGTTTATTGCCTTCGTCTTTTATCATTAGCCCACCACGACAATCCTGTTCGAGTTTACGATGCCCTCCCTTACTCTGGGCGGGCCAGGGTTCTATCAATTTCCCATCTGATTGGGAAGGAACGTCACAATCTGTGGGAAGACCGTTATCAGCATTACCCCAGCGAGTAACAGCAGGAAATAGGGTAATGCCGCCAGAGCCACCCGGATTATATTTTCCCCGGTCAGCCCCTGAATGACAAACAGGTTAAACCCGACTGGCGGTGTAATCTGGCTCATTTCCACCACGATCACCAGATAGATCCCGAACCACATGGGATCAATGCCAGCCGCCTCAACCATCGGCAATATAACCGACGTAGTCAGTACAACGACGGAAATACCATCCAGGAAGCACCCAAGCAGAATGAAGAACAACGTCAGCGCCAGCAGCAACATGCCGGGCGATAAATTCAGAGTGCTGATCCACGACGCCAGCTCTCTGGGAATGCCAGTAAAGGCCATGGAAACCGTCAAAAAATGGGCACCCACAAGAATAAACGCGATCATGGTGGAGGTTTTTACCGTCCCCATCAAAGCCTGGACAAAGGTCTCCCCGGTCAGGGAGCCGCCACGCCAAGACAACAGGTGCGCGAGTGCGACACCCACCGCCGCAGACTCTGTTGGTGATGCAAATCCGCCATAGATTGAGCCGATCACCCCTACAATCAGCAACACAACCGGTATCAGGGGCTTGCTGCGCCTTACCTTCTCAGCCAGTGGAAGGGCTTCTTCTTCGTCGGCTGGAACACCTGACGGATTCAGCTTGGACCAGATTACGACGTAGCCGGCAAAAAGAACCATCAGCAGCAAACCAGGAAGAATACCCGCCACGAACAGTCGGGCAATGGACTGTTCAGTGGCAACACCATAAACAATGAGAATGATCGATGGGGGAATCAACAGGCCCAGGGTCGCGGAACCGGCCAGGGTGCCCAGGATTTGCTTGCGATCGTATCCGCGTTGAGTGAGCTCAGGTATCGACATCTTCCCGATGGTCGCTGCCGTAGCCGCCGAGGAGCCGGAAATCGCCGCGAAGATACCGCAGCCGATAATATTGGTATGCAGCAGGCGACCGGGAATCCGGCCGACCCATGGAGCGATACCGGTAAACATTTCTTCGGACAACCGGGATCGGAACAGAACTTCCCCCATCCATATAAACATAGGCAACGCCGCAAGCTCCCAGGACACGCTGGCGCCGTAAAATGAGGTCGCCAGGCTGGTACCAACCGGAATATTGCTGAAGAAATGCAGCGCAGCCAGACCGGTGGCGGTCAGGGCAAAAGCCACCCACAGCCCCGCCGCGAGCAGGATCAGAAGCCCAGTCAGCAACAGCAGGCTCATTGAAATCATGTCCATGGCTCTACTCCAGGGGGGCTTCGTCTTTGAGCTGGGTAATGCGACCGGTGATCAGGCCACTCAACACATCAAGCAGGGCGATCAAAAGCCAGGCCAACCCGAGAACCATCACCGCCTGCGGCATCCAGAGCGGAACCGGAACCATGCCAATCGACACATCGCCAAAGTCGTAGCTGTCAAAAGCCAGTAAAACGCTGAACCAGGTGCCATACCCGGTAATCGCCAGCGCAATTAGCGTAACCAGGATATCCAAAGCTCGCCGGGCGCTGGCTGGCAGAGTTCTGTGCAATAGGTCAACACGGATATGGCCACCCACCGTCAGGGTATAAGCCAACCCGGTAAAGGTTGCCCCCAGCAGGAGGAACCCCGCCAGCTCAGCCAATCCGGGCACCTGGAGACCCAGGGGTTCCATCCGTAGACCCAGCAGTGCAGCATCGAGAAGCCGCCCCAACACTTGTAGCACCACCATCAACATGATGAACACGAGCTGGAATGCCGAGACGTAACCGCCAAAGCGGTACATAGAATCCAGAAACCTGCGCATGGGAATGCCCCCGGGTGGATCTTGTCAGTCCCGCAAAGAATCAGCGGGCACGATAAGCCTCAACGAGCGCCTTGCCATCCTCACCGGCACGTTCCAACCACTCCTGCTCCATCATTGCGCCGACTTCTTTCAGTCGTTTAACCAGAGCGTCACTAGGCTCGGAAACCACGATACCATTGTCTTCCATGATTTTGATCTTGGCTGCGGTTTCCGCCTTACTGGCTTCCCATCCGCGCTTCTCAGCCTCGGCGGCGGCGATTTCGATGGCGCTCTGGACGGACTCTGGAAGCCCCTCGAAAGCCTGCTTGTTAACAATGACCATGTTCTTTGGCAACCACAGTTGGGCATGATTGAAATGACTCAGATAATCCCAAGCTCGGGTATTCGCGCCCGTGGACGGAGATGTGATCATGGCGTCAACGCGCCCCGTGCCGAATGCAGTGGGGATATCAGGTACTTCAACCTGGGTCGGTATGGCACCCAGAAGCTCGGCAAGCCTCTCGCTCGATTTGTTATAGGCCCGCATTTTCACGCCCTGTAGTTCGTCGCCCGTTTTTACCGGGAAGCGGGTGTAAATACCCTGGGGAGGCCAGGGCACCGCAAAGAGAAGCTTCAGGCGCTGTTGCTCGAGACGTTCAGAAAGCAGGTCGCGGGATGCCTGCCACAGGTCCCAGGCCTCCTCGTAGTTGCTGGCCAGATAGGGAACTGAGTCCACCTCGAATAACGGATCCTCATTTGCCAATCGCGACATAATCAACTCGCCGATCGGAACCAGACCACGGCGAACCGAGTTCTTGATCTCCGGATGTTTAATGAGAGAGCCACTACTGTGAACCGTAATATTCAGCTCCCCGTCGGTGGCTTCACGCACATCTTCGGCAAACTCGCGAATATTGACAGTGTGAAAATTTGAATCCCCGTAGGGCGTCGGCATATCCCAACTAGTTTCCGCTTGGGCGTGACCAAGGGTCACAGAGAGGGCAATGGCAGTCAGGTGCTTCATCGTTATTTTCATGTCTTCCTCCTTTGCCGGGGAACTTGTCTCCAGGCAATTCACCAATGATTGTTTTTATAAGCCATGCAATCGATACCAACTCACGCACGCACATTGAAGATGTGTGCTTTTTTTAACCAATCTAGTGATGAAAAAAAGTCAGGTCAAACAATTTGCCTTAATTAACTCCACATTTTTTCATGGATATATCTACGTTTTATCAATAATTTATTTCCGTCGATCTTTAATGAGACGGCTGCCAGGTTATGAGATTTTTGGCACCCGGCCCTTAAGCCTAGGTGGCATGAGCGGTGCAATACTGGGCAACCTTCTCGACAACGCCGGCAAATGGTCCACACGGTGCGTGGAACTCTCGCTCAAGCAAAGCAGTGATATGATGCAAATCATGGTGACAGATGATGGCGCCGGTGTTGACCCAAAGGCAATGGCCAACCTGGGCCAGCGTGGGTTGAGGCTCGACGAATAAACGCCCGGTCACGGTCTGGGGCTCGCCATCGTCCGGGATATCGTCGACCGCTATGGCGGGCAGATCCGCTTTTTAGGCGGATCACATGGTGGCCTGCAAGTGGTGATTGAGTTATAGCGGCCGCTCTTGACCCTGTAGTAACTACAACGTTTAAAAAGTGCACCCAGGTTCCTTACGACAGAGGTAACAATGCACAGTCACGACCATGGCCATGATCACAGCCATCACTTCGACACCCATCACCGGTCCTTTGCCATCGCGGTGCTGCTTAACACGCTGTTTGTGGTGATTGAAGCGGTGTATGGCCTGTTGTCAGGCTCCCTGGCTCTACTGGCTGACGCCGGCCATAACCTCAGCGATGTCCTCGGGTTGATCATGGCCTGGGCGGCCAGTTGGCTGGCCAGCCGGGCCGCAACCCACAGCAAGACCTACGGTCTGAAAAAGACCACCATCCTTGCGGCCCTGTTCAACGCCCTCATTCTTATCGCCGCGGTGGGCGGGATTACCTGGGAAGCCATCCAGCGCCTGACAGACCCCGCCGATGTTGCAGGGCTGACCGTGATGGTGGTTGCCGGCATCGGCGTTCTTGTCAACGGAGCCACCATGATGCTGTTTATAAAAGGGCAGGAAGGCGACATCAATATCCGGGGCGCCTTCCTGCACATGGCCGCCGATACCGCGGTATCGGTGGGCGTGGTGATCTCGGGCATCGTTTTGATGTACACCAGCCTGGACTGGATAGACCCGGTGGTCAGCCTGGTCATTGCGGCGGTAATCTTCCTGGGCACCTGGCAGTTGCTGAAGGACTCGGTCAACCTGGCGGTCGATGCGGTACCCAGGGGAATCGATCCCGCTGCGGTCCGCCAACGCCTGGAAGGGCTGCCCGGGGTGCGCTCGGCCCATCATCTGCACATCTGGGCCCTGAGCACCACCGAGAACGCCCTCACCGTCCACCTGGTGAAGCCGGATCCCCAAGGCGATGACCGCGTCATCAACGATGCGTCGGAGCTGCTGGCAAAAGAATTCAACATCCAGCATACGACCATTCAATGGGAGCGGGATGATTGCGAATGCCCGAACGCCAGCTACTGTTAACGCTGTATGCAGGTGAATAGCCGGGCCACGCGGGCTCCGGCAAAACAACAAGATCACCCTTGATCCGGCAACCCTATGACACTGCTTGATTACCTGAAGCCTTACGATTTCTCACCGTTGACGTTGCTGAGCTTCATGCTCGCACTGGCGTTCTACGGCATCGGGCTGTTACGGATGCCTGAGGAGGACAGACCCGGGCCGGTCAGAATCGTTGCTTTCGTTCTCGGCGTTATGATCTGTTACGGGGTGATGCAGACCCGCTTTGACTACTACTCCCAGTACATGTTTTTCGTCCATCGCGGCCAACACCTGATACTGCATCATCTCGGGCCGATCCTGATTGCCCTGTCCAACCCATTGCCGGTCATGCGGTTCTGGTACCGAAAAATGAGTCCTGGCCTGAAAAGCGGGCTGCGGCCCCTGGGGTGGGTGTATCGATTTCTTCAACACCCCCTGATCGCCTCCGTACTGTTTGTCGGGCTGATCTATTTCTGGTTATGGCCGCCCATTCATTTTGATGCCATGCTCAGCCGAAACCTTTACTGGGTCATGAACTGGAGCATGCTGGTTGACGGGATGCTGTTCTGGTGGTTGATTTTTGATCCCCGCCCACCGGCCATCACCTCGTCGCTGGGATACGGCAAGCGCATCCTGCTCCTGGCGCTGGTGGCGATACCGCAGATGATACTCGGCGCCATGATCGTGTTTGCCAGGGATATGGTCTACGACGTTTACGAGGTCTGTGGCCGGGCCTGGCCCATGGCACCGGAAACCGACCAACTGCTGGGCGGCCTGCTTACCTGGATTCCGCCAGCAATGATGAGCATCCTGGGCATCCTGATTATCCTGAGACGCGCCATGCATGAAGATGGAAGTATCACCCGCCGTTCCAGCCAGATGAGGGAGACCATGCCATGAGTAACAGCCCCTTCCGGACACCGGCCCGTAAGTTGCGGCTGTTCACCCTGATTCTGACCACATTGTTGCTCGGTGGCTGCTCGGGCGGCAATGAGAGCTGGAACGGCAAGGACATCAGTGGCCTGATGCCCACCCTGGCGTTTGAATTAACAGACAGCCAGGGCCGGACGGTGACGGCGGCGCAGTTTGACGGCAAGGTAAGGCTGCTGTTTTTCGGTTTCACTTCATGCCCGGACGTCTGCCCTACCACGCTGCAAAAACTGAATCAGGCCACCAAAGGTCTCCCTGAGGGACTTGAGGACGACGTCCTGACCCTGTTCGTCAGCGTTGATCCGGAGCGGGATTCCCCGGAACGCCTGGCGTCCTATGTCAGCTTTTTTGGTGACGGGATCGTCGGGCTTACCGGCACGGAACCTCAGCTTCGCGAACTGGCCAAACGCTATCGAACCACTTTCGGTTATGAGGAACCGGACAACAGTGGCAACTATGCGGTTTCTCACAGCAGTGCGGTTTACGTTTTTGACCGTGAAGGCAAGGCGCGGCTGCTGATCCGTCCGGACCTTGGCGTAAAAGCCATTCGCCAGGACCTGATCGCCCTCGCCGGAGCGGAGACGGAATGACCGGCCAGGATCGTCCCGGCATATATTCTGGGGAGCACACAGTTTGAAAATCGGCGAACTGGCACGCATCACAGGCGTGCCATCAGAAACCATCCGCTACTACGAAAAAATCGGGCTTTTGCCGGAACCGGACCGGGACAGCAGCGGCTACCGCTCTTACCACCCCGGCCATCTGGAGCGGCTGCTGTTCATCAAACGCTGCCGCAACCTGGATATGGCCCAGGACGAAATCCGCGAACTGATCCGGCTGGCCGATCAGCCGGAGGCGGATTGCCGTGGTGTGGATGCGCTGCTTGCAAACCACCTGAACCATGTCCGGGAACGCCTGAAGGAGCTGGAGAGCCTTGAACACACTCTGGTGCAGCTGCAGAAGGCCTGCTCCGAGAACGGCACGGTCCGGGAGTGCGGCATTCTTGGCGGGCTCAGTTCAGAACTCGAAAGCCTGGAAACTGAGGACCGGCACAATCATGTGCCTGGCACCCACGGCCCCGGTCAGAGCTGAACCGACAGCGAAAGCGAAGGAAAGCGCTTGACCCTGTAGCAACTACAGGGTTTTCAATAAGATCATCTGAACACAGGAGGTCTTTATGGCGTGCAGTTGTTCTGCCCCCGAACCCAAGTCCCCGGCTCCGGGCTTCCGCAGGGCGTTGTGGATTGCCCTGTGGGTCAATCTGGCGATGTTCGTTGTCGAAGGCCTGGCCAGCCTCTCGTCCGGATCGGTTTCCCTCATGGCGGACGCCATCGATTTCTTTGGTGACAGCGCCAACTACATACTGTCCCTCACCGTGCTCTCCATGGGCATGCTGTGGCGCGGACGCGCGGCCATGGTCAAGGGCATCACCATGACGGCGTTCGGCCTGGTGGTCTGGGCCAGGGCGGTCTGGGTGGTTCAGGCGGGCATCACACCGGATCCCATGACCATGGGTGCCGTGGGCCTGCTGGCCCTGGCTACCAACGTCAGTGTCGCAGTCATGCTTTTCCGCTTTCGGGATGGCGACTCGGACATGCGCTCGGTCTGGCTGTGCAGCCGCAATGATGCCATCAGCAACATCGCCGTTATGGTGGCAGCCCTGGGCGTGTTTGGCACAGGGACTGCCTGGCCGGATCTTATGGTCGCCGCCATCATGGGTACGCTCGCCATTACCGCCGGCGTCAGCGTGATACGCCATGCCCGCAATGACATTGCCGGTGCCAAAGCCGGCCCGGTTGAGCTGACACCGGAAGTGTCGAGCCCGCAAGGCCATTAAAACGCCAGGGAAATCATCACCGGAATAAACGCCAGGGCAAACAGCGTGGTCAGCAGCACCGTACCCGCTGCCTGCCTTGGCGAGGTATCCAGCAGGGTGGCAATAACCACGGTATTGGCGGCAATCGGCGTGATCGAAATCAGGAACATGGCCTTGTGAACGGCGGGCTCATAAATGCCCAGCACGGTTGCATCCAGCCACCAGAACACGATGGCCACCAGTGGCCAGACTACGAACTTCCCGAAGAACGCCAGTGCCGTGAAACGGACGTTGCCGGCCAGCCCGCGAAAGCTGGTAATGCTCATGCCAATAATCATCATGCCCAGAATGCTGTAAGCCCCCCGCAGGTTGTCGAACAGCGGCACAAAAATATCCGGAATGCCGACCCCCGCCAGATTCAGCGCCACGGCAGCCAGAAAGGCATATACCGAAGGCAGCTTCAGAACCCGTATCAGAGCATCCCGGATGCTGTACCGTCCCCGTGCCGCCAAATAGAAACCCACCGAGTTCTCGAACAGGGTGGTGCCCAGCATGCACACGATGTAGAGCCCCAGCCCTTCCTCCCCGAACAACAAGAGCGCCACCGGCACCCCGAAGTACCCGGTATTCCCGGAACCCACGCACAGAGGAATGATGTTGGCACTGCCGTCAGTGAGCACTTTTTTCGCCAGCGTCATCTGAGCGATGCCAAGCAGCGATGCCAGCCCGAATACCAGAAACGGCAGCATGATGACCTCGGCGGAGAGCGGCGCCGCCATTACTCCGGAGAACACCACCGACGGGGTGACGATGTACAGCATGATGCCTGCAATGTGCCGGCCACTGGCCTCAAGATACCGGCCGGCCACCCAACCCAGAACCACCGTTACATAAAGCGGAATCAGCTTGAAGAACAGAGCAAATGCGGCAGCCATCGGCACTCCAATTGAGCAAGTGGGTTCTGAAGGACAAGCCGCGCAGTCTACCACCTACCTACCCGGAGGTAACTCTCCTACTTAATGGTGGGAATTCGGGCAATGCTTGATATTCAGTAACCCCGGGAGTCAGGATGATTAATCGACGGAATGAAAAAGCGTTAATGATTTAAGTCATTTCCGAAGATTCTTTTTTGATACGATAATTGGCCTACAGTTCAAACAGAGTCAACGCCATGAATTCGGTTTTCAGGCCAGACGCATCCTCGCCCCCCTGCATGCTGGGAGAAGACAACCCGGACATCATCCATCAGGAGGCCGCGCCCAGCTCGACGGCGCTGCTGAACGGTCTGGGCCGGATATTCGGTGTTCGGGTGGCAGGCCATGAGGACGATCCCGGCGTGCGGTTTCTGGCAGACCTCGCCCGCCTGTTCCATCAGCGCCGGGTAGACGCGGACACCAACCTGGAGAAACACGACTCGCCCTGGGCCAACGTCTACCTGATCCAGTACGGCATACTCCGGCTGTTCCGTGAGGCGCCCAACGGCAAAATCTCCGTCCACCACTTTTTCTCCGAGGGCGACATGGTGTGGCCCGTCTTTGGCCGCACCCGCACCGTGCGCAATACCCTGTGCCTGACGCCCAGCACGCCGGCAACACTCTGGGTTGCGGACTTCTCATCCTTCAGATCCGCCATTCAGTCTCATGGGGAGGGGCTGTGGCCGAAATTCGCCCTGGCCCTGACCGAGGAAATCGCCGAACTGACCAGCATGAGGGAGTTCCGGAAGCACACAATGCCCGCCCGGGACCGATACCAGTTGCTGCTGGAAGAATACCCGGAACTGGTCAGGCGTGTGCCGGACAATCAGTTGGCATCCTGGCTGGGTGTCGTACCGGCAACCTTCTCCCGACTGAAAACCGGCGCTGCCGCCAAGCAGCTGTAATTCGAGGTGCAAGGCCGGACGCCGCCGTAAAGGGAGGCGTTATAGAAGAGGGGCGCAGGACAAAAAAAGGGCAGCAAGCTCTCGCCCACTGCCCTGAAAACGCTCAACGCTTACTCAATACTTACCTCAGTACTTGCTGCTAGCCGTTCAGTTTCACCGCCAGCTCTGCCACATGCTTGCCCTGGAAACGGGCAATCGTCAGTTCTTTCTCGCTCGGTTGCCGGGAGCCGTCACCACCGGCAATGGTCGACGCACCGTAGGGTGTTCCGCCATTGAGTTCGGAAATGTCGAAAAATTCCGGAATACCATAACCCAGAGGCACCAGTACCATGCCGTGGTGCGCCAGCGTCGTCCAGAACGAGCTGATGGTATGCTCCTGACCACCACCGGTAGCGGTGGAGGTGAACACGCTGCCCAGCTTTCCGTGCAGCTTGCCTCCCGCCCACAGGCCACCGGTCTGGTCCAGGAAGGTGCGCATCTGGCCCGACATGTTGCCGAACCGGGTCGGCGTGCCGAAGATGATGGCATCGTATTCCGGCAACTCTTGCGGGGTTGCCACGGGAGCCTCCTGGTCTGCCTTGCCGCCGGCACCGAGGAACGCCTGATCCGACATGGTTTCCGGCACCCGCTTGATGGTTACCTCGGCACCGTCCACCCCTTTCGCGCCTTCCGCAATGGCTTGCGCCATCGTCTCAATATGACCGTACATCGAGTAGTAAAGAACCAGTACTTTTGCCATCGGTGGAACCTCCTCTGTTTTTGATTCAATAACCAGACCTTAGCTGGCAACGGAGGACAGTGAAACCGGAAGTTTTCCGGCAGGTCGTTCAGTTTTTCTGAACAGGGTCACAGGATGTTCATCGCGGGCCATTGCGTACACCTGTACGCTCAAGTACCTTGTCTGCATGACCAAGACGGAAGACCTTTCGATGACAACAGCCCCCTCCCCTGCCAACAACATTCATCATCGCATCGAGGAATGGCTGAACAGCGCCACCCATGGTCTGGGCGCCCTGCTCAGCCTGATCGGAACCATCGCCCTGATCATTGGCGCCAGCCAGCTCGGTGACGTCTGGAAGATTGTCAGCTTCAGCATCTTTGGCGCTTCCCTCATTCTGCTGTACCTGGCCTCGGCCCTCTATCATGGTGCCCGGCGGCCGGAGCTGAAAAGGGCCTTCAAAACCCTGGACCACTGCGCCATCTTCCTGCTGATTGCGGGTACCTATACACCGTTTCTTCTGGTGAACATGCGCGGCAGCGTAGGCTGGACACTGTTTGCGGTCATCTGGTCGCTGGCGATCGCCGGTATTGTCCTGAAGGTTATTTTCAGGAACCGTTTCAAGCTTGCCCGTGTTGGTATCTATGTCGCCATGGGCTGGCTGATCACCGTCGCCGCCTCCGACCTGGCTGCCAGCCTGAATGACACGGCGCTGTACCTCACCATCGCCGGGGGCGTTCTTTACACCGCCGGCGTCGCCTTCTATCTGGCAGACCGCATTCCCTACATGCATGCCGTCTGGCACCTGTTCGTGATTGGCGGCAGTGCCTGCCACTTCAGTGCAGTCTATTTCGGCGTTCTGCCCTACACGGTCTGATCAGAACCCCCACACCATCGCCATCAGTACACCCCAGGCGAGCAGGGACGCGGCCATAACGGTGTAGGTGGCTGACATGACCTCCACGTCATTGTCCGTCCGCCCACAAAGGGAGCGAACGCCCTGGTACACCAGGGCACAGGACAGGAACAACCCCGCAAACACCGCCACCACACTCACCGCCAGCGCCGGCACCAGCAACGCCAGTGACGACAGCCAGAGCGGCAGCGGCGCAATCGCCGCGAGCAGATAGGCATCCCGGTAACTCATCGTGAGTTGCTGGCTGTTCATCACCGCGTGGATCAGCCAGCCCATCACGAAAAACGTGAGCAATTCGGCCAGAAACAGGATGGTGGTGATAAACCGCCATTCCTTCTCACCAAAGCCCTGAACGAAGCCATCGCCATAATGGGTGCCTGCGTAGTAAAGCAGCACCGGCGGCAGAAACGACAAAGGAACCACAACAACCCAGGCCAGGAACGGAATGGAAAGATCCAGACGCCGCAACTCCGACCAGGCGCCATTACCGGAAAAGGGCAGACGGGCAAGCTGTGTAATATTCATAATGCACCTTTACAATGTGTCCCATGTTACTTTTACTGATAGCTCCGGGACGCGAGCCGGTCAAGGATACAAGATGACTTCGGACAACCCGGGCAAGCCCCGCAAAAACCTTCATGCATTCTGGTTGTTCTTTCCCGCCGCCTCGGTTCTGGCCGCACTGGCGGTGCCGCTGTCGGTTTACGCCGTCCTCTCTGGCTCTGGCTGGCCTCCGGGGCTTCTGGGTTCCGGCCATGGCCATGAACTGATTTTCGGATTTGCCCTGGCACTGATTGCCGGCTACACCCTGGGGCCCCAACCACGCCGGGTGCTCACCTCGCTGTTCGTGTTATGGCTTCTCGCCCGGCTCAGCTGGTTGCTGGCTCCCGAGAGCCTGGCCGCACAAATCCTCAGCCCGGCGTATGCCCTGTTGCTCGCCCGCCACGCCGTTCCCCGATTTCAGGCCGCCAAGAAGTGGCGCAACCGGCTTGCCGGCCCGCTGATACTGGTGCTGTGTCTGCTGTCGGTGGTGTTCTGGCTGGCCAGGGGGCCCCTTGCCGGGTCTATTCCGGCCGCACCCGACGCCCGCCGGGTGATGACCGCTGCCATCATTGGCCTGTTGCTGCTGATGACGTTTATCGGGGGCAGGCTCATAGCGCCGGCGGTGGCAGGCACCCTGGAAAAGCGGGGCATTGGCCTGGAGGCACGGGTACAACCGAGGATTGAAGGCGCATTGCTGATCATGCTTCCGCTGGCCCTGGCTCTCACCTTTGTACCATTCGCGGCGCCGGCCGCCGGGCTGTTGTTGATGCTCTCGGCCGTCCTGATCGGGGTTCGGGCCATCCGCTGGAAGCTCTGGCATTGCCGCAACCGGCCTGATCTGCTGGTTCTCGCCCTCGGTTACCTCTGGCTGGCGGCGGGCGCCGGCGCCATCGGGTTCAACCTGCTACAGGGTTCCAATCCAATACCCTCGCTGCATCTGGTCACCGTGGGCGCCCTGGGCACACTGTCCACCAGTGTCATGCTCAGGCTGGCCTGGCAGCGTGCCAGGCGAACGACACCCCCTGCCTGGCAGGTGCTAGGTACGGCTATCGCCATGGCTGTTGCAGCCCTGGCCCGGTACGGGGCGGGCATAACGCCTTTTGCAGAACCCGGCCTGCTCTGGTTGTCGGCGCTTAGCTGGTCCGGCACCTACGCGCTGGTTGCCCTGCAGCTGGCTGGGCTGTTCCGGCAAAGCCTGAATCGCCGGAAATGATTGGCTACCTCTACTGCGCCGTTGGCAGAAACGCCTACCCATTTCGGGATATCACCAACGCATCCTATTGAAATTGCGTATTTTTTAAGCCGAAAAACAGGGTGCAAACACAGCCTGAAAACCGGGAACATCGGATAGCGATCTGTCCTTGAGCAATATCAAGAATGACTCCCCGCCCTGCTTTGCACAATGGTACCGAGAAGCCCGGATGCCGCCCGATTTGCGGCCAGGGGCATGTTAAACGAGGGAGTCAAAATCATGGCCAAAACCAACGCAGACATCGAACACTGGGATGTCGAAAACGAAGAATTCTGGGAGCAGGAAGGCAAGCGCATCGCCTCCCGCAACCTGTGGATTTCCATACCCAGCCTGCTGATGGGCTTTGCCGTCTGGCTGATGTGGGGAATGATCACCACCCAGATGAAGAATCTGGGCTTCCCCTTCAGCATTGAGCAGCTTTTCACCCTCTCTGCGATCGCCGGCCTGTCCGGCGCCACCTTGCGGATCCCCGCCTCATTCATGATCAAGATTGCCGGCGGGCGCAACACCGTGTTCCTGACCACAGCCCTGCTGATGATTCCTGCTGCCGGCACCGGCATCGCCCTGATGACCCCGGGTACGCCTTTTATCGTGTTCCAGGCTCTGGCACTGCTCTCGGGGATCGGTGGCGGCAACTTCGCCTGCTCCATGAGCAACATCAGCACCTTCTACCCGAAAAGCAAACAGGGCTATGGCCTGGGTATGAACGCCGGGCTGGGTAACTTCGGCGTGACCACCATGCAGGTGGTGATTCCGCTGGTGATGACGGTGGGTATCTTCGGCGGCCTGGCCGGCGACCCGATGCAACTGCAAAGCCCCAGCGGCACGCTGATCGGCCGGATTGAGGCGGGCACCGACACCTGGATCCAGAACGCCGGCTTTATCTGGCTGGTGTTCCTGATCCCGCTGGCATTTGCCGGCTGGTTCGGCATGAACAACCTTAAGGTGGTTACGCCGGAGCCCGGCAACCCGATGTCGGCCTTTGGCAAGATTCTCGGGCTCTATGGCGTTGGCATACTGACCTCCATCGCCGGTGTCTGGGCCCTGAGCGTGCTGAACATGTGGCTGGCCCTGCCCCTGACCATCATCCTGACGGTGGTACTGCTGCGCCTGATCCCGGGCAAGATCCAGCCCAACATCAAGAAGCAGTTCGAGATTTTCAGCAACAAGCACACCTGGTCGATGACCGTGCTCTACATCCTGACCTTCGGCTCCTTCATCGGTTTCTCGGCAGCCCTGCCGCTGTCTATCAGCGTAATCTTCGGAAACATGATGGACGTTGCTGCCGACGGCACCATGACCCGGGTGGTGAACCCTGATGCCCCGAGCGCACTCACCTGGGCCTGGATGGGCCCCTTCGTGGGCGCCCTGATTCGCCCGGTCGGCGGCTGGATTTCCGACAAGGTCGGCGGCTCCATCGTTACCCAGATCATCTCGGTTGTGATGGTTGGCGCCTCGGTGGCTACCGGCTATGTGATGATGCTGGCGTACAACTCCACCGATCCGAATGCCTACTTTGCGCCCTTCCTGATCCTGTTCATCATCATGTTTGCGGCCAGCGGCATCGGCAACGGCTCCACCTTCCGGAGCATCGGCTTCATCTTCAACCAACAGCAGAAAGGCCCGGTTCTGGGCTGGACCTCCGCGGTTGCCGCCTACGGTGCATTCATCGCCCCCAGGGTGATGGGCCAGCAAATCCAGGCCGGGACTCCGGAAGTGGCGATGTACGGGTTTGCGGTGTTCTATGCGCTCTGCCTGGTGGTTAACTGGTGGTTCTATCTGCGCAAGAATGCGTATATCAAGAATCCCTGATGCTCAGACGTTGAATAAGGCCTCCTTCCGGAGGCCTTCTACTTTCCGGACCGGTCAGGTTTCTCTGAGTCAGCCCCAAGGTGCGAAAAGGCTTCAAGCTGCCAGATCTTTTCTGCACGACTGCCCAGGTACCAGAAACTCACCGCCAGAATGCCGAAGAAGAGCGCCTTGTGCGTTTCATCCCAGAAATACTCGAAAAAACGGGTGTACAGGTTGATAAACAGAAACGTGAGTCCGAATCCCCGCGTCATGCCATCGTCGTAACGAAGCCCATGATAGATGGACGCCACTGCTGCCAACCCGAACAAGACCGACCAGTGCAGCAACTCCAGATGGCCGGCACGCTCCCAGTTCTCGATATCGCCGTAGTTTCCGAAAATCGACATGATCCATAGCGCGACAAACAGATACAGCAACCCAATGGCTTTGGTTGGGCCCAGAAACGCGCGGTGATCCCGCCAGCGGGTAAACAGCCAACTGCCGACAGTCAGCAACAGCAGCCCGAAAAACACGAAACGCAACGGCAGGTTCATGCCCAGGTAATAGGCGCCCCAGCCGGACAGATACCCGGTTTCTGCACCGAACCAGCTGCCCAGCGACAACAGCGAAAACACCCACACAAGAGTGGACGGAAACCAGAGCCCGAGCAGCCCATACAGAATAGCGGCCAGCAGTAATAGCAATGAGAAATGATCTGACCCGGTACTCATGGCTTCACCAAGAAACCCGATAGCGGCCGCCGTGGCAACGACACCGAAAAAGAAGATCGCCTCATTGGTGAATTTGCGGCCGGGTAACCGCCTTTTCCGCCTCAGCCCTGTGTTGTAGAGCACCGCAGCTATCACCGTAAAAGCTGCGCACTTGACCCAGGGTGATGCCGAAAAGACCCGCTCTAAAAGCGTCATCAGCCATTCGTCAGCAAGGGCCGCCGTGATTGCAACAAGTGTGCAGGCGATGGAAACCCAAAGGGCATATCGGGCAACCCGCCTCCAGTCGAGCACATGGACCTGAACGGAATTGTTCAGCTCCCGAGCCTGAGCAGCCGACAACATTCCATCCGCTTGCCATTGATCAATTGCTCTCTGGATCAGTTGGCCTTCCTTGCGTGACACTCTCATCATTCTTCCCTCCGATTGAACAAATGTCGGGGGACGATCATGCCACGGCCTCAGACATTTGTCCTGCCAACAAAAAAGCCCGCAGGGATCACTCCAAGCGGGCTTGTGGGCTGTGTGTTTCTGGGTATCAGGTCGCCACAGCGGCCTTCCGGCGACGCTCCTCTTCTTCAATCTGCCGATCCACGGAGGACAGCTGGTATTCCTCGGAGAACCCGCTTTCCGGCTCTTTCAACCACATCATGCACAGCAGCCAGCTGATAAACGCGCCGCCAGCGATAATGTAGAAGAACTGGGTCGGGGTTACGAAGGTGAAGATAGTCAGATAAACCACCGCGCCCACGTTGCCATAAGCCCCGGCCATGCCAGAGATCTGGCCGGTGAGACGGCGCTTGATGGAAGGGATGATTCCGAAAGTAGCACCCTCGGCACCCTGCACGAAGAACGAAGTGAACACGGTGATGCCCACGGCAATGATCAACGGCCAGTTGGAGTTCAACAGGCCCATCAGCCCGAAGCCCACGGCGATGCCGAACATATAGCTGAGCATAACGAACCGGCGATTGCCCATGCGGTCTGAAACCAGGCCGCCCATCGGGCGTGCCACCAGGTTCACGAAGGCGAAGGACGCAGCAATCAGGCCTGCCGCGGTGGCACTCAGGCTCCAGGTTTCCTCGAAAAACATCGGCAACATGGAGACCACGGCCAGCTCGGCGCCAAAGTTGGCAAAGTAGGTGCTGTTGAGCGCTGCCACGCTGTTGAACGGGTACTTGTCATCCTCCGGCACGCCTTTTTTCAGAATCGGCACGTTCACCCGCAGGATCTGGATAATCTGGTAAGCGACGATGGCCACAATCACCGCGTAACTGATGACCGCCCCCGTGGCACTCAGATAGCCCATGTTCTCGATACGCCAGACCAGGATGCCCAGAACGCCCACCAGGGGAATGGTCCAGAGGATCAGTTTGATCATGTCACCCCAACTGCTGACTTCCAGCGCCACCGCCTTGCGCGGCTTGCGATGAACTGTGCCCTCAGGGCCGTCGGTAATGGCGAACCAGTAGTAAACGCCATAGGCTGCCATCACGATCGCGCTCTGGGCAATGGCCCAGCGCCAGCCATCCTCACCGCCATACATCTGCAGGGCGATGGTGGGCAGGGTGATCGCCGCAGCGGCAGAGCCGAAATTGCCCCAGCCGGCATAGAAGCCTTCGGCAAAGCCGATGTCTTTCGGCTTGAACCACATGGCGGTCATGTGGATGCCCACCACAAAGCTGGCACCAATGGAGCTGAGCACCAGACGGCTGACCAGCAACTGGGTCATGGTGTTGCCGAAGGCAAACACCAGGGCCGGGATGGACATCAGGACCATCAGCACCGAGAACACGCGACGCGGGCCGAAACGGTCCAGGGCCATGCCGACGATGATCCGGGCCGGAATGGTCAGCGCCACGTTGCAGATGGCAAACAGGCGAAGGTCATCGGCGGTGAGCCAGTCGACGCTCTTTAGCATGCTCGATGCCAGCGGCGCCATGTTGAACCACACGTAGAAGGTTATAAAGAATGCGATCCAGGTCAGGTGCAGCGCCCTGATCTCCGGATTCTTGACGTGAAAAACGTCTGCGACTTTCATGTCAGCCTCCCTGGGCTATCAGCTACCGAAACAGTTTTTGGCCAGACTCAACGGCTGGGCAGGATAAGCAGCGGGCACTGGATGCGGCGGGCGAGGAAGGAACTCACGCTGCCGAAGGTCATGTAATCCAGTTCGTCCACGAAATAGGTCAGAGAGCGGGCAATAAAGCCGCCGTCAGGCTCATGGCTGTGGCGGGCGATCACCAGCATGTCGGGGTGAATCTTTTTCTCGGCCGCGAACAGCAACATCTTTCGGGCATCGCCTTCCAGAAGCATGTTTTCGGCAGATATCTGTTCCTGTTCACATACTTCCATGGCCTCGGCGATGTGCTTTTTCAGATCGGCCACCTCTTCCTGGAACATGTCCTCATTTCCGGAGGTGATGTCGCGGGGGTTTTCAGCCACCGCGACCAGGGTAATCACGGGTTTGAGATCGCGGAACATGGTGATGGTCTGGGCCAGTGCCAGCCTGGCATTCCGCGAGCCGTCGTAGGCAATCATGATTTTCATCTGTGGGTTCTCCCGAAGGCGTTTTCGGCGCCCTTTCCACGCACACCTGAAAGGGCAGCCATTGATATCTGTCAGCATTAGCCCACACTCGGATACCGCCCATAATTGATGTAAATCAACGCTTACCGCGCCTACCCCACGAGAGAAATCGACGGCCTACCCCCTGGCTGAAAAAACCTCCGGTTGCGTACCCCCAGCGCACCCAGCAGGAGGTACCTCCAATGCCCCGCACCGAAAAACCCTGTTCTTGGTAAGGTTTAAAGAACCTTTTCAGACGCCATTCGATAACCATCCGGAGGGAGCGGACCATGGCGAGCAACCCGTCAAAGCCAGAGCAATACCGAGCACTTGGCCTATCCACCTTCGCCTTCACCCTGTGCTTTGCCGTGTGGACCATTTTTTCCATCATCGGCATCCGGCTCAGTGAAGATCTGGGGCTTTCGGATACCCAGCTTGGCCTGCTGATGGCAACGCCCATTCTCACCGGCTCCATCAGCCGGCTGTTCCTGGGGATCTGGACAGACCGCTACGGCGGCCGCTGGGTGTTTGGCATCCTGATGCTCACCACCGCCGCCTGCGTGTACCTGCTCACCTTCGCAACCACCTACATCATGCTGCTGGTGGGCGCTCTGGGTGTTGGTCTGGCCGGCGGGGCCTTTATCGTCGGTGTGGCCTACACGGCGGCCTGGTTCGAACCGGAACGCCAGGGAACGGCCCTGGGGATTTTTGGCGCGGGGAATGTGGGCGCGGCAGTGACCAACTTCGGGGCCCCGTTTCTGCTGGTGGCCTTTGGCTGGGAGAGCACGGCACAGATCTATGCCACGGTGCTGGCGATTATGGGGGTGGTTTTTCTGCTGCTGGCCAAGCCAGACCCGATGGCCGCGGAGCGGGCCGGCGACAAGGCCAAGACCTTCATGGAGCAGATGGAGCCTTTGCGCGAGCTGAGGGTCTGGCGCTTTGCCCTGTATTATTTCTTCGTGTTCGGGGCCTTCGTCGCCCTGGCGCTCTGGCTTCCACACTTCCTGATCGGCGTCTACGGCCTGGACATCAAGACCGCAGGCATCATTGCCGCGCTCTACACCATTCCCGCGTCCCTGTTCCGGGTTCTGGGGGGCTGGCTGTCGGACCGCTTCGGCGCCCGCCGGGTGATGTACTGGACTTTCGGCGCCTCGGTGGTGTGTGCCTTCCTGCTAAGCTACCCGCCCACCGATTATGTGATCCATGGCATCGACGGCGATATCCGCTTTACCCTGGCCATGGGCCTGCCGATGTTCGTGGTGCTGATTTTCATTCTGGGCTTCTTCATGTCGCTAGGTAAGGCTGCCGTGTACAAGCACATTCCTGTCTATTACCCGATGCATGTAGGCGCCGTGGGAGGCGTTGTCGGGATGATTGGTGGCCTGGGGGGCTTCATTCTGCCATTGACCTTCGGTGTGCTGAACGACCTCACCGGGGTATGGCAGAGCTGCTTTATGCTGATGTTCGTGATCGTCGCGGCCGCCCTCGTCTGGATGCACTATGCCATCCGGTCCGCTGAGCGGGTTGAGTGGGCGGCCAATGAAGAACGAACCGATCTGCCGGAACTGGCCTCGCCCCAGCTGTTCTATCCGCTCAACCGCAAAAAGACTCAGGATCCAACGGCCGGGCGCTGATGCCACCGCTTGTTTGATTGCGCCTCATTGCCCCGCACTGCGGGGCTTTTTCAGTACAGTCTCCCGGTGCAGCGAGGGGGTGTGGCAGGCGGCCCCTCACCGGGCAGTGGTTACATACCTCAGAACCTCAATCACCTGCTCCGGCGTTTGAGCCCATGCCATGGCGGCGGCATCCACCTCCTTCAGGGGGTGCACCAGGTCTTCATCATGCAATGTGATGTAGGGCCTGCCCAGCGCCGCACAGTAGCCCGCATCGAAAGCGGCATTCCATTGCTTGTATTTATCGCCGAAACGGATCACGGCCAGATCGCATTGTTCCAACAGGGTCTTGGTGCGAATTCCATTGACCTTCGACGACTGATGATCGCGCCAGAACTGGACTTCCGGTACGCCCAGCATATCTCCAGCAGCATCACTCGCTTCGTGGTTGGTCACGGGGCCCGTAAACTCGACGGGCAACCCCAATGCTTCCACGCCCGCCTGAAGCTGTTCGCGCCAATCCGTGTGGATTTCTCCAGAAAGATACACTGTCCAATTCATTACTATCTCCAGATTTACTGTTGACCATTCGTCGAGGATACCCGGGGCTGGTTACCAAGACGTAGCTATATATTGGGTTTCCAGAAATTCTTTTATGCCGTCCTGGGCGCCCTCCCGGCCAATACCACTTTCTTTCATGCCACCGAAGGGAGCCGCCGGATCGGATACGAACCCCCGGTTCACGCCCACAATGCCGGCGTTCAGCCTTTCTGCGATCTTCATTGCATTACCGACATCCCCACTGAACACATAGGCAGCAAGGCCGTAAGGCGTGTCGTTAGCCTGCCGGATAACCGCTTCCACATCGTTGAAACGGACCAGTGGCGCAATGGGCCCGAAGACTTCCTTATCGAGAATCCTGGCTCCCGGCTCGACGTCCCTGAGTACGGTTGGCGCGAAGAAAAAACCCTTCTCGTGCAGTGTTGTGCCTCCGGTCGCGATGGTGGCCCCGTCTTCCACTGCCTCACCAACAATGGCCTCCAGCTTGTCCAGCTCCTTGCGGGAAATGATTGACCCTACATCGACAGCCGGATCCAGCCCATTGCCGACCTTCAAGGCCTCAAACCGCGCCACGAGTCTGTCGCAGAACTCGTCGTAGACAGAGTCGTGGACGTAAAGTCGATTTGCAGCAATGCAAGACTCGCCGGCGTTCCGCATTTTGGCTACAAAGGCGCCCTCAATGGCGGTATCGATGTCCGCGTCATCACAGACAATCAGCGGGCCGTTTCCACCCAGTTCCATGGATGTGTTCAGAACCCTGTCTGCCGCCTTGCCAAGAAGCAGTCTCCCGACCCCAGTGCTACCTGTAAAGGAGATTTTGCGCAGACGAGGATCGTTGGTCAGCGCCTCAGTGAGCGTGCCCGCATCATCGGTCGTTAAAACGTTGACAAGACCATCAGGAACGCCGCATCGCTGCATCAATTCAGCCAGGTACAGGGAGGTAAGCGGGGTTTCTTTCGGTGGCTTGACGACAACACCGCACCCGGCGGCAATCGCCGGTGCAATCTTTCGGGTGATCATCGCTGCCGGAAAATTCCAGGGCGTAATCAACAACGCGGTGCCTACCGGCTGATGCGTGACCACAATCGTGTGTTTGCCACTGGGAGACTGTCGCATTTCTCCGCCCAGGCGCAAGGACTCCTCTCCGTACCAACGGAAAAATTCCGATGCGTAATCGACCTCGCCACTGGACTCCTTGAGGGTTTTGCCTTCCTCAAGGGTAATCAGCCTGGCTATGACCTCTTTTTCGTTCTGCATCGTGTCGAAAATGGCCCTGAGGACCTCCGACCGCTCCCGTGGCGTTCGCGACAGCCACTCCGGCACCGCCCGGTCGCAGGCATTCATAGCCATGGTTGCATGCTCGGAAGTGCAGCTGGGAACCGTCGCGATGACTTGTTCCGTCGCCGGGTTGAGCACATCGAACTGTTTGTCGGCCCCGGTGATCCACTGGCCATTTACAAACAGTCCGACCGGTACGTTTTTTCCAACTTCTTCAATATAGAGATTCACAGCGAAGACTCCGATGTCCCGAGTTAAGAAAGGTCTGCGGCAGGTATAATGAGGGCATAAAAACGGTGCTGGACGCGCGGCACAGCACCGTCTTCAAGCCAGGCGTTAATCAGTACTTGTTGGCAATGAACAGCTCTTTGGACGGGAAGAGCGTGATGACCTGACACCCGTCCGGAGTGACAACAACCTCTTCCTCGATGCGAGCCGCACCGTTACCGTCAGCGGCAGGGCAGTATGTCTCGAGGGCAAAGACCATCCCTTCCTGCAATTCAAACGGACTGTCAAAAGACACAAGCCGACTGATGATTGGGCGCTCATGGAGGGCCATGCCCAACCCGTGGCCAAACTGCAGACCAAAAGCCTCCATCTCATTGGCAAACCCGAAGTCCGTCGCCTTGGGCCAGACGGCCGCAATTCTGTCGGTGGTCATGCCAGGGCGAACCAGCTCAATGGCTGAGTCGATCCATTCACGGGCCTGTTTGTAAGCGTCTTCCTGGGACTTGGTGGAACTGCCGATGTTCAAGGTGCGGTAGTAACAGGTGCGATATCCCATAAATGCCTGGATAACATCAAAGAAGGCCTGATCGCCCGGCCGGTACATGCGGTCTGTAAAATTATGGGGATGCGGACAACACCTCTCGCCTGACACGGCGTTGATGGCCTCAACGTCATCCGATCCGTTGTCGTAAAGGAATTTGTTGACCAGCGCGACCATCTCGTTTTCACGAGTACCGGGGCGGAGCTTTTCCGCCAGGTGGTCATAGGCGCCATCGACCATCGTCGCCGCCATGTTGAGCAGCGTGATTTCATCCTGGCTTTTTATCTGACGCGCATCCAGCATGACCTGCTGCACGTCTCGTATCTCCAGCCCGGCTTCCTGGAGCGCGAACAACATGGGCGGCTCGCAAACATCCACACCGACTGGCATATCTGCAACGCCCTCCGCCTTGAGGATATCCCGGATCTCTTCCGCCGCTCGCTTGAAAAGACCAGCTTCCTGGCCGATCGACCCTCTGAGGCCAAGCATGCCAGCGCGACAACGGTCCTGCTTCAGCCAGGGCGCGTAGATCCTATGGTGTGCGGCCGCGGATCCGAAATCCCACAAGTAGGGATCGGAATTACCCGTAAACAGGGCGTAGCGACAAAACTTGTCCCGGGTCCACTCGCCAATGACTGAGCTGGTCAGGTAGCGAATGTTGTTGTTGTCAAAGCACAGAATGGCGCCGAGATCGGAATCCGCCAGAGCGTTGCGCGCCCTCCCCGTCCTGTAGCGATGTAACCGGTCATAGTTCACACGCTCCTCGAAATCCACATGCATTCTGCCAGGCGCCGGTATGGGACGCCCCCAAACCCAGTGTGGGTCGACGTCTTCCGAGCGAACGATGGTTGGCTCGCTGGGTTTCACTGTTTTGGCCATGATTCCTCCTGGTGCATCGGCAAAGAAAAGCCTGGTTCTTGTTCGAGAACTAACGGTAAACACTTTAGTGCAAACGTTTGCGTAAATCAATTTTAAATTGCCGGGCAGTCACAGGTTCACCGGTTATGTATACTGTTGTCGTAGAATTTGAAGTTTCAGCACACCATCCTCAGCCAGTTTTCAAGTCTCCGTCGGGTTTTTGCTTTGATACAGAAAAAACGGGTTACGCTTCGCGATCTAGCGGAACATCTGAACATCAATACCTCCACGGTTTCGCGTGCGCTCAGTGAGAAATCCAATGAAATGATTTCTCCCGAGGTAGTGAAACGCGTACGAAAAGCCGCCGAGGAGATGGGTTACAAACAGAATGCCGCCGCATACGCACTCAAGATGGGCAGCACCAAAACCATTGGTTTGATTATTCCGGACCTGATGAACCCGGTCTTCCCGCCTATCATCAGAGGCATACAGAGCGTTCTTGACGAGTATGGCTACACGGCATTTCTGGCTTATAGCCAGAACAATGAGCAACTTGCCCGTACTGAGGTAGAGAGACTGATAAGCCGTGGTGTGGATGGCATCATTTACGCCGCAGCTTTCCGCGAAGACAGCGTGGTCGATTTATGCAAAAAGCAGGGTGTGCCCCTGGTACTGGTGAATCGCGTGGTCGACAAGGGCGATGTTGATACGGTAAAAGTCGACGACACACTGGGTATAAGAATGGCGGTTGATCACCTGGTCGATCTCGGCCACCGGAAAATCGGGTTTATTGCAGGGCCCAAGAATATATCCGTTTCTCATATTCGTCTGGGCGCTTTCACCCAAACCATGGCCGACCTTGACCTGCCGGTGCAGTCACAGAGAATTGTCGAGGCGCACGCCCTTTCAGAAACTGCCGGCGAAGAAGCAATGTCGCTGTTTCTGAAGAAAAACCCGGACGCAACGGCGGTGATTGCTTCAAACGACCTCATTGCTCTGGGCTGCCTCACGGCTATGACACAGTTTGGTTATACCTGCCCGAAGAGAATGTCCATCGTTGGTTTCAATAACATGCCTTATCTCGACTGGTTTGCGACGCCGCTGACAACAGTGGCAATTCCGCATTTCCAAATGGGAGAACGATCCGCCGACCTGCTCCTGAAGCGGATCAAGTCCGGTAACGCTGACTTTCACGAGGAAGTGTTATTAAAGCCCAAACTTGTCATTCGGAAATCGACGGCCGCCCCCACTAAAACCCGAAAAAAAGCCCGGGCCTCCTAAGAGGCCTCGGAAACCTGCCCGGTTATCGCCCGTATCAGAAGATCCTCGGTCACTTCGCTGCGATCAAAGCATCGGGTTATATGACCGTCATACATCCCCACAATACGGTCGCTGACCGTCAGGACCTCCGGCATTTCGGAGCTAACCACGACCACTGCCAGGCCCGATCTGGCAAGCTCCCTGATCAGGTGATGGATCTCTGACTTGGAACCAACATCAATGCCCCGGGTAGGCTCATCCAGTATCAGAATCTTCGGCGATGTGCTCAACCATTTACCAATAACGACTTTCTGCTGGTTACCGCCGCTTAAATTCTGGGTTGAATAGTCCGAGCCAGGTGTCTTGATCCGAAGCATTTTCATATAGCTGTCAAAGGTGTCCTTTTCAGCTGCGGTATCCACCCAGCCTAGCCGGGTAAAGTCTCTGAGATGGGCAAGCGTGATGTTTTCCTTGCAGCTCATGCCCAGCACCAGGCCCTGCTCTTTCCGGCTTTCCGGCACCAGCCCAAGCCCGTGATCTATGGCATCGGAGGGCGAGTTGATTCCCAACTGCTCGCCATTGATTATGATTTGGCCGGAGTTTGCCTTACGCAGTCCAAAGATGGTTTCCATCACCTCCGTGCGACCAGCCCCTACAAGCCCGTAAAAGCCAACCACTTCGCCGATGCGGACGTCGAAGGAAATATCCGAGTAATGACCTTCGAGGCTCAGATTGCGGACCTCCAGGGCTTTCTCGCCAAGTTCAGGGGGTTCGTGGGTAATGTCGGAATCAAGGTCCCGGCCAATCATCCGCTGTGTCACTTCGTCTTCGGTGGTGCGCGCCGTCTCAAAGGTTTCCTGATAGACCCCGTCGCGAAGTACAGAAATCCGGTCAGACAGCGCGAAAATCTCATCCATACGGTGGGATATATAGACAATCGCCGTACCACTTTCCTTGAGCTCCCTGATGACATCAAAAAGCACCACTTTCTCAAAGTCCGTCAGCGAGGCCGTTGGCTCATCAAATACGACGACCTTGGGTTTGAAAACCAACGCGCGGGCAATTTCGACCATCTGTTGATTGGCGATGGACAGACTACCTAGCCGTTCCGTCGGCTTGAATTTGCATTTGAGCCGTTCAAGGATTCCTTCGCACTGCCGGTTCAAAAGGCTATTGTTGACGAACCATTTGGCCGTTCTGGGCATGTTCCCCAGAAACACGTTCTCCCCTACCGTCATATCGGGCACAAGAGACAATTCCTGATGAATCAGCAGGACGCCATGATCCTTCGCCTCCAGTGGTGTTCGCATCCTGACCAACTGGTCCTCGAGCACCACCTCACCGGTGTCCGGCTGATAGATACCCGCCAGTATTTTCATCAAGGTGGATTTTCCGGCGCCGTTCTCACCGAGCAGCGCATGAACCTCTCCCGCCCGGACATCAAGGTCCACGCCATCCAGCGCCTTTACACCCGGGAAGGACTTGCTGACATTCTGCAACTTCAACAAGGGTTTTGGATCTGGCTGCACCGTTGCCGAATCGCTTTTCCCACCAGCCTCAATCTGCCCACTCATGCCTTTACTCCTTGACCCTGCGGTTCCCCGAATTGCTTATCGAGAAAAAGGACCGTGATCAAAATAGTCCCGAGTACAATAAGCACGTAGAATGATGGCACCTGAAGCATGTTCATGCCGTTCCTCAGTATTGCGATCGCAAGAACCCCGCCAAGCGTTCCGATTATGCTTCCGAAACCGCCTGTGAGTCGGGTGCCTCCCAGCACGACGGCAGTGATCGTCCAGAGCTCGTAATTGCGGCCGAGATTCGGCGTTGACGCACCCATTTGCGTCGATAGCAAGATGCCTGCTAGCGCCGCCAGGAACCCGACCAAAATAAAGTTCAACAACATGTGGGGCCCGACGCGGATGCCAGCCTCCTTGGCGGCGTCCCGGTTACCGCCAACGGCGAAAACGTTGCGTCCGTGGATCGAATACTTCAGGACGAGGTGCAAAAGGATGGTGAGAAGTATGAATATCAGCGCCAGCACGGGCATTCCAAACAAGGAGCTGGCGCCAAAATCGGAATAAGCCAGGTCGTAGGCGTAAAAAGACTGCTCGTCGGTGTAGACAAACACCAGGCCTCTGACCCCTATCATTGCGCCAAGGGTAACAATGAATGCATCCACACCGGTTTTCCAGGCAATTAGTCCATTAAGCCCACCGATCAGAATTCCCGAGAGCAAACCTATGCATACCGCTCCGGAAATTCCCACTTGGTCTTGTAAACCAACGGCGAGACTGGCAGCAAGCGCCAAGGTTGCGCCGACCGACAAATCAATATTGCCATTGATCATGACATACGTCATACCCAAAGCAATCAGGCCGATGGTCGACGCCTGGACAAGGATATTTGTGAAATTATCAATATCGAAAAAATAGGGCGATGCAAAACTGAAAAACACAAAACACGCTATAACAAATATCCATATAGGCTGTGTTTTAACCATGGAAAATATACGATTCATTGTCATTATCCCCGTTATATTTCGGGTTTCAGTAAGAACTAAATAATTTGCCACGCTTGGCTGCAATATCGAGCCAGACAGCAACAATAATAACGACCCAGGTAACGAGCCACTGAGCGTAGTACGGATACCCCAGCAGCAAGAGTCCGTTCTGGATCAGCGCAAGGATAAGCACCCCTATCACTGTTCTTACAATACTTCCGGATCCACCCAGCAGGCTCGTACCGCCAAGAATGACACCCGCGAGTACCAATAGCTCATAGCCTTCGCCCACGTTATTTTGTGACCCCATCACTCGGGAGCCAAGAATCAGCGCAGCACAGCCTGTGGTAAACGCGGATAACAGATAGGTATTGAATACAAGGCGGTTTCTCCGAAGGCCAGAGAACAAGGCTGCCGTTCCATTACCGCCAATCGCAAATATCTTTCGCCCAAAGCCGCTCTTCAAAAGCACTATTTGTAAAATAATACCCAGAACAATAAAGATCAGCGCTGGCACCGGAACGCCAAGGAGCTCATCCCTGCCAAAAAATGAAAACCAGGTACTTTGCTGATCTGATATATCGACATTCTTGCCACCCGTGTAGACAAGAGTAATACCCTGAATGGCCGACAACATTCCGAGAGTGACGATAAGTGAGTTGAGGCGCAAATAGCCAATCAAGTAGCCATTGATAGCACCAATCAACAACGTAAAGATGAACATCAGCGGAATTGCCATCCCCGGCCCCACCTTATCGTGAAGGTCAACCACCAGAACCGTTGCAAAGGACAACAGAGAACCCACTGACAGATCCAGATTTCCTCCTATCACTACGAAAGTCACGCCAAGCGCGATGGTTCCGATAATGGAGGCCTGCATCACCACGGTCAGAAAATTATCGGTACTGAGGAATTTATCAGTCGTGAGCGAGAAAATAGCAACACAGAGGACGAAAACGACTGATATTCCGTGTTTCCCGAAAAACTGAAGCGGAGATACCCCTCTGCTTGCTAACCCTGGTCTGAAAGAATCCGGCAAAGCTTTCATGATTTGACTCCACTAACCGGGGGCCTGTCAGATGACGGCCCCCGCGTATTGCTAGGTTTCCCCGTTTCAAAAAACAGGCTTTTCAAATTCGTCCATGTTTTCAGGGGTAATCTTTGGAGTCTCGAAGTAGCTCATCTTTTCCACGTCTTTGCCTTGAGCGGCGGCAATCGCGATTTTCAGGGCATTGCGGGCATCCTCTCGGGGAGACTGGTATACCGAACCATGGTATTCACCCCGAGCCATGGCCTCGTAACCGACCGCAAAATTGGTCGCGCCGATGAAAACAATCTCGTCGGCCCGGCCAACAGATTTTGCCGCATTCAGGGCGCCCACACCCATGTTATCGTCAGCCGCGTAAACGCCGTCGATGTCTTCATAGCGGGTCAGAAAGCCTTCCATCACGCGCTGTGCTTTCGCGCGGTTCCAGTCACCCGGCTGGGTATCCAGGATTTTTACATTGGGGCATACCTCGGGCAGGCGGTCTTCAAAGCCCTTTTGCCGTTCTATGGCGGTTGTATATCCTGGCTGGCCGGTAATCTGGACAATCTGGCCTTTACCGTCGAGCTGGTTACACATCATTTCGGCGGCATAGGCGCCCTGCTGGATGTTATTGGGGCCAGAGAAGGCCGCGATGAATGGCTGGCCGGCTTCAGCAATATTGGAGTTTGTTACAACGACCGGTATACCCGCCTCTTTGGCGCGTTTGACGACCGGCACAACCGCCCGACCATCCGTTGGCCAGATGATAATCACGTCAACCTGTTGCTGGATCAGATTCTTCACTTGTGAGATCTGGCGGGCAACATTACCACCGGCATCAAGAACCACGGCCTCAACGTTATCTGCCTTTGCAGCAGCCTCCTCAAACGCCTGCTCATAGGTCGTCTGATAACTGTCCACGCCGACGTTGTTCTGAGTAATACCAACCTTGATGGGCTCCGCCTGGGCCATCCCGGAAAACACCAGACTGAATGATCCGGCGAGCAGAAACGCCTTTCCGATTTTCTGAATAGTACGAATTGAACTTACCTGAACTTTCATCGCTTTGACTCCGTTGTTTGTTTTTGTCGGAACAGAGGTATTTGAAATCCTCACCTCTAATCGTTGCAGAGTGCAAGACATAATGCAAACGTTTGCACCATTTATCCGTCAGCACTGACCTCAGTGTTGATGGCCCTCCTCAACCTGGCCCTTTTCAACAAGCAGGACCTCTGTAGTGATCAAAAGTGTGGCCAGTGAAGCCGCAGTCTGAACGGCCAACCGGGTAACTTTTGTGGGATCAATAATTCCTGACTCAAACAACTGCTCGATTTCCCCCGTTGCAGCGTTCAAGCCCCAGTCGAGACTGCCTCCGCGGATGTTCTCGATAATCACTCCAGGCACCAGCCCGGCATTTTCCGCAATGGTTGAGAGCGGCGCCTCCAACGCCCTGACGGTAAGAGCGTACCCGGCAGCTTCATCGGGCGTGAGATCATCAGGTGGGCTCATTCTCTCGATTGCCCGCACAAGTGATACACCGCCTCCCGGCACATATCCTTCTTCGACCGCCGCACGTGTAGCCTGGATAGCATCCTCAATTCGATCCTTTCTCTCTTCCAATTCTACTTCTGTCGCGGCACCCACCTTGATAACCCCGATGCCACCGGAAAGCCTCGCTTTTCGTTGCATCAGCTTTTCACGGTCATAGTCTGAGAACGCATCCGGAATCTGCTGTTTGATCTGGTCAATTCGGTCCGTGATCGCATCCGGGTCACCAGCCCCATCGATAATGGTGCAGCTGTCCTGGGTGATCACGACTCGCCTCGCGCTGCCCAGGTCAGATTCCTGGAGATCCGCAATGGTGACACCGAGTTCGCTGGATACGAGCCGGGCCCCCGTCAGGATTGCAATATCCGCGATCATGTTTTTACGCCGGTCACCAAAACCTGGCGACTTTACAGCCGCAACTTTTACTCGCCCCTTCATGTGGTTAACGATCAGCGTTGGCAGAGTGTCATGCTCAAACTCTTCGGCAATAATCAGAAGCGGGCGCCGATCCCGTCCGACGGCTTCCAGTAACGGAACCAGATCATTGAAGGAGTCAAACTTGCCATCAACGGCCATAATCAGAGGATTTTCGAAGTCCACTGACATCGTCTTATGATCGTTAATGAAATGAGGCGAGGCATACCCACGGTCAAACTGCATCCCCTTGACCAACTTAAGTTCCAGATCAAGACCTGTGCCGTCCTCGACCGTGATGACTCCTTCGCTGCCAATCTCATTCATGGCATCCGCGATCAATTGACCCACCGCGCGGTCTCCGTTGGCGGAAATCGTCGCGATGCGACGGATGGATTCCGGTTCGCTGCAAGGCCGTGACATGCTATCAAGCGCGCTCACAGCATCTCTTGTCGCCTGCTCTATGCCCCGTTTGATCGCCACTGGACTCATATTCGCGGCTACTGCCCTCATTCCCTCGTTCATCAGGGCCTGAGCAAGAACCGTGGCCGTTGTGGTTCCGTCACCAACTTCTTCATTTACTCTTGATGCGACGTTACGTGCAAGGCGCGCACCGGTGTCTTCAATTTCGTCTTCCAGTTCCGTTTCCTTCGCAACCGATACACCATCTTTTGTTACGTAGGGCAAACGGTCTTTCTTACTGACCACGACATGCCGGCCACAGGGGCCAAGCGTTGCCTTTACTGCATCACCGAGCGTGTTGATTCCGCGCAATAGTGAATTCCGGGCTTCTTGATTGAACTGAATATGCTTGGCTGACATAAGCACTGAACTCCTGGATATCGGTTAATGGTTAGCTTGCTTGCTCACTGACCCATGCCAGCACGTCGCCAAGGTGAACGATCACCCTGTTGACACCTTCTACGACGACCACCTCACCCCGTCCGGGAGCAAAGAATACAGTGTCGCCTCTCTGCATACCTTCAAAACGGGACCTGGCGTCATAGCCAACTTCAACGACACGCCCTTTCGGTGACTCTGCGGAACTTCTGTTAGACATGACAATGCCGTGAGCAGACTCGTGTCGCTGCTCTATTAACTCCAATACAAGGCGATCGGGAGCGGGATGCAACGTCATAATAAGACTCTCCAATTGGTAAACCTGTTGCGTTTGCTTATAGTTATTTCGGTCCGATGAACACTCGGAATTTAATGTAGCGCAATCGTTTGCATTTGTAAAACGTCTTGGCTAGACTGGGATTTCCACTCGACATCAAACAAAGACAAATTGCGGGGAAATGATGGATAAGACACGCTTGCAAGGTAAAAACTGCCTGATTACCGGTTCAGCCCGGGGCATGGGCGCCGCCGTCGCGGAGTACTACGCCGAGCAGGGCGCAAAAGTGTGCGTTGCGGATATCAACATCGACGGCTGCGAGCAAGTCGCCGCCCGTATTCGCGAAAAAGGCGGCGAGGCCATCGCAGTCTCACTGGATGTTACCAAACGCGATCAGATGAAGGCTGCAGTAAAAGCCACCGTTGACGCGTTCGGCAGCCTGAACGTGATGGTAAACAATGCCGGCATCAACAAGCCGCTGATGTTTATGGATATCACGGAAGAAAACTGGCACCAGATCATGGACGTTAACGCTCTCGGATGCCTGATAGGCATGCAAGAGGCGGCGAAGCAGATGATCGACCAAGGCAAGGAAAACGGTCCGTACAAGATCATCAACGTGGGCTCCATTCTCAGTCGCCAGGCCTTTGATGACGTGGTTCCCTATTCGTGCAGCAAACATGCGGTGCTGGCCATGATCAATGGCGGCGCCAAAGCGCTGGTCCAGCATAACATTACCGTGAACGGCTACGGCCCGGGTGTTGTCAGGACGGAGCTGTGGGAGCAATTGGACAAGGAACTCGTGGCCATCGGCAAGTTTGAGAAGCCCGGTCAGTCCATGGATGAACTGGCCGAAAACATGATTCTCATGAAGCGCTACTCCTACCCCGAGGACGTCGTAGGCACAGCAGCTTTTCTCGCCAGTCACGAGTCCGACTACATGACGGGGCAGCTGTTGATGATCGATGGCGGCATGGTAATTCAGTAATACCGCAATAAATAGCCCGGTCTGGATCGATCGATCCAGACCGGGCTACAGGTCTGCGTCCCTGCCATACGCTGACTTGTCATTGGCATTGCGTTGTTGTGGATGACCTACCCCCTCCCTTTAATAGGGAGCTTGCGCCAGCTTTAAGCTGGCGCCTTTTTAGATTCCCTGGCAAGAAACTTTTACACATGGAAAACATAAATCCAGTCAGAGCAAGACTATAAATTTTGATGCAAACGTTTGCGTTATTGTGGTGGTTTTGCTAAACACTACATGTGCACCAGCACGTATCCTGTCAACAAGAAAAAACTGGAGAGAACCGATGAATAGCTTCACAACAGAGCTTGGGCTCAAAGCCAAAAAGCTCCCGCATCTCGCTGCTTTTTACGCAATCCTTTGCGCTTCTCCCGTCCTCGCCCAGGAAATGCCGAGCGATCAGATAAAAGATATCCAGGATCGCCTGGCTGATTTGGAGAACAACGTACCTCTGAGATTCGGGGTTGGTGTGGAAACACTGTACATATTTGCCGACCACTCGGAATCAAGCCGGGAAAAAGCCGGGAACTATTTTCTCGACAAATTCGAACTGATCGTCAGCGGGGACTTCGACAACGGCCTTTATTACCGTTCCCGATGGGACTACCAGGTTACGCAGCAAGCATTCTTTCCCGCTTGGACCTACGTGGGCCTGAACCACAGTGATACCTGGTCTACCGAGCTTGGCGTGATCAACCAGCCGCTGGGTGCCGGTGTCGACGGCTCGTACTACGACAACAGCTTCCTCAGTGACGTCCCGCTCTGGTTGGGGCTGGCCAATAACCCGGACGTCGGGATCAAGACCCAGTACAAGGGCAGCAACTGGCATCTTGTCGGAGCCTTCACCAAGAATGCGGAATTTAGCGGGGGCAACCCCAATGCCCGTTTCCGTCCCGATGTCGTGGCACAGGGCGACATCACCCCCCGCGGATTTGCCAACGAGACGTTTTCGGCTGATGTAGAACAGACCAACACCTTTCATGCCAGCGCAGCCTACACCTTCGACCTTGGGGGCGGATCCTCACTACAGTTAGGTTCCAACGCACAGTTTGGTGATTACTACAACACCGTCACTAATAGCAATGGCGGCGATCATAGCGCGGCAGCCGCGTTCGCAAATTTCAGGTCCGGAGGTTTTGCGCTCACGCTCCAGGGCATCAGCTACCAGCACAATGTCGAAAATGCGCCGGGTGTAAACCAGACAGAGGACTCCATCGCCCTGTCAACCGGCGCGTTGATTCCTGCGGAAGGCGAGGTGTATTCAACCCGTGTTTCCTATTCCATGCCCACCTCCATTGGCATTTTCGAAAACGTGAAGTTCTATCACGACTATGACTTCCTCTCGAGCGGCAGCAATGACCAGTTCACCTCCCTGGACACCCAGTTCAGCATCGTTGGCGTTCATCTCTCAAGGGGTGCGTTTAACACCTGGGTAAGCATGCTGACGTCCAAAAACGCGAACTTCGCAAACGGCGGGCCTGCCAGGAACGATGACGAATGGCACTCACAATTCAACATCGTGGGCGCTCTTTATTTCTGATCAAGCCGGGCAATAGCAGCTCAGGCAATGGGTTGCCCGGGCATTACGCAAACTATCAGAGCGAGCCCGCCGGCACTTCTGCAGGCGGGTTTTGCTCAGAACAGCATTGAGTGATGTAGAGCGTTGAAAGAGCGGGTTTCCATCGCTTTCCAAATCTACCAACTCCATTGGAGGAGAAATGAACAAGATCTTCAGTATCCCGGCGGCGATTGTAGCCAGCATTCTCGCCATGACCGGATCAGGAAGCGCCCTCGCGCAGACAGAGCTTAGATGGGGCCATGTCTACGAACCACAGTCGCCTTATCATGAGTGGGCCGAATGGGCAGCCAGAACTTTTGAGGAGCGCACTGACGGACGGTATGCGATTGAGGTTTTCCCGTCCTCTTCTCTGGGCAAGCAGACTGATCTGGCCGAAGGCCTGGAACTCGGTACGGTCGATATCATCTATGACGGCCAATTCTTCGCCGGCCGCCGCTATGGACCAATGGCGATTGGCAGCGCCCCGTTCATGTTCCGGGACTTTGCTCACTGGCAAGCCTACCGCGATTCGAAGCTTTTTCAGGACCTGTCCGCAGGATACACCGAGGCCACGGGCGACGACATCGCCGGGCTGGTGTACTACGGCCAACGCCATGTGACGTCGAATACTGAAATCAAGGTGCCCGCCGACATGGAGGGCATGAAAATCCGGGTTCCCAATGCCTCACTCTACAAAATGTTCCCTGAGGCGGTTGGCGCCAACGCTACCCCAATGGCATTTGCCGAAGTTTATCTGGCACTCCAACAAGGCGTCGTGGATGCTCAGGAGAATCCACTACCTACTATCAAGTTCAAAAAGTTCCACGAAGTCCAGGACTACATCACCCTGACCGGGCACATCACCGATGCACTGCTCACAATCGTTGCAGGTCGCATATCAGACAGCATGTCGGAAGAAGATTATGCAACGCTGATGGCCGTGCTGAAGGAAGCCGCCGCAGGGGCCTCGAAGGATATCCGCAACTCTGAACTGGAGTTGGTGAAATGGTTCAGGGACCAGGGCATCACTGTAAATGAAGTGGATCGTGCGCCGTTCCGTGCTGCCGTCGCTGAAAACCTGAATGGTCCAGAGGCGACCTGGGATCGCGAGACCTTCGACAGGCTGCAGGCCCTAGAGTGACCAGGCAGGCCCACGAGGATTTCGATATGTCCGATCTTGGTAGCAAACCCGACAGCAGTGCAGAACGGTCTCGCATTCCCGCGCTCGATGCTGGAGTGGTAATGGTTCTTTTCTGGCTTCTGGCGCTCGTGGTTTTCGCTCAGTTCTTCACGCGCTATGTGCTTAATGATTCGATTGGCTGGACCGAAGAACTCGCCCGCTATCTGTTGATCGTCGTTACCTTTGCCGGAGCCTGTATTGCAGTGCGGCGAAATACTCACATTTCGGTCGAGTTCTTCTATCGCTATTTGCCGGCCGGCGCCGCACGGGGTTTATCAGCCGTAGTGGATCTTCTGAAGACCAGTTTTTTTGCGGTGCTTACCGTTCTTTGTGTTCAGCTGGCAGGTAGTACAGGGCAGATGATGACCTCAATCGACATGCCGAAATCACTGCTATACGGGTTTGTCGCCGGCTGCTTTGCGCTCATGACACTGTATTCGGCAATTCTTGCCTGGAGACACCATGTCAGCGGGAAGACGGACATAACCACCGGACCAGGAGAGTAGGGGGAACGTTATGCTTATCCTGTTCGGAACGCTCGCATTGCTGCTGATCATCGGCATGCCTGTTGCCCTGTCGCTGGCCGGTGCCTCTCTGGTTTTTCTGCTCCTGGAAAGCCCGATGCCGGCCGTCGTCGTTGTGCATCGAATGATCAACGGTGTGGACAGCTTTCCACTGCTGGCTGTGCCCTTCTTCATTCTGGCCGGCAGCCTGATGAATCATAGCGGAATCACCGATCGCATTTTTGCCTTTGCCAAAGCCCTGGTTGGCTGGATGCGAGGCGGGCTCGGCCATGTGAACGTCGGCGCGTCGGTTCTATTCGCTGGCATGTCGGGCGCAGCAATCGCCGACGCCGGCGGCCTCGGGACCGTTGAGATCAAAGCTATGCGAGAAGGCGGCTATGATCCGGACTTTGCCGTAGGTATTACGGCGGCCTCGTCCACGATCGGACCTTTGATTCCGCCCTCCCTGCCATTGATCGTGTATGGCGTTGTGTCGTCAACCTCCATCGGTCAGCTCTTTGCCGCAGGTCTGCTGCCGGGGCTACTGATGGCCGTGGCACTGATGATCATGGTTGCCTGGTATGCAAAGGTGCGCGGCTATGGCCGCGACGCGGGTTTCGCCTGGAAGGTTCTGTGGACTACATTCCATCGGGCGTTTCTGTCACTGCTAACTCCGGTGATCATAGTCGGCGGTATTCTGGCGGGCCTGTTTACACCGACCGAAGCGGCCATTGCTGCCTGCGCTTACGCTCTCTTCCTCGGGGGCGCCATCTACCAGACTCTGGACCTGCGCAGCATCAGGGCGATTTCGATGGATACCATCGAAACCACCGCCATTGTGATGATGATCGTTGCTGCCGCCTCCATTTTTTCCTGGATCCTCACCTCCAATCAAGTCACCGAAATGGTGGCAGATGCGATCCTCAGCCACACACAAAATGTGTTTCTGGTTTTGCTGCTGATCAATCTGGTGCTTCTGGTCGTCGGCCTGTTCATGGAGCCGGTGGCGGCTATCACCATCCTTACCCCGGTTCTGCTGCCGGTAGTGACAGCGCTGGGCGTGGATCCTGTTCATTTCGGCATCATGATGATTCTGAATCTGATGCTGGGATTACTGACACCCCCCGTAGGCATGGTGCTCTACGTGCTCGCACGGGTCGCCGATATCAAGTTTGAGAGTGCCGTGCGCGCTACCGCACCGTTCCTCATTCCCCTGGTAATCGTGCTCCTGCTAATCACTTACGTTCCGGCCGTGTCCATGTGGTTGCCGGAACTGCTCTATCGCTAACCGCTAAGAACGGGATGACTGACATGACTTCAAAAACCGGAACCAAGGCAAAATCCAAGGCCAAGCCGAGCCTGGCCAAGGAAGAATATATGCGGATGTATACCCAGATGGTGCGCATCCGGAACTTCGAGGATAACGCCAACCAACTCTATCTGTCCGCCAAGATGCCCGGCCTGACACACATGTATTCGGGTGAGGAAGCCGTTGCCGTCGGCATCTGTGAGGCGCTCAAAGACAGTGACCGCATCACTTCCACCCATCGCGGGCACGGGCACTGCGTGGCCAAGGGGGCCAATTACAACGAGATGTTCTGCGAACTGCTCGGTAAACAAGAAGGCTACTGCCGGGGTAAAGGCGGCTCCATGCACATTGCCGATCAGAGCCATGGCAACCTGGGTGCCAACGCGATCGTGGGCGGCTCCATGGGCATGGCCACCGGCTCAGCACTGCGCTCGAAGTTACTGGGCAAGGATGACGTCACCGTGTGCTTCTTCGGGGATGGCGCCACCGCACAGGGCCTGCTTTATGAAGTCATGAATATGGCTGCACTGTGGCAACTTCCGGTTATCTACGCCTGCGAGAACAACGGGTACTCGGAATACACCAAAACCGAAGAAATTGCCGCCGGCTCGATTACCGCCCGGGCGGAGGCCTTCGGGATCGAGGCGTTCCAGGTGGATGGTCAGGATGTACTTGCCGTTAACGAGCTGACCCGAAAACTTGTTGAAAGATGTCGCAACGACGAAGGGCCGTTCTTCGTTGAACTGATGACCTACCGCTACCACGGCCATCATGTGGGCGATATCAACCGCGAATACTATCGATCCAAAGAAGAAGAATCCGACTGGAAAAACAACCGCGACCCAATCATTCGGATGCGTGCCTGGCTGGTCGACCAGGGCCTGGCTACGGAAGACGAGATTGAATCGCTGAATAATCAGATCAAAGACGAGGCGAAGAAGGCTGTCGCTTACGCTGAAGCCGCCCCCTACCCCGATACCTCGGAAGTAGACATGCATGTCTACGCCGAAACCGACCCAGCCACCCTACGCGTCGGTGGATGAAGGAGACCTAATCATGAGAGAAATCACCCTGTCCCAGGCGGTTAACGAAGCACTTGCCGAGGAAATGCGACGCGACCCCACCACCTTTATTCTTGGCGAGGATGTCGCGGAAGCTGGCACACCGTTTAAAGTCCTGTCCGGGCTCGTCGAGGAATTCGGTACCGAGCGTGTGATCGACACGCCCATTTCCGAACCGGGCTTCCTCGGTATCGCGGTGGGTGCTGCCATGACCGGCGCGCGCCCCATCGTGGACCTGATGTTCGGCGATTTTCTTTACCTGGTAATGGACCAGCTCTGCAACCAGGCCGCCAAGCAGCATTACATGTCCGGCGGCAAATTGAGCGTCCCGATGGTGGTGCGTACCAATCTGGGCGCTACTCGCCGGTCTGGCGCACAGCACAGCCAGTCGCTCCATGCGCTGGTGGCGCACATTCCCGGCCTCAAAGTCGCCATGCCCTCATCCGCCTACGAGGCCAAAGGGCTGATGAAAACCGCCATCCGCGACAATAACCCGGTGGTGATTTTCGAAGACAAACTGATGTACCAGGACAAGGCCCCGGTACCCGAGGAGGAGTACCTTATTCCCTTTGGCGAAGCCAACATCAAGCGCGAGGGCTCCGACATCACTCTGATTGGCACGTCCTCAATGGTGCAGGTAGCCGAGGCGGCAGCGAAAATCCTGGAAGCCAAGGGCATCAGTGCCGAGGTCATAGACCCACGAACCATTGTGCCGCTTGATGAAGAAACCCTGCTGAACAGTATCCGGAAGACCAGCCGGGCCATTGTCATCGATGAGGGCCATCAGAACTACGGCATTACCGGCGAGATTGCCAGCCGCCTGAATGAGAAAGCCTTCTACTATCTGGATGCACCGGTCCTACGCATGGGAGCAATGGACGTACCAATTCCGTTCAGCCCTGTGCTGGAAGATCTCACTGTGCCAACGCCCGAGGGCGTCGCCGAAAACGCTCGCAGACTCTGCGCGGGGGAGATGATACATGCCGCTTGACGTCATTATGCCTGCCCTCGGAATGACGCAGGACACTGGCGTCATTCTTACCTGGCACAAAAAGCCCGGCGATCCCGTATCCGAGGGGGACGCACTGTTCGAAGTGGAAACCGACAAAGCCGCGATGGAGGTAGAAGCCCAGGGCTCCGGTTATCTGACCAATGTGACTGCGGAAGCCGGCGACGAGGTTCCGGTAGGACAGGTGCTGGCACGCATTTCCGAGACGCCCGAGGGCTCCGAAGATGCGCCAGACCACTCGTCTCAGCCGCAATCCGACACCGGAACGCAGGAGGCTGATCCGCAGGACGACGCCGTTCCCGAAGGCGAAACGGTGATTATGCCAGCCTTGGGTATGGCGCAGGATGCAGGCCTCATCGTTGCCTGGCACAAGAAGCCGGGGGACGCTGTGGCGGCCGCTGACGTCCTGTTTGATGTGGAAACGGACAAATCGGTTGTGGAAGTGCAGGCCGGGTACGATGGTTTCGTGGCGGCTCTGTTGGCCGAGCAGGGCGAAGAAGCCCCGGTAGGCGATGTCATTGCCATTATCTCCCGGGAAAAACCACAGACGCCGATCAGCCGTAGCGTGAAAACGCGGAACGCTCGGGTCGAAGCCTCTTCAGCGCCAGAAAAGCCAACAAAGCGAGAGGAGCCAGCTTCCGCACCCAGAAAAGATCCGCCCAGGCAGCCTACACGAGTGCCGGTGCCGGCCAGCGGACGAATTCTTGCTTCGCCAAAAGCTCGACGACTGGCCCTCGAGCAGGGTTTGGACCTGTCTCGGCTCGCTGAACAAGGACATCCACAGCCATACCATGTCAAGGACCTGGAGGTTCTCGAAAAGCTTGCCAAAGCGCCAGATTCCCAGGGTTCAGCCCTATCCGCCGGCCGCTACCTATCCGCGGAAATAAGCTCGGATGGCTTCGATGCGTTTGCCGCCTGGGCAGCCCAGGAGCCAGGCCTGACCGACGCCAGTGCCTTACTGGCCGGATTTGCCGCAACGAGCCTCAATCGCAGAACCGCCAATGTCGCCTTGGAGGCATTTGGGGAAACCCGTATCTACAGCATTCGCGGGCGCCGATTAGGCAACTTGACCCAAACGGAAGATGACACGACACCGGATATCAGGCTTCGGGATCTCCGATTCGGGCGACTGACATCTGCTCAGACAGGCCCGGAAGACATACCGGTCATTAGCATTCTGGCGACGGAAAAAGGCTTCAAGCTCACTCTCGAGTGTCGTTCCGAGCAACTGGATGCCTCGGCCGCAATTAACCTGCTTTCGGATTTTGCAGGCCGGATGGAGCAACCGCTCCGCCACCTGCTCTGAGCTAAACAGTGGAAGAGAATCATGACCGATATTATTGCACCGCCCTCAGTCCGGGCCCTCGCCCGGGAAAAGGGCATTGATCTCAAGAAACTCGCCAGCGATCTGGGAAGGACGAACATTGTGCGCGAAGACCTCGATACCAAAAAAACCGCTGCACAGCACTCGCCGGGCGGAGACACCTCCTATTGGAACGTCGATCATGCCATGTACGGTCCGGTGAGCGAGGAGCCTCTCAGCCGCTTTGCAAAAGCAGCCGCCGCAAACCTCTCGGCAGCCCAGTCCCTGATTCCCGCGGTCACCCATCACGAGTATGCCAGCATTGATGCCGTTGAGGATTTTCGAAAGGAACTGAAACCTGAGGCCCAGGCTCGAGGCATAAAACTGACGGCGCTTGCATTCAATGTGGTTGCACTGGCTCGATGCCTGGAGGAATTCCCCCGCTTTAACGCCTCCCTTTCAGCTGATGGCCAGACGCTCGTCCTCAAACAATACGTGCATATCGGAATCGCCGTTGATACGCCCCACGGCCTTATGGTTCCCGTGATTCGAGACGCAGACACCAAGGGTCTATGGCAAATTGCCGCCGAGATCACTGACCTGGCCACCCGGGCGCAGAAACGCCAGCTCGGAGCTGACCAGATGGGAGGCGCTTCCATGACCATCACCAATCTTGGTGGTATTGGCGGCGTGGGTTTCACACCGATTGTAAACCCCCCTGAAGTTGCAATTCTGGGATTTACCCGGCCTGAGATGACTCCAGTCTGGGATGGTGAATCGTTCCAGCCGAAGCCGCGAGTCTCACTGGATCTAAGCTACGATCACCGAGTGATCAATGGCGCTGACGCCGCACGTTTTTGCACTCGGTATTCATCACTGCTGTCTGATCCACGCCGAATGGTGGTGTAAGCTGCGGGTCAGCCCGCCAGCTTCGGGCCCTTCAGGTACAATGGACACCGCTGGCCGGGCTGGTCGCTGACAGGGATACGGAATCGCGCCAACGCTCGAGACCTTCAGAAGACCGGCTTGTTAATAGCCAGATGGAAAATGGCGGTGACCTGCACCAGCGCCAATACCGCCGCTGTTATGCGGACCGGCGTTGTAAGCGTTGTCCGAAGAGCAAACAGACCGGCGATGATGTAACCAACCAGCAGGAAGATCTTGGCGGTCAGCCAGCCATCCACGAAGGGCATCCAGGGTGTTACAAACAACAGCCCTATGGCGGCAGCCAGCAGCACGGTATCGTTGGCATGGGGAATCCACCGCAGCGGTGTTTGCCGCCAGCCGGGCCGGCCAACAGCATCCAGCAGCAGACGCAGGGCGAACAGCACAACGGTCAGAAAGGCCGTAGTCACGTGCAGGTGCTTGAGAATCAGATAGGCACTCATAACTCTTCCTGTTGTGAATCAAAATGGTAGCGGCATTGTACGCAAAGATACCCCCAACCGGGTATGTTCTTTCTACCGGCTCGCGTATAACATGTACTGAAATTATATGTATAAGCGGAGACAACCATGCAGGCGATCCCCACAAGCCGTCAAACCGAAGCCGCCAGCATCAGTCAGCTGTTCAGCTATCCGTTCCGGATTTTCTTTCTGTCCATGGCGGTATTGGCACTGCTTGCGGTTCCCCTATGGGTCATGCAGGTGACCGGTATTATCAGTCTGCCCCTTGCCCTGCCAGGCTTGCTCTGGCACCAGCACGAAATGCTGTTCGGCTTCCTGTCGGCCGCCATCGCCGGCTTCCTGCTCACAGCCGTGTGCGTATGGACCCAGACAGAACGTACCCATGGCATCAGGTTGGTACTGCTCTGGGGAGTCTGGCTGGCTGGCCGGCTTATGCTTGCCTTCGGCGCCGGATTGCCGGACTGGCTTGTCCATACGGTGAACCTGGCGTTTCTGCCGCTGGTCATGCTCGATGCCGGCTGGCGGATATGGCACGCGCGGCAAAAGCGCCAACTGCTGATTCTGCTGGTTCTGGGCCTGCTATGGCTGATGCAGGTGGGGTTTGTCACCCGCCTTGACATGACCTTCAGCTACGGCGCCCTCATCATGGCCATGGCATTGATCAGCATCATCGGCGGACGTATCACGCCAGCCTTCACCACAGGCTGGCTGCGCCAGCGGGGGCTCGACAGCACCGCCGTAAAAACCGTTCCGGCGCTTGATATGGCCACCCTGTTCAGCCTCATCCTGCTGTTGGCCTCGCTGGTCACCGGCTGGCAAACCGTTACCGGCGTGCTGGCCATTGTTGCGGGCACCCTGATGCTGGCCCGGCTGATCGGGTGGAAAGGCTGGCTGGTGCGCAAAGAACCCCTGCTCTGGATTCTGCACCTGTCCATCCTCTGGGTGCCCGTGGCCCTGTTCCTGCTCGCCGGCACATTGCTGGCCGGCTGGCCGTCCAACGCCTGGGCCCACGCCGCCGGCACCGGTGCGGTCGCCTGCCTGGTCATCGGCGTCATCGCCCGGGTGTCCCTCGGCCACACCGGCCGGCCACTGGTTCTGCCCCGCGGCATGGTGGCCGCGTTTGTTGCCATTCACCTGGCAGCACTGATCCGGGTACTCACCGCCTTTGAGGTCATCCCCTGGCATCCGGGCATAGGCACCAGCGCCCTGCTGTGGCTGTTTGCCTTCGGCATGTTCCTGTACCGCTACACCGGTGTCCTTGCCAGCCCAAGGCCCGATGGTAAAACCGGCTAAGGCCACGGAAAAGTTCCGGGCCAGACGCCGGCACCCCCTCTCCAGAACTGTGTGTTGCCAGGGATGGCAACACCAAGCCCCCCAGGGAAGGGTTCACGGCGTGTTTTTGAGAGGGGGTGCCGGCGTCTGGCTTGCACAATCCTTCATCCGACCCATATCTCGATTTCCCGCAAAAACCCCAATCATCCACTAATGGTCAATACCCGAACGCCAAATTCGCGCTAAAGTATGAGGAAATCATTTTGTAACAGAGACACTGGCACTATGAACCCGGATCATTTTGATAAAGAAGACCTGATCAAGTGCGGCCACGGCACACTCTTCCCAGGCTCCATGCGTCTGCCCATTGATGAGATGCTGATGTTTGACCGCGTCACTCACATCGCAGACGACGATGGCCTGTTTGGCAAGGGCAGCCTGGTGGCGGAACTCGACATCAACCCGGACCTCTGGTTCTTCAAGGTTCACTTTGTTGACGATCCCGTTATGCCCGGATGCCTCGGCCTGGATGCCATGTGGCAGCTGGTAGGTTTCTTTCTCGCCTGGGGTGGCGGTGAAGGCAAGGGTCGCGCGCTCGGTGCCGGTGAAGTGAAGTTTACCGGCCAGGTGCTGCCCACAGCCAAGAAGGTGACTTACCGTCTGGACCTCAAGCGCGTGATCAGGCGCAAGCTGACCATGGCAATCGCCGATGGCCGGATGGAAGTGGATGGCCGGGAAATCTATACCGCCAAGGACCTCCGGGTTGGCATGTTCACCTCGACCGATGACTTTTAGGAGTTAACAGGATGCGTCGCGTTGTAATCACCGGTATGGGCATTGTTTCCAGCCTTGGTACCAACCAGAAGGAAGTTGCCCAGTCCCTGAAGGAATCCCGTTCCGGCATCGGTTTCAGTGAAGAAGCCCGGGATAGCGGGCTGCGCAGCCATGTCTGCGGGCAGATCAACCTGAACCTGCCGGAACTGATTGACCGCAAACTCTGGCGCTTCATGTGTCCGGCCTCAGGCTATACCTACCTCGCCATGCTGGAAGCCATTGAGCAGTCAGGCCTGACGGACAAGCACATCAAGGCTGACACCACCGGCATTATTTTCGGCCAGGGTGGTGCCTCTACCGTGGAACTGCTCGATTCCATCGACACCCACCGTGATCGTGGCATTCGCCGGGTTGGCCCCTACCGGGTGCCCCGCACCATGGGCAGCGCCATCAATGCCTCCCTGGCAACCGGCTTCGGCATTCGCGGTGTCAACTACGGCATTACCTCGGCCTGCGCCACCAGCGCACACTCCATCGGCCATGCCGCAGACCTGATTGCCCTCGGCCGCCAGGACGTGATGTTCGCCGGCGGCGGTGAAGATATTCACTGGACGCTGAGCCTGCTGTTTGACGCCATGGGCGCCCTGTCCACCAAGTACAACGACACCCCGGAACTGGCTTCGCGCACCTACGATGCGAACCGGGACGGCTTCGTTATTTCCGGGGGCGGCGGTGTTCTGGCCCTTGAGGCCCTGGAACACGCCGAAGCCCGGGGCGCGAACATCCTGGCGGAGATCGTTGGCTTCGGGGCCACCTCAGACGGCGCCGACATGGTTGCGCCCAGCGGCGAAGGTGCCGTACGTTGCATGAAGCAGGCCATGAAGAATCTGGACGGTGATATCAGCTACATCAACACTCACGGCACCAGTACTCCGGCCGGCGACATCACCGAGCTGAAAGCGCTGAAAGAGACCTTTGGCGACAAGATCCCGCCGCTGAGCTCCACCAAACCCCTGTGCGGTCACGCCCTGGGTGCGGCAGGCGTGCATGAGGCCATCTACAGCCTGATCATGCTGCGCGACGGCTTCATCGCCCCGTCGGCCAACATCCAGACACTCGATGAAGGCGCCGAGGGTTACCCGATCGTGCGGGAGCGCATGGATAACCAGAAGCTGGACCTGGTGATGAGCAACAGCTTCGGCTTCGGCGGCACCAACGCCTCGCTGGTGTTCAAGAAGTTCTGAACCGGATCAGGACAGCCTGACCGAACGGTATTCAGCCGGGGATGTCCCCATCCAGCGCTTGAAAGCCCGGCTGAATGCGCTTAACTCCGAAAACCCGAGCTGCTCGGCAATTTCCACCAGCGGCTTGGTCTTATCCTGCATGTAGGTCAGTGCCTGCCGGCGGCGAACGTCCTCAAGCAGACGGGCAAACGTCAGCCCCTCCCGCTTCAGTTTCTTGTGCAGCGTGTAACGACTCATGTGCAGCTGCGACGCCACCACTTCAACACCTACCTTGCCACGGGCAAGCTGTACGCTGATCAGGGAACTTACCCTGACGCTCAGCGAAGCCCGCGCCACCTCTGGCGTCAGAGGCTTTGATCCCATCTCGAACTCCTTCTTCGTGTTGCCCTGGCCCATTCGGCCGAGGATGTGAGCGTACACATGTTAGCCGAAAACAATCAATACGACCTTTGCGCAGGGTCAAGGGAACGCCCGCCCACATCCGGCAGAATGGCCCGTTTCCAGACTCACCCGGAGCCCCCCATGAACACCCCGGAACTGCTCGCCCCCGCAGGCACCCCTGAACACCTCGAAACCGCCTTCGCCTATGGCGCCGATGCGGTATATGCCGGCCAGCCCCGCTATTCGCTGAGAGTAAGGAACAACAGTTTCAAAGACGTTGCAGCCCTGGGAGCCGGAATCGCCCGGGCCCACGAACTGGGCAAGCAGTTCTACCTTGTTTCCAACATAGCACCTCACAACGACAAGGTGCGCTCCTACCTGAAAGACCTGGCCCCGGTTCTGGAACAAAAGCCCGACGCCCTGATTATGTCCGATCCCGGGCTCATCATGCTGGTAAGAGAGAAATGGCCGGACCAGCCCATCCACCTCTCGGTGCAGGCCAACGCCGTTAACTGGGCCACCGTTGAGTTCTGGCGCCGGCAGGGCATCAGCCGGGTCATCCTCTCCCGGGAACTGGCCCTCGACGAAATCCGCGAGATCCGCAACCGGGTCCCAGGCATGGAACTGGAAGTCTTCGTACACGGCGCCCTGTGCATGGCCTACTCCGGCCGCTGCCTGCTGTCCGGCTACATGAACCACCGGGACGCCAACCAGGGCGCCTGCACCAACGCCTGCCGCTGGAACTACAAGGAAGTCCGGCACAGCCACGACCAGACCGGCGACCTGATAGCCACCTGCGGCAGTGGCGGTGTGCAGGAAGTGGAACCAAAGGAAATCCTGCTGGAAGAGCCAAACCGCCCGGGCGGCTTCATCCCCGCCTACGAGGACGAACACGGCACCTACATCATGAATTCGAAGGACCTTAGGGCAGTCCAGCACGTAGCAGAGCTGGCCAAAATGGGCGTCCACTCCCTGAAAATCGAGGGCAGAACCAAAAGCACCTACTACGTCGCACGCACCACCCAGGTCTACCGCCGCGCCATCGACGAGGCAGTGCACGGCAAACCTTTCGACATGGGCCTGATGGACGAACTGGAAGCTCTCTCCAACCGCGGCTACACCGAAGGCTTCCTGCGCCGACACCTGCCCCGGGAATACCAGACCTACGAACAGGGCTCGTCGTTCCTCGGCACCCAGCAGGTGGTGGGAACGATCGTCGATATGGATGACCGGTGGCTGACCATCGACGTCAAGAACAAGTTTGCCCCCGGCGACCAACTGGAACTGGTCAACCCGGCCGGTAACACCCGTTTCTCAGCGGATATCATGGAAAACCGAAACGGCCAGGCCATGGACTATGCTCCGGGCAGCGGACATATCGTCCGCATTCCGAAACCGGCAAATCTTCCACGATCTCTGGAGCACAGTTACCTCACCAGAATCCTGCCTACCAGCGACTAGCAATTAGTATGAAGCGCCAGGCGGGAGTGCCTCCCAAAACCGTGCATGGCCATGGATGGCCATGCCGAGCCCCCACGGACGGGTTCACGGCGTGTTTTGGGAGGCACTCCCGCCTGGCGCCAACCTCGAAACTCCCAGTCCTGCAACAACCAGACTATCAGCCTCATTGCCAGCCCCTTAGTGCCCCAAAGGCTGATTAAGGTATAATCACGCCACGCACAAATTAATACCTGACTAATTTACTCTGGTATTGTACAATCACCGACCAGAAGCGACGGATTCAGCCTGCTTTTATGCTTATTTATCAGCACCAGGCCACCAGAATCCGTCATCCAAAAAGCGATTGCAGGGCGTACTCACCGGATGAGCGACCACTGCAACACCCAAACTGATGACATCCGATCGACAGCCCGCCTACGAGGCTGCCGGCGACACCAGGGGCGCAAGCCCACGATGAGAGAATACGGAGCGACGATCATGGCGACCACCGACACCGAGGTGAACGAGCTGATCAAACGGGAATACGAGTACGGATTTGTAACAGACATTGAATCCGACACGTTCGAACCCGGCCTTAATGAAGACGTTATCGCCCGCCTTTCCGGCCTCAAGAAAGAACCGGAATGGATGCTGGAGTGGCGCCTGAAAGCCTACCGTCGCTGGCTCGAGATGGACGAGCCGGACTGGGCCCACGTGGGCTACCCGAAAATCGACTACAACTCGATTTCGTATTACTCCGCGCCCAAGCGCCCCGAAGACATGCCCCAGAGCCTGGACGAAGTGGATCCGGAACTGCTGAAAACCTACGAAAAGCTGGGTATTCCCCTGCACGAGCGCGAAAAGCTGGCGGGCGTGGCTGTAGATGCAGTATTCGATTCTGTTTCCGTGGCAACCACGTTCAAGGAACCACTGGCCAAGGCCGGCGTGATCTTCTGCTCCATCTCCGAAGCCATCCAGGATTACCCGGAGCTGGTCAAAAAATACCTGGGCTCCGTCGTGCCTGCCGGCGACAACTTCTTCGCCGGCCTGAACTCGGCGGTATTCTCCGACGGCACATTTGTGTACGTGCCCAAGGGCGTCCGCTGCCCCATGGAGCTGTCCACCTACTTCCGCATCAACGCGGCCAACACCGGCCAGTTCGAGCGTACCCTCATTATCGCCGAAGACAGCAGCTACGTAAGCTACCTTGAAGGCTGCACCGCGCCCATGCGGGACGAAAACCAGCTGCACGCTGCGGTTGTTGAGCTGGTTGCCCTGGACGACGCCCAGATCAAGTACTCCACGGTACAGAACTGGTACCCGGGTGATGAGGAAGGCAAAGGCGGCATCTTCAACTTTGTCACCAAGCGTGGCGCCGCCATCGGCAAGAACTCGAAGATCTCCTGGACCCAGGTCGAAACCGGTTCCGCGGTCACCTGGAAATACCCGAGCTGCATTCTGCGCGGTGACAACAGTGTCGGTGAATTCTATTCCGTGGCGCTGACCAACAACTACCAGCAGGCCGACACCGGCACCAAGATGATCCATCTGGGCAAGAACACCTCCAGCACGATCATCTCCAAGGGCATATCCGCCGGCAAGAGTTCCAACGCCTACCGTGGCCTGGTGAAATTCGGCCCCGGGGCGGAAGGTGCACGCAACTTTACCCAGTGTGATTCACTGCTGATCGGCGACCGCTGCGGCGCGCATACCTTCCCGTACATCGAGAGCAAGAACAAGTCGGCCATTGTCGAGCACGAGGCAACCACCTCCAAGGTCAGCGACGAGCAGATGTTCCTGTGCCGCCAGCGCGGCATTGAGCCGGAACAGGCGGTATCCATGATCGTGAACGGCTTCTGCAAAGAGGTGTTCAAGGAGCTGCCGATGGAGTTCGCGGTTGAGGCTGGCAAGCTGCTCGAGGTAAGCCTCGAAGGGTCCGTTGGTTAAACATCTTTGCCCCGCTGGCCTCGAGGAGGTCAGCAAGCGGGGGAGCTTTCCGGGATACGCTGTGAATACGTCCCTGTATGCTCGACAAAATCATCCATGATTTTGACGATCCCGGAAAGCTCCCCCGCTCACTGCCCCGAACGTTTTTCGGGCACCGAAAGGGTCTAAATTTACAGACAGAATTTCAGAGATAGAGAGAAGCCTACAAATGCTGAGCATCAAGAACCTGCACGCATCCGTTGAGGGCAAAGAAATCCTCAAGGGCATCAACCTGGAAATCAAGGCCGGGGAAGTTCACGCCATCATGGGCCCGAATGGCTCCGGTAAGAGCACCCTGTCGCAGGTGCTGGCAGGCAATGAGGCATTTGAAGTCACCGAGGGTGAAGTCACCCTGAACGGCGAGAACCTGCTGGAACTGGAAACCGAGGAACGCGCCCGCGAAGGTATCTTCCTGGCATTCCAGTACCCGGTTGAGATTCCGGGCGTCAGCAATCTGCAGTTTCTGCGCACCGCGGTGAACGCCATGCGCCACCACAAGGGTGAAGGCGAGATGAACGCGGCCGAGTTCATGAAGCTGGCCAAAGAAGTTTCCAAACAGGTGGATCTGGACCCGGCGTTCCTCAAGCGGGGCGTCAACGAAGGTTTCTCCGGTGGCGAGAAGAAGCGGAACGAGATCATGCAGGCTCTGTTGCTCCAGCCCAAGCTGGCGATTCTGGACGAGACGGATTCAGGGCTGGACATTGATGCCCTGCAGGTGGTCTCCAACGGTGTGAACGCCCTTCGGGCGGATGACCGGGCCATCCTGATGGTGACCCACTACCAGCGCCTGCTGAACCACATTGTGCCGGATTACGTGCACGTGCTGGCGGGAGGCAGGATCGTGAAATCCGGCGGCCGTGAGCTGGCGCTGGAGCTGGAAGAACGCGGCTATGGCTGGCTCGGCATCAAGGATGAAGAAACAGCCGACAGCCCAGCTAACAGTTCTGCCAACTAAACCGGAGCTCGCGGAATGAAACCAGCACCCACTTTATCGACCGCGTTCCTGCACCCGGCCGGGCAGTCCCTGCCGGAGCCGCTGACTGCCCTGCGCAAGCAGCGCGGGACGGCTCTGGTGGATATGCCGCTGCCGACGCGGAAAACCGAAAACTGGAAGTACTCCAGCAAGTATCTCAAGCTCACCGACGAGATGGCGATCTCCCTGCCGGCCGAAGGTAAAACCGGCAGCAGCCTGGCGGTGCCCGGCTACAAGGTGGCGTTCCTGAACGGCGTGATGATGCCCGAGGCCAGCGAATACCCGGACCTGGACGGCATCCAGATCCAGAGCTTTGGCGATCTGAGCGACGACGAGGCCACCGAACTGGCCGGCCGGCTCGACAGCACGCTCGACCGTTATTCCGACAAGCGGGCGGTGCAGATGGCACGCCTCAATTCCGCCCGGTTTGAAGATGGCCTGCTGATTCGTCTCAGACCCGGTGCGGTGCTGGAGCAGCCCCTGTTCATCATTCATGAGACCAGCGCTGACGCCAGCGGCTCCGCCTACCCACGTATCTATGTGGATGCCGGCGCCAACAGCCAGATCACCCTGGTGGAAGAATACATTTCCAGCGGCACCGAGCCTGCGATGGTAAACACCGTCACCGAGCTCAATCTGGCAGAAGGCGCCAACGTCACCAGCATCCGCCTGAACATGGAAGGCGCGAATGTCCAGCATATTGGCTCTACCGGTGTCCTGCAGCAGCGCAGCTCCCGCTTCGAGAGCCACTGCGTCGGCTTTGGCGGCCCGTTGCGCCGGCATGATCTCCAGGTCAGCCTGGAAGGTGAAGGCGCCGAGTGCAGGCTCAACGGCGTGGTGGTAACCCAGGGCAAGCAGCACTACGACAACCACACCACCATCGAACACGTGGCGGGCCACTGCAACAGCGAAGAGACCTATCGCAACATCGCGGCAGACCAGTCCCATGCGGTGTTCAACGGCCGGATTCATATCCACCGGGACGCCCAGAAGTCCAATGCGGATATGAACAACAAGAACCTGTTGCTGTCCAATGGAGCAGAGATCGACACCAAGCCGGAACTGGAAATCTATGCCGACGATGTAAAGTGCGCCCACGGCGCCACCATCGGCCAGCTTGACGAAACGTCCCTGTTCTACCTGGTGTCACGGGGTATCGGCCGGCGTGAAGCCAACGTGCTGCTTACCATGGCTTTTATCAATGAGCTGGTAGAGCAGATCCCGATTGAAGCGGTGCGGGAAACGGTCCAGGGCCGCCTGAACCACTTCTTCGATCAGACATTCCAGGAGGCGTAACCGGTTATGACCGATCTGTCCGTGGCAAGCACCGCCAAGCGCACCACCTTCGATGTGGAGGCGATTCGCCGGGATTTCCCGATCCTGTCACAGCAGGTAAACGGCAAACCCCTGGTGTACCTGGACAACGGTGCCTCGGCCCAGAAGCCAGTTGCGGTTCTGGATGCCATGGATCGCTACTACCGGCAAATGCACTCCAACGTTCATCGAGGCGCCCACACCCTGGGGGACCGGGCCACGGCCGCCTTCGAGGGAGCCCGTGAGACGATTCGCAACTTCCTGAATGCCGAAAGCACCCGGGAAATCATCTGGACCCGTGGCACCACCGAAGCCATCAACCTGGTGGCCAACGGCCTGGCGCCCCGCCTGAAAGCCGGCGATGAAATCCTGGTCAGCCAGATGGAGCACCACGCCAACATCGTGCCCTGGCAGATGGTTGCCGAGCGTACCGGCGCCAAAGTGGTGCCGGTTCAGGTGACTCCGGACGGCGAGCTGGACCTGGAATCCTTCACCAGCCTGCTCAATGACAAAACCCGGATTCTGGCGATCACCCATGTTTCCAACGTGCTCGGCACGGTGAACCCGGTGGCGGCCCTGATCGAACAGGCCAAGGCCCATGGCATCATTACCCTCGTAGACGGCGCCCAGGCTGTGCCCCACTACCAGCCGGATGTCCGGGCCCTGGGCTGCGATTTCTACGTATTTTCCTCCCACAAACTGTTTGGCCCCACCGGTATCGGTGTTCTGTATGGCAAGGCCCAGTTGCTGGAGGAAATGCCTCCTTACCAGGGTGGCGGCGAGATGATCGAACGGGTCTCCTTCGAGCGGACCACCTGGAACACCCTGCCCTACAAGTTCGAGGCCGGCACCCCGGCCATCGCCGAGGCGGTCGGACTGGGCGCGGCCATCGACTATCTGAACGGCCTGGATCGTCCCGCCATGGAGGCGGCCGAGGCCGCTCTGCTGGAGCGGGCCAACCAGTTGGTGGAAACCGTACCGGGCATGCAAATCATCGGCACCGCCAAACAGAAAGTGCCAGTCATGTCCTTTAAAATCGCCGGTCTGCACCCCAGTGATATAGGTACACTGCTGGATCAGCAGGGCATCGCCATCCGCACCGGCCACCACTGCGCCATGCCGCTGATGGATTTTTACGGCGTTCCCGGTACAGCCCGGGCGTCATTCGCGTTCTACAATACCCTGGACGAGGTGGAAACATTGTTTACCGCCCTGCAGAAAGTCCAGCGACTGTTTGCCTGATGGAGGTGGAATCATGACAGCCGAAGTCTTCACCCCGACCGTTGCCGTCACCATGACGCCCAGCGCGGTCAAGCACGTGCGCAAGCAACTGGACAAGAAACCGGACGCCCACGGTATCCGGCTCGCCATCAAGAAGAGTGGCTGTTCAGGCTTCAAGTATGAAACCCACTGGGTGGATGAGCCTGCCGCCGACGACCGGGTGTTTCACATTGATGGCGTCGACGTTTTCGTCAAAGAGGAACATTTGCCGCTGGTAAACGGCATCGAGATCGACTTTGTCACCGAGGGCGTGAACTCCATGTTCCAGTTCCGCAACCCCAACGCCACCGCCGAATGCGGTTGCGGCGAGAGCTTTACCGTCGTCTGAAAATGGGGTCAGATGAAAATGGGGTCAGATGAAAAGTTCATCTGACCCCGACTTAACAAACACAGCATTTAGCGAGGCCAGTCTGGGCATGCAAGAACGGGAAGTGGTGCTGACCAAACGTGAGGTGGAAGCCCGCCTTGTTCCTTCCGGAACTGAAATCATGATTCCGTCGGACACCTTCGTGACCATCACGCAGTCACTGGGCGGCACCTTCACCGTCGCGGTTAACGGCAACCTTGCCCGGATCGAAGGCCGCGATGCCGACGCCCTCGGCAAGCAACCCCTGGAAAGCAGCTTCGAGACCCCGCAAGACGGCACCGTCAATGAGAACCAGGTCTGGGAAGCGATGCGCAATTGCTACGACCCGGAGATTCCGGTCAACGTGGTGGACCTCGGCCTGATCTACGAGTGCAAGATCGAGAATGGCACTCCGGAGGGCAACCACGTGTACGTCAAGATGACACTGACCGCCGCCGGTTGCGGTATGGGGCCGGTGATCACCGATGACGTCCGGCGCAAGCTGGAGCATGTGCCCAATGTCGACAAGGTAACCGTGGACCTGACTTTCGATCCGCCCTGGAGCAATGACATGCTCACCGACGAAGCCAAGCTTGAACTGGGAATGCTGTAAATGACTGCCAGCAAAGAAACCTTTCTGACCAACCCGCTCGGCAAAGACACCACCCTGGAAGACGTCCTCGACGGCTTCGAGTTTCTGGACGACTGGGAAGAGCGCTACGCGTTCATCATCGATCTGGGCAAACAACTGCCCTCGTTCCCGGATGACGCCCGCATTGAAGAAAACTACGTGCACGGCTGCCAGAGCCAGGTCTGGCTGATCCATTACTACGATGAAGCCAGCGGCAAGCTGTTCCTGTTGATCGACTCAGACGCCATGATTGTACGCGGCCTGGCCGCCATCATCCTGGTGGCCCTGAACGGCAAAACCCCGAGAGACCTGCTTGCAACCGACATCGACGAGCTGTTCGAGCAACTCGACCTGTTCCGCCACATTTCCCCCACCCGGGGTAACGGCCTGCGCGCCATGGTGGGGAAAATCCGCGATATTGCCGCCGCCGAGATTGCCGGCGCCGGCAACTGAAGGGCTCGCTGGCCTACCAGAGAATGGCGATGTCATCCCGCTGGATATTCACCAAACCACCGAGCTGCTGCATGCTTCCACGGCTGAACCGGGGCTGAACCTTTTCGAGGGTCACCGATACATGGCTGTCCTGCAGCTCAGGTGCGTCACCCAGCGAATCAAAATAGCTCGCACTGCGATACAGCTTCAGCTCGTCCCCTGGCCGGAGCCCGGCAGTGGCCCCTGATTCCAGAGTCACCGAGTAGCCATCCACCCGTGCGATGCGAGTCATGAACGGCTGACAGACCAGGGCCTCGGTGACGGCCGCCGCCATCGCCTCGACAACACCACTGACTGATTGGCCATAGGCGGTTTTCTGAAACCCTGCCGAGCCGAAACCGGCGACGCCTCCCGGGCCGGCATTCCAGTCCGCCACGGTTTCAAACCGCTGCCGGTAGACCGGCGCGCCACTGAAGCCATCAAACACTATCAGATCTGCCGCAAACCGGCGGCGCTGATCCACTGTGCCAAGCCCGCGCTGCATTCTGTCGAGTACCGACGTGCCCCAGGCGGACGGATCGGCAACACCCAGATCCCGGATAACCCCGGTTACCACAAACTGCACGCCCATTTCCCGGGCGAGCTGCAAGACGTTGGTCAGCCGGTTGTCGCCCTGCTGCACCGTCGGCGCGTTCAACAGGTCGGAAAACATCCTGGAGGTAGTCGCACCAAAAACCTGAAACCCACCCTGCTCTATCAGCGCCTGCTGGAGCTGCTGCGGCAAAATCTCGCCGGCATCGTCAAGCCCTCCGATCCTGGCCTGGTCCGGATGCAGCAGCGGAAAGCCGGTAACAGCAACCCGCTTTTTCAGCCGACTCGCCTCACCGGCACTGCACTGGTCGCGGCTCTCGCTGATATCGCCACGCACCACCACCCGGAGCAAATTGCCGCTCTGGTATTCATCGATGATCCGGACGTTTCTTGCCCGCGTGTTGGAGGCCAGGCGAACCTGTGATTCGGTAATCACGCCATTTTCCATGGTATCGCGGGTGCTCACCTGGGCTTCATACTGCAGCGACAGATCCCTGATCGCAGCCTTGCGGGCCTCCGCACGGGCAGCCTCCAGATCTCCGTTATAGATGCTGGCGTGGCCCACACCTTCCAGAACGACAGCCTGCGCCCCGGTCACGTACACCAGCGAAACAGCCAGAACCCACAGTAATAGTGATGACGACAAGCGCTTCATAACTTTTGATCACTCAAGGTAATACAGGGAATCGACGCCCTTGCTCTGGATATCACCAACGCTGTCATTCTCCTGCGGCAGGGGGATCGGGCAAAGATCCCGAACCTGACTGTCGGCGACCCTGGCAACGCAGGCCCGGAAGCGTGGCTCGAGCTTCAGTTCCATGACGGTTTCAAACACCCCGTCGCTGTGCTCATTAACCGCGACCAGCTTGGCGCCGCGAATATAGCTGTCGACATAGGTGCGGAAGGTGTCGTTGCGCAGCACAAAGTCGTTCACGGTCGAACTGCCGTAAACCACGGTTCCGTATACCCGTTCAACCAGGTTGCGGTAAGCGTCGAGCTGGGACGCCCGGCGGGCCATCAGACGCTTGCGGGTGTTCGAGCGGTCGGCACCGACATCCTCGTAGGTCCCCAGCCCGCTGACCCGAACGGTGATCGGCTCCAGCAGGGTGTCCGCCCGATTACCGTCACCGCCCCGGTAACTGCCAACCGGCGCACAGGCAGCAAGGCTCGCCACCAGCAAAGGGATGAGTATCCAGCGAAGGGTCATTGCGTGTCTCCAGAAAATCGTCATTTCCGGTTTCCATGAAAAAATTGCGCCAGTTTTGATAACCCGCTGATATTCAACATAACGGCCGAAATCAGCTCATCCGGCAAATGCGCGGGCGGCAAAAACCTGCCTCCGTTTACACATTAAAAACAAACCGTTACCCCTTGTGTCATGTACCGCAAAAGCAACCAAACAGGATAGGGCTTCACCTTTCAGTAAAGCGCGGCCCCTGCTCAAAATCGGCTGAGCACGCGATCAGCCGCTGAAAATGGGGTTGAAAATGGGGTCAGATGAAAAGTTCATCTGACCCCGATCTCGCCTCCCGTCTCTGCCGCCCCTCACCCGCGAATTTGCGAACCTTCTACTCAAGTCGGATAATCCGCTGAATCCGGGGTCCGATGAAAGCCATCATCTGACCCCACTTTCACGCACCAATCATAGAACCGGGAAAAAGACCTCTTCATGCAGACCTATCTGGTTGGCGGCGCTGTTCGCGATGAATTACTCGGCCTTGCGGTCAAGGACCGGGACTGGGTCGTGGTGGGCGCTACGCCAGAGGAAATGCTTGCCCGGGGTTTCAAACAGGTGGGGGCCGACTTTCCTGTGTTCCTGCACCCTCGAAGCCGCGAGGAATATGCCCTGGCCCGTACCGAGCGGAAGCAGGGGCACGGCTACCACGGGTTCACCGTTTACAGTGCGCCGGATGTCACCCTGGAAGACGATCTCAAACGCCGTGATCTGACCATCAATGCCATGGCCAGGTCCGAGGGCGGCGAACTGGTGGATCCGTTCCACGGCCTGGCGGACCTCAAAAATCGCACGCTGCGCCACGTCTCCGGGGCCTTTGCCGAGGACCCCCTGAGAATCCTGCGAACCGCGCGGTTTGCCGCGCGTTTCCAACCTCTTGGCTTCACCGTGTGCGACCAGACCATGAACCTGATGCGCAAAATGGTCGATGACGGCGAGGTCGACCACCTGGTGCCTGAGCGGGTCTGGCAGGAAGTACAGCGGGCCCTGCACGAGCAGGCACCGGACGCCTTCTTTGAGGTGCTCAGGGACTCCGGCGCGCTTGCCGTTCTGATTCCGGAACTGGACGCAAACGGGATATTTACCCCAGCGATGCAGGCGCTTCGCTGCATACAAAAAGTCTCGGAGACCAGCACGGAGGAGCGGTTTGCCGCCCTTCTCTCGCCGCTGGCAGAAGACCAGGCCCGTTTACGGGCAAAAGCCCTGAAGGCGCCCAACGACAGCCAGAACCTCGCGCGCCTGGCCACCGCTTTCCGTGCCAGACTTCAGAACATGCACTCCGGGACGCCCGATGCCGGTTGTTTGCTCGGGCTGCTCGATGAAGCGGATTTCTGGCGCCGCCCGGCGCGTTTCTCGCAGTTGCTTCGGGTACTCGGGTGTGCAGTCCGGGACGCCGACGAAAGCCTTGAACGGCTTCGCACAGCTTCCCGCGCCGCCAGTGGTGTTGATCCGAAAGCGCTTCTGGCCAAGGGTTACGAGGGCAAAGCTCTCGGCGAGGTGATCCGGACCGAGCGCCTGACCCGTATCGACCAGGCCATACACCGATCCGAACCATGATCCGAACCATGAGGAGTCCCGATGTCCGCTGATGCCCCCGTTGCCCTGATCACCGGTTCAGCCCACCGCCTCGGCGCCCAGACAGCCACAACCCTGCACCAGCGAGGCTGGAATGTGGTGATTCATTATCGCAGCAGGGAGCAACAGGCGACAGAATTGGTCGAAAGCTTCAACCGAGATCGCCCGGACTCGGCCTGTGCGATTCAGGCAGATCTCAGCGTCACAAACCAGATCTACTCCCTTGCCGATGACGCCATTGGCTGCTGGGACCGGCTGGATGCACTCGTCAACAACGCCTCGGTGTTCTACCCCCACCCCACCGAGTCGGCCACCGGGGAAGACTGGGACACCATCATGCACACTAACCTGCGTGCCCCCTTCTTTCTGCTGCAGGCCTGCCTTCCGGCGCTTCGGGAAAACGGCGGCAGTGTCGTCAACATGATCGACATCTACAGCGAAAAGCCCCTTGCCGACCACCCTCTTTACTGCGCCGGCAAGGCCGGTCTGGCGTCACTGACACGCTCCTGGGCCAAGGACCTGGCACCGGATGTGCGGGTAAACGGCGTCTCACCAGGCGCCATTCTCTGGCCCGAGGGAGACGGTAAAATGGACCGGGATCAGCAGCAGGCCATACTCGACAAGACGCCGCTCAAACGCACCGGCGAGCCGGACGACATCGCCCGAACCATTGCCTTCCTGATCTGCGATGCGCCATTCATTACCGGGCAGATCGTCTCGGTCGATGGTGGCCGCAGCCTGAATATGTAGCCAGCCAGCCGACGCTTCCAGCCTGAGGGTTTTGGCCAGGTGCAGCTTTGGGGATACAATGCCGGCAGCTTTCAATCCTGCATGCACGAGCCCCAACCTTCTCGTGCACCCCTTATCCGGAGAATGCCCATGCGTGATGTCGTTATTGTTGCTGCCCGCCGTACTGCTATCGGAACCTTTGGCGGAGGTCTTGCCAGCCTGAGCGCAGACCAGCTGGGAACTGCCGTCATAAAGGCCCTGCTGGAAGAAACCGGGGTCGCAGGCGACCAGATCAATGAAGTGGTGCTTGGCCAGGTCCTCACCGCCGGCTGCGGCCAGAACCCGGCTCGCCAGTCCGCCATCAATGCCGGCATTCCGGCATCGGTACCCGCCATGACCATCAACAAGGTCTGTGGCTCCGGCCTGAAAGCGGTTCATATGGCGGTACAGGCCATCCGCTGTGGCGATGCCGAGATGATGATCGCAGGCGGCCAGGAAAGCATGAGTCAGGCGCCTCATGTACTGCCCAACAGCCGCAACGGTCAACGGATGGGCAACTGGTCCATGGTCGATACCATGATCAAGGACGGCCTGTGGGACGCGTTTAACGATTACCACATGGGCATTACTGCCGAGAACATTGTCGAGAAATACGGCATCAGCCGGAAAGAGCAGGACGAATTTGCCGCCGCCTCGCAGCAGAAAGCCTCTGCCGCTCGCGAAGCCGGCTATTTCGATGGCCAGATTGTCCCTGTCTCCATTCCCCAGCGCAAAGGCGACCCGATTGTGGTTGACCGCGACGAAGGCCCGCGCGATGGCGTGACTGCCGAAGGACTGGGCAACCTCCGCGCAGCCTTCAAGAAGGATGGCACGGTCACTGCTGGCAATGCCTCATCGCTGAATGATGGTGCCGCTGCCGTGATGGTCTGCAGTGCCGAGAAGGCCAAAGAACTGGGGCTGGCTCCGCTGGCCACTATCAAGGCTCACGCCAACGCCGGTGTGGATCCAGGCATCATGGGGACCGGCCCGATTCCCGCCAGCCAACGCTGCCTGAAGCGCGCCGGCTGGAGTGTTGACGATCTGGATCTGGTGGAAGCCAACGAAGCCTTCGCCGCCCAGGCCATTTCCGTAAATCGCGATATGGGTTGGGATATCAGCAAGGTGAACGTAAACGGTGGTGCCATTGCCCTGGGCCACCCCATCGGCGCATCCGGCTGCCGCATCCTGGTCTCCCTGCTGCATGAAATGGTTCGCCGTGACGTTCACAAGGGCCTCGCGACCCTGTGCATCGGTGGCGGCATGGGTGTTGCCCTGGCCGTCGAGCGCTGAGTTTCATGCTCCACGTTGTGCTGTACGAGCCGGAGATACCGCCGAATACCGGCAATATCATCCGGCTGTGCGCCAACACCGGTTGCCAGTTGCACCTGATTGAACCGCTGGGGTTTAGCCTGGAAGACAAACAGATGCGGCGGGCCGGGCTGGATTACAGTGAGTACGCCACTGTCAAGGTTCATCAGGACTACCAGAGCTTTCTGGCCAGCGAGCAGCCCGGACGGCTGTTCGGGCTGACCACCAAGGGCAGCCACCCCTACCATGAAGTGAGCTACCAGGATGGGGACTACCTGATGTTCGGCCCGGAAACCCGGGGCCTGCCTGCCGACATCCGGGAAAGCCTGGCACCCGGCCATCGCCTGCGGGTGCCCATGCGCCCCGAGAGCCGGAGCCTGAATCTCTCCAATACCGCCGCGGTAGTGGTTTACGAAGCCTGGCGACAGCTGGGATTCAGCGGCGCGTTATAAAATCGGGGTTGAAACAGGGGTCAGATGAAAATGGAGTGGAAAATGGGGTCAGATGAAAACTTCATCTGACCCCATTTTTACTTCAGTGAGTCTGCTGTTCTTCCTTTGCCTCGCCTGCCGCCTCTTCCTGCTTGCGCTTCAGCGCCTGGGCATAGATGGCGTCGAAGTTTACCGGTGCCAGCATCAGGGCCGGGAAGCTGCCCTTGTTGACCACACCGTCGATGGCTTCACGGGCGTAGGGGAACAGAATCGTCGGGCAGTAGGCGCCGAGCATCTGGCCCAGTTGCTGGCCTTCAATGCCCTGCACCAGGAATACACCGCCCTGCTGAATTTCGACGATGTAAGCAACCTTCTCGCCCACTTTGGCGGTTACTGTCAGCGAAAGCACGACCTCGTACTGGTTGTCGCTCACTTTGTTGTGGGAGGTGTTGAGGTCGAGGTTGACCTGCGGCTTCCACTGCTCCTGAAACACCACCGGAGAATTGGGGGATTCAAAAGACAGGTCCTTCACATAGATCCGCTGAAGGGCGAACTGGGGTTGGTTCTGGTTGTCACTGCCTGCTGCGGCTTGCTGATTCTCAGCCATGTTCAGTCCTTTCGTTCTCGATCATGGGCTCATGGCCCGTTGTTATGGAGTGTGCTGCCGGAACATTCTACGTTGGGGCCGGGCCGGCTTATGTGAAACAGTGCGGCAGAATGACCTTCAGATCAAGGGCCGCTCTACTTCTTCACCAGCGGAAGATTGCTGGCTCTCCAGTCAGCAACGCCACCATTGAGGCGTACGACATTGCTGAAGCCTTCCGCGTTCAGTTGTTTGACCGCCATGGCCGAGTGCTGGCCCATTTTGTCGGCAACGATAATCTGCTTGTCCTTGAACTTGCTCAGTTCGTTCACCCGGCTCTTGAGGCTGTTCAACGGAATATTGATGGAACCAGTAATCCGGCCCTCGCCGAATTCCTTGCGGTCGCGGATATCCACCACGATGGCCTCGTCCCTGTTGATCAGGTTGACCGCACCCTGGGCCGAGATCTTGGCACCGCCACGGCGGGACTCCAGAAAAAGGATGGCCAGGAGAAAGGCCACGAACAGCGACACGAGAATGTAGTGGTTAACGACAAATTCAAACAACCGGTCCATGAATTTACCCTGATAATGAGTTTGGCGGGATTATACACAGCCTGCTCCCCGGACAGAAGGTGACGAAACTGGCCAGTAAATGCGAAAATAGATAAACTCCATTTTCGTTTTAGTAAATTTACTAACATTTTGCTTCCGGACTGAATGATGACTGCAATGCGCAAGCCGACTGCACTGATTATCCTGGACGGCTGGGGCTATCGCGACCCGGCTGAAGACAACGCAATCAGCAACGCCAACACCCCGTTCTGGGACAAACTCTGGCAGAACCAGCCCAAAACCCTGATCAACACCTCGGGCATGTTTGTCGGCCTGCCACAGGGTCAGATGGGTAACTCGGAAGTCGGCCACATGAACCTTGGCGCAGGGCGGGTGGTTTATCAGAGCCTGACCCGGATTGACAAGGATCTTGAAGACGGCAACTTCCAGAACAACGAAGTGCTTTGTGCCGCGATTGATAAAGCCGTTCAGAACGGACGGGCGGTTCACCTGATGGGCCTGATGTCCCCCGGCGGGGTCCACAGCCATGAGGATCATATTCTGGCCGCCGCCGACCTGGCTGCTGCCCGTGGCGCCAGGGAAGTTTACATCCACGCCTTCCTGGATGGTCGTGACATGCCTCCGCGCAGCGCCAAGGCCTCCCTGGAGAAAGCCGCAGCCAGGCTGAAGAATCTCGGCGTTGGCCGCGTTGCCTCCATCGTTGGCCGTTACTACGCCATGGACCGCGACAACCGCTGGGATCGGGTTGAAGCCGCCTACAACCTGATGACCCAGGGTACCGCCGAGTACGCTGCCGCCGATCCGGTTTCCGGCCTCGAACAGGCATACGAGCGTGGTGAAAACGATGAATTCGTCACCCCGACCCGCATTCACGCACCGGGGGAACCGGAAGGCACCATCAACGACGGCGATGCGGTTCTGTTCATGAATTTCCGGGCCGACCGCGCCCGGGAAATGACCCGGACCTTCGTCGAGAAGGACTTCGATGGCTTTCAGCGGCGCAAGCACCCTGAACTGGCGGATTTTGTGACGCTGACTGAATACGCTGCAGACATCAAAGCCGCCTGTGCCTATCCGCCCGAGCAGCTTACCAACGGTCTTGGCGAATACATGGCCGACCAAGGCAAGACCCAGCTCCGGATTGCCGAAACCGAGAAGTACGCTCACGTCACCTTCTTCTTTAATGGTGGCCTGGAAACGCCCTTCAAAGGCGAAGACCGGATTCTGGTGCCCTCTCCGAAGGTCGCCACCTACGACCTTCAACCGGAGATGAGCGCACCGGAGGTAACCGACAAACTGGTGGAGGCCATCAGGAGTGGCAAATACGACCTGATTGTCTGCAATTACGCCAACGGCGACATGGTTGGCCATACCGGCAAACTGGACGCTGCTATCAAGGCCGCCGAGTGTCTTGATGAGTGTGTCCGGCGAGTGGTTGAAGCACTGGATGAGGTGGGTGGTGAAGCCCTGATCACCGCCGATCATGGAAACTGCGAGCAGATGACCGATCCGAGCTCCGGCCAGGTTCATACCTCGCACACCATCGGGCCCGTACCGCTGGTTTACACCGGCCATCGCAAGGTTGCCCTGGCGGATGACGGCAGCTTGAGCGACGTGGCACCTTCGCTGCTGGCACTGATGGGGCTGGCGCCGCCCAAGGAAATGACCGGGCACAGCCTGGTCAGGATCGGTTGACCCAGGCCCGGAACCAACCGTTGCTACGCTCCGTTATTCTGGCGCTCGCCCTTGCCCTGGGCGCAGCGCCCGTGCACGCCCAGCAGGAGGTCACGCCAGCTCAGATTGAAGACCTCAAGGAACGCATTGAGGACATCAATGACTGGCTGGCTGATGCCGAGGATGACCGCTCCGCCCTGGAACAACAGCTTGCCGAGACCGAGCGCACCATCAGCCGGCTGGCGAGGGAACGCCGCTCCCTGCGCGAGAAGGCGGAACAACAGCAACAGCGGCTCCGGGAACTGGAGAAAGAGGAGCAGGAGCTTACCCGCACACTTGACCGCCAGCGGGAAAGCCTCAAGAAGCAGATCCGGGCCGCGTGGATGGAGGGTGACGCGCCGGCTGTTAAAGTTCTGCTGAATGAGATTGACCCGGACAGGATTGCCCGGACCATGACCTACTACGAGTACCTCAGCAAGGACACGGTCACCCGCCTGGAGGCGTTCAGCGAAAGCCTGAAGAAGCTCAAGAATACCCGGGATGCCGTTCAGGCAACACGAGTGGAGCTGGCCCGCACCGAGGAAAGCGTTGCCAGGCGCCAGCAGGAACTGGCGGCATCCAGAAAACAGCGGCAGCAGACTCTCGCCGCCCTCAATGCCGACATCAAGAGCCGGCTCAGCGAACGGGAAGAACTGGAGTCTGACCGAAAGCGGCTGGAAAAACTCCTTGCCGAAGTGCAGCAGGCGATCAACAACATTCCCTCGCCCAATGAATCCCGCCCTTTCGCCTCACTGCGTGACAAACTGCCCTGGCCGGCAAAGGGGAAGGTCCTGAGCGGCTATGGAGACAGCTACGCCGATGGCAAGTTACGGCGTACCGGCCTGCTCATCCGTACCGGGGAGGAGGCGGAAATCCGCGCGATTCATTATGGCCGCGTGGTCTTTGCCAATTGGCTTCGGGGCTTTGGCCTGATCACCATCATTGATCATGGGGATGGCTACATGACACTCTATGGCCACAGCAGCAGCCTGTTTACCAGTCCCGGAGACTGGGTAACAGCCGGCGAACCCATCGCCCTGGCGGGGCGAACCGGCGGCACAGATTCGCCGGCCCTGTATTTTGAGATCCGACATAACGGCAAACCCGACAATCCGAACCGGTGGCTGGCCGACTGACCGGCCTCCGAAGGGCTGACAAATGCCCCGGGTGGCGCCATACTGTCCGAAATCAGGAAAACCAGTCCAACTATCGGAATAAAAACGGGATATGTGAATGAAACGGGTCAGAAACACACTCCATGCCTTTCCATTACGCAGCATTGCCCTCGCTACCTGTTTCGCCACCGCATCCGGGCTGGCCTGGGCCCAGGAGCAAAACCCCGCCACCGAAAAACTGCTCGAAGGCATCCAGAACGGCGAACGGGTTGAGATCACCCTGCCGGATCCGGAAAAGCAGCTGCCCCTGGACGATCTCCGGAAATTTACCGAGGTGTTCAGCCGCATAAAGGATGCCTATGTGGAAGAGGTCGACGATCGCCAGCTGCTCGAAAGCGCTATCAAGGGCATGCTGTCGGATCTGGACCCGCATTCCACCTACCTGGCTCCCAAGGATTACGAAGACCTGGAGGAAAGCACCTCCGGAGAGTTTGGCGGCCTGGGTATTGAAGTGGGCATGGAAAATGGTTTCGTAAAGGTCATCGCCCCTATCGATGACACCCCGGCACAGAAAGCGGGCGTGCAGGCGGGCGACCTGATTATCAAGCTCAACGAGAAGCCGGTAAAAGGCATGAGCCTGGAAGAAGCTGTGCAGCTGATGCGCGGCAAGCCGGGCACCATCCTCACGCTGACCATCATGCGCGAGGGCGAGACGGGCCCCATCGAGATCAAAGTCGAGCGGGATATCATCAAGGTCACCAGCGTGAAATCCCGCATGCTGGAAAACGGCTACGGCTATGTCCGGATTACCCAGTTCCAGGCCGATACCGGCTCACAGTTCAGAGATGCGCTCAAAAAACTTGAAAACAAACACGGCGGCAACCTTGATGGCCTGGTGATTGATCTGCGCAACAACCCGGGTGGCGTCCTGCAGGCGGCCGTGGAAACAGCGGATGTACTGCTTGATGAGGGGCTGATTGTCTACACCGAAGGCCGCATCCAGAGCTCGCGCCTGCGTTTCAGTGCCACTGAAGGCGATGTCATGGAAGGCACACCGATTGTGGTGTTGATTAACGGTGGCTCTGCCTCGGCTTCCGAAATTCTCGCCGGCGCCCTTCAGGACCATGAACGCGCCGTGATCATGGGCACCAAATCCTTCGGCAAGGGCAGCGTTCAGACGGTCATCCCCCTGGATGAAAACCACGCCATCAAGATGACCACCGCGCGCTACTATACGCCGAATGGTCGCTCTATCCAGGCAACGGGCATCAAACCGGATATTGAAGTGCGCCCGGCCGAGCTCAAAGAGCTGGACAGCAAGCCGTTCTTCACCGAGGCCGACCTTACCGGGCACCTCAAGGGCAAGAACGAGAAAAAGCAGGACCAGGAAGCACCGGCGCCAGACGACACCGCCTCTCTGGCGGAGCAGGATTACCAACTGCGCTCGGCGCTCAACCTGCTCAAGGGCATCCATATTCTGAACCCGCAGGACAAAGCCAAGGCTCAAGGAAGCGGCCAGTGAGGGCAGTAAGCTTCCTGCTGGCGTGCGCCCTCTCGGCGACCACCAGCCTGGCAGCGGCAGAGCCTGAGCAACAGGCCCTGCCCCCGACCATCGCCATCATCATTGATGACATGGGCCACGACCTTCACGAGGGTAAGCGACTGATCAGCCTGGATCAGCCACTGACCCTGGCTTTCCTGCCATACCGCAGGTATACCGACACCCTGGCCCGGCTTGCCCACCAGCACAACAAGGAAATCATGCTGCACGCGCCGATGGCCAACACCCACGATTTCGGGCTGGGGCCGGGGGGCCTGACCACCGATATGGACGAGCAGAGCATGGTGACCACGCTCCGCCGCGCGCTCCGCTCCATTCCATTTGTCCAGGGCGTGAATAATCATATGGGCAGCCTGCTCACCCAGCAACTGCAGCCGATGGACTGGGTAATGAAGGAGCTCTTCCGTTACCCGGTGTATTTTGTCGACAGCCGAACGATTGCTTCAACCGTTGCCGGAGATGTGGCTGCTGCGTACCGGATTCCCACTCTTTCCCGGGACGTGTTTCTCGACCATGAACAAACCGAGGAATTCGTCGACAGGCAGTTCAAACTGCTGATCCAGCGCGCGCGGGAGAACGGCAGCGCCATCGGAATTGGCCATCCCCATAAAGTCACGGTGGACTATCTTGAGAAGCACCTGCCCGAGTTGGATGAGCAGGGCATCGCCATTGCCACAGTGAGCGGCCTGTGGGCCATGCGTAACAGCAATCGGGAGATGTTTGCCGAGGGAGAGAAGCAGGCCATTCAGCCAGCCTTTGCAAAGAAGCAATGAAAAAGGGGTCAGATGAAAAACTTCATCTGACCCCTTTTTCACTCACTGGTCTCGGACTTCTATACCCTGCGCCTTCATAAACGCCTTGGCTTCCGGAATCGTATGCTGGCCAAAATGGAAGATTGACGCCGCCAGCACCGCATCGGCCCCGCCACGGGTGACGCCATCGGCCAGGTGCTGCAACTCGCCAACGCCGCCGGAGGCGATCACCGGCACAATCACCGCATCACTGATGGCCCTGGTCAGCCCCAGATCGAATCCGATCTTGGTGCCGTCACGGTCCATACTGGTCAGCAGCAATTCGCCAGCGCCCATTTCCACCATCTTGCGGGCCCATTCGACGGCGTCCAGCCCGGTCGGCTTGCGGCCACCGTGGGTAAAAATCTCCCAGCGGGGTTCCTCGCCTTCCTCGCTGACCCGCTTGGCATCAATGGCCACCACAATGCACTGGCTGCCGAAACGGTCCGCTGCCTCGCGCACGAATTCCGGATTGAACACGGCTGCCGTATTAATGGAAACCTTGTCGGCACCGGCATTCAGCAGCTTGCGGATATCATCCACGGTGCGCACGCCACCGCCCACGGTGAGCGGGATGAACACTTCGGCCGCCATCCGCTCGACGGTTTCATAGGTGGTGTCCCGGCTTTCATGACTGGCGGTGATGTCGAGGAAGGTAATCTCGTCAGCACCCTGGTCGTTGTAGCGGCGGGCCACTTCCACCGGGTCACCGGCATCCCGGATATCCACGAAGTTCACGCCTTTGACCACGCGGCCTTTGTCAACATCGAGACAGGGAATGATGCGTTTTGCCAGAGCCATGCTTTGCTTACCCCTTAAGGCTGTCACAGAAGGCCTGGGCCTCGGCTACATCGAGGGTGCCTTCGTAGATGGCACGGCCGGTAATGGCGCCGAGAATGCCCTTGTCGGCCACGGTGGCGAGTCGCCTGAGGTCGTCCATGTTGGTAACGCCTCCGGAGGCGATTACAGGGATACCGCCCTCTTCCGCCAGCGAAGCGGTGGCTTCCACGTTCACGCCCTGCATCATGCCGTCACGGCTGATATCGGTGTAGACGATGGCTTCCACGCCATCATTGGCAAAGCGTTTGGCCAGGTCGGTGGCCATCACTTCAGAGACTTCGGCCCAGCCGTCGGTGGCCACCCGGCCGTCTTTGGCGTCGAGGCCAACGATGATATGGCCCGGGAATTTCTTGCACATTTCGGTGACAAATTCCGGCTCTTTGACGGCTTTGGTGCCAATGATGACCCACTGCACGCCGGCTTTCAGATAGGCTTCAATGGTCTCCGCAGAGCGGATGCCACCGCCGATCTGAATCGGCAGATCCGGGTATTTGCGGGCGATGGCCTGGACGATCTCGCCGTTAACGGGTTCGCCGGCAAAGGCGCCGTTCAGGTCGACCAGGTGCAGGCGGCGGGCGCCGGCTTCCACCCAGCGGGTGGCCATGTCGACGGGATCGTCACCAAACACCGTGGAGTCGTCCATCCGGCCCTGCCGCAGGCGTACGCATTTGCCGTCTTTCAGATCGATCGCGGGAATTATCAGCATTTTCCAGTCCAGTTTGTAAAATTCTCAAGCAACTGCAAACCTGCCCGGGCACTTTTCTCCGGGTGGAATTGCACAGCAAAAATATTGTCTCTCGCCACCGCAGCCGCCAGATCAACCCCGTAGTGGGTACGGCCGGCCATATCGACATTGCCCTCGGCTTCGGCGTAAAAACTGTGCACGAAGTAAAAACGGTCAGCATCAGGAATGTTTTGCCACAGAGGGTGATCAACGGTTTGATGTACCTGGTTCCAGCCCATATGTGGCACTTTCAGGCGTTCGCCGTTTTCGGTGAGGTGGTCACCAAAATAGCGCACTTCCGAAGGGAACAGGCCAATGCAGTCAACGCCACCGTTTTCTTCGCTGCGGGACATCAGGGCCTGCATGCCAACACAGATGCCGAGGAAAGGCCGGTCTTTCGAGACTTCACGTACCAGGGTATCAACGCCCAGGCGGCGGATTTCGGCCATGCAGTCGCGGATGGCGCCGACGCCGGGCAAAATCACCCGGTCGGCTTCGCGGATTTTGTCGGCGTTGTCGGTGACCAGTACGGTGGTGTCCGGGGCGACGTGCTCTACCGCTTTTTTGGCAGAGTGAAGGTTGCCCATGCCGTAGTCGATTATGGCAACGGTTTTCATGGTTGTTGCGGTGTCCTCGGGTGACCGGTTACAGCGAGTCTTTCTAAAACAAGCGGGTTATAGCGAACCCTTGGTTGACGGAGTAATACCCGCCATGCGCTCGTCCATTTCGATGGCCATGCGCAGGGCACGGCCGAAGGCCTTGAACACGGTTTCAATCTGATGATGGGTGTTCTTGCCCTTCAGGTTGTCAATGTGCAGGGTCACCATGGAGTGGTTCACGAAGCCGTGGAAGAACTCCTCGAACAGGTCGACATCGAAGCCTCCCACAGCGCCTCGGGTGTAGGGTACATCCATCATCAGGCCGGGCCGGCCAGACAGGTCGATGACCACCCGGGAGAGGGCTTCATCCAGCGGCACATAGGCGTGGCCATAGCGGCGGATGCCTGTTTTGTCGCCCACGGCCTGTTTGAAGGCTTGGCCCAGGGTGATGCCGATGTCTTCCACCGTGTGGTGGTCATCAATGTGCAGGTCGCCCTTCGAGACGATGTTCAGATCCACCAGGCCATGGCGGGCGATCTGGTCCATCATGTGCTCCAGGAAAGGCACACCGGTGTCGAAACTGGATTTGCCGGTACCGTCGAGATCGATCTCAACGGTAATCTGGGTTTCAAGGGTATTTCGTTCTACCCGAGCCTTGCGTTCGGCCATGGGGACTCCGTGACAATTGGGCGGCAGCACGCCGGAAAAATTCGATCCGGCGATTATACCTTTTATGTCCGCCTGAGTCCCACAACCGGTTTAATCGCTTCGATAGCGCAATGCGGTTAAAACGCCTTCTTGAGGTTATTCATATAGGTATCCACGAGGCCGTTGAACTCGTGCTTGATTACCGGGCTGATTGCCAGTTTCAGCAGGCTCGGCAGCGGCAGGGTCAGCTCGGCACTGGTGTGGAATTTCACGGCAGTGGCCTTGTCGCCTTTCGCCTTGATGGCCCAGGAGCCGCGCACAACGCCGTTGCCCTCCCCCTTCACCGGTTCCCAGGTAATCTTGCCGGCCTCTTTGTCTGAGGAATATTTGCAGGCATACACAGACTGGATCGCGTGCTTGTCGACGCCGACTTTCTCCATTTCCCAGCGGTAGGCGTTATCGCCCAGATCGGTCAGTTTGTGGACCTTGGGAAAGTGGCTGGCCGAGCGCGGCACATCCGCCAGCAGATCAAACACCTCGTCGTAGCTCCCCGGTATTTCAAGTTCCCGGTTCAGCTCAATCGCAACGGTAATAGCCACAGCCAACTCCTTTTAGTGTTTATAGGTTTCAATGTAGTCAGAAAATAAAGGACATGCATTCTGGCCCAACACTACCGCATTGTCATACTCCCGCGCTGTTAATTTGTTAACCCTGCGTTATCCTTTAGGTTATTCGCGCCAGGATTCGCCTCGAATGCCTGCAAGCTCCCAACGTCAGGAAGGAAGCCTTAAACATGAAAGCCGTACGTTATGTACTGATCGCCATCGTTGCGCTGATCATCCTCGCCGTGGCCGCCGTTGCCATCGCCATGGCCGTGATCAACCCCAACGACTACAAGCCCCAGATCGAACAGGCTGTTGAGAAGCAGACCAACCTCGACCTGATCCTCGAGGGTGATATTGGCTGGTCTTTCCTTCCTTTGGGCCTGGAGCTCAATAACGTTGCGGCCAACCTGGAGGGCGAACGCCTGGTTGCCATGGAGAAGCTGGTGGCACAGGTAGATTTCTGGTCGCTGATTGCCATGTCCCCTCAGGTGGACACCTTTGTACTGGATGGCCTGGACGCCCGCCTGGTGGTGAATGAGCAGGGCGTGGGCAACTGGACCCGGATCATGCCCGAACCTGCCAAAGGCGGTGAAAAGCAAGCCGCAGGCGCCGAAACCGCGCAGGCCCCGGAGCCAGCCGGACAACCGGTTGAGCAGGCCGGCGGCGCAGAGCCGCTGAACTTCAACGTGGAAAACGTCCAGGTCAGCAATGCCGAGGTAAAATACATCGACAAAACCACCGGCCAGACCGTCACCCTGGAAGACTTCACCCTCAGCGCCAGCGATATCTCTCCTGGCTCCCAGTTCCCGCTGAACGTGGGGTTCCGTGTGGTCACGACTGACCCGGTGTTTGAGGTGGATGGCACGATCGATGCCAAACTTGGTCTCAACGAGGCCCTGAACGAGTTTTCGGTGGCGGGCCTGAAGGCAGTATTTGACATGACCGGTGCGCCCTTCGGCACCAAAACCGTTACCGCCGAACTGGCCGGCTCCGCCAGCGCCAACCTGGAGAACGAAACCGCCACCCTGAGCAATTTCAGCGCCAGCCTGGCCAATCTGACCCTGAACACCACGCTGAACGTGAAAGGTTTTGGTGACAAACCGGCAATCGACGGCACCCTGGCCATCAACGAGTTCTCCCTGAAGGCTCTGATGGAAAACCTGGGGCAGCCGCCTATCGAAACCCGTGATCCGGACGTACTCAAGGCACTGGCCTTCTCTACCGGCATCGGCGGCCCGGCCGGCAAGGTCGAGTTGAGCGATGTGAACCTGAAACTCGACGACACCACGTTCACCGGTTCCGGCAGTTACACCCTCGCCAACGGCGGCGTTGTGTTCAACCTGCAGGGCGACAAACTGAATGCCGATCGCTACCTGCCGCCAAAAGTGGAGGTAACCGCCGCAGAAACCGTAGAAACCGATGCCGCCAAGGCACCAACAGAGTCTGCAGCGGCTGCGGCTCCCGAGGCCGACCTGCTGCCACTGGAGACCCTGCGCTCCCTGTTGCTGGATATCGATTTCGGGCTTGGCCAGCTGATCGTCAGTAACCTGTCCATTAACGAGATCAAGGCCAGCACCACCGCCAAAAATGGCCTCCTGAAAGTGGATGAGTTCAGCGGCAAGCTGTACGAAGGCAGCTTCGGCGCCAATGCCACCATCGACGCCAGAACCGACAACCCCAAGTGGACCGTGGCTTCAGACGTTTCCAACGTGCAAACCCTGCCACTGCTCGCCGATCTGGCGGAAGTGACCATGCTCGCCGGCGGCGCCAACCTGAAAGTGAACGCCTCCACCACCGGCAATCGCATGTCCGCCCTGCGCAGCAACGCCGATGGCAAGGTGAGCTTCAACCTGGCAGAGGGTGAGTTCCGCAAGTTGAACCTCACCCGCATGGCCTGCCAGGGCATTGCCCTGGTCAACCAGGAGGAACTGACGACCACAGACTGGGGCGCCACCACACCCTTCAATGACATGCGAGGCACCTTCGACATCAATGGCAACATCCTGAACAACACCGACCTGGTGGCCTCACTCGCTGGCATGAAACTGGAGGGTGAGGGAACCGTCGACCTGAGGCAGAACCTGCTGGACTATGAGGCCGGGCTTCGCATTGTCGGAGAGATTCACCGGGATAACGCCTGTCGGGTGACCGAATACGTAAAAAATGCGGTGATACCGGTGGAGTGCCGCGGCAACTTCTCTGAAGAGCCGGCCAGCCTGTGCTCCTTCGACGGCTCCCGCTTCCGGGACACCCTGCAGGCCATTGCCAAGAACGCTGCCCGGGCCAAAGTCGAAGAGAAAGTGGACGAGGCCAAAGCCAAAGCTGAGGAAAAGGTAAAGGAAAAGCTCCAGGACGAATTGGGCGACAAACTCAAAGGCCTGTTCAACTGATGCCCGACAGCTTCGCCGAAAAGCTGCTGCACTGGTACGACAGCCATGGCCGGCATGACCTGCCATGGCACCACAACCGGGACGCCTACCGGGTGTGGGTCTCGGAAATCATGCTGCAGCAAACCCAGGTCATCACCGTTATCCCCTACTTTGAAGCGTTCATGGAACGTTTCCCGGACGTCCATGCCCTGGCCGAAGCCCCGGTGGATGATGTGCTCAGCCACTGGTCCGGCCTGGGTTATTACGCTCGGGCCCGCAACCTGCAGAAAGCCGCGCAAACGGTGGTTCGCGATTTCGATGGCGAGTTTCCACAAACCCGGGAAGAGCTTGAATCACTCACCGGGATCGGCCGCTCCACCGCAGCCGCCATACTGGCCCAGGCCTTCGGCATTCGCGCCGCCATACTGGATGGCAACGTGAAACGGGTACTGGCCCGTTACCACGCCATTCCCGGGTGGCCCGGCCAGACCGCCGTACTCAACCAACTGTGGCAAAGGGCCGAAGAACACACCCCGGAACACCGGGTGCGTGACTACACCCAGGGCATTATGGATCTGGGCGCCATAGTGTGTACCCGCAGCCGTCCGGCCTGTGACAGCTGCCCTCTACAAGAGGGCTGCAAGGCTTACGCCCAGGGTGAAACATTACTCTACCCCGGCTCCAAACCGAAGAAAGCCAAACCGGAAAAGACCACGTGGATGGTAATCCTTGAAGACCGGGAAGGCCGCATCCTTCTGGAGCGCCGCCCGCCAAGCGGTATCTGGGGCGGCCTCTGGAGCCTTCCGGAACTTGACCCGGCCTACGGGGTAGACGAACTTCAGGAAGCATGCGAGCAGAGCCTGGGGCTGGATTGCGCAGAGCCGGAGCTGATCAGCGGCTTTCGGCACACCTTCTCCCATTACCACCTGCACATTCAGCCAGCCCGCCTGAGCGTAACGGGCGGAGCCAACACCGTTGCAGACAAGGATCACCTGAGGTGGCTGCATCGGCATGAAGCGCTGAATCTCGGGCTACCGGCACCGATTCGCTCGCTGCTCACCGAACCGGAGCAAGCCGTCCTGCTTTGAGATGGCCCGCTTGCGCCTTCAGTCGCAACGATCTGTTATCATCACCGCCAGTACCATTTGCCAACAGGAGCCACCATGAGCCGTACCGTTTTCTGCCGCAAGTACCAGAAAGAACTGGAAGGCCTGGACTTCCCGCCCATGCCCGGCGCCCGCGGCCAGGACATTTTCGAGAACATCTCCAAACAGGCCTGGGAAGAATGGCAGGCCCAGCAGACCATGCTGATCAACGAAAAACACCTGAGCCTGATGGAGCCGAACACCCGCAAATACCTGCAGGCGCAGATGGAACACTTCTTCAACAACGAACCTTTCGACAAGGCCGAAGGCTATGTTCCGCCGGAACAATAGCGCCGTATTGATCAAAGCCTGAGCACGCCTGAAAAGATTCAGAAATTTTTCCGGCTCAGCCTTGACTCAAAACATCGAAACCGGTTTAATAGCGCCCCGTTGCACAGCAGACGCGCAACATGCCCGGATAGCTCAGTTGGTAGAGCAGGGGATTGAAAATCCCCGTGTCGGTGGTTCGATTCCGCCTCCGGGCACCAAGATTCAACGACTTAGCCCGCTTCGTGTGGGCTTTGTTGTTTCTGGTGTCCATGAAGTGTCCACAGAGATCTCAGGATCACTTCAGAGACTTCGGGCCTTCCCTGTAGTGGCCTGTTATGCCACCGAATTCGTCGATGACTCTGTGCTCCGCGTCTACCCATTCTTCACGATCATCAAAGTCACCAGATTCACGATACTTTTCCAAGGCATCTGACCTCTCAACTTCAAGATCGTAAATCGTCTTATCACTACTCATAACCACCTCTTTATTCCGTTGCTCAGCGCCACCAAATCAACCATACGGGCTTTGATTGGTAGGCTTAAGTGAAACACCAAGTTCAGAAGCCCTGGAATAAACAGCTGACTCTGTCCTTCCAAGCTTGAGACCAATGACTCGAGTCGGGGTGTTTTCTCTTGCTAGCTTCCTCAACTGCGCATCATCTGCAGAAGTCCATGCATTTCCGGAATTACGCGTAGATTTACTCATCGTCTTCGCCCTCATGAAATCGCACATATAGTGGCCAGACAACAAAACATGCCCACATATAGACATTATCACACTGGCGAAAATTTGACCACCGCATCAAAATGGCTTGGGCTGAGATGGGCATATCTCATCGTCAATTTAATATCAGAGTGGCCGAGGATTTTCTGGAGAGTGAGAATGTCTCCGCCCTTCATGATGAAGTGGCTGGCGAACGTGTGCCGGCATACGTGAGTAAGCTGGCCCTTGGGTAAGTCTATCCCGGCCCTTTCGATTGCTTTCCGGAATGCAGCGCTGCAGCTGACGAATGGCAATTCTTCTATTAGCTCGCCATAGAGCTGCTTCGAGATTGGGACGCTCCTGGACTTGCCGGACTTTGTGTAGTTGTAGGTGACCCGGTGAGGCGTGAAGTTTGACCTGGTTACGCCTTCCGCTTCCGACCACCTGGCGCCAGTGGCCATTGCCAATCGGGTGACGTGGTAAAGGCTGGGGTTGGAGGATGCTTTGCACTCTTCCAGGAGGCGGGTAATTTGTTCCTGGGAGAGAAACGCCAGTTCCTGTTCATCCAGCTTGAACTTCCGAAGCTTTTTTAACGGGTTTTCGTATGCCCATTCGCCTTGCCGGATCAGCTCGTTAAAGACTGCGCTCAGGTACGTATGTTCGTGATTCAAGGTGTTCTCCCCTACCCCATCCTTTTCCATTCTGAGACGGCGATAAGTGGCGAAATCCGATACCTTGAACGACGTTGCCCTTGGGTTGCGTAGCCGATCGGCCATCGCATCCAGTTTGCGCTTTCGCATTTCTCCATCTTTCAGAGTGTGGCCGTGGGCGTCGTACCACTGCTGAATGAGATCCTTCAGACGCCGGCGATCCTTAGAAGGATTCCAGACCTGGTCTTCGGACTTCCGAAGCAGCAGGTGTTGTTCATAGCGCTTGGCTTCGGCCTTGCTGTCAAAGCTTTTTCTAATGCGTTTGGATCCGCGCCCATCCTGGCGGATATCGACCTGCCATCGTCCCGACGGTAGCTTCCTGATCATGCGGCCACCTTGGTCAGTAGTCGTCGTTTTATCAGTCCATCCTGGACGAGCTGGAACAGCTCGTTTTCATAGATCTCCCGTCGTCGGTAGTAGGCGCACAGGTCCTCCCAGAGTCCGGATTTCTTGAGGCAGTCCCAAGCCTGGCGTGGGTTAAAACGGTTGCGTGCATAAATGGACAAGAGATTGCCAAAGGCCAGGGAGACGTTCTTTTCGTTGCCGCAACCGGGTTCCTTTTTTGCGCGTTTGTACATGAGATCCGGGGCGCTGTAGCCGAAGCCGATGTCTTCGCGGAGCTTGGTCCAGATGGGGTGTACCCATTCCCGTTTTACCTCGTAGCGGTTGCCCTGGAGGGCGTATTGCCAGAGGCCGGTCAGGTGCGGTACCGCGTCCATGTAGGTATAGATGGGCTTCATGTTGGGCGTGCCCTGGGAGATCTCGTTCACGATCCGGTGATGGAAGCGGATTTCCAGGCGCCAGACGGGCTTGTCCGGGTCATAGCAGGTGTCCGGAAAGCAGTCGTCGTTACTGGCGCATTCCCAGATGGATTCCATGAAGGCGCGCTTGTCAGAAACGTCGATCTCTTTGGATTTGTCGTAGAGGCAGACTTGCAAACTGTTAGCCTTTCCGAAGGTGTAGGTTTCGCCTCGTCCGTTGACCGTTGAGCCTTCCAGGCCCTGGAAGTGGAAGTCGCTCATACCGTTGTGGACACTGATGGTTCGGGCCCGGGTGACAAAGTGCTGGGCGAAGTCCTGCGGGGGTTCCCAGCCCTGGAAGTCCACGGCCAGGTGTAACGCGATGCCGACCGGTTTGATGTTTGTCAGGAAGTGCATGCCCCACTCGGCCAGCTCGTCGTGGATCTGCTGGCTGGAGCGTTCGTAGAGCCACCTGGGGGAGGTTTCTATCTTGACGTGCGTGCCAAGGGTGTCGGCTTCGGCGTAGAAGTTCTGAAGCAGGATGGTTAGGCCGTATTCCCGGTTTTGCAGGATGTACTTGAAGCCACCGCGTCTGCCGGACTGAAGCCGGAACGGGATGTTCTTGATGGTGAGGGTGGCGTCGTAGCCGGATTCGTATTCCGTGGCGATGTCCGCGAGGATTTCCGGTTTCAGTCGTCCCTGGAACAATTGCCGGACGGTATCAACGCCGGTCCAGAGGACATTGACGTTTTTCAGGTTCACCTGTTGGCCTTCGGGACCGATAAACAGGTTCCCTTTGCCGATTTCACCGGTTTCTACATCGATGCGTTCAAAGTCTTTGATTTTCATCCGTGGCTCACTGTGGTTCTAAGTGGTTAAAAATCGACTACCGTCGTTTTCTATGAGACGTGTTACAGGGACGTCTCTTGCGGTGGCGGCGGCGCGTGGCGGTCGCTCCGCTCGCGCTCACGCGCCGTCGCCCTCCTGCTCTGGCATCACGGTTTGCAGGTAGGAGGAGCGGGGTTGTTCCTCTTCCTGGATCCGCTGGGGCTCCCGGTAGCTGTAGTAGGTGACGAGCTTGCCCTGGATGACGCAGTAGGGTTCCCCGGTCTTGAGGAAGGTTGCGCAGTTCCTGGAATGGATTTTCCGGGTGCCGCGTTCGCCCCAGATCCAGTAGATGTCGTTGACCTGGCCGACGATCCGCCATTGATCGGACAGGGGAAGCCAGCCGGGTTCGATTTCGTGTTTGACCTGGTACGGCGCCCTGCCCTCCAGATTGGCTTTGACCGCCCGGGTTGCCCTTAGTGTTTGGGCGCTTCGGGTGGTGGTGATCGGTTGCGGGCTGGCGCCGGGTGTTGTTTGATGGCCGGACGGGGTTGTGGGGTCTGTGGGCTCTTCAGCGTTGAAGTAGCCGATGACCTGGTAGACGCCGAAGACCATGATGGCGATGGCCACGGGGATACCGACTTTGATGAGCGGGTGTTTAAGAACGTTGGCGCGGTCGTCGGCCTTTTCTTCCATGCCGGCGGCGAAGTCGGTTTTGTTGCGGGTGTGACTCTTGTAGTACTGGTAGATCTCGGGCTTGTAGGAGCCGTAGAGCTGGCGCATGGGTTTGCCGGGTTTCTGGCCGGTGGCGGCGCCCATAAAGACATCCACCCGGTATTTGTTCTTCTGGCCGATGGCGGTGAGTTTCACGGCTCGGTAGGTTTCTTCGACCAGGCCCCGGACGAAGGCGCAGAGCTGGGCCAGGTCCTGGGTGACGAGGACGATTTCGTTGGTGCGTCCATCCGGGCCGACGTTGTGGCGGTGTTCGGTGAAGAACTCTTTCTGGCATTGCGGGATGTTGGTGGCTTTCATGCCGCTTTTCCAGAATCGCCAGGCTTCGTCGATGATCCAGATGACGCCGGCCGGGTGGCGTTCCAGGTCGAAGAAGGTGGGGTCGTCTTCCGCTTCTTTGTTGTCGAACAGGGTGACGTTGCCCTGGGGATAGTCGTCGCTGAGTCGTCCGAGCTTGAGCGGGATGTTGGTGATGATGTGTCTGCCGGCTTCCAGGGACGGGATGACGACGTTTTCGACGACGCCGTAGCTCTTTCCCGATCCTGGCAGGCCTGAGTATCCAACGATGGACATGGTTGACTCTGACCTCTTTTTTTATCCGATGAACGGGATTCGTCGGAGGATGAAACGGGCGGTGAGCGCGGTCATCATGGCGGTCAGGCCGTAGTCGAATTCGAAGACGGTGAGGAAGTACAGCAGCTGGCCGCCCAGGCCGTTGAAGATGCTTTGCAGGTCGGCGATCTGGATTTCAGGTATCCAGGTGAGCATGAGCTCCACCGCATCGACCAGGAGGCCGAACAGTTGGCGCGGTACCCAGAGAATGATGCTGATCAGTGCGTCGATGAGTTTCTGGATCATGGTCAGGCCCTCAGGAAGACGAAGACGGCGGCGATGGTCCATACGGCGATGAAGAGCATGGAGAGCAGGCCGCGGTTCTGGTTGAGTATCTGGCAGTGGCTGTCGATCGGCATGGCCGACCAGTAGTCGGTAGCCGGGATGGTCCACACCGGGCAGGTGTTGTTGCTGGCGATGTTGGGGATGGTGGTCACCGCCTGGATGGTCGGGTGGTTGCTGATGCTGTTCTGCAGGCGCTGGCTGCTTTCGGTGAACGTAGGCGCATCGCCGAGGCCGTCGGTGTTGTAGCCATCAGCCGGGCCGTCGAGTTTGGTGTTGATCTGTTCGAGGGTCTGGTTGGCGGTGCCCAGGCCTTCGTTCAGGTTCTCGTTCACGCTGTCGAGGGCTTCGCCGACTTTGTCCAGGCGGTTGTTGGTGCCCTCGAGCTTGGTGTTGGTGTCGCTGATGCCGTCCCGGACTTTATCCAGCCCCTTATCGACGCTGGTGGGGTCGTTGGCCCGGTCGTACTCGTCGGGCTGGCCGTCACCGTCGGTGTCGGTGTTGGGCTCTTCCGGGGTTTCCGGCTCTTCCGGGGCGTCGTTGACGGATTCGCAGACGAAGCCGTATTCGTCGATGACCAGGGCGCCGTCTTTTGGGCATGTCGGGGGGCCGTATTCGTCCGGGATGCAAGCCGGGATTCCGTTGACCACACCAAAGGAGCCACCTTCGCATTGCATGTTGGAAGTGCAGAGGTTGTGCTTGGTGGCGCCGTTGCCGATGAAGCCTTTGTAGTCGGGGGAATCGGCGTTGCATTCGTCGGCGTTGTCGCCGGTGTCCTGGAGGCAGACGCCGTTCAGTTGGCCATTGGGGCAATCAAGGACACAGCGGCCGTATTCGGCGTCGTAGATCTGGCCGTTTTCGTAGCATTCTTCAGGTTGTTGTGGGGCGCGGCATTCGCCAGTGTCCGGATCGATGAATTTTGGAGCTAAACAAGGCTGAGGCATATCAGAGGTACAGGTATTACCAGATGAAGCCGAGCAATCAACAGCGTCCGCAGGAAGATCACCGCTCCAGACATAACCATTATGGCGGTCATAGCTGGTATAGCCGGGGCCGACATAAGCCGGCACACCTTCTGATTCCCACCTATCCAAAAAATCATTAATCGTAGAAGCGGGGCACGGATTAGGTCCGTATACACAAAGGGTAGTGTAATGAACCCAATTGGCAGAAGCGGTAGAGGCAAACAGGCAGAGCCCCAGGATCAGACATCCTTGAACAAGTAGACGCACAACGCGACCCCCATCATGAAGAATGTCCAGTCCCAGAGCTCTGCCATTTCTGCCCCCTTACTTGAGCATGCTCAGGAGCAGGCGGGCGCCTTTGCGGACGACGTAGAAGCCGGCCAGTACACCCACAATCGCGGTGACGGCGGTGATTTCACCGCTGAAGTCGATGGCACCGGTGACGGTGGTCCAGTCGGCGGCGTTGGCGGCGGTAGCGCCGAACAGGGATACCAGGGAGGTACCTGCCATGGCGGACAGGCGGCGGAATTTGCGAGCCTTGGCGGCTTCGTATTTCAGTGCGTTCATAGTGTTTACCTCAGCATTTTCAGGACTTGACGGCCGCCCCATGCGACCGCCATGAGTGGCAAGGTCACGGTGAAGCCCTGGAAGAGGGCTTCGGTGATCATTGCCGGGGTGTACTCGACGGGGATCGTGTACACCACCTGGGTGATAGCGCCGGCGCAGTCCCAGCCTGTGGCTGTCATTGTCCAGTCGCCGTCACACAGGATTGCTTTGCTCACCGGTCAGTCTCCTTTTCTCTGCCCGGTTAAGCGGATTTCTTGATGGGTTCCTGGGGCTTGAGCTCCAGGGCCTTGAAGGTGATCTTGCCGCCCTGCCCGGCTTTCATCTGGGCCTTGACGGTGAACATGGCCGGGAGGCGTTCGGCGTGATTGCGCAGCTGGTCGATGTGTTTCCAGTCGCACGCGATTTTCATGACTTCGTTGCCGACTCGGTTGTCGTCGTCGGCTTCGGCTGGGGAGTAGGCCCACAGGGAACCGCCCCGGTTGCCGTCGATGTCGTAGCGGGTGGCGCCGATGATCATGAGGTTCAGGTAGTTTTCCATTGCGTGTGTCCTCTGGTTTTGGTTTCGGGTGTTGCTGTTGCTTGGGTTGTGATTCCCGGGTGCTCCGGGAGGCTTAAAACTGGGTTCTGCGACCCCTTACGGGGCGGGCTCTACTCGCTGCGCTCCTGGGCACTAAGGTGCCCACCCTTACGGGTGACGATCCCTGTCGCCTGCCGCGCTCCGCTTGCCTCTTGTGCTCATGGTTCGGAATCAAGGGGCGGCCGTCCTCCCCCGACATCCTCACCACTCCGGATGCGCACTGTGGACCAGCCAGAGCCCGCCACAAGGCCAGGGGGCCTGCGGCCCTGGCGCTGCGCGCCAGCCTTGTAACGGTCACTGTCCGGCCCCCTTTTCGTGCGCGAGTGGTGACGATGACGGGGGCGGACTCGAAGGCTTTTCAGGGGGTTGGTCCTGAGTGCCAAAGGTCGGGCAGCCAGCCTCCAGCCATGCGGTCAGGACGGAACCTCCGAGGGTCCAGAGGTCGGTGCCTCGCTGGATGGCTTCCTGTTGGAGCTGGAGGTAGATGGAGGACGGGGCGCAGACATAGAAACGGCGCTCTTTGTCTTCCACCTGGTCTTTTCGTGGTGGGATATGGCTCATGGTTGCGTCTCCGTGACGGTGGGAAGATCCAGGTGGCCGCAGTCCCAGGCGTCCCGCAGTTGTATAAGGCGGTCAAAGGCCGGGCTGTGATGGCCGCTGGCTTCCAGTTCGTGGATCAGGGCGTCGGTGAAGCCGGCTTTGCAGCGGGCCATATAGTCGCACGGGTAGTCGGTGCGGACTTCCTGCAGGTGGCTCAGGCGCTGCAGGAGATTGTCAAAAAGGCCTTCCAGAGCCTGGGCAGTGAGCGCAGAGGACGGACGAGGGCCCTGGAAGGCAAAACTGGCCGTATTGATGGCTTTGCTGGTGTCGTGGCGGTGGTATCTCATGTCGGGACCCCCATGCCGTCGAGCTTGTACCGGGGAAATTTAGGGTGGTCTATGCAACCGAGTTCCAGCCAGATCGGGTTGAAGTACTGGAGGCTCTTATCCAGGAATTGCTGGAACACTTCCTCTTCGGTGGCATACATGGGCACTTTCATCGGAAGGCCGTAACGCCAGCCGCAGGGAACAGACACGAAGTACTCCACTTCGTTATTGCGGAAGTCCCGATAGCCGGTGCGGTTAAATTGCAGGTACACGCGATTGTGTATCCGGGCAAAGGCACCGGGAGCCGTGGCATTGTCGAACAGGTCCAGGGTTTCGGCGGTATTCATGCGGCGGCCCCTTCTGACTTTACCGTCCACACCCAGTTCCAGGCAGTGGCACCGTGGTAGGAGTCGCCGCCAATCGCGAGGTATTGGTTACCGCGACGGTCTACGGCTATACAGCACGGCTCCCATTCTTCAGGGCTTCGAAGTTCATTCATCCAGCCCGAGACCTGACCTTGAAACAGGACGACCACGCCTCGGCCCTGGAGCTGGGGGCGCTCGTCCAGGTACTTGCTTGCCAATTGGCGGTTCTGGGCGGCCAGTGCCGGGTCCACCGGAGACTGGGTGGCTTTGGATGCGTGTTCCGGGGCAGGTTTGATGGTCAGGCCCTGGAAGGGTTTAAAGGCTTGACCCAAGGCCCAGGCTTCGAAATCCACAACGGTGTGCTGGAGCGTGAAACGGGACAGGGCGTTTACCCAGTCCATGGTGTAGTTGTAGAGGCCGTCGTCCAGGCCGCTGAAGGCGGCAGCCATGCCTAACAGCTTGGTGATGCTGTCGCAGTACAGTTCCCATTGGCCGCTCTTGTAGAAGTCGAGAGCGCCTGTCACGACCACCCGGATTTCCTGGAACTTCTGCTCGCGAAGGTCCGGCGCGATCAGGCCGGGAAAGTGGTTGTGAAGATCCCAAGTCATTGCCAGTCCTCCTGGTCCAGGGCCTGCTGAGACAGGGCGGCAATGTTGACCATGCGCACCCGACCGATCTTGAGTGAAGGCAGATGTCCTTTTTCGATCTGGCCCCTGACCTGCCCTTCCGTTAAGCCCGTTAGCTGGGCGTCGCGGTCCTGGGTCATGACGGGGGTTGCGATCAGAATGATTTGCTTTTGCTCGTCCACTGTTTTGCACTCTGCTACACTGAAATCCACTTATTCACTCAGTAACTTCGACTAAGTACTGAGTACTTTTTACTTACTCTAGCAGAGTGAGTACATTTTACTATTTTAAGTTAACTATGATCAGAGAACGGATAATAGAAATCTTCGATGTACTCGACCTGACCTCCAAGCGAATGGAGGAGCTGACCGGGATCGACCGGTATAAATGGGGAAACATTCGAGGGAAAAAACAGAAGGTGAACGAAGATTACCTGGAAGCTCTAAACCAGGTATTCCCGCAGTTTTCCTTCTGGATCATGACAGGACAAACAATCCCGGAAGCCGGACAAATTAGTCCGGAGATGGAGAAAGCACGGAAAGAGAACAGCCTGAAAACAGGATAGGTTTCAGCCTGGCGGCAAGAATCGCCAGTTCCTGGTATGGAGACCGACGAGGGGAACGACAAGAACAAAAGGGCTAGCCGTCGTAGTGTGTGGTGACGGCTTCAGGCGACAACAAATCAACCGAATAGAACTAAGGAAATCGGAATTGTAAATCAGCTGACAACAGTTTAGATTTTAACCATGAATTAAAAACTGTAGACCGGAAACCAAGTTGGTCAGATGAAAATCACTAATAAAGGCTCTAAACGAATAACGATAAAAAACCTAATACTTATATTTTAATAAATTTTCAAGCCTCAAAAATTGAAACAAATCAGAGACTCTAAAATTTATAAACAAAAGTCACTGAAACTTGATTTGATACTTATAAAAAATCTTTTCAAACTCCAAGAACCATTCTGTACGAACAATATCGCCGAGACAACTGTCATCGTCAATCAAGTTCAACAAACGCTTTCTATCCAAAAGAACATTACCACTTACACCCCTAATATTTTTCCACTGGCCAGTAGAATCCCGATAGCAGATAGGAATGAACACAACATTAAGTGGATTCTGTGATAACGAGAAAAAAGGTCTAAAACTCTCTGGGTGAGCTTCGAATGTTTTAGACGGCCAATCATCTTCTCTAGCAGCACACTGACCAAAGAATGCCATAGTGCTGGGGGCCTCGTCTGGAAAAGGATAAACCCCAACAACATCCAGCCCACCATCTCCTGCGTGGCTCTGATCTCTACAATACTCTTCGTGAACACTTAAAGCCTTTAGCAACCCACCAAGACAAATCAAAGCTTCTCTAGCATCTGTGCCAAAAACAGTTTTACGATCATTTGAATTCGCGTCAAAATTAAATATCGACCACTCCCCAGGGAGCATGAAGCGACTAGCCAGCACACATATTTCGGTGAAACAAGCGGCCCACTTCCCTCTGTGGGATCTTTGAAACGACCGCAACCTGGAACAAGCTAAAAGAAAGGTATAAGCCCGATGCGAATTTTCGAGTTGAGGCTTCAAGCGAATACTCCTACCTGAAACCAGAAAGGGATAGGAGGCCCCGAAATGCGCTTCCCGGAACTCAAAATGAGTCCAGAGATCCTCAATTCGCCTCTGTTTATGAAGCTTTTTCTCCGCATCGTCTTCTAGAGAATCGAGTTCTTCCTCGTCCTTGATTTCTTCAGGATGAATAGCACTATCGCGAATCAAATCGTCTACATCTGCGGGCGTGTAACCAACGTAAGCGCCACCAGAAACCAAGAGGATCAACTCAACGACATCTGCTAGCAAATGAGGAGTACCGGGATGTAACTCTCCAAGCTCAAAACGCATCGTCATCCTCAGACGCTTGTCTTTGCTTATCTTTTAAGGTATTCCCAATTAACTTGATATTTTCTCGCATACTTCGAGCCAATTCCAAGAGCTCATCCTCATATCTTACATGCGCGACAACAGAGGCAGCTTGAGATATAAGAGCTTCGGCTTCATACAAAGACTGTTTCAAGTCCTCAGTCACGCCCTCAGTTTGCCTGTGAGCGTATTCAAGGCTTGCGCCATCTATCAATATCTTCGTTGCTTTTTCGTTCTTTAGAACATGCGAAAGCTGCCTGATATTTCTTGACTCACCTAAAACACTCTTACCATTTTCCTTCTTCTCATATATCCACCTACAAAGCTGATATAAGTTACGAACATCTATAACACCTTGATTTATTATCGGATGGACTGGAAAAAAATCGCCGTTATCATCCTCTTCACAAATCCCAACATAACGACCAATATTACTGTCATTTATGGCCGTCATTAGTACGCCAAACTTTATAGATGACTCACTTAAACCAGGAATTCCAAAATAGCCGTTTTCCTCAATGACTCTATACGCAGCCAATGCATCCAAGTTACGCTTTATATGATCGTAACGGGAACCGATTTGCTTCGCCACAAACCTGTAACGATCTTCGGGAGAGTCAGCCTCACTGGAGAGAACAAACAATTCAAATATATACCTAGCTTTTGCAAGAGGCTCCCACTCTTTAACACCAGTAATGTGCCTATAACCTAAATAAGGTATTACTGCCTCACGAGAGTCACGCACAATAACCGGGATGGTGCTAGGACGATGAATCGCATTATCGTATATTTCACGTAGTCTTAAACCCGGATGCTCAATTATATCTATATCTTGAAGTATTTTAACTGCGGTCAATCGCCGATTACCCTCAACAACCACGTATTTTTGAGTATCATCACCGCCTTCTTTTTCTGAGCCAGAAGGATGCGGAACAGCGATAACCGGCTCGCCGGCAAAGTAGCCGTTTTGAGCAATAGCGCTTACCAAGTCTTCAATACTTGTCTGGGACGCCATATAGCCCAAGATTTCCCGATCCGTTCTCTCTATAGACTCAGGTAGCCTCGGATTCCTCGGATCAAGCAAGAGGTCATTGATATCAACATATTGAATCTCATGATCTTGAGACATAAGGAAACGATCCCACGAACGAATTAATTAATTATATCAACTATTTTTCGACTGACAGACTCGAAGAGTTGAGGAGGAACAGCATTGCCCACGACTCTATACTTTTCCCGCAATGATGCCGTTTCAGGAAAAACCATTGACTTAGGAAACCCCTGGAGCCTCGCCGCCTCTCTGAAAGAAAAGCGTCTTGCAGGCCGATCTTCGGACCAAACCCACTTATCAGTGTGAATTCGCGTAAGGCTCGGACTGACAGGGTGCAGGGGCATATGACGAGGGTGACTGACTATAGTTTTGCTCGTTTCGCCCCAGTCTCTTCTTCTGTTTCTAGATAGGTAATACCAGTGAAAAGGCTCCGTCCAATACTCCCCTTCAGGCCAATCGGGTAAATCACCTATAGCTTCCCTTATCGTTACGTACCCACTCTGTTTCTTCGGACCGTGGGTCGCCTCGGGAAAAACGAAGGGGCAGCCAATGTCAGAGCGAAGGCCGACAATGAGAATTCTTTTTCGCTCCTGCGGAGTTCCGTAATCCGCCGAGTTCATTATTTCCCAAGACACCCGATAACCACAAAAGCGAAACTGTGTGATCTGGGCACGCAGAAGATGAGAAAAATCCGCTCTTTGCATTCCAGAAACGTTCTCGACAACAAAGGCTTTGGGCTTTATTTCTTTAAGTGCCCTTACGAATTGCCGGTAAAGGTAATTGACTTTACGATCAGCCTTTCTGGCGCCACCTTGGCTAAACCCTTGGCACGGATAACAACCAACTAAAAGATCAGCTTTCGGAAAGGATTCTATATCAGCGACATCATTTACCTGATAATCCGTTTCGGGAAGGTTTGCGAGGTACACGTCTCTCGCGTATGGCAGAACATCGTTCGCAAACTTTACTTCCACACCGGCCTGGTGAAGTCCAAAGTCTGAACCTCCACAACCAGTAAACAGTGAAACCGCCGTAACCATGGATAAGCGCCCTAAACCTATGATATTTCGATATTATAGACTACAACCGCCAAAACGGCCAGTCCGAGACAGGTAGCGTAGGCGAGACCAGCATACGGAATAAACGGCAAAACCGAAACTTGAATTCAAAAAAGCGAATATTGGGCAAAAACGTCAACACCAGTCCAGTGTTTCTGATTAAGCAGACGACGTTAGAGGTTGACTCAGCATCAGCGGACTTTGAAGCGTTCTGGCACCGAATACCGTGGAACATTTAGATGCACCGGTGTCCTCAGAGTGTCCACGCCCTTGCGCTTTTAAGTGGTTATGTGTGGCACTGTTTTTCCGTAAGTACCTGATTGTGCAACCATGTGGAATTTTATGACGGTCTAGCATAGGATTGAAAATCCCCGTGTCGGTGGTTCGATTCCGCCTCCGGGCACCAAGATTCAATAACTTAGCCCGCCCTTGTGCGGGCTTTGTTGTTTCTCGGGCTGCATCTACACAAGAATAACCAGCCACGCCACCACAATCATCACGAGCCCCACGAACTGGGCCGCACTTCCCATGTCCTTGGCATCTTTGGACAGCGGGTGAAGGTCCAGGGAAACGCGGTCCACCGTGTTTTCAATGGCGGTGTTCAGCAGCTCGATTGCCAGCGACAACAGGGGAACCACCATCAGAATGGCGCGCTCGGCCCGGGTAATATCGAGCGAAAGTGCAATAGGCTGCAGGATAACGTTAATCAGCACCAGCTGCCGAAACGCGGCTTCTTTGAGGAATGCCGCTTTGAAGCCCATCATGGAATAGCTGGTGGCCCGCAGAATGCGGAGCACACCTTTCTGACCTTTCAGGGAGGATGCATTCCCGGAGTTGAGTAAATCAGACATAAACGATGAAAACTCTATAGAGGAAGGATTTTCGTAACACCACCCATCAGGCAGCCTTGCGAAAATCCTCCATCCGAACGGTCTTGTCGCGCTGGCGGCGGTACCTGGTTTTATCCTCGACCACTCGCATCTGATATTTGGGAGTCTTCAGATCACGCTTGATAGCGCTTTCCTGTATGGGCTTTGCCCGCTTTCTGGCCATGGGATGTCTCCTTGTGGCAGGTTTTAACAACTGAACCCGGATTCTATCAGGTTATAGAACTATTTTTCCGCCGGCATTATCCGCAATACCGCTCACTCAGCCAGCGCATTTATACCTATTGCCGGAACCTGTGGCACCATTGATTCTTGTGTCGCCGGAACGGCGGTTAATCATGAGGAGTTACTGAGATGTTAATGGCCATCGGGGCAATTATTGCGGGTCTGGTGCTGCTGGTATGGAGTGCCGACAGGTTCGTGGAAGGCTCTGCAACCACCGCCAATCATTTCGGCATGCCGCCCCTGCTGATCGGTATGATCGTAGTCGGCTTTGGCACCTCGGCGCCAGAGATGGCAGTGTCCGCCCTGGCCGCATCCCAGGGCAATCCAGGGCTGGCGCTGGGCAATGCCTATGGTTCGAACATCACCAATATTGCGCTGATTCTCGGCATTACCGCGTTGTTGGCGCCGATCGCGGTGCATTCCCAGGTGATGCGCAAGGAACTGCCCATTCTGATTCTGGTGACCGTATTTGCCGGCTGGCAGCTCTGGGACGGCGAGCTGTCCCGCCTGGATGCCATTGGCCTGATCGTGGTTTTCATGGCGCTGCTTGGCTGGAGCATCTACCAGGGTATCAGGCAGCCCGGAGACACCATGGCCAGTGAGATGACCGATGAGCTTAACGCCCACGCCATGCCACTGCGCAAGGCAATACTGTGGCTGGTGGTTGGTCTGCTTCTGCTGATCGCCAGTTCCCGCATTCTGGTTTGGGGGGCGGTAGACCTGGCAACCGCATTCGGCATCAGTGATCTGGTCATCGGGCTGACCATCGTAGCGGTTGGCACATCCCTTCCCGAGCTGGCGTCATCGGTGATCGCGGCCCGCAAGGGCGAGCATGATCTGGCCCTTGGCAATATTCTGGGCTCCAATCTGTTCAACACCCTGGCGGTGGTAAGTATTGCCGGTTTGATAGCACCGATGCCGGTCGCGCCGGAGGTACTCGCCCGGGACTTCCCGATCATGGCAACGCTCACCCTGGTTCTGTTCGCAATGTGTTACGGGTTCCGTGGGCCGGGGCGTATCAACCGGTTTGAGGGTTCCGTCCTGCTGCTTGCCTTCGCGGCTTATACGGTGTATCTCTTGGGATTTTCTGGGGCGTAAGTTATGTCACTGGCAGCCTGGCTCACTTTCCTTGTCGCAGCTGTACTGATCAGCGTTTCCCCCGGTGCAGGGGCGATCAATACCATGAGTAATGGCATGCGTTACGGTGTTCGCCGTTCGTTACCGGCGATCATGGGGTTGCAGCTTGGTTTCGGAATCCAGATTCTCCTGGTGGGTGCCGGGCTGGGCGCCATCGTTGCCTCCTCGAACCTCGCCCTGTCGGTCATCAAGTGGCTGGGTGTTGCCTACCTGATCTGGCTGGGCATCTCCAAATGGCGCGAGCCGGTGATGGAATCGATGGAGGATGACCGCCAGCCGGTTAGTGGACAAAAGCGGTTCTGGAACGCGGTGTTCGTGAACCTGACCAACCCCAAGGCCACGGTTTTTCTGGTCGCCCTTTTCCCCCAGTTCCTGGTGGCTGATGCGCCCCATGGCCCTCAATTGATCACGATGGGGACCACACTGATTCTGGTGGATTGCCTGGTCATGCTTGGCTATGCCCTGCTCGCCAGCCAGCTGTTCCGGTTCATGACTACGGCCCGGCACCAGCAGCAGATGAACCGGGTGTTTGGCGGCCTGTTCGTCACCGCCGCCGTGGCACTGGCCAGCTTCAAGCGCAGCTAAGGTCTCGTTAACCCAGGATGCATTCCCGGCTCAGTTTCTGGCTTAGTGTCCGGCGCTGTCGCCTGAGCATATTGCCCCTGTCGTTGCTGTAGCCGGCGCGCAATCGGGACTGAATATGATCCAGCTTGCGCCGGTATCCTGCGCAGGTTTTCTTCAGCTTGGCGTCAGCCCGGTCTTGCCTGCTTTTTCCCGGCTCCGGCCTCTCGGAGGACGACAGCAGCTCATTCACTTCCTCTCGAATGCCAGAAATGCGCCTGCCCTGCCTGAGGTTTTCCGCCATCGGCACGGTGACAGGTTCCTGCAACTGAACCTGGCTGTGGGGAATTTCCCCGGGTGGATAATCGGAAAAGTGCGCTATGCCCCGGCTGTCTATCCAGGTGTAGACCTCAGCGTGGGCCGCTGCGGCAATCGAAAAGAATAAAATGAGGCTCGCCATGATCCTTGGCATACGATTCCACTCCCTGTGGGTCGGTAAATTGCCGGGGCAGTCTAACAAAAAGAATCATGAAGTTGGGGTCAGATGAAAACGGGGTCAGATGAAAAGTTCATCTGACCCCGTTTTCAGACCCGTTTCTCAGGTCCGGTCCAGGAGCTCGATCCAGTGCTGTACCGGCACCGGGGATTTGGTTTCGAGGTGCATCTGGCAACCGATGTTGGCGGTTACGATGCGATCGGGGTTATCGATGGTCAGGGCCTTGAGCTTGTTGCCAAGCAGCTTCTGGCTCATCTCCGGCTGGGTGACCGAGTAGGTTCCCGCAGAGCCGCAGCACAGGTGCTTGTCCCTGGTGGCTGCCAGGTTGATCCCGGCCCTGGTCAGCACCTGCTCGACCACGCCGCTCTGCTTCATGGCGTGTTGCAGGGTGCAGGGGCAGTGGAAGGCCACCTTGCCCGGGTTGCCTTGCAACTTGAGCTTTTCCAGGTCCTGTTTCAGCAGGAAGGCACCCAGGTCGATACAAAGCTCACTGACCTTCTGCGCCTTGGCAGCATAGACCGGATCGTCCTTCAGCAGGTGACCGTAGTCCTGAACCATGGCACCGCAGCCGGACGCGGTCATGATAATCGCTTCGGCACCGGCATCAATGGCGGGCCACCAGGCATCAATATTCTGACGCATTCTTTCCAGGCCCTTCTCGTGCTCGGAAAGATGGTAATTGACCGCGCCGCAACAGCCGGCTTCAGGTGCTTCGACCATGGTGATGCCGAGCCGGTCCAGTACCCGTGCGGCGGCTGCGTTGGTATTGGGTGTGGCGGAAGGCTGCACGCAACCGGCCAGTGCCAGTACGATCCGGCTGTGGCTGGCGGCCGGCCAAGGGCTCGCCTGTTTTCTGGGCGGCACCTTGGTGCGCAGTTTTTCCGGCAGCACCGGGCGGAATATCTGCCCCATTCGGAGCAGTAAGCCGAACAACTGGCTGTTCGGAATCACCCGGGCCAGGGCCCAGCGCAGCCATTTGTCTTTCGGTTTGCGGGGCAGCTCCTGATCGATCAGGCCGCGACTGATGTCCACCAGCCGGCCATACTGGACCCCGGAAGGACAGGTGGTCTCGCAGCTGCGACAAGTCAGGCAGCGATCCAGATGCTCCCGGGTTTTCTCGGTCACTTCTGCTCCTTCCAGGAACATTTTCATCAGGTAGATCCGGCCCCGGGGGCCATCACGCTCGTCGTTCAGTTCCTGATAGGTCGGGCAGGTTGCAGTACAGAAACCACAATGCACACAGGCCCGCAGGATGGACTCGGCTTCCTGGCCTTCCTTGGTGTTGGCAAATTGTTGAACCAGATTCGTTTGCATAATTACAACCAGCTGTATAAACGACCGGGATTGAAGATGTTATCCGGATCGAAGGCATTTTTGAGTCGACGCTGAATAGCCTTCAGAGCGTCCGGCTGGTGGTGCATCACCTCGCCGCTGCGATCACCTCCCCGGAACAGGCTGACCTGGCCCCCGGCAGCGCGGGCGGCGGGTTCAAGATCCTTCAGCTCACCGGCACCCCGGAACCAGCGCTGGGAACCTGCCCAGTCGATGAACCAGTTGCCTTCCAGCTTCGGCGTAGCCGCCGTTGACCCCACAGAGAAGCGCCACAGGGGCACGTCATTACCGGCAAAAAATTCATGCTGCATGTCCTGCACCTGTTGCCAGAACTGGTCGCCCTGCTCCATCACCTCACCGGACCACTTTCCGGCGGTCGCTTCGACCGCGGATTTTGCTCCGGATAGGCGCAGGTACACCTTGCCATCCACCCAGCAGGCGGCGGTAATGGGTTTGGGCTCGGCGGCGCGGCTGTTCATGTAATGAATCACCTCGTCCATGCCCATGTCCTGCACCAGGGTCAGCGAGGCAGCTGGTTTTGGCATCACTTTCATGCTGATTTCAGTGATGAGACCCAGGGTGCCCAAGGCGCCAGCATGAAGGCGTGATACATCATAGCCTGCCACGTTTTTCATCACCTGGCCGCCAAAGCGAAGGTGTTCGCCCTTGCCATTGAGCAGCCGTATACCCAGCACCTGGTCCCTCACCGAGCCAGCCCATGGGCGTCCCGGCCCAGAAAGGTTACAGGCCAGGGTGCCGCCGATGGTCGAAGCTGCGCCAAAATGCGGCGGCTCGAAATGCAGGCACTGGCCCTGTTCGGCGAGAGTGGCCTCGATTTCGCTCAGCGAAGTTCCGGCCCGCACGGTCAGCACCAGCTCCACCGGGTGATACTCCACGATACCAGTATGCTCGCCCACGTTGAGGGTTGCGGCATCCGGCGCGGCATCACGGCCCATGAAGGCCTTGCTGTCACCGCCGACAATGTTGAGTTTGTGCCCGCTGTCCCGGGCCTGGAGCACCTGCTCTTTCAGTTGTTGGTAACTATCAGCCATGGGCGGCTTCCGTATGGTCATGCGTGTGTAATTTGTGTTCAAGGGAGCGGTATTCCTGGCAGAACTTCAGCGCAGGCACGCCCTTGCCCGGGTTGAGAATGCCGGCGGGGTCGAAGGCCGCTTTCACGTCGTGAAACTGCTGCAGCTCCTCGTCGTTGAACTGCACGGCCATCTGGCGGATTTTCTCCACGCCAACGCCATGCTCACCGGTAATGCAGCCCCCCACTTCCACACACATTTCCAGGATGCGTGACCCGAAGGCCTCGGTGCGCTCGAATTCGCCGGGCACGTTGGCATCAAACAGGATCAGCGGGTGCAGGTTACCGTCGCCGGCGTGGAACACGTTGGCCACACGCAGGCCAAATTCCTCGGACATCTTCTCCATTTCCGTGAGAACGTGGGCGATCTCACGACGGGGAATAGTGCCGTCCATGCAGTAATAGTCCGGCGAGATCCGGCCCACCGCCGGAAACGCAGACTTGCGCCCTTTCCACAAAAGCGCTCGCTCTTCCTCGCTCTGGGACGTACGCACCGACGTTGCTCCGAGCTTGCGGAACACTTCCTCGGCCTGGGCAATGTGCTCATGCACCTCTTCCTCGGTACCATCCACTTCGCACAGGAGCAGCGCCTTGGCATCCCGCGGATAGCCGGCCTGGGCGAAGTCATCCGCCGCGACAATCGCGTGGCCGTCCATCATTTCCAGACCACCGGGGATGATGCCGTGGGCAATGATGCCACCCACGGCGTCCCCGCCTTTCTGGACATCATCAAAACCCGCCATGACCACCCGGGCCACTTCCGGCTTGGGCAGAAGCTTTACCTTCACTTCGGTTACCACACCGAGCAGGCCCTCCGAGCCTGTCAGCAGCGCCAGCAGATCCATGCCGCAGCTGTCCAGCCCGTCGCTGCCCACATTAACCACATCACCCTCAGCAGTGACCATTTCAACGCTGAGGATGTTGTGAACGGTCAGACCGTACTTGAGGCAGTGCACGCCACCGGAATTCTCCGCCACATTGCCACCGATGGTGCAGGCAATCTGGGAGGAGGGGTCCGGGCCGTAGTACAGGCCGTACTGGGCCGCCTCTTCGCTGATAGCGAGGTTGCGCACCCCGGGCTGAAGCCGCGCCGTTCGTGCCAACGGATCAATCTTGATGATGCGATTGAACTTGGCCAGCGACAGAACAACGCCCTCTTTATTGGGCATGGCACCGGCACTGAGTCCGGTTCCGGCACCACGGGCCACTACAGGTACTGCATTCTCGTTGCAGATGCGCATGACCCGCTGCACCTGCTCGACGGTCTCTGGCAGAACCACCAGCAACGGCATCTCGCAATACATGGACATGCCGTCGCATTCGTAGGGCTTCATGGTCTCGTCATCGGTGATGACGTAGTCCGGGTCAATGAACGCCCGGAACTGTTCCGCCAGCTCGACTTTGCTGACTTTCGGCTTGGTAGTCATAGCATTCTCTGGGTTTGAATTACGTCAGGTGTGACAGTCATCAACCGCGTTTTGTTTCAACGTTTCTTTTCAAAATGGTCGATGCCAGCCTGGGCACAGTCCATATCCTGCTGGGGGGTACCGGAACTGATTCCGATACCGCCCACCACTTCACCGTCAACAATCACCGGCAGGCCACCACCCACGGAACTGATGCGCCCGCCCACTTCGGTGTGAATACCGAAGGCCAGGCTTCCGGGCACATTCACCTTGTTGTAGTCGTGGGTCGCCTTCTTGGCCGCGGCGGCCGTAAAAGCCTTGTCCTGGGCGATGGTTACGCTGGTTATCTTGCCGCCATCCATACGCTCGAAAGCGACCAGGTTGCCGGATTCATCAACGATGGCAATGCACATGGGCACGCCGATCTCACGCGCCTTCTCGGCGGCGCCTTCGATGAGAATCCTTGCCTCAGCCAGATCCAGCCGGTTGATTGTCAACATAACAATTTACTCCTCTGTTTTAGCCGTAAACGAGATTGGGCAGCCAGGTTACAACACTCGGTATCAGTATGCAGATGAACAGCCCGAATGCCTGGATAGCCAGGAACACCAGGGAAGACTTGAAAATCGTTCCCATGCTGATCTCCGGCGGGCAAACACCGCGAATGTAGAACAGGGCATAACCAAAAGGCGGGCTCAGGAACGACATCTGCATGTTCACCAGGTAGAGCACACCGAACCAGAGCACCACATCCTCACCCGGAACCGCCGGGAAGCCTAGCAAGCCCGGGAAAGACAGGCTCTCGACGATGGGAATGAAAATGGGCACCGCCAGCAGCAGGATACCCACCCAGTCAAGGAACATACCCAGCACCACCAGCAGCACCATCAACAGGAACAGCACGCTGTAGGCTGAGAGGCCAATACCCAGGATGGATTCCGTGATGAAGTCCTGGCCACCCTGCAGGATGTAGAAACCTACGAACACCGAGGCCCCGAACATGATCCACAGAACCATGGCGGAGGCCTTGGCGGTGGTCACTGAAGCGTCACGCAGGGTTGCGATGGAGAACACCTTGTGCTTCATGGCCACCAGAATGGCGCCGAAGGAGCCGATACCGGCCGCTTCCACCGGCGTAGCGACGCCACCGAACAGCAGGCCGAGCACCAGGAACACCAGAATCAGCGGCGCAATCAGGTCCTTCAGAAGCAACATCTTGTCTTTGAAGCCGATGCGCTCCTCCTCCGGTACCGGTGGTCCCAGCTTGGGGTTCAGCCAGGAACGAAAGCCCACATAGAGCACGTAAAGACTGGAGAGCAGGATGCCGGGAATTACCGATCCCAGATAGAGTTCACCGACCGACTGCTGGGCAACCACGGCATAAAGGATGGCCAGGATCGAGGGCGGGATCAGGATGCCCAGGGTACCGCCGGCCATGATCGACCCGAGGGCGATCTTGTGGTCGTAACCCCGCTTGAGCATCGCGGGCAGTGCGATGATGCCCATGGTGACCACGGCCGCACCGATAACACCCACCATGGCTGCAAGGATAGTCGAGGCAATGATGGTGGCAATGGCCAGACCACCACCGAGGCCACCCATCCACTTGTAGACCACGTTGAACATCTCTTCGATCAGCCCGGCCCGCTCAAGCATGGATGCCATGAAGATGAACAGGGGTATCGCCGCCAGATCCGAGTTGGTCATCATCGGGAAAATACGGCTGGGAATGATATTCAGCATGAGCGAATCGCCCACGAGATAGACGAAGGCCACCCCGAGACCACCGGTCACGAAGGCCAGCGGCAGGCCCATCATCAGAGCCACCAGCAGCGAGCCGAACATCAGGTAGGTCAGCGTACTGATCTTGATGCCCGCCAGACTCCCGGCAAGCTTGAACAGGAAATGCTCGTCGCTGAACGGGTCGTAGAACAGAATGTTGATGATCTCCACCAACATGATAAACGCCAGAACGGCCGTGGCGATGATCATCAACCAGGTGCCCAGCTTGCCGGTGATATTACCGGTATTTTGGGTATTCACAGTGCCTGAACTCATGCTTTCTGCTCCCGGCCAAGATGGATAAACAGCGCGATGTCTTTAATCAATTTGGACATCCCTGCCAACAGAATCAGAACCGAACCCAGCAGCATCATGCCTTTCACCGGCCAGTACTGGATGCCCCAGGTTTCAACGGTTCGTTCATCCATCGAGTAGGAGTTCTGGAAAAACGTCCAGGACGTGATCACCAGTGCGAAGGCAAACATGAAGAAGAACATGGAGGTGAAGATATCCATGCCAATCCGGCCTCGCACCGGCAGGAAGTTGTACACCACATCCACACGAACGTGCGCGCCATGCAGCAGGGCAAACGCCCCCGCCAACAGGTATTGCATACCGAACAGCAGGAAGCTGGCCTCATGCACCCAGATCGTGGGCTGGTTGAAAAGGTAACGCATGATCACTTCGAAGAAGTAGAACACCACGGCGTTTACCGTCCAGAAGGAAATGAAAATGCCGGATTTCTCGCTGATCCAGTCCACAGCCATGGTGAACCAGTTCACCTCATGGCTGTAATCAATTTTCTGCTGCAGCTCATCCTCTATTTGCTTGAGCTTCGCATTGGCCTCAGCGTTCTTGTCAGCTGCCTGCACGCCGCGGCCGGTCGCCCACCGGTCCCAAGCCATCATCAACAGCGGCATGATGGCCAGCCAGCCCCAATAGAACCAGTGGGGCATCACGAAGCCGAATTCACTCAAATCAGACATGTTGTTACCACCTGAATCGCGGCGCGGGGAAGGGAGAAAGCGCTTACTGCGTAGCGCTCCCTGCCCTTCCCCGCTTATTGTTTATTGTTGATATGAAGGCTTACAGGCCCTTGATGTCTTCCTCGTCGATGTAACCGACGGTTTCGTTCATCATGTATTCCAGTTGCAGATCCAGAACCCTCTTGGCGTCTGGGTCCTTGTTGGCCCAGTTGAACCAGATGGGAATGGCCGCTTTCCGGAATTCCACCAGATCCGACTGGCTCAGGCGGGTGACCACATCGCCGTCAGCCTTGAACTTCTCCATCGCTTCAATGTTGCGCTTCTGGATGGTGAGGTAATGGCGCTGGGAATAGTTACGTACTTCTTCCTCAACAAGCTTCTGGAGTTTCGGGTCCAGCGCATTCCAGGCCCGCAGGTTCACGGTCAGGTCCATCAGATCCACTGGTTGGTAGATAGACATAACCCCTGGAGGTCCGAACATGATGTAGTCAGTCACCTGGGAGAAGCCCAGTTCGTAGTTCACCGCCGGGCCAACGTAGTCAGCCGCATCAATGGTGCCTTTCTCCAGCGCCGGGAAAATGTCCGAGCCCGGCAGGCTCACGGTGGACACACCGAACTGCTGGAACACTTCCGCCACCATGCCGCCTGGCACACGCATTTTCAGGCCTTTAAGGTCTTCAAGGCTGTTGATCGGCTTTTTGGAGTGGATAATGTTGGCATCGTGCTGGATCGGTCCAACGTAGAACAGACCGTATTTCTTGTAGATGTCCCGCGCCACCTCCAGCATGCCCATGGAATAGAACATGGTATCCCACTGGTGAGGCTGGTCGGGACCGGCCGGGTAGGATGACAGGAAGACTGTCGCGGGAATCTTGCCGGACCAGTAAAGGGTAAACGGGTTCATGCCCTGCAGAACGCCGTTACGGACCGCCTCGAACAGTGCGTTATTGTCGGCTGCAACCGACTTGGCCGGGAACGGCTTGATGATCAGCTCGCCGCCGGATTTTTCCTTCATGCTGTTGGCCCATTCTTCGAACAGGTCGTAGCCTACTGTGCCCGCATCCCATACCGACTGGATCTTCCAGGTGGTTGCCGCCTGGGCCTGGCCTGCACCCATCAGCATCGCGCCGGCGAAGGCTGCGCCTACCGCCGCTGTCTTGAGGAAACTTCTGCGAGGTGGAGTCTCGCCTGTGTCACATAAATTCCGGATGTTATTCTTCGAATTCATCGAAACGTCTCCGTTGGCATTGTTGTTATGAGCGTCATAGCAACACCGGCGCTCGCCGGCATTACACTGATATTCGTAGGCAAACGGGATTTAGTCCAGTTTCAAGACCACTGGTCTGACCAGTTTTTGAAGTATCAAAAATGGACGAAATACTCGGAATCGGCCATATTTAACGGGCTCGGACGCGTAACGGTTGGCAGATTATCCAACAACAATCAGAACCACTGACTGGTCAGACCACAGAGCATACACAGGCACCCAAATGGCAATCTCCCAGGAAATCTCATACCGGCTGGAACGGCTAATCCTTGATGGCGGGCTCGCTCCGGAGCAAAAGATACCCTCCGAACGGCAACTGGCAGCGCGGCTGGGCGTTTCCCGGGCGGTCATTCGCGAAGCCCTGCATGAACTTCAAGGTCGGGGGGTCATCGAGACCCGTCATGGCAAAGGATCGTTCGTGTCCAGCATGGTGCCCGGCTCCAACGACATTGCAGAACAGGGCCCACTCATGCACCTGTTCGAGGGCCACCCCCGGACCCTGTTCGATCTTCTCGAGGTACGGGAGCAGCTCGAGGGCCAGGCCGCCTGCCTGGCTGCGCAGCGGGCCACCCGGCTCGACCGGCACCGGATCACCAAGGCATTCCGGGCTCTGGAAGAGACCGATCCCCTGAGCAACGCCCGGCCAGATCACGGGTTTCACCTGGCGATCGTGGAAGCTTCTCACAACCCGATTCTGGTACACGTACTCAACAGCCTGAAAAAGATGATGCTGTTGACCGTCCAGGCGTCGGTTGCCAACCTGAACCCGCGGGAGGAGATGCGTAAGAAAATTGTCCGCCAGCACCGGCAGTTATATGAAGCGGTGATTTCTGGCAAGGCCGCCAGCGCCCAGAAAGCGGCCATGGCCCATGTGCGGTTTGTCAGCGAAGCCATGCGGGAAATGGAAAAGGAAGGCAGTACCCTCATCCGCCTGCCCCTCGGGGCCGAGGCCGGATCCCAGTATCCACAGGCCATGGCCTGAAGATGCCAAAAAACTTGCTTTGATCACTCATTTGCCCACAATGATGTGCAGCGAACGGCTGTAAATTGCGGTAAAACACCCTCCTCAGGGTATTGATTTCCGAATACACAGTCCGTAAAACATGCGCCTTTGAATTTCAGCTTCGGGAGTCACCCATGGCGGACCAAGCGCCTTTGATCTGCAGGGACGTACACAAGACCTTTGATCAACTTGAGGTTCTCAAGGGTATTTCACTGGAGACCCGCAAAGGCGACGTGGTTTCCCTGATCGGAAGCTCCGGCTCCGGCAAGAGTACCTTCCTGCGTTGCATTAACCTTCTGGAAACGCCCACCTCCGGCGACATTATCGTGCACGGCGACCCAATCCGGTTCACCACCAACCGCAAGGGCGAGCGCATCCCGGAAGACAACAAACAGGTTGAGCTGATCCGGGCCAAGCTGTCCATGGTGTTTCAAAGCTTCAACCTCTGGTCCCACATGACCGTGCTCGAGAACATCATCGAGGCCCCGGTCCATGTCCTCAAGGTGCCGAAAAAGGAAGCCATTGAACGCGCCGAAGCCTACCTGAACAAGGTCGGCATCTACGAGCGAAAGGACTACTACCCGGCGCAGATGTCCGGCGGCCAGCAGCAGCGCGCCGCCATTGCCCGCGCCCTGGCCATGGAACCGGAAGTGATGCTGTTCGACGAACCCACCTCGGCCCTCGACCCGGAGCTGGTGGGCGAGGTTTTGAAGGTCATGCAGGGCCTGGCCGAAGAAGGCCGCACCATGATAGTGGTGACCCACGAGATGGCGTTTGCCCGGGATGTGTCCAGTCAGGTCCTGTTCTTGCATCAGGGCGTGATCGAGGAGCAGGGAACGCCCGATAAGGTGTTTGACCACCCCGATTCGGAACGCATGAAGCAGTTCCTGGCTCCCAACTTCTGACACTCGGTGCTATCTTGAACCGGTGTGGACAGGAAAATGTCGGATAAACCAATATCCACAGAAAAATAAAGCCCACAAGGCAAACAACTGGAGAAGTGACACATGAAGAAACTGATTGTTGCAGCAAGCTGCGTCCTCGCCCTGATCGCCGGCGCCGCGCACGCCCAGGAGCGCAACCTGCGCATTGCGTTCGACGTGCCCTACGAGCCATTTGAATACAAGGCCGATAACGGTGAACTGACCGGTTTTGAAGTCGAACTGGCCGAAGCCATGTGTAAGGAAATGAAGGCAAACTGCGAATTCGTCATCCAGGCATGGGACGGCATGATTCCGGGCCTGCTGGCGCGCAAGTTTGATCTGATCATGTCCTCCATGTCCATTACCGACGAGCGCGCGGAGCGTGTTCTGTTCTCCGAGCCGTACTACAACACTCCGGGTGGCTGGTTCGCCCGTGACGGCTTCAGCACCGACGTGACCGACATGGACGCGATGAAAGGCAAAGTGGTAGGCGTTCAGCGTGGCACCACCATGGACACCTACGTTACTGAAAACATGGGCGGCATTGTCACCATCAAACGTTATACCACCGCGGACGACATGGTACTGGACCTTGAGGGCGAGCGCCTGGACGTGGTCTTCGTGGACTATCCGGTCGGCGAGCAGACCATCCTGACCAAAGAGGGTTTCCAGGAAGTGGGTGAGCAAGTGAAGCTCGGCCAGGGTGTCGGTGTTGCCATGCGCAAGCGTGATACCGATCTGGCCAAGGACGTCAACGCAGCCCTGGCGACGCTGAAAGAAAACGGCACCTACGACGAGATCATGAAGAAGTACTTCAATTACGACATCAAGATGTAACTCCCTGCTCAGGGGCGGCCTTTCGGGGCCGCTCCTGATTACCGGACCTTCGATTACCGGGCACTCCCATGATTGATCTGAAAGGCTATGGACCGGAACTGCTGGACGGGGCGGTGGTCACCCTCGAACTTGCGCTTCTCTCCCTGGTTCTTGCATTGGCCCTTGGCCTGATAGGCGCGTCTGCCAAACTTTCCGGCAACCGCCTGGCCACTGGCATTGCCACCACCTACACCACACTGATCCGGGGTGTTCCCGACCTGGTGATGATGATGCTGTTCTATTACGGCGGCCAGATGGTTGTTAACATGATTTCGGATTTCCTCTGGGCCCAGTATGGTATCGACTTTTTCTTTCAGTTTGATCCCTTTCTCTCAGGCACCATCACGATCGGGCTGATCTATGGCGCCTACATGACAGAAACTTTCCGGGGGGCTTTCCTGGCGGTGGATTCCGGCCAGATAGAAGCAGCCCGGGCCTACGGTTTTACCCGGATGCACACTTTCCGCCGCATCATGGTTCCACAGATGATGCGCCATGCCCTTCCCGGCATCGGCAATAACTGGCAGGTGCTGCTCAAAACCACGGCCCTGGTCTCCATTATCGGCCTGACCGACATGGTGCGCGTGGCCGAGGAGGCCGCCAAGGCCGAGCGCATGCCGTTTCATTTTTTCATCCCGGTGGCGTTTGTCTATCTTTCGCTGACAGCCATTTCCGAGCTGTTTATCAAGTGGCTCGACAAACGCGCCAATGTCGGCGTGGTCCAGGAGGGGTAAGGAATGCCTGAATTTATCCCTGACTTTATTATCCAGTGGCTGAACCAGAACGAAATATTCACCGCCATGACCCTTATGGAATACTGGAAGGGCCTGGTGAACACGGTTCAACTGGTGTTCCTGTCGCTGATTATCGGCCTGTTCTGTGCAGTGCCACTGGCCGTTCTTCGTACGATGAAAAACCCGTTCATCTCCGGCCCCGTGTGGCTGTATACCTATCTGTTCCGCGGCACGCCGCTGCTGATTCAGCTCTACATCATCTATTACGGCATTGCCCAGATTCCTGGCATCCAGGACACCTTCTGGTGGGAAATCTTCCGGGAACCCTTCTACCCGGCCCTGCTGGCCTTTGTTCTGAACACCGCCGCCTACACCACGGAGATCATCCGGGGGGCAATTGTCTCGACACCCCACGGAGAGATTGAGGCCGCCAAGGCCTATGGCATGAACTGGTTCATGCGGATGCGGCGTATCGTGCTGCCCAGTGCCGCCCGGCGGGCGGTTCAGGCGTATTCCAACGAAGTGATTTTCATGCTGCACTCCAGTGCCATCGCCAGTGTGGTTACCATCGTTGACCTCACCGGGGCGGCAAGGAACATCTATTCGCGGTTCTATGCGCCATTTGACGCCTTCATCTTCGTGGCGCTGTGCTACATGGTGCTGACCTTTATACTGGTGTTTGTGTTCCGCAAACTGGAAAACCATTTGCTGAAGCACCAGAGGCCGGTTACCTCCTGATTCGGACTTCGGTGCCCGGGCAGGCAGGGTATTGCCTCCCGGGAGACGCTACAAGCACGTCCATGTGCGCTTGACTGAAGCCATCCATGGCTTCAGACACTCCCGGGAGGCAATACCCTGCCCGCCCCCAGACATTGCTCGGGGATTCTATGCAGGTGCGATACGACCTTTTCGGAACATCATTTGACTGGCTGTCTCACACCCTCGACAACGCCGGCTTGGACCTTCCGGAAGCCCAAACCCATCTTCCGGATGGAACCGGCATATGCCGCAAAGCCGTCGGGGTTCTGGACATCGTTCCGCCCGCCGGCCGTGATAACCCGAACAATGACGCCATCATTGTCTCTGCAGGCGTGCACGGCAATGAGACCGCGCCGATTGAGGTGCTGAATGGCCTGGTCTCCGAACTGCTCGCCGGAGAGTGGCAAGCCGCCTGCCCGTTGCTGCTGATTCTGGGTAACCCACCGGCGATGGTCGCCGGGGAGCGATTTACCGAGGTAAACCTGAACCGGCTGTTCAGTGGCGCCCACGGGCGAGACGAGTATGACGGGCTCGCGGAAGCAGCCCGGGCGCGATTCCTCGAAGAGGTTTGCGGGCAGTTTGCCGCCGCCAACCCGGGGCCTTTATCCCATTACGATCTGCACACGGCTATCCGGCCTTCCCATCGGGAGCGGTTTGCGCTCTATCCCTTTGTCGCCGGCCGGCAGGTTCCCGCAGAGCAGTGTGATTTCCTGCTGGAGGCAGAGGTAGACACCCTGCTGCTTCAGCACAAATTCGGCACGACCTTTTCCTCGTTTTCCTCGTCTTCGCTGAACGCGGAGAGCTTTACCGTGGAGCTGGGCAAGGTGCGCCCCTTCGGGCAGAACGATCTGACGCGCTTTGCCGGTATCCGGAACGCCTTGCAACGTCGCTTCCGGGGCCGGCGTGCACCGGCGCGAAAGCCGCCGTTCGACCAGCTGACGGTATTCGAAGTCGTCCATGAGATTCTCAATACCGGCAAGGACTTCCGGTTCCACATCCCCGACGATGTGGCCAACTTCACCGAATACCGGCCCGGCACCGTGATCTGGGAAGACGAAGACACCTGCTACCGGGTAGGGTCTGCGCCTGAAGCCATTGTGTTTCCCAACCGGGATGTTCCGGTGGGCCAGCGGGTTGGCCTGATGATCCGTGCGAAGAAATTGGGGTCAGATGAAAATGGGGTCAGATGAAAAGTTCATCTGACCCCATTTTCATCTGACCCCGTTTTCAGGTTTCCACTTCATGCCGGTGCGTTCGCCGGCTCCGGCACCTTCTCGCGAATCACCTGAACACACACCGCCGGGATCACCAGCAGGGTCAGCGCGGTGGACGCCAGCAGGCCGGAGATAATGGCCCAGGCCATCGGTGGCCAGAGTGTGGAGCTGGAGAACGCCAGGGGCAGCAAGCCGGCCACGGTGGTGGCGGTGGTCAGCAGGATCGGGCGGGTGCGCTGCTCCACTGCACTGCGCACGGCATCCCGAATCGTGCTTCCTTTTTCCAGCTCCCGGTCCATCACATCCAGCAGTACGATGGCGTTGTTCACCACAATACCCACCAGGGCGATCACACCAAGCAACGACTGAAAGCCAAAGGGCGACCCGGACAGCACGAGCCCGGGGAAAATGCCAACGGTCGCCAGCGGTACTGTAAGCAATATGATTCCTACCCGGCGAAAGGAATTGAATTGCAGCAGCAGGAAGAACAACAGCAAAAGAATGCCAATGGGTGCCGCCGTCAGTATCGCGCCGTTGGCCTCACCGGAGCCTTCGGCATCGCCGCCCATCTCCAGGCGGGTGCCGGGCGGCAGGGGCGTTTTTTCAAGCGCAGCGTCAAGCCCGTCAAGGGCCTGGCTGAAGCTGTAGCCGGTTTCCAGGTTGGCGGTGACCGTATTCATGCGTACGCCGTCCCTCAGGTAGCGAACCGCTGGCTCCCAGGTGGTCTCCACGCTGGCAATCGCTGCCATCGGCACAGCATCGCCACGATCGTTGTAGATGTTGACGGACAGCAGGCGGGACAGGGATAGCGAGGTGCCTTCACGGGACCTGAGCACCAGGGGAATGGGGTCGTCTTCCTGCCGGTAACGCTCAGCGACAATGCCGAAGCTCTGGCCGTAGAGGCTGCGGGCAACGTCGGCCCGGGTCAGGCCGTAGCGGGCGGCGCTGGCGTCGTCCACGTTGATCGCGATGCTGGGCACGCCAATGTCCAGATCATGGCGGACATCCACCGTACCTTCAACGGCCCGCAGGATGCTGAACACCTGCTCGACCGCCCTGGCCCGGGCGTCCTCGCTGGCGTGATAGACGCGCACCACCACGGGAGCAGCCCTGGGTGGCCCCTGCCCCAGAACACCGACAGTCACATCCAGCTCCGGCATCTGCTCCTGCACATGGTCGCGGATCCAGCGGATCATCCCGGTGGTATCTTCCAGGGTGGACGTGGTCACCACCAGCCGGGCCCGGTTGGGCGCCTGGGGTGCCCGCTGGAGGTTGTAGTAGAAAGCAGGCCCGGTGTAGCCCACGAACCGGTGCACTTCCAGGGCATCGGGCCGGGTTCGAATTGCTTTCTCAAGCCTTGCCGTTGCTTCGGCGGTACGGGACTGATCGGTGCCCTCCGGCAAATACACTTCCACGATGACTCTGGGCCGATCGGCATTCGGAAAGAACTGCTGGGCCATGAACGGTGTCATGGCGAGACTGAGCGCCACCAACATGGCGCCGGTGATAATGATCCGGCCAGGATACCGGGCCACCAGGCCGCCCAGGTACCGGGCCAGGCCGATCAACCGGTCTGCGCCGGCATTGCGCCTCGGCTTGAGAAACTTCGCCGCCAGCAAGGGAACCGCGGAGATGGCCAGCAGGTAGCTCACTGAAAGCGTCAGCATGATCATCACCGGCACGCCCCGGGTAAAATCGGCAGCACCGCCCTTGGACATCAGCAGCGGCGCAAACGCCGCCAGCGTGGTTCCAGTGGACGCCCCAAGAGGGCCAGCCAGTTCACTGACCGCCGTGCGCAGCGCATCCAGCCGGCGCATGCCCTCATCCAGATGTCCCTGGATGTTCTCCACGATTACAATGGCGTTGTCGATCAGGATGCCCAGGGAAATCACCATGCCGATAACGGCAATCTGGTGCAGAACACCACCGCCGAGATCGTAGAGGCCGACGCTGATCAGGGCCACCATGGGCAGAATGGAGGCGACCAGCAGGCCCATGCGCAGTCCCATACCGGTGAACACCACTACCACAATAATCAGCACAGAGAACACCAGGCTCCAGGCCAGGCTGTCCAGCCTTTCCTCTACCTTGTCAGGCTGGAAGAACATTTCCCGGATGTCGTAGGGCTGGAAATCACTGCGAATCCGGTCCACTCGCTGCCGTACCCGCTCGCCAAACCGGATGGCATCGGTGGTACCCTCTTCCATCACTATTGAAACCAGCACCACCCGCTCACCATCAAACCAGGTTTCGGGCTGGCGGGGCTCCGCCGGGCCTCGCCAGACCTCGGCCGCTGCCGCAAGCGGTACCTGCGAACCATCGGGCAGTTCAATGGGCGTGGCCCGAATGGCATCGATATCGGCGAATTCGCTGTTGGGCAGCACCGACAACCGGCGACCGTTCACCACCACGAAGCCACCGGGAATGGTCTGATTGCGCATGGCCAGGGTATCCATCACCCGGGCCGGCGCAATTCCCAGGCGAAACAACGCGGCATCATCCAGAGCCACGGTGATCTGCTCGTCGGCATCGCCTTCCAGCTCAATCCGGGACACGCCGGGAATGTCCGACAGGTTCTGCTTGAGCCGCTCGGCCACTTCCGACAATTCTGTCACCGATGGTGAGCCAGCCACCGCCAGGACAATGGCGGGAATATTGATCAGGCGGTCATTGAGCACCATCCGGCCCACATCGTTCGGGAAATCCTGCTTTGCCCGATTCATGGCCTGGCGCACGCGATCCCAGGCCGGGTCTGTGTCGTAGATGGTGTCGTTCAGGCGCAGCCGGACGATGGCCACGCCGGTACGCGCGGTTGCCTGGGAGAAGTCCACTTCCTCCACCTGGCGGAGTTCGTCCACCAGCGGTTGCAGCACCAGCCGCTCCACCGCATCAGCGCTGGCGCCCGGGTAGCTAATGCTGATCAGCCCTGCCCGGTAGGGGAATGAGGGGTCTTCCTGGCGCGGCATGGTGATGTACGCGGCAACCCCCAGAAGGCAGAGCATGGTGACCACCATGCCCAGAAGACGCTGGCAGTTGAGCAGCCGGCGAGTCATCAGCGCACCTCCACGGCATCACCGTCTGCCAGCCGGGTCATGCCGGCGTAGACCACCTGATCCCCCGGGGCCAGTTCAGCGGAACTGACCACAACCCGCTCACCCACAACCCGGTCTACGATCACCGGAATCCGGTTGGCCAGGCTGTCACGAACCCGAAAAACACTCGTGCCATCGGCATGACGGACCACCGACAGCAGCGGAACCGTGATTTCCGCTTCGCGCACCGGCGTAATGCCCACCTCGACCGGCTCCCCCGGCTCCAGGGTGTTGGCCGGCACGCTCACCAGCACGGGATGCAGCTCGCCGCGAATGGCACCGGCCTGGGCAATCTCGACCACGGTTCCGGGTTGCGCCGGCAGGCTGCGATCCCGTGCCGACCAGACCGGCAGGCTCTGCGCCAGTTGTACCTGATCCAGCAGATACGCCGGCACCCGTACTTCCACCTCCCGGCCTTCCGGGGAAGACAGACGCATCACAGGCTGACCGGCGGCAACAAATTCATCCGGCTCCACCAGCAGGGCCTCGACCCGGCCGGAGAATGGCGCCTGCAGGGTACTTTCCGCCAGCATTTGCGTGGCCTCCGCCAGCGCCGCGCGGGCCGTGGCAACACTGGCACTCAGCGAATCGCGCTGGGCTGCCAGACGCTCAAGGGACTGTTCGGATACCATGCCACGCTCGTGCAACTGGCTGGAACGCTCCCACTCACGCTTTGCCTGCTCGTACCGGGTGGTCAGCTCCGCCAGCCTGGCCCTGGCAGAATCCCGTGCCGGCTCCAGGGCCGGATTGTAAACCCGGGCCAGGACCTCTCCGGCGTGAACCTGCTGACCCAGCTCCACCGCCCTTTCCTTCAGGGTGCCACTGACCTGAAAGGTCAGGGTTGCCCGCTGGGTGGCACGGACAATGCCGGAAAACCGCAGCGGCTGGTCCTGGCTTTCGCCACCGGTCACCTCGGACACGCGCACGGATACCGCCTCTCGGGCGGGCTCCGTCGACACGTCACTGGCTTTACAGCCAGCCAGGAGCAGTGCCAGGAACAGGAAGGAAACCAGGGTCATGGGCGTACGAAGTGGGTTCATGATTTATCCTTTCATCCATGCTCATAGTGTTGGCGAGGCCCGGTCCGTAGGCGCCCCGATGATTGTTATCGACATAATGTCATTCTTTGACATTTTGTCAATAATCGGGTTTGATCCGGTTTCAGGTATCATGTGCAGGCCGTTGCCACCTAACCGGATGATTGAATGAGCGAACCGCTGAAGACCCGCCGGGAGCGGGAAAAACAGGCCCGTTACGACACCATTCTGGATGCCGCCGAGCTGGTGTTCTCAGAGAAGGGTTATGAGCGAACCTCGATGGACGACATTGCCCGCACCGCCAGCCTCAGCCGGGCGCTGCTGTACGTGTACTTCAAGGACAAGGCGGCGATTCAGCGGGGCATCATGCTCCGGGCCGGGCACAGCCTGTTCCGCCGCTTTGAACAGGCGCGGCAGACCACCGATACCGGCCTGGCGCAGATCCGGGCCATGGGGGAATCCTATTACCGCTTCTATCTGGAAGAGCCCGACTACTTCTCGGCCCTGACCAAGGCCTCGACAGCCATGGCCGAGGCCGACGAGAGCCAGGCCGAGGAGATGCTGTGCTCAAAATCAGACCTGATGGCGCTGATGGTGGGGGCGATTGAACTGGGCCTGGCGGACGGCACCATGAACCGGAGCCGGATTACCGACCCGGTACTGACCGCACTGTACCTGAGGGGCGCACTCCATGGTGCGATTCTGCTGTGCCAGTCCGAGATGGGCGACGGCGACCCGGAATTTCCCGCCGAGCAGTTGATCCGGCACACCATGGATATGCTGACGTCGTCGATTGCCGCCTAGAGCTGGAAATCGTAGATCGAACCGAGCCCGAGAATACCGGTCAGTTCGTCCAGGGCCTTGCGAACCTCCTGCAGCAGCATGGGGTCTGCCAGGTCATCCTGGCCCAGCTCATCCCGGTAATGGGCTTCCACCCAGGTGGTGAGGCGGTCATAAAGCTCATCGGTGAGAATCACGCCCCGGTGCATGGCCTTGAGTTCATCATCATCCAGAGCCACCCGTAACCGAAGGCACGCCGGGCCACCGCCGTTGCGCATCGATTGTTTGACGTCGAACACTTCCACCGAGGTAATCGGCCCTCCGGATTTCACCAGATCGTCCAGATACCGGCTCACCGAAGCCACTTCGCGGCACTCACCGGGCACCGCCAGCAGCATGCCGTCGGGCGTGTTCAGCAACTGGCTGTTGAACAGGTAGGAGGCCACCGCATCCTCAATGGGTACCTCGTCCCGGCTCACTCGCACCGCTTCAAGCTCAGCGCCGGTAAGACGCTGCCGGATATCCGCCAGCACCTGCTGTTCGTTCAGGAACGCCATCTCGTGATAGAACAGGGTGTTGCCGTTGCCCACCGCAATCACATCGTTATGGAACACGCCGGCATCAATGGCCGCCGGATTCTGCTGGGCAAACACCACATGCCGGTCCTTCAGGCCATGCCGGCGGGCAACGGCCTCCGAGGCTTCGAGGGTCTGCCGGGCGGGGTACTTTTTCGGGGCCGGCGCCTGTTCGTTGAAGGCAACCTGGCCATAGACAAACAGCTCGACACCCGGGGCGCCATAGCCGGCACACAGCCGGGTGTGGTTGGCCGCGCCCTCGTCACCAAACTGACTGACCGAGGGCAGCGCCGGGTGATGGGCAAAGTAGCTCTCATCCGCGAAGATGGCCTTCAGCGAACGACCGGTAACCGTGTGTTCAATGGAGCGGTGAAACTTCGCGCTCAGGTTGGCCGGGGTGAAATGCACCCGGTGATCGGCAGTATCGGCGCTGGGCGAAACCGTCGCGGCGTTGGCGGTCCACATGGACGACGCCGAGGACGCCGCCGCCAGTATCGACGGGCTGGCTTTCGCCGCCTGCGCCAGTACGCTGGCATCCGCCCCCTCAAAGCCAAGTGCCCGGAGGGTTGGGAGATGCGGCCGTTCGTGGGGTGGCAGAATACCCTGCACATAGCCCCGGTCCGCCAGCCGCTTCATCTTGGCCAGCCCCTGCAAGGCCGCCTCCTTCGGACTGGACACCGAGCGCACGTTGGATTTGGACGCCACGTTCCCCCAGGACAACCCGGCGTAATTATGGGTGGGGCCCACCAGGCCATCGAAATTTGCCTCTACCGCGTGTTTCACCATGGCTGTCGGTTCCGTTAATCGAAGTTCAGGCCGGGCGCCAGACTCTCTGGCAACTCGCTTTTTCCGGCTTCCAGGGAGGCCATGGGCCAGGCGCAGTAGTCGGCGGCATAGTAGGCACTCGGGCGATGATTGCCACTGGCGCCCACGCCACCGAAGGGCGCTGCGCTGCTGGCACCGGTCAGCGGCCGGTTCCAGTTCACAATGCCGGCGCGGACCTCTTCCACCAGCCGGTTATAGAGCTTCCGGTCATCGGTCAGAATACCGGCCGAGAGACCAAAACTGGTCGCGTTGGCCAGCTCCAGGGCATCGTCAAAGCTCTTGTAGCGATGAACCGTCAGCAGCGGGCCAAAGAACTCCTCGTCGGTCAGGTCGAGCCCGGTCACGTCCACAATACCGGGCGACAGCAAGCCGGTATCCGGCTGCAGAGACTTCATTTCCAGCAGTGACTGGCCGCCTTTCTCCAGCATGCTGGCCTGGGCTGCCAACAGTTTTTCGGCCGCTTCGGCGGAAATCACCGAGCCCATGAACGGTTGCGGATCGGCATCAAACTCGCCCACTTTGATTCGGGCAGAAACCGCCGCCAACCGGTCCAGAAAGGCATCGCCTTTCTTGCCCTTGGGCACCAGCAAACGGCGGGCGCAGGTGCATCGCTGCCCGGCGGAGAGAAATGCCGACTGCAGCGCGTGGTGAACGGCACCGTCAATATCTGCGACATCCTGAACGATCAACGGATTGTTGCCGCCCATTTCCAGCGCCAGGATTTTCTCCGGCTGGCCACCGAACTGCTTGTGCAGCAGGTGCCCGACGGTGGAACTGCCGGTAAAGAACAGGCCGTCGATCAACGGATGACTGGCCAGGGATTTTCCGGTTGTCGAGGCGCCCTGCACCAGGTTAATCACACCATCGGGAATGCCGGCTTTTTCCCAGAGCTTAACGGTCAGCTCGGCAACCCCGGGCGTCAGCTCACTGGGCTTGAACACCACGGTATTGCCCGCCAGCAGGGCCGGCACAATGTGGCCATTGGGCAGATGCCCCGGGAAGTTGTAGGGCCCAAACACAGCCACTACGCCATGGGGCCGGTGCCGCAACACCGCATGGCCGCCGGCAACGTCTGATTCGGAATGGCCGGTGCGGTCATTGTAGGCCTTCACCGAGATACCGATCTTGCCGATCATCGCAGCCACTTCGGTGCGAGACTCCCACAACGGCTTGCCGGTTTCCAGGCCAATCTGGTGCGCCAGCTCTTCCTTGTGAGCCTCAAGCAGTTCGCCGAAGGCTTCTACCACCGCCTGGCGCTCGGCAAAACTTTTCCTCTGCCATTTCAGGAAGGCATTGCGGGCCTCACGCACCGCCGCGTCCACATCTTCCAGGTTGGCACTGTCGCCCTCCCAGACCGTTTCGCCGGTCACCGGCTGGACCGATTCGAAGGAACCCCCATGGCCCTGAAGCCATAGGCCGTCAATCAACAGTTCGCCTGTCAGCTTTGCCATTTTGATGCACCTCCCGGTACTGAGCTTCTAAATCCATGTTTGGTCAGCATGCCCGAATCTTTCAAGGGGGCCAGGCGAATCGGATCTCCGGATTCCACCTGCAGGGCCTCGGCAACGTCGGGCGGCAAACTGACGGTATCCGGGCCGATGCAATCCATGGGCAGGGTTGTGACCCGGAAATCCCGGAACGAGCGGTTCGAGACCATCACCCGCTGATCGGCGGGCACATCCAGGTTCACCGGCTTGCGGGTGACCATGGCATGCCGGTTGATGGCCTCCCGGACGGTCCGGATGTTGTTTATGAAAGCCTCCACCACCGGCCCGCCATCAAAGATGTCCACCAGGCCGTTAAAGTTGAAACCTTCCGACTGCAGCATGCGCAGCGCAGGCGCGGTGTTATCGTGCACCCGGCTGATCACGGCCCGGGCCGAATCCGGCAGCATGGGCAGGTAGATCGGGTACTTGGGCATCAGCTCGGCAATGAACGATTTGTTGCCAAGCCCGGAGAGCATGTCCGCTTCGCTGAATTCCATATCAAAAAACTTGCTGCCCAGGGCGTCCCAGAGCGGGCTGCGCCCCTGGCCATCGGACACACCGCGCATCTCGGCAAAGATCTTTTCCGAGAAATGCTTGCGGAAATCGTCCAGATACATGAACCGACAGCGGGACAGCAGCAGCCCGTTGCCCCCACCCTTGTACTCATCGGACAGCAGCAGCGAGCAGATCTCGCTGGTGTCGGTCATGTCGTTGGACAGGTGCAGCGTGGGTGTCCGCACATGCACGCCCAGCTCTTTGGACGCATTCACGGTGACGCTCAGACGGTAGTTGTAGAACACCTCATCCAGACCGACCCGGGCCTGGATACCGCTGATGCCGACGGTCTTCTTGCGCTGGATATCCTCCAGGGCAAACAGGTACAGCCCGGCTTCCGGCGCACAGCGCTGGTTGAAGGTATCCCGGGCGTGATTGATCTTCTTTTCCAGTAACTCCCGGTCCGCCGGCAGCGTGGTGAGCCCCTTGCCGGCGTTCTGCGCCATGGTGTACAGGTCGTCCAGGTCATTTTCCTGCAGCGGGCGAATTACCAGCATGGTGTCGCCTCCCTGTTGCCCGGGACTGGTTGAATGGCGGTCGGAATCTCTATCTCAATCGCTGTCATAACGGCGCAATCCTTACCCGGTCACCGGCAGTCCTGTTCAGAATTTTCCAGGTGTTCACCGGCACCTTGAGGGTGTCCTCCAGAGTCTCGGCAACCGGTGTCAGGGTGCAACGGAACCGGTCCCCCTCCCCGGCTGCAATCAGACAGGTTTCCCCGAGGTTATCGTTGGAGCCGTGCAAGGCTTTCGCGTGACTGGTCACCAGGGTTTTCAGGCCGTCGGTGCGCGCCTCCAGCACCGGCCCGGCGTCAAAAATATCCAGGTAGTTGCCCGGCTGAAAACCTTCGCGCTGGAGCAACTCGTAGTTCGGCACCGTGACCGGGTGCGGCTGGCCCAGGGCCTGCTGGGCGGCGTCACTCAGCAGGGTGACGTAAATCGGGTTGGGCGGCATCAGTTCGGCAATGAAGGTTTTGCTCAACTGGCCGGAATACTGGTCTGCGGTTTCAAAATCCATATCAAAGAAATGCCGGCCCAGACTGTCCCAGAACGGAACGCTGCCATCGTCCAGTTGAACGCCCTGGATTTCCACCGCCACCCGCGCTGTAAACCAGTCCCGGTGATCGGCAATGAACAGGATCCGGGCCCGGGACAACAGTTCGAAGGCATCGGTGCCACTCAACTCCGGCCGAATGGAAAACGAACACAGGAGAGTGTTATCGGTCAGCGAATGGGAGGGGTACAGCACCTCCACCCGCCTTGATACGCCCAGCTCATGGGAGGCATGGATCAGGGCATCGCGCCGGTAATTGTAGAATGGCTGGCCATTGCCGGCCCGGGCATCGATCCCGGCCGTGCCGACAACCTCGCCGGTTTCGGTGTTCTCCAGCACAAAGAGAAATCTCGGCGGTTCATCGTCCGCTCCAATCCGGCCGGCAAAGGACGCCTGGGAATGCTCTATCTTGTAGGCGAGGGCATCGCCCTGTTTGGGCAGGGTGGAAGAGAGGCGGGCACTCTGGGTGCCCGCGATGGCAAGAATCTGGTCCAGATCATCCGGCTGCGCCGGACGTACCAGCCACATAGGAACTCCTTAGGCTGTCAGTTTTTTTACCGCTGCCTCGAACCGCTCGAGGGCTTCATCAATATCCGATTCCGGGATAATCAGCGACGGTGCCAGGCGAATGACGTTCGGGCCAGCCACCAGAACCATCACGCCCTCATCGAGACCGGCGTTAAGAAAATCCTTGGCCTTGCCCTGCCATTTCTCGGTCAGAACACAACCGAGCAGCAGACCGGCCCCGCGAACCTCGCTGAACACGCCGTAACGCTCGCCGATGTCCATCATGCCCTTGCGCAGCTTGTCAGAGCGAACCTTCACACCCTTGAGAATCTCCGGCTGGCTGACGGTATCCACCACTTTCTGGCCCACGGCGCAGGCCAGGGCGTTACCCCCATAGGTGCTACCGTGGGTCCCCACGCCCAGACTGGCAGCCACTTTCGCCGTGGTCAGCATGGCCGCCACCGGGAAGCCACCGCCCAGGCCCTTGGCAGTGGAGAGAATGTCCGGTACCACGTTGTACATCTGGTAGGCGTACAGGTAGCCGGTTCTCCCGACGCCGGACTGTACCTCATCGAACACCAGCAGAGCGTCGTTGTCGTCGCACAGCTGGCGCAGCCCATCAAGGAAGGCCTGATCGCCGGGCATAACACCGCCTTCGCCCTGAATGGGCTCGACGACCACGGCGCAGGTCTTCTCTTTGGAAATCAGCTTTTTCACCGATTCCAGATCATTGAACTCGGCGTGGTGAATGCCCCCCGGCGCCGGCTCGAACCCCTCCAGGTACTTGGGCTGGCCACCGACACTGACGGTAAACAGGGTGCGACCGTGAAACGAGTTCCTGAAGGAAATGATCTCGTTCTTCTCCGGGCCGAAGTGCTCCCAGGCGTACCGGCGAGCCAGCTTGAAGGCGGCCTCGTTGGCCTCTCCTCCGGAGTTGGCGAAGAACACCCGCTCGGCAAAGGTGAGATCACACAGGGTTTTCGCCAGACGCAAGGCGGGCTCGTTGGTCATCACGTTCGACAGGTGCCAGATTTTCTCGGCCTGCTCTTGCAGCGCCCCGACCAGGCCCGGGTGCGAGTGCCCGAGACAGGTCACCGCAATCCCGCCCTGAAGATCGATAAACTCGCGGCCTTCCTGGTCCCAGATCCGGGAGCCCTCGCCTCGCACCGGAATGATGGAACCGGGCGCGTAGTTGGGCACCATGACTTTATCGAACAGTTCGCGGCTGACGGGTTCTTTATTCATAGATCTCTCTCGGGAAAGCGGCTAAACGTTTTAAAATAGTAGAGTTACCGAACAGGGCAAGTACGTACCTGTGCGGATCCTTGCCCCATAATACGCCACTCACGGCATAAGAACATCCGGTTGCCCGATTGCCGGCAGCTCGATGATCCGGTGCTGGCGCCGGCTGCCCCTGCTCCGGTCCATCAGCGCACTGATCAGCAGCTTGTAGGAATCCAGATCAAAGGTCACCGCCTGGCCCCGCAGGGAGAGATCCTGAAGCTCATCTTCATGGTGAAGGGTGGCCACATGCATCCAGTTGTAGACCACCAGGATGTCTGTGCGGCCGGTGTGGGCATCCTGTTCGACAATGCCCACCGGCCCTTTCCAGGGCCAGGTTTTCAGGCGCAGGCTGTGGAAAGCAATCTGCACCCGCAGGTTGTACCGCCCGACGTCCTCAAGCGCCTCGCAGGCGCCCTTGCAGCGCCCAAGGGCACGCTGGAAACAGGGGCCCTCATGCTCCGGCTCCAGGCCGAGCAGTTTGTTGCACAGGTCATTCTTTGCCGCGATGCCACCCAGCGCCCGCTCCGCATCCCGCCTGCTGCGGAACAACCCGAAGTAATCGCCGAGCCGGTGCGGCTCAATCTCCCGCACCAGCCGCGCCTGAAGATAGCCCGCCCGGTTCGCCGACAGTTCGATACTCACCAGGTTCTTGGCGGCCCGGGACCGCCGGTTGAACAACGGCTTCAGGCCCTTGATCTGCTTCAGCTCCAGCAGCAGCGCCCCCAGCTCACCGGCGGTTTCGGTACACTCCACCCGGCGCAGGCTCTCGGACATCCGCACACCCCGGGCGGAGTTATGGTCCCCGGAGAAATGCGACGCCACCCGCTGGGCGATGTTGGTGCTCTTGCCCACGTACAGCAGCACATCATTCTCACCATAGAACCGGTACACCCCCGGCCCCCGGGGCAGATCCTGCAGCGTATCCGGCGGCAGATGGGAGGGAATACTCGGGCGCTGCAGCAGCTCGCCGATGGCGGTTTCGAATCGCTCATCGCCTTTCTCGCCCCGGGCATGCTCAAAAAACGCCAGCATCGCCGCGACATCGCCCATCGCCCGGTGCCGCTGGACCTGCGCCAGGCCATGCCGGGCAATCAGCGCATCCATGTTGTGCCGCCGGAACTCCGGGTACAGTCGCCGGGAAAGCTTGACCGTACACAACACCTTCGCGGAAAACAGCCGCCCCAGACGACGAAATTCAGCCTTGATGAACCCATAGTCAAACCGGGCATTGTGGGCCACAAAGATGGTGCCCCGGAGCCGCTCTTCCAGCTCATCCGCAATCGCCTCAAACACCGGCGCGCCGGCCACCATCTCATTGGAAATGCCCGTAAGGTTCTCAATAAACGGCGAAATCCGCGTTTCCGGGTCCAGCAGCGTCTGCCACTCCCCCACGGTTTCACCGGCCCGCCAGAACCGGATACCAATCTCGGTAATCCTGTCCCGGGCTGAATTGCCGCCCGTGGTTTCGATATCCAGAAACGCAAAAGTGGCCTTATGGAGGTATGTACTTTCGGAGGTCATAAAACAAGTCTACGCCACAAGGGCAACCGCAGATGCCTGACTATGAACGAAAAGCTGCTATAGACATTCGTCTAATTCATGCACGAATTTATTTGAATTGTCACAGATTCGTAACTACCTTGTTTTTGGGTCCAACAACAATAAGTGTGTGGAGACAACAACGATGCAAAGCAACAACAAATTAAGAATGGCAATTCGTGCGACGGCAGCTGTGGCTGTTTTCGGTGTAGCCGGGCAGGCTGGCGCGGTCAGCTTCACAGCTGGCGACTATGAAATGGCGGTCTACGGATATGCTCGCTTCAATGCCAGCTACGATATTGATGAGAACGTATCAACGTCTACACGGTCATTCGACTACGGCAAAATCAATGTCGGCGCCGCTGAAGATAATGAAGCAACCGGTTACTTCGGCGCAGATGCAGTCCAGAGCCGGATCGGGGTCAAGGCCACTTCCCCTGAAGGCGTGATGGTCAACATTGAAGGTGACTTCCGTCCTGGAAATCTCAGGCTGCGTCACGCTTACGGTTCCTACAACGGTGTCCTGGCTGGCCAGACCTGGTCTAACTTCACAAGCTTCGTAGGCAACACTTCAACCCTGGACTTCGATTCCTTGCCTGGCGCCGCAGGCTACCAGAGCCGCACTCCTCAAATCCGTTACACCACTGGTGCTCTGTCGTTCTCGGCAGAGGATCCAAAGAACTCAATCGCTAACGCGGGCGCTGCCGCCAAAAATGGAATGCCGGCGCTGACCGCACGACTGGAAGATTCGGCCGGCGGCTTGTCATATTCCGCAGCTGTTCTTGCGCAACAGGTTGGCTATGATACCGGCACTGCGGACGGAAGTTCGTTCGGATTTGGAACCTTCGTAGCCGCCAAAATGTCCCTGACTGACATGATCACGATTCAGGGCGCGCTGAGCTATACCGACGGTGCGAACAGTTACCTGTATCGCTCTGCTGCTGACAGCGCATACATTGGCACCAACGGAGATGTCGAAACCATCTCCGGGTATGGTGGGACCATTGGCACCGGCATCAATCTCGGTGGTGGCCGCAGCATCAACGTTGGCTACGGCATGACTGAAGTTGACCTGGATGACGCGGTTGCCGCTGGAGCTTACACGGACGACCCCACACAGTCGATCGCTGCTTTGATGGCAAACTACAAGTGGACTCCGGTTAAAAACGTCATGATGGGCGTCGAGTACAAATACGCTACTCGTGAAACCCAGAGTGGTGACGACGGCGATGCCAGCAGCGTGGCATTTGCTGCCCAGTACAACTTCTAATCCCTTTTAGAAGTTAGCTCAGCAGAAACCCCGGCTCCGGCCGGGGTTTTTGTTTTAGCCGTTCAGTGTGATAGCAGTCCTGATCAGGCGCACCCCTCTTACTCACCCCACGCGCAACCTCCAAACGCTCACCAGCACCTATCAGGCTCAGGCCACTCGCAAGAATGGGGCCAGAAGAAAGCGTTCTTCTGACCCCTGATTGGCCACTAAGGCGTGAGCTCGAGGCCATTAGTCAACCTTGGCACAGGCACATGACATCAATTTGGATGCGAATACCAGGGAGCCAAAACGACAAAGGCGGGCATACCTTTTCAGAACTGTTGAGGGCCAGGGACGGCCCGAAACAAGCCCACATGGATGTGCTTGTAGCGTGTTCTGAAAAGGTATGCCTGCCTTTGTTGCCCCTCAGCCCGAAGGCTGGGAGGATACACAGCACAGGGCTAAACGGTTACAGCAGCAGAGTCCGAATGTCCCCAAGAAGCTGACTGAGCACCGAAGTAAACCGTGCCGCATCGGCCCCGTTCACCGCCCGGTGATCGTAAGACAGCGACAACGGCAGCATTAACCGGGGCTGGAACTCTTTGCCATCCCAGACCGGCTTCATCGCCGCCTTGGAAACCCCCAGAATCGCCACCTCCGGCGTATTCACGATCGGCGTAAATGCCGTGCCGCCAATACCACCCAGACTGGTGATGGTAAAGCAGGCACCCTGCATCTCTGCCGGCTTCAACTGCTTGTCCCGGGCCTTCTGGGCAAGCTCGGCGCTTTCGGCCGCCAGCTCCCACAGGCCCTTCTTGTCCACATCCCGAATCACCGGCACCATCAGCCCGTTGGGCGTATCCACCGCAATCCCGATGTGAATGTACTGCTTGCGAACCACCTCCTTGCGCTCCATGTCCAGCGACACATTGAACTGAGGCAGTTCCGCCAGCGCCGTGGCACAGGCCTTCAGCAGGAACGGCAGCGGCGTCATCTTCACGCCCTTCTTCTCGCCGGCCGCTTTCTGGGCCTTGCGGAAATCCTCCATATCGGTGATATCCGCATCCTCGAACTGCGTCACATGAGGCACGTTCAGCCAGCTGCGCTGCATGTTGTTGGCCGTGGCAAACATCATCCGCGACATGGCCTCACGCTTGGTTTCACCAAACTGGCTGAAGTCCGGCAGCTTGACCCCCGGAATACCAGAGCCGGTGGCAACGCCTCCGCCTTGCTGGGCCTGTTTGAGCTGGCTCTTCACATAGGCGTGGATATCGTCCTTGGTAATCCTGCTCTTCGGGCCGGAGCCCTTGACGCGGGTGAGATCCGCGCCCAGCTCCCGGGCCAGCTTGCGCACCGCAGGGCCGGCGTGAACCTTGGCCCCCGGTGAGGGCGGCTCATAGGTAGCACCCTGGGGCTCAGGTGCAGACTCCGATTGCTTCGGCTCGCGCTCGGCGTCCGGCTGGGGCTTCGCCTTCTGTTCCTTGTCTTCCTTTGCTTCCTGGCCGGAATCCTCAGAGGCTTCTTCCTCGCTGCTACCGTCTTCCTCAACGGTCATCTCCAGCAGCTTGTCGCCTTCGGAGAGCTTGTCGCCTTCAGACACCAGGACCTTGCCCACCTTGCCCGCGTAGGGGGAGGGAATTTCCATGGTGGCCTTGTCGGACTCCACCATTACCAGTGGATCATCCACCTCAATCGTGTCACCTTCGGAAACGTTGATCTCGATAACCGGAACATTGTCAAAGCCATCCAGCGCCGGCACCTTCACGGTTTCCTTGCGGGAGCCGCCGCCAGCCTTCTTCTGCGCCGGCTTGCTCTCTTCAGACTTGTCTTCCGGTTTGGCCTCGTCCTTTTCCTCGGCTTTTGCTTCGGACTTTTCCTCGGCCTCGTCGTCGCCGGAATCGTCAGAGCCACCAGCGTCATCGCTGGGCTCCATCATCCCGACCACATCGCCTTCCTTCACCTTGTCACCCACTTTTACGGTGATCCTGGTGATTTTGCCAGCGCCGGGCGATGGCAGCTCAACGGAAGCCTTGTCTGACTCTATGGTCAGAATCGGATCCTCTGCTTCAACGGTGTCCCCTGCACTGACGGTGATTTCGATGATCTCGACCTCATCCGCACCGCCGAGATCCGGAACCTTGATTTCCTGTTCACTCATGGCGGTCTCCTTAGCTCAGCACCGGGTTCGTTTTGTTGCGATCGATTCCGTACTTGCGCATGGCTTCGAGAACCACATCGTTCTTCACCTCACCGTCCCGGGCCAGGGCTGAAAGCGCCGTTACGGTTACGTAGTAACGGTCCACCTCGAAGAAGCTGCGCAGCTTCTCGCGGGTGTCACTGCGGCCGAAGCCGTCGGTGCCCAGGGTCAGGTAGGTTTTGGGAATAAACCCTCTCAGTTGCTCAGAGTGCAGTTTGATGTAATCGGTGGAAGAAACCACCGGGCCCTGGTGCTTCTCCAGCATCTGGGTCACATAGGCCTTTTTCTGTTTGTCTTCCGGATGCAGGCGGTTCCAGCGCTCCACGTGCTGACCTTCGCGCGCCAGTTCGTTGAAGCTGGTTACGCTCCAGACATCCGAGGCGACGCCCCAGTCGTCTTTCAGCATCTGGGCGGCGGCACGCACCTCGTTCAGGATGGCACCGGCACCGAGCAGCTGAACCCGGGGCGTTTTCTTGTTGCCCTTGGTCTCAACGGACTCAAACTTGTACATCCCCTTGATGATGCCGTCTTCACAACCTTTGGGCATCGCCGGCTGCTGGTAGTTCTCGTTCTCGATGGTCAGGTAGTAGAAGACATTCTTGTTGTCCTCGAACATCTCTTTCATGCCATGACGAATCACCACCGCCATTTCATAGCCATAGGCTGGATCATAGGCCTTGCAGTTGGGAATGGTGTTGGCAAGCACATGGCTGTGGCCATCCTGGTGCTGCAGGCCCTCCCCGTTCAGGGTGGTCCGCCCGGCGGTTCCGCCGATCAGGAAGCCGCGGGCCTGGATATCACCGGAGGCCCAGGCCAGGTCACCGACCCGCTGGAAGCCGAACATGGAGTAGAAGGCATAGAAAGGAATCAGCGGGAAGTTGTTGGTGCTGTAGGACGTCGCTGCTGCCATCCAGGCCGCCATGGAGCCATCCTCGTTGATACCTTCCTCGAGAATCTGGCCCTTCTTGTCCTCCCGGTAATACATGATCTGTTCACGGTCTTCCGGAACGTATTTCTGGCCTTCCGCCGTGTAGATACCCAGTTGGCGGAACATGCCTTCCATACCGAAGGTACGGGCTTCGTCCGGCACGATTGGCACCACGCGCTTGCCGATGCGCTTGTCTTTGGTCAGCGCGGTCAGTATCCGGACAAACGCCATGGTGGTGGAGATTTGCCGGTCGCCGGAGCCATCCAGTACCGCCTTGAAGATATCCAGCTCGGGAATCTGCATTGGCTGACAGTCCTTGCGGCGCTTGGGATAGAAGCCACCCAGTTCCTGGCGGCGCTTCTTCATATAGATGATTTCCGGGCTATCCGGCGCTGGACGATAGTAGGGAACGTCTTTGAGCTCATCGTCCTTCAGCGGCACTGCGAACCGGTCGCGGAACGATTTCAACTGCTCGATATCCAGCTTCTTCAGCGAGTGCGCCGTGTTCTGCGCCTCACCGGCCTCGCCAAAGCCGTAGCCCTTGATGGTGTGGGCCAGGATTACGGTCGGGCGCCCGCCGTTATTGTTGATGGCACGATCGTAGGCCGCGTAGATCTTGTAGGGATCATGGCCACCTCGGTTAAGCTTGCCGATCTCCTCGTCGGAGAGCCCCTCAACCAGCTTCGCCGTTTCCGGGTACTTGCCGAAGAAGTGCTTGCGGGTATAGGCAGGGCCATTGCTCTTGTAGTTCTGCAACTCACCATCGCAGACCTCGTCCATGATCCGCTGCATCATGCCTTCCTTGTCCTTCTCGAACAGGGGGTCCCAGTGACGGCCCCAGACCACTTTAAGCACATTCCAGCCGGCGCCCCGGAAGATACCCTCAAGCTCCTGGATGATCTTGCCATTGCCGCGTACCGGCCCGTCCAGACGCTGCAGGTTGCAGTTAACCACGAAAATGAGGTTGCTGAGCTTTTCCCGGCCGGCCATTGAAATGGAGCCCAGGGTTTCCGGCTCGTCGGTTTCACCGTCGCCGACAAAACACCAGACCTTGCGATCGCCCATCTCCACGAGCTCACGGCTGTCCAGGTATTTCATCACGTGAGCCTGGTAGATGGCCTGGATGGGGCCAAGGCCCATGGAAACCGTCGGGAACTGCCAGTAATCCGGCATCAGCCAGGGGTGGGGGTATGACGACAGGCCCGTGCCGTCCACTTCTTCCCGGTATTTATCCAGATCCTTTTCGTCAAAGCGGCCTTCCAGGAAGGAGCGGGCGTAGATGCCCGGCGAGGAGTGACCCTGGAAATAGACCAGATCGGATTCGCGCTTTTCGTCGCCGCCGTGGAAGAAGTAGTTGAAGCCAACATCATAGAGCGTGGCAGCCGAGGAGAAGGAGGAAACGTGGCCACCGAGATCTCCGGGGCGCTGGTTGGCCCGCATTACCATGGCCATGGCGTTCCAGCGGATCAGGGAGCGGATTCGGCGCTCCATGAACAGGTCGCCTGGCATGGGCGCCTGCTGGGAAACCGGAATGCTATTCCGGAATGGCGTGGTGATGGAATAAGGCAGTTCGGTGCCATCGCGGCTGGCCCGCTCGGACAGCCTCTCAAGAATGTATTTGACCCGGTCTATGCCTTCGTTCTCGATCAGAGATTCCAGCGCGTCCAGCCATTCACTGGTTTCAATGGGATCATCGTCCTGGTACATCAAACCCTCCCCTTGGCATCAAAAAGTGCAGCGAGACCACGATCAGCAGTCTGGCGCATTGCGGTGTTGAAAAGCTGCGATGAAATGCAGTGTGTTGTTGTGGGTATTTTCAGCCTGACAGGTGTACCGGCTCCCGGTACACAGAACCTGTATAAAGCATAGAACAGCTTTCACACTTTTCCTGCCTGATCGCCCCGATTCATGGGCTTTTGGCCTCAGGTTGACCGGCATTCTGCGGAAGTGCGTGGATTTGCCCACCCGGCTTTGTAGTATTTTTACTACATTTTGACCGTTAAATTCAATTCAAACTGCTTTTACACCCATTTATGGCAGCCTGCTTGCGGTTAGTTACGGAAGAATGACCGTTTTCAGACCACCAGACAAGCAGACTGCGACCAATGTCGTAGCATTCCTATCAACTTGCAATTTAATTACCACGCTAAACGATGAGTTTTCTGAAACTGGCCATTATTTCCGGGCTTTTTGCGCTTGTTATTGAATTTTAAGCCAGAGTCGTTACTGCTCCCGCCTGAGTTACCACGACTTTTTCGTTAGACCTGAAAATAAATTTATATTTATGTATACTCGCCTGCCTGATTTTTAACCATCTAAAAAGTGGTCCGACCACTTTTTTGTCATTAACACCAGCAGAGGGCGATCCATGAACTCCATCGTCACCTTTCCGAACCGGATTCCCACCACAGAATTCGAGGAACGGCGCTTCAAGGTCTACACCGACCGCCAGCTCGACAAGATTGACATCATCCAGAATCTCCCCGAAGAGACCCTGTTTGAAATGAAGGTGGTCGCCAGCGTACTGCCGTTCCGGGTCAACGAATATGTGATCAACGAACTGATCAACTGGAACAAGGTACCCAACGACCCGATCTATCAACTTGTCTTCCCGCAAAAAGGCATGCTGAAAGACGAGCATTACGAGCGCATGGCAAAGCTGCATCGGGAAGGTGCCGACAAGAAAGAGATACAGGCCGTCGCCAAGGAAATCCGGGACGAACTGAACCCGCACCCGGCCGGGCAAATGGAAATGAACATGCCAGAGCTGGACGGTGAAGTACTGGACGGCGTGCAGCACAAGTACCGCGAAACCGTGCTGTTCTTCCCCGCCCAGGGCCAGACCTGCCACTCCTACTGCACCTTCTGTTTCCGCTGGGCGCAGTTTGTCGGTGACAAGGATCTGAAGATGTCCAGCACCGAAGCCGAGAAGCTTCATGGCTACCTGCAGGAGCACACCGAGGTGACCGATCTGCTGGTAACCGGCGGTGACCCCATGGTGATGAAGACCAAGAACCTGGTGCAGTATCTGGAACCGCTGCTGCAGCCGGAGTTCGATCACATCCAGACCATCCGCATCGGCACCAAGGCCCTCACCTTCTGGCCGTACCGTTTTGTGACCGACAAGGACGCCGATGAGCTGATTGATCTGTTCGCCCGTCTCGTGGACGCTGGCAAGCACTTGGCCATCATGGCCCACTACAACCACTGGCAGGAAATCACCACCGAGATTGCCGAAGAGGCCATCCGCCGCATCCGCGCGACCGGTGCTGAAATCCGTGCCCAGGGCCCGCTGATCAAGCATGTCAACGACAATGCCGACGCCTGGGCCAGGCTGTGGAAGAAAGAAGTACAGCTGGGCATCATCCCCTACTACATGTTTGTCGAGCGGGACACCGGCGCCAAGAACTACTTCGAAGTGCCGCTGGCCAAGGCGTTCCAGATCTACCGCGAAGCCATGAAGCAGGTCTCCGGCCTGGCCCGCACCGCCCGCGGCCCCTCCATGAGCGCCGGCCCCGGCAAGGTGGAGATCCAGGGCATTACCGAGATCAAGGACGAGAAGGTGTTCGTCCTGCGCTTCCTGCAGGGCCGCAATCCGGACTGGGTACAGCGCCCGTTCTTTGCCAAATACAGCGAGACGGCCACCTGGCTGCATGAGCTGGAGCCGGCCTTCGGGGAGGAGAAGTTCTTCTTTGAGGATGAGTATGAGCAGATGAAGAGGGGTAACGGCTAAACGTTCGTTACCCTACCCCTCGCAGGGACGACGGGGTCAGATGAAGGCGTTCATCTGACCCCGGGTTCACACTCAGTGCATCAGGGTGTAGAGCTTGCGCCGATAGGTCCGCACATCCGGGTTGTTGTTGCCCAGCTTGTCGAACAGCTCGATCAGGGTGGTTTTGGCCACTTCGTCCTTGTACTTGCTGTCCACCTGCATCAGTCGGATCAGCAGGTCCATCGCTTCAGCGTTGTTTTCCTGTAATACGTGGTGCAGGGCCAACTGGTGCAATGCGTTCGGGTCTTTCGGATCCTGCTCCAATGCCATCTCCAGGTCCTTGATCGGCGGCAGCTCTGCCGACTGTTTCAGGAATTTCACCCGGGCTGCCAGCTGCTTGGCCTGGTGCTGCATTTTCTCTTCCGGCGGCAGGCTTTCGAGTACTTGCTCGGCCGTTTCAAGGTCGCCCATTTCCACCTTCAGCTGCGCCAGATCAATCAGCACTTTGAGGTTCTCGGGGTCTTTCTGGTTCATATCAGAGAGGATCGCCAGGGCACCTTCCACATCCCCCGCTTCCCAGATCCGGTGGGCCTGGTCGTAGGGGTCTTCCTTCGGGGCTTCAACGTGCTTATCCAGCACCGCACGAATCTCGCTTTCCGGCAGGGCGCCGTTGAAGCCGTCCACGGCCTGGCCGTTTTTTACCAGAATCACCGTCGGCAGGCTACGCACGCCCAGGCTGGAGGTGAGCTGTTCTTGCTCGTCAGCGTTGACCTTCGCCAGCACGAAGGCGCCCTGGTACTCATTGGCCAGCTTTTCCAGCAGTGGCATCAACTGTTTGCAGGGCGCGCACCACTCGGCCCAGACATCCACCAGGACGGGCGTGCTGGCTGATGCTTCCATGACCTTCTGCTGAAAGTTGTCCATGGTGGCTTCAAAGATGTACGGAGAGTCGCTCATGCAGGGCACCTGATAAAAAGTCGAATGAAATCGTCGCGAATTGTCAAAGGACATGGGGCCGAACGCCGGAAAATCAAGCGCTATCCGGTGAAAGCCAACTCCTTGAAATAGCCGTATCTGCCGTCACATTAGCTATTAAACGCTGTTCCGGGGAACGGCGCTGACAGCGCCCCGGACAACTCACAACCTTTCCGGATGGACACTTCACGGCATGAATGACGACCCAAGCAAAGATTCACTTGAGGAATTCGAAGAGGACGTGACCGAATACATTGGCAAGGACGAGCACAGCAAGAGCCTCGCCCTGCCGCAACAGATGATGCCCCGGCGGATGTATGTTCTGCCGGTGTCCAATCGCCCGTTCTTTCCGGCCCAGGTACAGCCTGTGATGGTGAACCAGAACCCGTGGCAGGAAACTCTCAAACGAGTGGGTGAAACCGACCACCGGGTGTTGGGCATCTGCTTTGTGGAAAACGAGGAGGCCGAAGACGGCATACCCGCCAGCGAACAGCTGAAGACCACCGGCTGTGCCGTGCGCGTTCACCACGCCCAGAACGAGAGTGGCAAGATCCAGTTCATTGCTCAGGGCCTGCAACGCTTCCGGATTGTCCAGTGGTTACGCCGCAAGCCTCCCTACCTGGTGGAGGTTGAATACCCGGCCGAGCCGGAAGAAGATTCCGACGAGCTCAAGGCCTACACCCTGGCCATCATCAGCGCGATCAAGGAATTGCTGCGCACCAATCCGCTGTATGGCGAGGAGGTGAAGCAATACCTGTCCCGCTTCGGGCCAGAGGACAGCTCACCGCTGGCCGATTTCGGCGCTTCCATGACCAGCGCTCCCGGCCGTGAATTGCAGGACGTGCTCGATACCGTGCCCCTGTTGCGCCGCATGGAAAAGGTATTGCTGCTGATGCGCAAGGAGCAGGAAGTGGCGCGGCTGCAGTCGGAAATCAGCGAGGAGGTCAACGCCAAGGTGCAGAAGCACCAGCGGGAGTTTTTCCTGAAAGAGCAGCTCAAGGTCATCCAGCGCGAACTGGGCATGGCCAAGGACGACAAGACCGCGGATGTGGAGCGGTTCGAGGAGCGGATGGCGCATCTGGATCCGCCCGAAGCCGTGCGCGAGCGCTTCAACGATGAAGTCCAGAAGCTGCAGGTGCTGGAACAGGGCTCGCCGGAATACGGCGTTACCCGCAATTACCTCGACTGGCTGACCCAAGTGCCCTGGGGCGTGCACTCCGAGGACCATTTCGATCTGGCCGAAGCCCGCCGCATCCTGGACCGGGACCACGATGGCCTGGACGATGTCAAAGACCGCATCGTCGAGTTTCTGGCCGAAGGGACCTTCAAGGGCGAAGTGAGCGGCTCCATCCTGTTGCTGGTAGGCCCGCCGGGGGTAGGCAAAACCTCTATCGGCCACTCCGTCGCCGATGCCCTGGGCCGGAAGTTCTATCGCTTCAGCGTCGGCGGCATGCGTGACGAGGCTGAAATCAAGGGTCACCGCCGCACCTACATCGGAGCCATGCCGGGCAAGTTTGTCCAGGCGCTGAAGGATTCGAAAGTGGCGAACCCGGTGATCATGCTGGACGAGATCGACAAGATCGGCGCCTCCTACCAGGGTGATCCGGCGTCAGCGCTGCTCGAAACCCTGGACCCGGAACAGAACCGGGAGTTCCTGGATCACTACCTGGATGTCCGCATGGACCTGTCCAAGGTATTGTTTATCTGCACCGCGAACCAGTTGGATACGATACCCAGGCCACTGCTGGACCGGATGGATGTGATCCGCCTGTCCGGTTACATCGGGGAAGAAAAACTGGCCATCGCCAAGCATCACCTGCTGCCAAGGTTGCTGAAACGGGCGGGCCTCCTGAAAAAGCAGTTCAATATCACCGACGCCGCCATCCGGCAGGTGATCGAAGGCTATGCCCGGGAATCCGGTGTACGGAATCTTGAAAAGCTACTGCACAAGATCCTGCGCAAAGGCATCGTTAAACTGCTGGAAAATCCGGGCCATCCGGTAAAGGTGGGCGTTGCCGACCTGCAAGCCTACTTGGGCCAGCCCTCATTCCGCAAAGAGAAGTCGCTCCGGGGTACCGGCGTGGTCACAGGCCTCGCCTGGACCGCCATGGGCGGCGCCACACTCAGCATCGAGGCGTCACGTATCCACAGCTCCCAGCGCGGCTTCAAACTGACAGGTCAGCTCGGGGATGTGATGAAAGAGTCCGCCGAAATTGCCTACAGCTACGTGTCGTCCAACCTCAAGCGCTTCAGGGGCGACCCGACCTTTTTCGACAAGTCGTTCGTGCATCTGCATGTGCCTGAGGGGGCCACGCCGAAAGACGGCCCCAGCGCCGGTGTCACCATGGCCACCGCCCTGCTGTCCATCGCCCGGAAGGAAGCACCGCAGCAGAATCTCGCCATGACCGGCGAGCTGACACTGACCGGCCAGGTACTACCCGTGGGTGGTATCCGAGAAAAGGTGATTGCCGCCCGGCGCCAGAAAATCGGCAACCTGATCCTGCCGGAGGCAAACCGGGGAGATTACGAGGAACTGCCGGACTACCTGAAGGAAGGCCTGACGGTGAATTTTGCCAAACACTATAACGATGTGTTTCAGGCATGCTTCGCCAACAAACCCCGGAAAGGCTCCAGCGTCCACTGAATTAAATGGTGTAACGAGTGGGCGATAACGTTGACGCCCACTGGGCTCTTGTCTTTACTCGATCTGACACTGACGGAAAAGTAACCGGCGGGCGGACTCGGAATTGCCGGCTCCTGCTCGCTGGTGAAGAGAGCCTAACGACAATGAACACAAAAGCCTCGATGCTGTGCGTGGCCGCTGGCCTCGCGATCGTCCCTTACGCCCATAGCCAGTCTGACAGCACACTCAAAACACTGGGCAATTTCCAGACCACCGGAAAAGCCGAATTCACCGTCATCGACCAGAACAGCGACAGAGCCGACGCCATCCGCAAAACCCTGGAAACGATCCGGTTACCGGAAGGCTTTGAGATCAGCCTGTATGCACGGGTTCCGGATGCCCGCCACATGGCAGTCGGGCCCCAGGGCGTGGTGACCTTTGTCGGCACCCGGAAAACCGAGGTCTGGGCAGTAATCGACCAGGACAAAGACCGGATTGCTGATGAAGTGAAAAACTTTGCGCCCTCGCTCGCCAAGGCAGTGCCGAATGGCCCCTGCTTCTCATCGGACGGCGTGCTTTACATCGCCGAGCAGAACCGGGTACTGGCCTATCCGGCCGCCGAGTCCTTCTATAAAGGGGGCGATGTGATGGCCTACGAGGTGATTCCCCGGGGCACGCTGATCCCGAAACAGTTCGTGAGCTACAACCATACCGCCCGGGTCTGCGATATCGGGCCGGACGACAAGCTGTACATCTCGCTGGGCCAACCCTATAACGTGACCCCGCCGGAATACATCGATACCTTCGGAAAACTCGGGATTGGCGGCATTATCCGGCTCAATCGGGACGGCACCGGACGCGAGGTGTACACCCGAGGGATCCGCAACTCGGTCGGCCAGGACTTCCACCCCACCACCGGCGACCTCTGGTTCACCGACAACCAGGTGGATGGTATGGGAGATGACATTCCTCCCGGTGAAATCAACCGGCAAACGGCCATGGGCCAGCACTTTGGCTACCCCTGGTATGGTGGAGGCGATGTCCGCACCAATGAATACAAGGGTGAGAAGGTGCCGGTGGAGGTGGTATTCCCGGTTTCCGAGACCGTGGCCCATGCCGCCGACCTGGGAATGATGTTCTACACCGGAGATATGTTCCCGAAACCGTACCAGGGCGGCATTTTCTCGGCTCAGCACGGCTCCTGGAACCGGACGACACCCATCGGCGCCCGGGTGATGTTCACGCCGGTGGATGCCGACGGCAACATTGCCGGGGAAACCGTGCCCTTCGCGGAGGGCTGGCTGGCTGACAACGGCGAGTATCTGGGCCGGCCGGTGGATGTGGCGCAGCTCAAGGATGGTTCACTGCTGGTCTCTGACGACCTGGCGGGCGCCGTCTACCGGATTGCCTACACCGGGCCCTGACTTCCTTCTCTTTCAGGCCTTTTCCTTCCAACCATCGTCCTTCAGTACCGACCCCACTGTCAGCACCGGCGAGGCATCAATATCGTCGGCATCCATCATGTTGGCCACCCGCTGCAGCGAGGCCAGAATCATGGTCTGCTCCCACTCCGCAAGGCTCTGGAATTTCTGGATGAAATCCTCCTGCAGCGGATTTGGCGCCCTGGCAAGGAGCTCTGCGCCCTCGTCAGTCAGATGGGCATGCACCTTGCGCTTGTCCTGTGTGCTGCGTACCCGGTAGACCAGCTTGCGGTGCTCAAGGCGGTCCAGAATCGTTGTCACCGTCGCCTGGCTGAGGCTCACCTTGTCAGCAATCGTGCCGATGGTGACTTCACCAAGGTCCCGAATCGTTCTCATGATCAGCAACTGCGGGCCGGTAAGCCCGGCGTGTTTGCTGAGGCGTTTGGAGTGCAGGTCGGTTGCCCGGATTACCCGCCGAAGTGCCACCAGTACGTCTTCATAACTGTTCACAGCCTTACCCCGACTCGGAAATCAATAATTTGTTTATACCACTAACTATTAGAGGTCTTTGCACCGAAGAATGCAAGTCAGGGAGAACCCCTGCAGTTTTTTTGCCAGACACTATGCTAAGGTTCTGGATTTTTACCAGACCGAAAACGGAATCAGCATCATGAGCAATCGATTCTTTCGCCGGCTCCTGCCGTTTCTGGGCCCATTGCGCACCGGTGTTGCCCTTGGCCTGATGACGGTGGCAGGCGCTGCATTCGCCCAGGGCACGAATGAGCCACCCCCCAATGAACAAGACATTACCTCGGAAGACGTGGCCGCAACGCTCTCCGATCTGAAAGAGCCGATGTATACCCCGTTTATCGAGCTGTACCTGCTTGAAGAAACCAAGGCTCTGCGCAAGGAAATGATGAATACCCGCGCCGAGCTGATTGAAAAGGTGGTGGACAAGGAGCTGTCCGTTGCTGACAAGACCATGTCCTACGCCACCGACACGGTCACTTACTTCTTTTACCTGATAGCAGGCGCCACCTCCATCCTGGTGGTCATCGGCTGGAACTCTATCCGGGACATGCGCAACCAGCTCACCAGCCTGGCCGAGAAGCGGGTGAACGAACTGGTGGTGGAGTACGAAACCCGCCTTGAGTTCATTGAAGACCAATTGAGGCAGAAATCCGACATCATCCAACAGAACCAGGCCGAGATTGAACGCACCAATGAAGTGCATTCCCTGTGGCTGAAGGCCAGCCAGGAAACCTCCCAGCAGAACAAGATCGCCGCCTACGACACCATCCTGGACCTGCGCCCGGATGACGTGGAGGCACTGAGCTATAAGGCGGACGCGGTCCTGGAGATGCAGGAGCCGCTGTGGGCCATCAGCCTGTGCCAGCGGGCCCTGAAACTGGCACCGGATAATGGCCATGCGCACTACCAGCTCGCCTGTGCCTACGCCGAGATCGGCCGCTGGGATGACGCCGTCAGCACCCTGCAAAAAGCCATTGATATCTCCGAGGCATACCGTGACGACGCCTCTGTGGACGTCAGTTTCGAGCAGCTTCGGGATCACGACAGCTTCCGTGCCCTGGTGTTTCCGGATCAGGACGACGGGACCGATGCTTGACAAGCCGCGGGGTGTAGTGTTTGTTTAACCATCTGAGAACATAAGAATAACCCTGAACACACAGGATAGACCTAATGAAAACGTCAATTAAGAAACTGGTAACCGCTGTCAGCACCACCGTCGCCCTGATGGGCGCCGGCCACGCCGCCGCCGAAATCAAGATCGGCATCGCCGGCCCCATGACCGGCCCCGTCGCCCAGTATGGTGACATGCAGTTTTCCGGCGCCCGCATGGCCATCGAGCAGATCAACGCCAATGGCGGCGTGATGGGGGAGGAACTGGTCGGCGTTGAATACGATGACGTCTGCGATCCCAAGCAGGCCGTCAGTGTCGCCAACAGCCTGGTCAACGATGGCGTCCGCTTTGTCGTCGGCCATCTGTGTTCCAGCTCCACCCAGCCTGCTTCTGACATTTATGAGGACGAAGGCGTCCTTATGATCACACCGGCCTCCACCAGCCCCGCAATCACCGACCGTGGTTACGAGCTGGTGTTCCGCACCATCGGCCTGGACAGCATGCAGGGCCCGGTGGCCGCGAATTACCTGGCCAGCCTGAACCCCGGGCGCGTGGCCATCATCCACGACAAGCAGCAGTATGGTGAAGGCATTGCCACCGCCGTGCGGGATACTCTTAAAGAAAAGGGCGTGGAAATCGCCATGTTTGAGGGCATCACCGCAGGCAGCAAGGACTTCTCTGCCCTGGTAAGCAAGCTCAAGCAGGCCGATGTCGATTACGTCTACTACGGCGGCTATCATCCCGAACTGGGCCTGATTCTCCGTCAGGCACGCCAGGCCGGGCTGGAAGCCACGTTCATGGGCCCTGAAGGTGTGGGCAACAAAGACATCAACACCATCGCCGGCGAAGCCGCGGAAGGCTTGCTGGTGACTCTGCCGCCGGCCTTTGACCAGAAAGCCGAGAACCAGGAACTGGTTAAAGCATTCGAAACCAAAGGCGAAGACCCTTCCGGCCCGTTCGTGCTGACGTCCTACACAGCGGTGCAGCTCATCGCGGAAGGCATTGAGAAAGCACAATCCACGGATCCGTTCGAAGTGGCTGAAGCCCTGCGCAGTGGCACCTTCCAGACACCCATTGGCACTGTCGAGTACGACAAGGCCGGTGACCTGAAGTCCTTCGACTTCGTTGTCTACGAATGGCATTCAGATGGAAGCAAAACTCCGTTAAAATGAGCCGACATCGTTAAAAAACGGTAATATTGAGAGCACCTTCTCACCGCGATCCGGGAGAAGGTGTTTTTCTAGGCTCCTGTTGATCCTTCCCCGCTGGCGGACCGGTTATCCCGGGCTGTGCAGTGAGGTCGCGTAGGGGGCAGGCTTTCGGAGTTACAAACAATGTCAGAAGCTTCCCTGTATTTTATCCAGCAGATTATCAACGGACTGACAATCGGCAGCGCCTATGCGCTGATCGCCATCGGTTATACGATGGTTTACGGCATCATCGGCATGATCAACTTTGCCCATGGTGAGATCTACATGATCGGTGCCTATACCGCACTGATTGCCATTACCGGCCTGGCAACCCTCGGGGTAAGCTGGCTGCCACTGATCCTGATCGTTGCACTGGTGTGTGCGGTGATTGTGTCCAGTGCCATGGGCTGGGCGGTGGAAAGGGTGGCCTACCGGCCGGTTCGGGGTCGCCACCGGCTGATCCCACTGATTTCCGCCATCGGCATGTCCATCTTCCTGCAGAACTACGTTCATCTCGCACAAGGCTCACGCAACGTCGGCTTCCCCCTGCTGATTCAGGGCGGCTTTGACTTTGGGGCAGAAGATACCTTCCAGGGTTCTATCTCCTACATGCAGATGACGGTCTTCGCCACCACGCTGGTCTGCATGACGGCCCTGTCCCTGTTCATCTCCCGCTCACGCCTTGGCCGGGCCTGCCGGGCCGTGGCCCAGGACCTGGGCATGGCGAACCTGCTGGGCATTGATACCAACCGCATCATCGCCGCCACCTTCGTGATCGGGGCGGCGCTGGCGGCGGTCGCCGGGCTTTTGCTGGGCATGTACTACGGCTCCATCGACCCGCTGTTTGGCTTTATCGCCGGCCTCAAGGCCTTTACCGCCGCCGTTCTGGGTGGCATTGGAAGCATCCCTGGCGCCATGCTCGGCGGGCTTATCCTGGGGGTATCCGAGAGCATGACGTCCGGCTACCTGAGTGGTGCCTACAAAGACGTCGTCTCGTTTGGCCTGCTCATACTGATTCTGCTGTTCAAACCCACCGGCCTGCTCGGCAAACCGGAGGTTGAGAAGATCTGATGGCTGCCCAAAATTTGAAACATGCGCTCTTCTGCGCTGTGATCACCCTGATTATTTCCTACCCGATTCTCGGGTTTAACCTGGTGGCCCATGGCATTGACGTCACCCTCACCGGCGCCCAGGCTTCCACCATCGTGATGGTTTTTCTGGCCGCCAGCGTGGTCTTCCTGTTCCAGCTGTTCCGTGACCACATCATGGCAACACTGAAGAGCATCCCGAATCCGCTGCCAGAGAGCCAGAAAGCACCGATGGCGGAAAACAAGCGGGCGAAAATCGAGTCCTGGGTGATTACCGGGATTGTAGTGCTTGCCCTGTTCTGGCCGTTCTTCGTGTCACGGGGCTCGGTTGATCTGGCAACCCTGGTACTCATCTACATCATGCTGGCACTCGGTCTGAATGTGGTGGTTGGCCTGGCAGGCCTGCTGGATCTGGGTTATGTCGCCTTCTATGCCGTCGGCGCGTACACCTTTGCACTGCTTTCCGAGTACTACGGCATTTCCTTCTGGATGGCATTGCCCATCGGGGCAATGCTTGCAGCCCTGTTTGGCCTGGTATTGGGGTTCCCGGTGTTGCGGCTGCGGGGCGACTACCTGGCAATCGTTACTCTCGGTTTTGGCGAGATTATCCGCATCCTGCTCAACAACTGGACCAGCCTGACCGGCGGTCCCAACGGCATAGGGGGCATCCCCGAACCCACGCTGTTCGGCATGGAGTTCGGCCGCCGGGTCAAGGAAGAGGGCAACGTCTCCTTCCATGAAACCTTCGGCATCGCCTACAGTGGCGAAGACAAGGTGATCTTCCTCTACCTGATTGCCCTGATGCTGGCGGTTTTCACGGCGCTGATCATCCGGCGCTTCATGCGCATGCCGGTAGGCCGCGCCTGGGAAGCATTGCGGGAGGATGAAATCGCGGCTCGCTCGCTGGGCCTGAACCGGACCGCTGTCAAGCTCACCGCTTTTACCATCGGGGCGTTCTTCGCCGGCTTTGCCGGCACGGTGTTCGCCTCCAAGCAGGGGTTTATCAGCCCTGAATCCTTCGTTTTCCTGGAATCGGCCATCGTCCTGGCCATCGTGGTACTCGGGGGCATGGGTTCCCAGCTCGGTGTGATTCTGGCGGCGATTGCCGTCACTATCCTGCCGGAACTGGCCCGTGAGTTTTCCGAATACCGCATGCTGATCTTCGGCGCCGCCATGGTGCTGATGATGGTCTGGCGCCCCCAGGGCCTGCTGCCCATGCGCCGCATTCATATTGAACTGAACAAGCAGGAGTGACGGACGATGCTTGAAGTACAGAATCTGTCCATGCGCTTTGGCGGCCTGCTGGCAGTAGACCAGGTGTCCCTGGACGTTCAGGAACGGGAAATTGTATCCATTATCGGCCCCAACGGAGCTGGAAAAACCACAGTATTCAACTGCATGAGTGGCTTCTACACGCCGACCGGCGGCAAGATACTGTTTGAGGGCGCCGAGATTCAGGGCAAGCCCGATCACAAGATCTCACGGCTGGGTATGGTTCGCACCTTCCAGCATGTGCGCCTGTTTAGCCAGATGACCGTGGTGGAGAACCTGCTGGTGGCACAACACCGGCACCTGAACACTAACCTGATTTCTGGCCTGCTGAAGACCCCCGATTACCGGAAAAGGGAACAAAAATCCCTGGACCGGGCGGCCTACTGGCTCGACCGCGTGGGCCTGCTGGATCTGGCCAACCGGGAAGCCGGTAACCTGGCCTACGGACAGCAGAGGCGCCTGGAAATCGCCCGCTGCATGGTCACCGAACCCAGGCTGCTGATGCTCGACGAGCCGGCTGCCGGCCTCAACCCGGCGGAAACCAAGGAACTCAACAGGCTGATTGTCAGCCTGAAAGAGGATTACAACGTTTCCGTTGTGCTGATTGAGCACGACATGAGCCTGGTAATGGATATCTCCGACCGCATTGTTGTCATCAACCAGGGGCGCCCCCTGGCCAGTGGCACGCCGGAGGAAATCCGCCAGAACGACGACGTGATCAAAGCCTATCTGGGCGAGGCCTGAGGGAAAATCATGCTAGTACTAGAAGATGTTCATACCCATTACGGCAAGATCGAGGCCTTGCACGGGGTTTCAGTCGAGGTAAAAAAAGGCGAGATCGTTTCGCTGATTGGCGCCAACGGCGCGGGCAAAACCACACTCCTGATGACCGTGTGCGGCAATCCCCAGGCCAGCTCTGGCCGGGTTATCCTGAACGACCGGGATATCACCCGGGACCCCACCTCCCAGATCATGCGCTCGGGCATTGCCATCGTTCCGGAGGGTCGCCGGATCTTTTCCGGCCTCACGGTGGAGGAAAACCTGCAGATGGGCGGGTTCTTCAATACCAAGTCGGAAATCCGCAAGAGCCAGGACCACGTTTACCAGCTCTTTCCCCGCCTCAAGGAGCGTGAGCACCAGCGGGCCGGCACCATGTCCGGGGGTGAGCAGCAGATGCTCGCCATCGGGCGGGCGCTGATGAGCAAGCCGAACATGATCATCCTTGATGAGCCCTCCCTTGGCCTGGCGCCACTGGTGATCAAGCAGATCTTCGAGATCATCGGCCACCTGCGCGAGGAAGGCATCACGGTTTTCCTGGTTGAGCAGAACGCCCACCAGGCACTGAATTTGGCCGACCGGGGTTACGTGCTGGAAACCGGGAAGATTCGCCTGCACGATACCGGCAAGAACCTGCTGGCCAATCCGGATGTCCAGAATGCCTATCTGGGCGGTTGAGTAGCCACCCCCTTGAAACCGGAGCTTGATACCCACAGCTCCGGTTTTTTTGGGCCAAATCAAATACTCACCAATCTGTAAACTTGCGCTGACAGGATATGAACTATACTCAAGCCAACGGTCATCCTGTCTCCACAAGACCAGTCAGGGCCGTTTTCCCAGTGCTGGCCTGCGTCAGGGGCAGCACTGTGTATTGCGACGAGAGCTTAAACCAAAGGAAGGAGTGAATAATGAAAAAACTGATCGCAGGTGCAATTCTTCTGGGCGCATCCTCTGTGGCCTTTGCCCAACCCGGCTGTGGCGTAGGCGCCATGATCTGGGAAGGACAGTCAGGTATCGCCCCCCATGTCCTCGCGGCAACCACCAACGGTACGTTTGGTAACCAGACCTTCGGGATGACTACAGGCACCCTCGGCTGCCAGACCAATGAAGCGGTTCAGTCCATGGCGATGTACATGAACAACAACATCGACAAAGTGGCCAGGGACATGTCCCGCGGTGCTGGCGAAAACCTCGACACCCTGGCGGTTCTGCTGGGCGTAGACCAGGCTGACCGTGACACCTTCCGCAAGGTGCTGCAGGACAACTTCGCTACCATTTTCCCGAGTTCTGACACCACGTCCGGCGAAGCCGTCAACGCCATTGTTGCGCTGATGGAGAAGAACGAGTCGCTCAGCAAGTACGTAGCGGCCTGATTCTGGTTCCGTAAAAAAAGGATATTCGTGCGCCAGGGACGGCGCACTGCTCCACCCTCTACCCTGTTCACCCCCCGGATACAGCAAAACCCATGGGCAATAAGCTTCGCATTGGGCCAGCGTTGATCTGGCTCGCAATCAGCCTGCCAACCGCGGCAGAGGTAATTACCAGCCGGCCCAGTCTGTACCTTGATCCGGCGTGGCTTACCCTGATCCACTACCAGCCTGACGCCTTTGGCGATGGCTACACCAGCCAGGCCGACGATCCGGCGTTTTTTCTGAGCAAGAACGGCAAACACTCTCCCCGGGCTGAGCTTGCGGCAACCCTCAAAGCTATCCAGCAGCCCGGCGGAGGCAATGACCATGCCCGCTGCCAGTTTCCTGCCCGGACCGCCTGGCTCCGACAGAAACTTGACCTGTCACTGCCGGAGATCAATTGTCCCGGTTACCAGCAATGGTCCGAAACCCTGAATACTGAAACGGTCACCCTGGTGTTCGCCGCCTCCTACCTGAACAGCCCGTCGTCCATGTTCGGCCATACCTTCCTTAGGCTGGACCCGCCCCAGGAGGACGAGGAAACCAACCTGTTGCTGGCCAGCACGATCTCCTACGCCGCTGATGCCGCCGCCCATGACAGCGAGATCTCATTTGCCTACAAAGGCATCTTTGGCGGTTACCCCGGAATAACCACGATTCAGCCCTACTACGAAAAAGTGCGACTGTATTCCGACATCGAACACCGCGACCTGTGGGAATACCGGCTGAACCTTACTCAGGACGAAGTGGACATGATGATCGCCCACGCCTGGGAAATCCGCGACCGGAACTTCGATTATTATTTCTTTGATGAAAACTGTGCCTACCGCCTGCTCGCCCTGATTGATATCGCGCGCCCGGGCACCAACCTGCTCGGCGAAGTGAACACTCACGCCATCCCCTCGGACACCGTGCGCTGGGTCGTGGACAAAGGCCTGGTTAGCGACGTGTATTACCGGCCGTCGGCAGCCACTTCCGTGGCCTACAGCCTCACCAATCTGCCCGACGGCCAGCAGACCCTGGCGGCGGCCATCGCCAATGGTTATATCGCCGCCGATGCGAGCGAAGTAACCTCTCTGCCGCCCCGACAGCGGGCCCATGTCCTGGATGCCACCTACGATTACGTCCGCTACAAAAGTGAAGCCGACGGCTGGCCCCGGGAAATCGCCGCGCCCCTGTCCCACGACCTGTTGCGCGAACGCAGCCGCATCGAGGGTATTCCACCTCCTGAAAAGCCACCGAAGCCGGAGGTGAGGGACGACCAGGGCCATGATACTTTCCGCCTGAGCCTGGGTGCCGGGCAGCAGGCACACCGGGAGTTTGCCCAGTTCACTCTGCGGCCCGCATACCATGACCTGCTGGACCCGCCCGCCGGCTATCGCAGCGGCGCGCAGTTGCAATTCCTGAGGCTGGACGCCCGCCTGTATACCGACAACAACGAACTCCAGCTGGAACAGCTGACCGGCGTGGAAATCCGCTCACTGAGCTCCAGAAATGCCTTCTTCACGCCGCTATCCTGGCAGGTCGGTTTCGGCGCTCGCAGAACCGACACCGGAGAAAAGCGGGTGCTGGCCCCCTACCTGGAAGGCGGCGCCGGCGGAAGCTGGCGCCTGGGCAGCCATACCCAGGCTTTCGCCATGGCCACCGCCGATCTGGAAATCGATGACGATCTGCGCCACGGCTACGATGCCGCCCCGGGCGCCGACATCGGACTGCTGCACCAGAACAACCGTTTCAGCGTGCTGGCGGGCGCCAAAACCAAAGCCTGGATCGTCAGCAGCCGGGACCGGCAGGATCAGCTATACGCCAGGGCCAACTGGCACTTGGGCCGCGAATTCAGCCTGTTTGCCGAATTCACCCGGGAAGACCACTTCGACAGGTACCAGAACCTATGGCAAGCCGGACTCCACGCCTACTTCTAAAACCCGGCGCAGCCCGCCTCGCCGGGCTTGCGCTCGCACTCCTGCTGCTGCCCGGTTGCAGCAGTCTGTTCTTCTATCCGGACCGGGTCACCTACATCACCCCGGACCGCCTGAATCTCGCCTACGACGATATCTACATCGATACCGCCGACGGCGAGAGGCTCCACGGCTGGTGGCTGCCCGCAGAATCGCCTGAAAGCCCAGCCAGGGGCACGGTTTACTTCCTCCACGGCAATGCCCAGAACATCAGCAGCCACATCCTCAACGTCGCCTGGTTGCCGGAAAATGGCTACAACGTCTTTACCATCGATTACCGGGGCTACGGCAAATCCACCGGCGACCCGAACATCCAAGGCGCCCTCCACGACGTGGAAAGCGGGCTGCGCTGGTTGGGGAGCCAACCAGGAGTGACAGGCAAACCGGTCTTCCTGCTGGGCCAGAGCCTGGGCGGTGCTCTCGCCCTCCCGCTGGCCAGTGAATGGGTCAAACGCCAACAACAGCCCCGCCTCGATGGCGTGATACTGGACAGCACCTTTGCCGGCTTCCGTAAAATTGCCCGGGAGAAGCTTGATGCCTTCTGGTTAACCTGGCCGTTCCAGATTCCGTTGAGCTGGACCATTCCCGCGGAATACGAAGGCGTGGCGCGCATCGACGACATCAGCCCGGTTCCGGTGATGGTTATTCACAGTGTCCGGGATGGCATTATTCCGTTTCACCATGGGGCAGCTCTGTACGAAGCTGCGGAGGAGCCGAAAGAGTTTTTGCAGACGGATACGCCGCATGGGGCGACGTTCGTGATTCCGGGGTATCGGGAAGAGGTACTTCGTTTCATGAATACGGCTGAATAAAGTTTCGGCTTTGTCGGATTACGCCTTTGGCTAATCCGACCTACGTTCGGCAGGCTCGGGATAAGCCCAACAGTCGCTTGCACCCAAACCAAAAACAAAAAAACCCGCCAATCCAGAGGAAAGGCGGGTTTTTATCAGGCCCGAAAGCTATCAGGCAGAGAAATCGGTCGGCTCGTCGCCTTCCTTGATTTCCTTCATGGACAGCTTGACCCGGCCACGGTTATCCACGTCCAGCACCTTCACCAGAACTTCCTGACCTTCGCTCAGCTCGTCAGTCACGTTCTCGATGCGGCGATCAGAGATCTGGGAAATGTGCACCAGACCATCCTTGCCGGGCAGGATGTTCACAAAGGCACCGAAGTCGACAATGCGCTCAACGCGGCCCTTGTAGATAGCACCTACCTCGATTTCCGCCGTGATTTCCTTGACCCGGTTGACGGCCGCCTGGGCCGCTTCCTGGTTGTCGGCGTAGATCTTCACGTTGCCATCGTCATCCAGATCAATGGAGGCACCGGTCTCGTCACAGATCGAGCGAATCATGGAGCCGCCCTTACCGATTACGTCACGGATTTTCTCCGGATTGATCTTGATGGTGGTGATGCTCGGTGCACGGGCAGACAGCTCGGCACGGGGTGCAGAGATGACCTTGTTCATCTCGCCCAGGATGTGCAGACGCGCTGCGTGGGCCTGCTCAAGGGCCAGTTCCATGATCTCGTCGGTAATGCCGTTGATCTTGATATCCATCTGCAGGGCGGTTACACCCTCCTGGGTACCGGCAACCTTGAAATCCATGTCACCCAGATGATCCTCGTCACCCAGGATGTCGGTCAGAATCGCGAACTTGTCGCCTTCCTTGACCAGGCCCATGGCGATACCGGCAACCGGTGCCTTGATCGGCACACCGGCGTCCATCAGCGCGAGGCTGGAGCCACAGACCGAGGCCATGGAGCTGGAACCGTTGGATTCAGTGATCTCGGAAACAGAGCGAATAGCGTACGGAAACTCTTCCAGGGTCGGCATGACCGCCAGAACGCCGCGCTTGGCCAAGCGACCGTGACCGACTTCACGACGGCCCGGTGAGCCGACACGGCCCGCTTCGCCTACGGAGTACGGAGGGAAGTTGTAGTGGAACAGGAACGGATCCTTGCGCTCTCCTTCCAGGGCATCAATGATCTGCACATCGCGGGAGGTACCCAGCGTGGTGGTCACGATGGCCTGGGTCTCGCCACGGGTGAACAGGGCTGAGCCGTGAACGCTGGGCAGGATACCCACTTCGATTTCGATCGGACGCACAGTCTTGTTGTCGCGACCGTCGATCCGCGGTTTGCCTTCGATAACCTGATTACGGACGATGGACTTCTCCACCTTGCCGAAATACTTCTTGACGTCATCGGAAGACGGCTGGCCTTCCTCTTCACCGGCGAGCTTGTCAACCAGTGCGGTCTTGATTTCGCCCAGACGCGCGTAGCGCTCCATCTTGTCGCGGATGCTGTAGGCTTCCTCAATGGCGGCAGAGGCTTCGGACTTCACGGTGTTCAGCAGATCGGTGTTTTCCGGCTCCGGCTGCCAGTCCCAGCGGGGCTTGCCGATTTCAGCGGCAAATTCCTTGATCGCGGCAACGGCCACCTGCATTTCCTGGTGGGCATACAGTACACCGCCCAGCATCTGGTCTTCGGTCAGGCCCTTGGCTTCGGACTCCACCATCAGAACTGCGTCTTCGGTACCGGCAACAACCATGTCCAGCAGGGAGGTTTGCAGTTCTTCGAAGGTCGGGTTCAGGAAGTAGCCACGCTCGTTGGTGTAGCCAACCCGGGAAGCACCGATGGGGCCGTCAAAGGGGATACCGGAAATGGCCAGCGCCGCCGAGGCAGACAGCATCGCAGCAATATCCGGATCCTGGTTCTTGCTGGACGACATAACCGTGGTGATGACCTGGACTTCGTTCATGAAGCCGTTCGGGAACAGCGGACGAATCGGACGGTCGATCAGGCGGGAGGTCAGGGTTTCCTTCTCGGAAGGACGACCTTCACGCTTGAAGAAGCCACCGGGGATTTTGCCCACGGCGTAGGTCTTCTCGAAGTAGTTTACGGTCAGCGGGAAGAACGGCTGACCCGGCTTGGCTTCCTTGGCGCCGACAACCGTACCGAGAACGGAAATGTCATCAACGGTGACCAGCACGGAACCGGTCGCCTGGCGGGCGATACGTCCGGTTTCCAGAGTGACGGTCTTGCCGCCAAGCTCAAATGATTTCTTGAAAGGTTTCAGATCCACAAAAAACTCCTGCATTATTTCTTCAATTAAACCCGATATGTCGCGAAGACGGGATCGCAAGCTTCGAAAACGGGGTCAGATGAAAGCTTTCATCTGACCCCAGGTTCATGCCAGACCCCAGGTTCACGCTGTTCCGCAGGTGTTGTCGTGATCCAAAAGGCAACCCGTCTGAAAGCTAACAGGCTGTTGCAAAACCCCGATCAGTGGTGCGGCAGTTACGTCAGCCGCCCGGCCCGGGTTTTTCAACAACCTGCTATCAATTTCGGCTTTCCATTACGACAGGGAATCCTTCGGTACCACGGACATTCCAACTGCAGTTTGAGACAAGCACAACCAGCAGACCCCGCAAAGGGCCTGCCGGTTGACGGCTACCCCGGAAAATACCGGTGCAGCCTTCAGGTCGTAACGACCCGGATCAGCGACGCAGACCCAGACGCTGGATGAGCTCCAGGTAACGGTCAGCGTTCTTGCGCTTGAGGTAGTCCAGCAGCTTACGACGCTGGTTTACCATCCGGATCAGACCACGGCGGGAGTGGTGATCCTGCTTGTTGGCCTTGAAGTGATCCTGCAGTTTGTTGATGTTGGCGCTGAGCAGTGCAACCTGAACTTCAGGAGAACCGGTGTCGCCTTCACCCTGCTGATAATCATTAACGATCTGTGCTTTCTCATTGGCAGAAAGTGCCATAACTCACCTCATTGTTGCGATGCTTTCGTATCCGGCCGAACCGCGCATCTCTACAGCCCGGCTAAACAGCGTTGCGCCTAACGCTTACCGCTGCTTTTCACCAGTCGGCGCGGGACCAGCATGGTCTCCTCGCCTTCCGGGAATGCTTCTGCCAGCCCGACAAAACTTTCGTTAGCGTTCTCCTTTGCATAGAGACGCAAGAAACCTTCATGGGACTGACCCGGTATTCTAACCGGTTGTCCGTTCAATATCGACACCAGCGCCACCCCGGCCAAGTGGTGCTCCGGGAACATCGACAGCGCGGCATCCGGGGCCACCAGCAGGCCATCCAGACTCTCGCCCCGCTCACGCGTGGCTTCCAGATCGCTGACCACATGGGCATTGGCAAGAGTAAACCCCGAGGCCATGGTGCGGCGCAGGGCGGTGACATGGGCACCACACCCGAGGGCATCGCCAATATCCTCCACCAGTGAGCGAATGTACGTACCCTTGGTACAGCTGACAGCGATATCCAGCTCATTCTCCCGAATGTCCAGCAATGTCAGTTGGTAGATGGTCACCGGCCGGGCCGGGCGCTCCACTACAATGCCCTCCCGGGCATACTCATAGAGCGGGCGGCCCTTGTGTTTGAGCGCCGAGTACATCGAGGGAATCTGCTGGATCTCGCCGCGGAACCCGTCCAGCACCGGCTCCAGAACATCCGCGGTCAGACCAGCGGGTACCGGCTTCTCGGCAACGATAGCGCCCTCACTGTCACCGGTTTCGGTACGGATGCCGAGCCGAGCCGTGGCAATGTAAGCCTTGTCGCTGTCCAGCATCATCTGGGAGAACTTGGTGGCCTCGCCGAAACACAGGGGTAAAACCCCGGTGGCCAGCGGGTCGAGCGCGCCGGTGTGGCCGGCCTTGGCCGCACCATAAAGGCGCTTCACCTGCTGCAGAATGCCATTGGAGGTGACACCCGGCGGCTTGTCGATCACCAGAATACCGTTGACGTCACGGCCCTTGCGTCTGCGACTCAAGCGTTACGCTCCGGATCGTCCTGGTCTTCGTCCCCGTCACGGTCCACGGCAGGCCTGTCGCCAACCGCTTCGCGAATGAGGCTGTCAATCTTGCGGCTGTAGCCCTGCAGGGTGTCAAAATGGAACCGTAGTTGCGGTACAACCCGCAGTTTCATGGCTCGCCCTACCTGCCCGCGAAGAAAACCAGCCGCCTTGTTGAGTACGGCAATCGATTCTTTGACCTCCGGAGATTCTTCCGTCAGTTCTTCGGTGGAAAGCAGGGACACATAGATGTCGGCATAGCCAAGGTCACGGCTGACCTTGACCGCGTTGACCGTGACCATGCCCACCCGCGGGTCCTTGACTTCCCGCTGGATGAGCTGGGCCAGTTCCCGCTGCATCTGATCGCCGATGCGATCAATCCGGCTGAACTCTCTTGGCATCAGGCTTCCTTTAATCTCAGGCGCATCACGCGCCGGTGGACTCAAGCTTGCGCTCGACCCGGACGCGATCGAACACTTCGATCTGGTCACCGACCTTCACGTCGTAACCCTTGACGCCAATGCCGCACTCCATGCCGTTACGGACCTCCGGTACGTCATCCTTGAAGCGACGCAGGGATTCCAGCTCGCCTTCAAAGATAACCACGTTGTCCCGCAAGACACGGATCGGCTTGTTCCGGTACACCGTACCTTCGATGACCATACAGCCGGCGACCTGGCCAAACTTGGGTGAACGGAACACGTCGCGGACGTCGGCGATGCCGACAATGTCCTCACGGAATTCCGGAGCCAGCATGCCGGTCAGGGCTGCCTTCACATCATCAATCAGGTTGTAGATGATGCTGTAGTAGCGAAGATCCAGGCCTTCCTGCTCAACCAGACGCTTGGACGCCGTGTCGGCACGAACGTTGAAGCCGAAGATAACGGCGTTGGTCGCCATGGCCAGGCTGACGTCGGTCTCGGCAATACCACCCACGCCAGAGGACACGATCTTCACCTGGACTTCATCATTGCCAAGGTCCTGCAGGGCCTTGGTGATCGCTTCCAGGGAACCACGCACGTCGGTCTTGAGCACGACATTGAGGGTCTTGACCTCGTCCTTGCCCATGTTCTCGAACAGGTTCTCAAGTTTCGCCGCCTGCTGGCGCTGGAGCCGCTGCTCTCGCTCGCGGGTCTGGCGGAACTCGGCCAGTTCCTTGGCCTTCTTCTCGTCGGCCACGGCGAAGAACTCATCACCAGCATCCGGAGTGCCGTTCAGGCCGAGGATTTCGACCGGGATTGACGGGCCGGCTTCCTTGACCTGCTTGCCGGCTTCGTCGGTCATCGCACGGACCTTACCGAAGTAGGCACCGGCAACCACCATGTCACCCTGGCGCAGGGTACCGTTCTGAACCAGAACGGTGGCAACGGAGCCACGGCCACGTTCGAGGCTGGACTCGACCACAACACCCTTGGCCGGTGCGTCGGTTACCGCCTGCAGCTCCAGGATTTCCGCCTGCAGCAGCAGCGCCTCCAGCAGATCGTCGATACCCTCACCGGTATGCGCAGACACCGGCACGAACTGGACGTCTCCGCCCCAATCCTCGGGAATCACTTCCATTCCGGCGAGTTCGGTCTTGATGCGATCCGGATCCGCCGCTTCCTTGTCCATCTTGTTCATGGCAACAACAATAGGCACACCGGCTGAACGCGCATGCTGGACCGCTTCCTTGGTCTGGGGCATAACACCGTCATCGGCGGCAACGACCAGCACCACGATATCGGTGCACTGGGCACCACGGGCGCGCATCGCAGTAAATGCGGCGTGGCCCGGGGTATCCAGGAAGGACACCATGCCGTGCCCCGTTTCCACGTGATAGGCACCGATGTGCTGGGTAATACCACCGGATTCGCCCGATGCCACCTTGGTGCGGCGAATGTAGTCGAGCAGTGAGGTTTTGCCATGGTCGACATGCCCCATCACACTCACAACCGGTGCGCGCTTGGTTTTCTCGCCACCCTCGAAAGCGAATTCACTCAGAACCTCCTCTTCGAAGGCATCGTCGCTCACGGTCCTGGCTTTGTGACCCAGCTCTTCAGTAACCAGAACAGCAGTTTCCTGATCCAGCGCCTGGTTGATGGTGGCCATAACGCCCATTCCCATCAGGGTCTTGATAACGTCACCTGATTTGACCGCCATACGCTGAGCAAGATCGCCCACGGTAATCGTTTCCGGAATCTCTACTTCTCTGACCATTGGTTTGGTCGGCCTCTCGAAGCCATGACGCTTCTCTTTGGGTTTCTTTTTCGCACGTAGCGGCTTGCGCAGCGTGGTATCTTCCTCATCTTCAGAGATAACCAGCGGCTCTTCCACCGGACGGCTGCGGGGACCACGATGGCCAGCCTGCTTCTTCTTGGGCTTGCCTTCTTCGGTCTCGTCGCCACGCTCGCGAACTTTTTCTTTCTTCTTCTTCGGCTTGCGGTCCTTGCCTTCGCCCTCGGGCGGCGGCATCGGCATATCTTCCGGAGCAGGAACCGGCTCGGGCTCTGCCGCTTTCGTGGGCTCTGCGTCTTTCTTGGGCTCAGCCGCTTCCGGTGCCGTCGCCTCTTCCGGTGCCGGCTTTTCAGACCCTGCCTGCGGAGCCTGCTCGGCGGCCACTTTCGGCGCTTCCTCTGTCGCCGCCTGTTCCGGCGCCCGCTCAGCAGCAAGCTCTTCCGGTTGCTGCGCTTCCGCTTCAGGCTGCAGTTCAGCCCGTTTGATATAGGTGCGGCGCTTGCGAACCTCGACATTGACGGTTTTCGCCTTGCCCGCCTTGAGCGTGGTGGTTGTCTTACGCTTCAGGGTAATCTTGCGCGGCTCGGCATCAGCCTCACCGTGGGTCTTTCTCAAATAGGCCAGCAACTGCTGCTTCTCATCGCTGGAGACAGCGTCGCCTTCGGAGCGGGCCTTCAGGCCAGCTTCCACAATCTGCTTGAGCAAACGATCCACGGGAGCGCCTACGTCTTCGGCCAGTTGTTTTACCGTTACTTCAGCCATACTGGTCCTCCTCCCGAATTAAGCCTGGTCTTCAAACCAGGGGGCACGTGCGGTCATGATAAGTTGACCGGCACGCTCTTCATCCATACCGTCGATTTCGAGCAGGTCGCCTACCGACTGCTCTGCCAGATCTTCCATGGTGCGCACACCCATGCCGGCCAGTTTGAAGGCCAGGCCACGGTCCATGCCGTCCATACCCAGAAGATCCTCTGCCGGCTCGGCACCCTCAAGTGCTTCCTCGCTTGCCAGCGCCTGGTTCAGCAGGACGTCCTTGGCACGACGGCGCAGTTCAGTGACGGTCTCTTCGTCAAATCCTTCGATCGCCAGCATCTCTTCCATTGGCACATAGGCCACCTCTTCGATCGAGGTAAACCCTTCCTCAATCAGCACACCGGCGAACTCTTCATCCACATCCAGATTACCGGTGAAATGCTCGACAAGCCGACTGTACTCCTGCTCCTGACGCTCACCGGCCTCTTCCTCGGTCATCACGTTCAGGGTCCAGCCAGTCAGCTCGGTCGCCAGGCGAACGTTCTGTCCGTTGCGGCCGATAGCCTGTGCCAGGTTGTCTTCCGCCACAGCCACTTCCATGGTGTGCCGGTCTTCGTCCATGACGATGGACGCAACTTCCGCCGGAGCCATGGCGTTGATCACCAACTGAGCCGGGTTGTCGTCCCAGAGCACGATATCGACACGCTCACCGCCAAGCTCGTTGGACACGGCCTGAACGCGTGAACCACGCATACCAACACAGGCGCCAACGGGGTCGATACGGCGATCATTGGTTTTCACTGCGATCTTGGCCCGGGAGCCGGGATCCCTTGCAGCGCCACGGATCTCGATCAGTTCTTCTGCGATTTCAGGAACCTCGATTCGGAACAGCTCGATCAGCATCTGCGGCGCAGTACGACTCAGGACAAGCTGGGGGCCGCGGTGATCGGTACGGATCTCCAGAAGCAGCGACCGCACCCGGTCGCCCATACGGAAGGTTTCCCGGGGAATCAGGTGCTCCCGGGGCAGCAGTGCCTCGGCGTTACTACCCAGATCAACAATAACATTGTCACGAGTCACTTTCTTGACCGTACCAGACACCAGCTCACCAACACGGTCGCGGTAGCTGTCGACGATTTTCATCCGTTCAGCTTCACGAACCTTCTGGAAGATAATCTGCTTGGCCGCCTGGGCGCCGATCCGTCCGAACGCCTCGGATTCGATTTTCTCTTCGTGGATATCACCTGGCTTCAGCGCTTTGTCAATCTCCTCGGCTTCCTGCAAGGTAAGCTCTGTGCCCAGCGCAGGAACCGCATCGTTGTCCACAACCAGCCAACGACGGAAGGTTTCGTACTCGCCGGTTTTCCGGTCGATCGACACCCGGATATCCGCTTCTTCATCATCAAAGCGCTTTTTGGCAGCGGTGGCCAGTGCCAGCTCGATCGCTTCAAAAATCACATCCTTCTCGACACCTTTCTCGTTCGAGACGGATTCAACCACCAGCAAGATCTCTTTACTCATTGGATTGCCCTGCCCTCAACATAAACTGTGCGTCCACTGACTTTTTAATGTCGTTCATTCGAATACCGGTACGATGTGGGCCTTCTCGATGCTGTCGAAAGGCAACAGATATTCGTGGTCATCGACGACCACCACCACATCATCTCCTTCAACGCCCTTGATCAGCCCCTGGAACTTCCGGCGCCCCTCAAAAGCCATCCGGAGACGGATCTGAACCTGGTGGCCGGCAAAGGCTTCGTATTGCTCCAGACGAAACAGCGGGCGATCCATCCCAGGGGATGAAACCTCCAGTGTGTATTCGGTCTGAATGGGGTCTTCCACATCCATCACACCGCTGATCTGGCGACTGACTTTTTCGCAGTCCTCGATACCGATGCCATTTTCAGCATCATCAATAAACACTCGCAGCAGGGAATGATGGCCCTGTGAGCGGAATTCAATGCCCCAGAACTCATACCCCAGGCCCTCAATTACAGGCCGAAGAATGTCTTCCAGTTGCTTAAGCTTGGCTGACAAGTTACGCCGTCTCCGTTATCAGATTTACCGGGCCCAAAAACAAAAAAAGGGCTGTTTTATCAGCCCTTTTTATGCACCAGGGCCCTTTGCGCCAGGCCCCTTAATCAAAAAGCCCCGAACGATGGGGCCTTTTGTTGCAAGAACTCGCAGGAAACAAAACGGTGTACCGCTTCCTGCTGACAGACACCTGGCCTGCCAGAAACCTGCCAGCACCGCGCGGCAGATCCCAATATCCGCCGGAGTATAGAGACGCCAGGCAGACTGGTCAAGGACTGACCAAAAAAAACGGCCTGGATACTCCAAGCCGCTTTTTTCAATATGGTGCCCGGGGCCGGACTCGAACCGGCACGGCTTTCGCCACTACCCCCTCAAGATAGCGTGTCTACCAGTTTCACCACCCGGGCAACAACCTTACTCGAGAGTGGGGAGAGTTGACTCCCCGCTCCCGGTTTCTCCGGTGGACGCTTTGCCACTTTCAGCGGCCTTGTCAGCCGGCGCTTTGGCAGCGGATTCCTCAACAACAGGAATACCCGCTTGCCCGGCCAGCTCGGCCCGCTGCTTGGCAAAGACAGCCAGAGAGAAACTTGTTACAAAAAAGATGATCGCGAGCAGAGTGGTAAAACGGGTCAGAAAACTGCCACTGCCCTGGCTGCCAAATACTGTCTGGGACGCGCCACCACCAAAGGCGGCGCCCGCGTCGGCACCCTTGCCCTGCTGAATCAGCACCAGACCCACCAGCGTCACCGCAATCACGACGTGCACAACGACTACCAGCGTTTCTACCCAATCCATAACGATTCTCGCAAACCTTTAAATTCAGGTACCCGCCGGAACAGCCCGGCAAATACTCACAAAATCTTCTGCTACCAGAGACGCGCCGCCGATCAGACCGCCGTCAATATCCGGCTCGGCAAAAAGCGCGGCTGCATTATCCGCTTTTACACTGCCCCCGTAAAGCAGGGATATGTCTTCTGCTGGCGCGCCCATCTCAGACAGCACCTTCCGAATTGAGGCGTGCATGGCCTGAGCGTCCTGCGCAGTGGCTGTTTTGCCGGTACCTATGGCCCATACGGGCTCGTACGCTACCACAATGCAAGACCATTGATCCCGACTGACCGCCGCCAGACCATGCCGGACCTGATCAGCAACAACCGACTCTGCCTTGCCAGCTTCACGCTCTTCAAGCGTTTCACCGACACAGACAATGGCATTCAGCTTGTTACCGACGAGACGCGCCACTTTGGCGGCTACCACATTGTCGGTTTCACCAAAGATCTGCCGTCGCTCGGAGTGGCCGACCAGAGCGTAACGACAACCCTGATCGCCTGCCATCTCTGCAGAGATCTCGCCTGTGTAGGCCCCGGACGCCCATTGCCCTACGTTCTGAACCCCGAATGCCAGGATGTCATCGGCGCTCTCAGCCACGTCCCCGACATAAATTGCGGGCGGGACAATAACGACCTCGACACCGTTATCCAGGCTGGCGACCCGGGATCGCACATAGCTCACCAGCGACCGGGCCAGGTCTTTCGACCCGTTCATTTTCCAGTTTCCGGCTACGATCTTACGACGCATGACACTTCCCGAACGTTAGGGAGGCCGAACTATACAGCACTCCCTCCCGGCAGACAACCGCCTGAAAACACAAAATTAAGCGGTGGAATTCTCGACCACTTTCGCCAGTTCCTCGACAACCCGCAGGATATCGTCGGCGTCCTGACCCTCGGCCATAACCCGGATCAGGGGCTCGGTTCCGGAGGCCCGGAGCAGAACCCGCCCGGAAGTGCCAAGGTCGGATTCGGCCTTCTGCACCGCAGCCACGATATCGGCCCGGCTGAACGGATCAAAGCGCTGGGCCACCCGCACGTTAATCATCTTCTGGGGCAGCTTGCTCATGCCCTGGCGAATCTCGTGCAGTGTCTTCCCGGATTTCCGGATAGCCAGCAGGGCCTGCAGTGCGGAGACAATCCCGTCTCCGGTACTGGTGCAATCACGAATCACCATATGGCCCGAGCCCTCACCGCCGAGCACCCAGTTATTGGCGATCAGGCGCTCCACCACGTAGCGATCACCGACCTTTGCACGCTCGAACTCGATCCCGATTTCATTCAGCGCCAGCTCAACCCCCAGGTTGGTCATCAATGTGCCGACAACGCCACCTTTCAGGCGACCCTCTGCAAAGCGCTGGGAGGCAATCACAAAGAGCAGCTCATCCCCATCCACTTCGGAGCCGTCACTATCCACCATCAGCACCCGGTCGCCGTCGCCGTCGAACGCAATGCCAAGGTCCGCACCCTTTTCAACAACCGCGGCTTTCAGCGCCTCCAGGTGGGTTGAGCCCACATTCAGGTTGATGTTCAGGCCATCGGGGTCGGCACCAATCACCGACACCCTGGCACCAAGCTCACGAAACACTTTGGGGGCCACGTGGTAGGTCGCACCATGGGCGCAGTCCAGTACGATTTTCATGCCATCCAGGGTGAACTCGTTGGGCACGGTACTCTTGCAGAATTCCACATACCGACCCGGGGCATCATCCACCCGGAAGGCCTTGCCCAGCTCCGCCGGCTCACATACCTCGATCGGCAGGTCCAGCCAGCGCTCGATCTCTGCCTCCAGGGCGTCATCAAGCTTGGTGCCTTCAGCCGAGAAAAACTTGATGCCATTGTCCTGGTGCGGGTTGTGGGAGGCACTGATCACGATGCCCGCAGAAGCCCGGAACGTGCGGGTAAGATAGGCAATGGCCGGGGTGGGCATCGGGCCCAGCAGTTTGACATCGACCCCTGCGGCCGAAAGCCCGGCCTCAAGGGCTGACTCGAACATGTAGCCGGAAAGCCGGGTATCCTTGCCGATCAACACGCTGTTGCGACGACCTCCCCGCTTGAACGCCTGGCCGGCTGCCCAGCCCAGCTTAAGCATGAATTCCGGGGTAATGGGGAATTCTCCCACGCGACCCCGAATACCGTCCGTACCAAAGTATTTTCTCTCGGACATTAACCTGCCTCCTTGACGGCCGTCACCACACGGACGGCGTCCACAGTTTCCCTGACATCGTGCACACGAATGATGCTGGCACCTTTCATGGCCGATATTGTCGCGGCCGCAAGGCTTGCGGGCAACCGTTCATTCACATCACGGCCGGTAATGTGGCCCAGCATGGACTTTCTGGACATCCCGACCAGCAGCGGATGACCGAGAATGTGCAGCTGTTCAAGGGCGGCCAGTAGCTGGAGGTTGTGCTCCAGGCTTTTGCCAAAGCCAAACCCCGGATCCAGAATGATATTCTCCGGGCGAACGCCCGCCAACTCGGCGACCCGCATGCGCTCAGTGAGGAACGAACTTACCTCCCGGCGGACGTTCCGGTATGCCGGGTTGTCCTGCATGCTGTCGGGCTCGCCCTGGATGTGCATGATACATACCGGTACCGACGCTTGTGCAGCAGCCTCCGGCGCACCTTCCCGCTGAAGTGCACGGACATCGTTAATCAGGCCCGCCCCGAGTCTTGCCGCTTCTGCCATCACCTCAGGCGCGCTGGTATCCACAGAAATCACCACATCCAGTTCCCTGGCTACCGCCTCCACCACCGGGCAGACCCGATCCAGTTCTTCCTGAACCGATACCGGCGCTGCGCCCGGACGGGTGGACTCACCACCGATATCGATAAAGGCGGCGCCATCAGCCACCATCTGTCTGGCCCGCTCGAGAGCCACATCAGGCCGGTTGAACTTCCCGCCATCAGAGAACGAATCGGGCGTGACATTGACAACCCCCATTACGTGGCAGCGGGTCATATCCAGCTCCCGCCCGGCAAAATTCATTTTCATGGCAAACCTTTCCAGACTGACAAAAACAAACGCCGCCCGGGGTCCGGACGGCGCAGGGAACTACACGGTTTTTCTTGGCGCGAGACCGAAGGGCTTAGTGCTCCCCGGCTGGCCGGCCAACACCGGGATGGCGGCCGTCATCGGAGGCCTTCGGCTCTGGTGCCACGTCCGGCTCATCGGCCTTCACGCCTCCGGCGGGACCACTGTCTCCCCAGCCTTTCGGCGGGCGCGGCGTCCGGCCTTCCATAATGTCGTCGATCTGATGGCGATCTATGGTCTCGTACTTCATCAGGGCGTCGGCCATCATGTCGAGCTTTTCCCGGTTATCGATCAGGATCTGCCTGGCCTTCTCGTAACAGCTGTCAATAATGTTCCGAACTTCCTCATCAATCCGCTGCGCCGTTTCCGGAGAGTACACCGTCTGGGACTGACCGGCAGACCGGCCAAGGAACGGCTCTTCGCTGTCAGTGTCGTACTGCAGCGGCCCGAGCTTTTCGGACAACCCCCAGCGGGTCACCATGTTCCGGGCCAGACTGGTTGCCCGCTCGATATCGTTCGAGGCGCCGGTGGTTACACCATCAAAGCCCAAGGTCAGCTCTTCCGCAATACGGCCACCGAACAGACTACAGATGGAGCTGATCAGGAAACGCTTGCTGTGACTGTACTTGTCCTCCTCAGGAAGGAACATGGTCACACCCAGCGCCCGACCCCGGGGAATGATGCTGACCTTGTAGACCGGGTCATGCTCCGGCATCAGCCGGCCAACGATGGCATGGCCAGACTCGTGGTAAGCGGTATTCCGCTTTTCCTTCTCGCTCATCACCATGGACTTGCGCTCGGCGCCCATCATGATCTTGTCCTTGGCAAGCTCGAACTCTTCCATGGACACCAGTCGCTGGTTACGGCGCGCCGCAAACAGGGCCGCCTCGTTCACCAGATTGGCCAGGTCTGCACCTGAGAATCCGGGTGTGCCACGGGCAATCAAGGAAGGCTCAACACCATCAGCGAGGGGAACCTTCTTCATATGCACCTTGAGGATCTGTTCACGGCCGATGATATCCGGCAGACCAACCACAACCTGACGGTCAAACCGGCCCGGCCGCAATAGCGCCGGATCAAGAACGTCCGGACGGTTGGTGGCGGCGATCACGATCACGCCTTCGTTACCCTCGAAGCCGTCCATCTCAACCAGCAACTGGTTCAGGGTCTGCTCACGCTCGTCGTGGCCACCACCCATTCCGGCGCCACGGTGACGGCCGACCGCATCAATCTCGTCGATAAAGATAATGCACGGGCTCTGCTTCTTGGCCTGCTCAAACATGTCGCGAACACGGGACGCACCCACGCCGACAAACATTTCCACGAAATCGGAACCTGAGATGGAAAAGAACGGCACCTTGGCTTCACCCGCAATCGCCTTGGCCAGAAGAGTCTTACCGGTACCCGGCTGCCCCACCATCAGGACGCCCTTGGGAATGCTGCCACCAAGGCGCTGGAACTTGCTGGGATCCCGCAGGAAATCAACGAGCTCCTTGACGTCTTCCTTGGCCTCATCAACACCGGCCACATCGCCGAAGGTTGTCTTGATCTGGTCTTCACTCATCAGACGGGCTTTGCTCTTGCCGAAGGACATCGGGCCTTTGCCGCCGCCACCTCCCTGCATCTGACGCATGAAGAAGACGAAGAGTGCGATGATGATCAGTATCGGGAAGGCCGCCACCAGCAGCTGTGTCCACAGGCTTTGGCGTTCTGGCTGCTTGCCGATGACCTCGACGTCGTTCGCAAGAAGATCGTCCATCAGCTTGATGTCAGATACCTGCGGGCGGATTGTCTGGAACTGGGAACCGTCATCGCGGGTACCCTGGATTTCCAGCCCATCGATTGTGACCTGACGGACCTGCCCTTGCTGGACCATCTCCACAAACTGGGAATAGTTGACTTGTTGGCCGGTGGTGGTGGGAGAGAAATTCTGAAACACCATCAGCAGCACGGCGGCTATAATTAGCCAGAGAACCAGATTTTTTGCCATATCGTTCAAGGATCGTCACCTGTGAATTGAAGGGCTAACCTCTCGCGAAGCACCCTTTTCTGACACCTTACACCAATTGTACGCCCGTCCACCAGAAACGGCCCATCCGTATCGGCCACAGCCCCGCAGGTTTCAGGAAGCATAAGGACGCCTTACAACACATAGTGGGTGCCATACCTGAAATTGCAACAGCGACACAGCACACCCACTATTTTCCTGTAACCTTTCGACCCGGGCGCCATCGAAACGTTCCCCACAGCACCTGGGGCCCGATAGGTGTTAACGGCCATTTTTACCGTAGGCGGATCTGTTACAATTCGGCGATTATACGTTCATGTCAGCGCATTCGCCGCTGACCTTTTGTTAATTGCACCGATAAAGAGATCCGATCATGAGTCTTTCACCGGAACAGCGCCGAGAATACCGGGCCATAGCCCACAATCTGAAGCCGGTCATCATCGTTGGTGATAAAGGCCTGTCCGAGGGGTTGCAGGAGGAACTGGAGCGCGCCCTGAACGATCACGAGCTGATCAAGATCAAGGTGGCGAGCACCGATCGCGACGCACGCCAGGAAGCCATCACGGCCCTCTGCGAAAGCTCCGGGGCGGACCTGGTCCAGACCATCGGCAAAATCGCCGTGATCCTGCGACGCGCCAAGAAGCCCAACCCGAAACTCTCCAACCTGCTGCGCCACAAGCATTGAGCGGGCGAGAACCCGAGTAAAAGCAAAAGCCGGCTGGGGCACTCCCGAGCCGGCTTTTCGCTTGAACATGGGGTCAGATGAAAGCTTTCATCTGACCCCGCCTTCACCATAACGCTTGATCAGACGTACTCCACTTCCTCAATCTCGTACTCCACGGTACCGGACGGTACGCGAATCGCGACCACGTCGCCCTCACTCTTGCCCACCAGGGCGCGGGCAATGGGAGATGAAATCGACAGCTTGCCGGCTTTGATGTCCGCTTCGTCCTCACCAACAATCTGGTAAACAACCTGTTCGTCGGTGTCCATGTTCAGAAGATGGACGGTGGTGCCGAAAATCACCTTGCCAGTGTTCTCCATGGTGGTGACATCAATCACCTGCGCGCCGGACAGCTTGCCTTCGATTTCCTGGATACGGCCCTCGATGAAGCTCTGCTGCTCACGGGCAGCATGGTACTCGGCGTTTTCTTTCAGATCGCCGTGCTCGCGGGCGTCGGCAATCGCGGAGATCACCCGCGGACGGTCTTCGGACTTCAGCTTCTGAAGTTCCTGGCGGAGGCGGGCTTCCCCCTCCCTGGTCATCGGTACTCTGTCAGCCATAGTCTCACTTTCCTGCGTGAAGATCCTGGAGGCGGCGTACAGTGCGCTCCGGGCCAAACTTGATAGCCCGGCAGAAGGCTTCGCCGCCTGCCAGAGTCGTGGTATAGGTTACCTTGGTCTGCAATGCCGACTGGCGGATCTGGGCCGAGTCGGAAATTGCCTTGCGACCCTCGGTGGTATTGATGATCAGCTGAACCTGGCCATTCTTGATGGCATCCACGATGTGCGGACGACCTTCGCGGACCTTGTTCACCCGGTCAACCTCGATTCCGGCCTCTTTCAGGGCCTTGGCCGTGCCGGTCGTGGCAACAACCTTGAACCCGGCTTCAACCAGATCACGGGCAACTTTCGCGGCGCCCGGCTTGTCGACATCCCGTACGGACATGAACGCCGTACCCTTGGCCGGGAGGCGCTCGCCAACCGCCAGGGCCGCCTTGGCAAAAGCCTCATCGAAGCTGTCACCCAGGCCCATGACCTCACCGGTGGACTTCATCTCAGGCCCCAGGATTGGATCCACCGCCGGGAACTTGTTGAACGGGAACACCGACTCCTTCACCGCGTAATAGCGGGGGATGATTTCCTGAGTGAACTCCAGCTCCTTCAGGGTCTTGCCTGCCATGACGCGAGCCGCCACTTTGGCAAGGGACACGCCAATAGCCTTGGAGACGAACGGCACGGTGCGGGACGCCCGCGGGTTCACTTCGATGACGTAGATCACGCCGTCCTGCCAGGCCAGTTGCACGTTCATAAGGCCGATGACGTCCAGCTCAATGGCCATCTTCTTGACCGCATCGCGCATCTCGTCCTGGACGTCTTTGGGCAGGCTGTAAGGCGGCAGCGAACAAGCGGAGTCACCTGAGTGCACGCCGGCCTGCTCAATATGCTGCATGATGCCACCAATGACCACGTCGGTGCCGTCGGAGATGGCGTCGATGTCCACCTCAATGGCGGCGTTCAGGAAGTGGTCCAGCAGCACCGGGCTGTCATTGGACACCAGCACCGCGTTGCGCATGTAGCGCACCAGTTCTTCCTCGTCGTATACGATTTCCATGGCCCGGCCGCCCAGTACATAGGAAGGACGCACCACCAGCGGGTAGCCGATTTCGCGGGCTGCCAGGATGCCTTCCTCGTGGCTGCGCACGGTGGCGTTCTCCGGCTGCTTCAGGCCCAGGCGGGTAATCATCTGCTGGAACCGCTCACGGTCCTCGGCACGGTCGATCGCGTCCGGGCTGGTGCCGATGATGGGCACGCCGGCCGCTTCCAGGCCGCGGGCCAGTTTCAGCGGGGTCTGGCCGCCGTACTGGACAATCACACCCTTGGGTTTCTCGACGTGGATGATTTCCAGCACGTCTTCCAGGGTGATCGGCTCGAAGTACAACCGGTCGGAGGTGTCGTAGTCCGTGGACACAGTCTCCGGGTTGCAGTTGATCATGATGGTTTCATAGCCGTCCTCACGCATGGCCAGGGCCGCGTGCACACAGCAGTAATCGAACTCAATGCCCTGACCAATCCGGTTGGGCCCGCCACCTATGACCACGATTTTCTCGCGGTCGCTGACATCTGCCTCGCACTCTTCCTCATAGGTGGAATACATGTAGGCCGTGTCGGAGGCAAATTCGGCGGCGCAGGTGTCCACACGCTTGTACACCGGGCGGATGCCCAGGTCGTGGCGGAGCTTACGCAGGCTCACTTCAGAAAGGCCCAGCAATTTTGCCAGACGGCCGTCCGAGAAGCCCTTGCGTTTGAGCCGGAACAGGGCGGCCTGATCGATATCGGCCTTGCCCGCTGATTTCAGGGCCTGCTCCTCTTTGATCAGATCTTCGATCTGGACCAGGTACCAGGGATCAACGTGAGTATTGGCGAAGACCTCTTCAACGGTCATGCCGGCACGGAAGGCGTCGCCGATGTACCAGAGCCGTTCCGCGCCTGGCACGTTCAGCTCCTGGGTGAGGGTTTCCTGCCCGTCAGTCGTGGCCAGGTCCACCTTTTCTTCAAAGCCTTCGGAGCCTACCTCAAGGCCACGCATGGCTTTTTGCAGGGATTCCTGGAAGGTCCGGCCGATGGCCATGACCTCACCCACGGATTTCATCTGGGTAGTCAGGCGGGCGTCGGCCTGAGGGAACTTCTCGAAGGTGAACCGGGGAATCTTGGTGACCACGTAGTCGATGGACGGTTCGAACGAGGCCGGGGTGACACCGCCGGTGATTTCGTTGCGCAGCTCATCCAGGGTGTAGCCCACGGCCAGCTTGGCGGCGACCTTGGCGATCGGGAAGCCAGTGGCCTTGGAGGCCAGGGCGGAGGAGCGGGACACCCGCGGGTTCATCTCGATGACCACCATGCGGCCGGTGTCCGGGTTGATGCCGAACTGGACGTTGGAGCCGCCGGTTTCCACACCGATCTCACGCAGCACCGCCAGGGAGGCGTTGCGCATGATCTGGTATTCCTTGTCGGTGAGGGTCTGGGCCGGGGCAACGGTGATGGAGTCACCGGTGTGCACGCCCATGGCATCAAAGTTCTCGATGGCACAGACGATGATGCAGTTGTCGTTGCGGTCCCGGACAACTTCCATCTCGTACTCTTTCCAGCCGATCAGGGACTCGTCGATCAGCAACTCGTTGGTGGGCGACAGGTCCAGGCCACGGGTACAGATTTCTTCGAATTCGTCGCGGTTGTAGGCGATACCGCCGCCGGAGCCGCCCATGGTGAAGGACGGACGGATGATGCACGGGAAGCCGATGTCATCGGCGACTTTCCAGGCTTCTTCCATGGAGTGGGCGATGGTGGCCCGGGGGCACTCCAGGCCGATTTTCTTCATGGCCTTGTCGAAGCGGTCCCGGTCTTCGGCCTTGTCAATGGTGTCGGCGTTGGCACCGATCATTTCCACGCCGTGTTTTTCCAGGATGCCGTGGTGTTCCAGGTCCAGGGCGCAGTTCAGTGCGGTCTGGCCGCCCATGGTCGGCAGCAAGGCGTCCGGCTGTTCCTTCTCGATGATCTTTTCAACGGTCTTCCAGGTGATCGGCTCGATGTAGGTGGCGTCAGCCATCGCCGGGTCGGTCATGATGGTGGCCGGGTTGGAATTAACCAGGATCACCCGGTAACCCTCTTCGCGCAGCGCCTTGCAGGCCTGGGCCCCGGAATAGTCGAATTCGCACGCCTGCCCGATCACAATGGGGCCGGCGCCCAGGATCAGGATGCTCTTGATGTCGGTACGTTTTGGCATGTCTTGGTAAACCTGTCAGCAACTTTTGAATTCTGGCAGCGCAATGCGCGGCGCCCGTGAGTCGTGCATGCGATCAGCCTCAGGCCGATCGCGCCTCCATCAGGCGGATAAACTCGTCAAACAGGGGAGCCACGTCATGGGGGCCAGGGCTGGCCTCCGGGTGGCCCTGGAAGCTGTAGGCCGGCTTGTCGGTCCGGCGGATGCCCTGCAGCGTGCCGTCAAACAAGGACTTGTGCGTCGCCTCAACGTTTGCGGGCAGTGTTGCCTCATCCACAGCAAAGCCGTGGTTCTGGCTAGTAATCATTACTGTGCCCCTGGCAATGTCCTGCACCGGGTGGTTAGCGCCGTGATGGCCGTGGCCCATTTTCATGGTTTTGGCACCACTGGCCAGGGCCAGCAACTGGTGGCCAAGGCAGATACCGAATACCGGGATCTCGGTTTCCAGAACTTCCTGGATGGCGGTGATGGCATAGTCGCAGGGCTCGGGGTCACCCGGGCCATTGGACAGGAAAACTCCGTCCGGATTCATCGCCAGCACGTCGGAAGCCGGGGTCTGCGCCGGCACTACCGTAATATCACAGCCCCGGGAGGCAAGCATGCGCAAAATGTTGAACTTGACACCGTAATCCCAGGCGACAACCTTGAAGCGGGCTTGCTGGCGCTCGCCATAACCTTCGCCCAGGATCCACTCGGTTTCGCTCCAGGACCAGACCTTGTCTGAGGTCACCTCTTTGGCTAGATCCATGCCTTTCAGCCCCGGAAAGGCTTTGGCCAGCTCCAGGGCCCGCTCGGCGCTGGCGTTCTCGCCGGCAACGATGGCGCCGTTCTGGGAGCCCTTATCGCGAAGGATCCGAGTCAGGCGCCGGGTGTCAATGTCCGCAATTCCAACAATGTTGTTGCTTCGCAGGTAGTCGTCCAGGCTTCCCTTGCTGCGCCAGTTGCTCGCCATCAGCGGCAGATCGCGGATGATCAGGCCGGCAGCCTGCACGCGGTCTGATTCGATGTCTTCTTCGTTCACTCCGGTATTGCCGATGTGCGGATACGTCAGGGTGACGATCTGGCGGGCGTAGGACGGGTCGGTCAGGATTTCCTGGTAGCCGGTCATGGCGGTGTTGAACACCACCTCACCGCTGGTTTCGCCGTCAGCACCAATGGCGCTGCCGTAGAACAGGCTTCCGTCTGCGAGTGCAAGGATTGCTGGTGTGCTCAAGGCTTGTATCCTCATCGAGTGGCGTATCGGTTCGTCACGAACAGGAACGCAAGCGCAAATTCAGGTTGCAAAAAAGCGAGACGGAGTCTTGGCTCGGTCCCGCTTTCTTATAAACTTTTTAATAGGTACGCTTGGTGCAGTTAAACCGCCTTATTGTAGGAAATTTGGCGCTTTGTGTCCACGGGAAATACCGTCGACTCTGTGCGCTAATGAAACACCGGCGGGGGTTGGGGTTCCTTTTCCGGAAAACGCTACGAGCACATCCATGTGCGCTTGGCTTCGGCCATCCATGGCCTCAGACATTCCCGGAAAAGGAACCCCAACCCCCGCCTTAGAGGATGGCGTCAGGCACTTGGGTCGGAGCACCCCACTTCAGCATGTAGGTCGGATTAGAGGCACCAGCCTCGTAATCCGACACCGCCCCTCACTTAAGATCAAGAACATCCTGCATATCATAAAGCCCCGCAGGCTTATCCTTCAGCCACAACGCCGCCCGCATGGCACCCTTGGCAAAGGTCATCCGGCTGCTGGCCTTGTGGGTCACTTCGATACGCTCACCCTCGGTGGCGAACAGGACGGTGTGATCGCCCACCACGTCACCGGCACGGATGGTTTCAAATCCGATTTCCTTGCGTGTGCGCTCGCCGGTAAAGCCTTCACGGCCATAGACAGCACACTCTTTCAGGTCGCGACCGAGGGCATCGGCGACGACTTCACCCATGCGCAGGGCGGTGCCGGAGGGCGCGTCTTTCTTGTGGCGATGGTGGGCTTCGATGATTTCCACGTCGTAGTCGTCACCCAGCGTCGCGGCGGCCGTGCGCAGCAGGTTGAGGACGACGTTGACGCCTACGCTCATGTTGGGCGCGAACACCACCGGGGTGGATTCGGCGGCCAGGGCCAGTTGCTGTTTCTCGGCGTCGGACATGCCGGTGGTGCCGATCACAAGCATCTTGCCATTGGCTTTGCAGAATTCGGCGTTTTCCAGGGTCAGGTCCGGGAAGGTGAAATCGATAAGGACATCGAAATCACCCTTCACATCGGCCAGGCTGCCGGCCATTTTTACGCCGGTTTTGCCGATGCCGGTCATTTCGCCAGCATCGGCGCCGATCAGGCTACTGCCCGGCTCGACGACGGCAGCTCCCAGCTCCAGGCCCTCGGTACCGTCCACCGCTTCGATCAGGACTTTCCCCATGCGCCCGGCGGCGCCGATGATTGCTACCCTCATGCTCGCATTCCTTTTTTCGGGCCGATCAGAATTTCATTTCGTCGAAGAAGCTTTTGACGCCTTCAAACCAGGAGGTTTTCTTCGGGCCATGCTCTGTGCCGTTGCTGCCATCCAGAGTTTTCTGGAATTCTTCCAGCAGTTCTTTCTGGCGCTTGGTAAGATTCACCGGTGTTTCCACGACTACACGACACAACAAATCACCCGCCGGCCCACCACGAACCGGGCTGACACCCTTGTTGCGCAGGCGGAAGAGTTTGCCGGTCTGGGTTTCCGGTGGAATCTTCAGCTTCACGCGGCCATCCAGTGTCGGGACCTCCAGCTCACCACCCAGGGAAGCATCAACGATGCTGATGGGCACTTCGCAATAGAGGTTACGACCATCGCGGGTAAAAATGGAGTGCTCACGCACGGCGATCTGCACGTACAGGTCTCCGGGAGGCCCGCCATCAACGCCCATTTCGCCTTCACCGGAAAGCCGGATGCGATCGCCGGTGTCCACGCCGGGCGGCACTTTAACGGAAAGGGTTTTCTCTTCCTGAACCCGGCCCTGGCCATGGCAGGCCTGGCAGGGGTTCTTGATGATCTGACCAGAACCACGGCAGGTCGGGCATGCCTGCTGCACGGTAAAGAACCCCTGCTGCATACGCACCTGCCCCATGCCTTTACAGGTACCGCAGGTCTCCGGGCGGGATCCTTTTTCCGCGCCACTGCCATCACAGACTTCACATTCGCGATGTCCGGGAATCTTGATCTGGACGGTTTTGCCCTTGACGGCTTCTTCCAGATCCAGCTCCAGGGTGTAACGCAGATCAGCGCCACGGGTGCTTCGGCCACGGCCGCCACCACCAAAAATGTCGCCAAACACATCGCCAAAGATGTCGGAGAAGCTGGCTCCGCCGCCCCCGAAACCACCACCGGCCTGGCCATCCACGCCGGCATGACCAAACTGGTCGTAGGCCGCCCGCTTGGACTGGTCTGCCAGTATTTCGTAGGCTTCGCTGGCCTCTTTGAACTTGTTCTCGGCGTCCGTGTCGTCCGGGTTACGGTCGGGGTGGTACTTCATCGCAAGCTTTCGATAGGCTCGCTTGATTTCCTTCTCGTCCGCATCCCGGGAAATTCCGAGAATTTCGTAATAATCGCGCTTGGCCATGCTTTAAAACCCTGTTTTTAAACGCGGAAAACGCGGGGAGTTCCCCGCGTTTTCCAACTGCCTGATGTACGTCAGATTTATCGCTTGTCGTCGTCTTTCACTTCTTCAAACTCGGCATCCACTGCATCGTCAGCCTGCTTCGCCTGAGCATCGTCCTGCCCACCGGCCTGCTGCGCCTGATCAGCCTGATCTGCATACATCTTCTGGGCCAGCTCGGAAGAGACTTCCGTCAGCTTCTGGGTCTTGGCCTCAATATCTTCCTTGTTGGAGCCTTCCAGAGCTTCCTCCAGCTCTTTGATGGACGCTTCAATTGACTCTTTCTCACTGGCACTGACCTTGTCGCCGGCATCTTTCAGGGTCTTGCGAACGGCGTGTACCATCGCATCGCCCTGGTTCCGCACCTGAACCAGCTCCTCGAACTTGCGATCCTCCTCGGCGTTGGCCTCGGCATCGCGCACCATCTTCTCGATTTCGTCATCGTTGAGGCCGGACGAGGCCTTGATCACAATGGACTGTTCCTTGCCGGTGGCCTTGTCTTTCGCGGACACGTTCAGGATGCCGTTGGCATCGATGTCAAAGGTGACTTCGATCTGCGGCACACCGCGCTGGGCCGGCGGAATGTCAGCCAGGTCAAAACGGCCCAGTGACTTGTTCTGGGCAGCCTGCTTGCGCTCACCCTGAACCACGTGAATGGTGACCGCTGTCTGGTTGTCATCCGCCGTGGAGAAGGTCTGCGACTTCTTGGTCGGGATCGTGGTGTTCTTCTCGATCAACGGTGTTGCCACGCCGCCCATGGTTTCGATACCCAGGGTCAGCGGGGTTACGTCCAGCAGCAAAACGTCTTTCACATCGCCAGACAGCACGGCCGCCTGGATGGCAGCGCCCACGGCAACGGCTTCGTCCGGGTTAACGTCCTTGCGGGCTTCTTTGCCGAAGAACTCTTTGACCTTCTCCTGCACCAGCGGCATACGGGTCTGACCACCGACCAGGATAACCTCGTCGATTTCCGACGTTTTCATGCCGGCATCCTGCAGGGCCACTTTACACGGCTCAAGGCTGCGCTGGACCAGGTCTTCCACCAGGGATTCCAGCTTGGCCCGGGTCAGCTTCACGTTCATGTGCTTGGGACCGGACGCATCCGCCGTGATGTAAGGCAGGTTCACGTCGGTCTGCTGGCTGCTGGACAGCTCGATCTTGGCCTTCTCACCGGCTTCCTTCAGGCGCTGCATGGCCAGGGAATCGCCACGCAGGTCGATACCGCTGTCCTTCTTGAACTGGTCTGCCAGGAACTCGATGATTTTCAGGTCGAAGTCCTCACCACCCAGGAAGGTGTCGCCGTTGGTGGCCAGCACCTCAAACTGGTGCTCGCCGTCCACATCGGCAATTTCGATGATGGACAGGTCGAAGGTACCACCACCCAGATCATACACGGCTACCGTGCGGTCACCGCTCTTCTTGTCCAGGCCATAGGCCAGGGCTGCGGCGGTGGGCTCGTTGATGATGCGCTTCACTTCCAGACCGGCGATGCGGCCGGCGTCCTTGGTGGCCTGGCGCTGGCTGTCGTTAAAGTAGGCAGGCACGGTGATGACCGCTTCAGTCACTTTCTCGCCCAGGTAATCTTCTGCAGTCTTCTTCATTTTCTTGAGAACTTCTGCAGACACCTGCGGCGGCGCCATCTTCTGGCCTTTCACTTCCACCCAGGCGTCACCGTTGTCCGCCTTGGCGATCTTGTAAGGCACCATCTTGATGTCTTTCTGAACCACGTCGTCTTCAAAGCGACGGCCAATCAGACGCTTGATGGCGTACAGGGTGTTGTTCGGGTTGGTCACCGCCTGACGCTTGGCTGACTGGCCAACCAGGGTCTCGCCATCGTCAGTGTAGGCGATGATGGAAGGCGTGGTGCGATCGCCTTCGGCGTTTTCAATAACCTTGACCTTGTCGCCATCCATGATGGCTACACAGGAGTTGGTCGTTCCCAGATCGATACCGATAATCTTGCTCATTGAGTCACTCCGATTCTTCTGAATGCTTTACCGGAGGCCCGGCCTCCGCTGTCGCTATTTACTGGCTATATTGGCGCTTTAATCGGCTTTTCAAGCCTGCTCATCAATTTTTGGTGCATCTTCGGCCTTGGCAACCATCACCATGGCCGGCCGAACCACACGACCATTCAGCAGATAGCCCTTCTGAACCACGGCAACCACACTGTTAGGCTCGGCATCTGGGGCCGGCACCATGGACATGGCTTCGTGCTGCTGGGGATCGAAGGGTTCGCCCACAGGGTCAAGTTGCTCAACGTTGAATTTTTTCAGGCTGGACATGAACAGGCCCAGCGTCATTTCCACACCCTCGCGGATGGACGCCACCAGCTCGCCGGAATCACCCTTGCCTTCGGTACTTTCAACCGCTTTTTCCAGGCTGTCGGCAACCGGCAACAACTCCTTGACGAACTTTTCCAGGGCAAACTTGTGGGCTTTTTCGACATCAATCTCAGCCCGGCGACGCACATTCTGCATCTCGGCCTGGGAGCGAAGCATCTGCTCCTGGAATTCCTGAACCTTTGCTTTCAGAGCATCCACCTCGGAGAGCTCGCCCTCGCCAGACTCCTGATCGGCGGACTGGGCCTCCTCTTTGGCAGCCTCGAGGGCTTCGTTCAGTTCCTCGTGCTCGTTGCGGTTCTCGTCAGTGCTCATGGCTACTCCTGCTTGGTCTTCAGCGGCCTTTTTCGGTGGCCGGTTGAACGTGGGCTCCGGCCGCAGCGTGCCGGAATAATGTCATTGCGAACGGATATGGGGCCCCGCACGCAGGTTTCAACCATCGGTGCCTGCATTCCTGAATAAAATCACATTGCCGGGTTTGCAAACCGGTAAAACCCTGTATATATTCACAGCACCTGTATGCATTCACAGTGTTGAGTGGCGTCAAAACCACTCGCCCGGTTTCAGAAAGTCGCGGAGGTTATCTGCATGCTCAATCAGCTAACGGTTTCCAATTACGCCATCGCCGAACGGGTGGAACTCCAGTTCGGCAAAGGTATGACGGCACTGACCGGCGAGACCGGCGCCGGCAAATCCATCGTGCTGGACGCCCTCGGCCTGGCCCTGGGCGGTCGCGCCGATGCCGGCGCGGTGCGCCACGGAGCCAAGCGCGCCGACATCACCGCCACGTTTGATGTCGCCAGCATCCCCGAGGCAACCGAGTGGCTGGCAGAGCACGAGCTGGATGACGAGAATGACTGCATCCTTCGCCGTGTTATCAGCAAGGACGGGCGCTCCCGCGCCTATATCAACGGCCAGCCCTGCCCACTGAATCACCTCAGGGAACTCGGCGGCCTGCTGATGGACATTCACAGCCAGCACCAGCATCAGTCCCTTCTGCGCAAGGAAACCCATCGCAAGCTGGTGGACGAATTTGCCGGTGTCGAGGCACTGGCTACTGACACCCGGGAGGCGTGGAAGGCCTGGAACCGGATTCGACAGCGCCTGACCGAGCGGCAGCAAAACGCCGATGAAGCCGAAGCCAAGCTTCAGTTGCTGCGCTACCAGGTGGAAGAACTGGAACGACTGGCACTGGCGACGGGCGAGCACGAACAACTGGAACAGGAGCAGGCACAGCTGAGCCAGGCAGACACCGTTCTGCATAACAGCCACCAGGCTGCGCTGCTATGCACCGAAGACGAGACCAGCGCCGCCGATATGATCCGACAGGCACTACAACAGCTCGAACAGTTGCCGGTAGACGTGCCAGCGCTGGCCGACACCATCCAGATGCTGAAAGAAGCCCAGATCCAGATTACCGAAGCCGGCGACAACCTGCGCCACTTTGTAGAGGATTACGAGGCCGATCCCGCCAGGCTGGCAGACGTTGAAGAACGGCTGAGCGCCATCTACCAGATGGCCCGCAAGCACAGGGTTACCCCGGAAGAGCTGCCCGAGCTGCATCAGCGCCTGAGCGCCGAGCTGGCGGAACTGGACGGCGGCGAGGGCAGCCTGGAGCAGCTGGAAGCCGACCTGGCGAGCCAGCGCGGCCGATTCGATGAACTGGCCGGCCAACTCTCACAGGCTCGCGCCAGTGCGGCCGCCGAGCTTGACCAGCGCGTGGCAGTAGAACTTGCGCAGTTGAGCATGCCCAACATGCAATTCATAACCCACCTGAACCGCAATACCGGTGAAGAGCCGGCGGCCCATGGCCTGGAAGACATCGAGTTTCTGGTCAGCGCCAACCCCGGGCAACCGGCACGGCCACTGGCCAAGGTGGCCTCCGGCGGCGAGCTGTCACGCATCAGCCTGGCGATTCAGGTGGTGGTTGCCCAGACCTCAACCACACCGACGCTGGTCTTTGATGAAGTGGATGTCGGCATCGGCGGCGGCACGGCGGAAGTGGTTGGCCGGCTGCTGCGCACACTGGGAAGCAATGGCCAGGTGCTTTGTGTTACCCACCTGCCTCAGGTGGCCGCGCAGTGTCATCAGCACCTCTTCGTCAGTAAATTCACCGAACGGGACGCTACCTTCTCGAAAATCGAGGCGCTGGACGATCAGGGACGTATCAGTGAAGTGGCGAGAATGCTCGGGGGCGTCGACATGACCGACCACACGATCGCCCATGCCCGAGAAATGTTTTCAAAGGGGCAGGCAACCCACCACTGACCCGGAAAGAAGAAACCACTACCCCTCTCGATCCTGAGAGCTGTTGGGGCGGGTTCAAACACCCGCCCCTTTTTTTGGCAGGTGTTGCCAGGGCAGGACTCAGGACTTGATGGGTTTGACGTACAGAATCAGGCTGTGATCCACGATTTCGTAACCGTGCTCCTGCGCAATCTTCTTCTGGCGCTCTTCTATTACTTCATCAAAGAACTCGATCACCTCACCGGTCTGGGTGCAAACCATGTGATCGTGGTGATCATCACCGGCCATTTCGAAAACAGCATGACCGCCTTCAAAATTGTGGCGCAAGACCAGCCCCGCCGCCTCAAACTGAGTCAGTACCCGGTAGACCGTCGCCAGCCCCACGTCATCGCCCTGTTCCAGGAGCTTCTTGTACACATCTTCGGCACTCAGATGATGCTCCTCAGCCGTCTCCAATATATTGAAGATTTTCACTCTCGGCAGAGTCACTTTCAGACCGACTTTACGTAATTCGGCGTTTTCAGACGACATGCTACTATTCACCCTTTGGTGTGCCTCACGGCTTCCGGTATGATGAAGCCGCCTTTGAACGGTTGACCCGTATCACACCTGCCCCTGGCAGGCGATTTCAAGATAGAGGATTTCCCCCGGCGATGCAAAAGCTCACAGCAGTCATTCTCACTCTCGTTCTTTCCGGTTGCGTTTTCCCGGGCGTCTACAAGATCAACGTCCAGCAGGGGAACATCGTTACCGAAGAGGATCTGTCACAGCTTGCCGAGGGGATGTCCCGCAGCCAGGTGCACGCCATCATGGGAACACCGCTGATGCTGAATCCCGTAGATCTCTCCCGGGAATATTATGTCTACACATTTCAGCGGGGCGGCGGCGACATCAAGGAACAGCGAATCATTGTTTACTACGATGGCGACCAATACGCCCATTATGAGGCCAAGCTACTTGAAGAAACCCCGGCTTACTGAAGTCAGGCTTTTTTCTTTGCCCGGTTCAGCCTTGCCTGCTTGGGATCTATCTTGAGCGGCCGATACAGCTCCACCCGGTCACCCTGGCGGAGCTCGTGGGCCGAAGGGTCCTTGATCACCTTCCCGAAGACACCCATATCCGTCGCGTCCAGATCCAGCTCCGGAAACACATCCACGATACCCGAGAGTCTGGCGGCTTCCAGCGCCGTCGTCCCTTCCGGAACCGTTACCGGGACAATCTGCTGTTTGTCCGGGCGCGCGTAGGCCACTTCAACCTCCATCATGCACCCTCCTTCTGATAAAGCTGATCCGCCCGACGGCAGAAGGCATCCACCATGGTCGTCGCCGCCTGGTTAAACACCGGCCCGAAGGTCATCCGGGACAGGGAGCCTGAAAACTCGAATTCAAGCGAGAGGATGACCTTACAGGCGCTGTCATTCAGGGGCTTGAAATACCAGCGACCGGTCAGGTTCCGGAACGGGCCGTCCACCAGGTTCATCTCGATGGCCTCGGGCATTGACAACTGATTCCGTGTGGTCAGCCTGTGCCGCATACCGCCCTTGGCGATTTCAATAGATGCAGTGATCTGATGAGCCCCCTGCTCATGAATCTCTGCCCCGGCACACCAAGGAAGGAACTCGGGATAGCGGGCGATATCGTTCACCAGGTGGAACATTCGCTCTGCAGAGTGCATTACCAAAGCTGTCTTGTCGATCTGTTGGGGCATTTGAACCGGTTGTCCTGCATGCAAAAGCGCTTGAAAAAGTTGCAGACGTCTGGCGAGGAGTACAGCCTGACTCACACGCTATGATAAAGGATATCGTCGTCTTTTTGGGCTTTTTCCCCCGCCCCCTCTGTATTGCCATCCTCCCTTGGCGGCAACGGCGCGGCAGCCGGCGCGGTTTTGCGGACTGCGGATTCGGCACCGGGCGATGTCGCCGGAGCCTCTGCGGCTTCCGGCTTTTCCGCGGCCGGTGCCCGACCGCCGGAAAGCAGGGTTCCCGGCTGGTCGCACCACACCGCCGTGCTGCCGGTGTCACAGAGATTGGCCAGCGAAAACGCCGTATACTGCACACCAATCCAGGCAACCACCAGCGGCAGCACAAGCCGCATCACCCAGAACCAGATTCCGGAGAATAATCTCGGAGCCGCACCCAGCATTCTCCCGGCAAGGTGCCGGGTCAGGCACCAGCCGGTAAACAGCGCA